>NZ_JBXAFE010000004.1:0-410691 GCF_058792715.1 Phyllobacterium sp. MT110
CCCCGGAAGACCGGCGGCCGCAGCACCTGGGGAAGATTCAAACGGCACTATTGGGGAGTATTGATCCGGTAGTGACAGGCCCCCACCAGAATACCGACGGCCCCGACGCCACCGCAAATCGCAGACGATGCCACTATGATATTTGTGGTCATCGCGTGGGAGTGCGATCTGTCCAGCAGCAGGTGATGCAGATGCCAGCGGTCAGCCGTTAGCGGATTGCGCCCCGCATGCAGCCTTCTCACGATAAGACTGATGGTATCTGTGACCGGCACAATGACGATCCATAGCAAGACAGGAAAGGCAATCTCGCTCTGCCGCGACAAAGTGATGATCAAATAGGCAATGGCTGCACCCAGCGCTGTACTGCCGGCATCGCCAAGAAATATTTTGGCCCGTGCAGACCAGGGGCTTCGCATGTTGAACAGGAGAAAACCGCAAACCGCGGCGAGAAGAACGAGGCCGGAAACACCCAGTTCTCCGAGCCCCTTATAGAACGAAAGCAGACTTATCCAGAAAAGGGCAGCTGCAGCACAACCACCTGCAAGTCCATCCACGCCATCAATCATGTTCCATGAATTGACCAGCCCAATAACGAACAGAATAGCAACGATCGTGAGGACAGGCAGCGCTGAACCAATAAGGGCCAGTGGCAGCATGTTTGCTACATAGATACTCGGTGCTGCCAGCGGGATTATCAGAATGGCGCTTGCCAAGAATTGCACAACGAGCCGCGTTCGAGCCGAAAGTTCCGTTCGATCGTCCATCACGCCGATGCCCAGGATTATCAGAATCCCGATCCAGAAACTGACCGGAAAAGGCGCTACGCCTCGGGATAAAAGACTGACCAGAAAAAATGCGGAAAAGATCGCGATCCCGCCGCATAACGGAACAACGTTTTCGTGTTGTTTTCGGCTATCCGGATAATCGACGAGCGCCAATGTATGGGAAGCCTTTTTGAGAAATCCTATAAGCAATACCGTCATTGACAGCGTTGCAAGACAGCTGGTGAACCAGAACAACAAGGTCTACCCCCACTTGGTCGTGCATTCACCAATGCCAAGTGTCATCACCTTCATTGTTGACGTGAATGCTTTTCCCAAAAAGGTAGCGCCACACTCAAACCAATTCCATTTAGGAGAAATGACGAGAAGGTCCGCCTGAAGTATGAGGTGGCATGGACCTTTTGAGTACGGTCACAAAAATGGACGCCATCATTTCTGTCCCGCACCGTGTTTCCTTCGCATACTCCGCGAACAAGGCCTACTAAAGCTTTGGTATAACAAGCCTATCAGACTATATTTTCCCTCCAGGTAAAAACTTTGAACTACCGAAACTATGACACTGGCCGGAATAAGCAAACTATCTGGCCTATCTGAAACAGATCCAAATAATCAATCTACGTAGTCAAGTCACGCCCGCGTCACTCTCAAATAACTAAGTTAATCTTTATTAATGCCACATGCGCATTTCCACGTAGATCAATCTTATTGATTACTTGGGTAAAAATAACAGAAAAAACAAAAAACTTGCAGGTCTATTCCTGCCAAAAATGGGGGCAAGCATGAACGGTAATGTACCTTTTAATTTAAGTGAGTGCGTGAACTACGAACCCGGAAAGAACTTTGAAAGCAAATCTGAAAATGCCATCTTCATTTATGCTGAAACGGGTGTCGTCTTCCAAGGACTTGTGAAGTCATTGGAAAGAACATTCGCTGATATTCGGATAACACTGTCGAGTTTTCTGCCGGATTCCCAGGACCCCGACACGGGCGTTGGATTGGTCCTTTTGCAGACCGAGCTGATCACCGACCTCCCGGATTGCATTGAACGCTGCAGGACATGTTTTCCGAATGCATCCATCACGCTCATGATCAATGGCGACGGATTTGCATCGCAGGGGTTGAACAGGTTGTTCTGCGACCGACGAATCCAGGGCCTGCTTCCGTTTACCTTGAAGCTTGACATCTGGCTGGCTGCCATATGGCTGCTGCTCAATGGTGGCGAGTATTACCCATACGGTGCCATGCAATCGCTGGAAAAGCTGGCGAAGGACGGCCACGCCCGCCATCAGCAACCGTCACTCGTGGAGGGTAAAAGGGGACCGATGTCCGGCACCAAGCCAATCGATACATTGACGTTGCGCGAACATCAAATTCTTGAGCTTCTCTCCGAAGGACTGCAAAACAAGACCATCGCCGACCGGCTCAGCCTTTCCGACCACACGGTCAAAGTCCATGTTCACAATCTCATTCGGAAGCTCAAGGTACACAACCGTACACAGGCCGCGGCAGTATACCGTAATCACCTTGATCACGAATCTCTGCAATCGGCTTTCAGCCGGAATACCGAGCGAGCCTTCAGCCGCAATACGGAGATAACGGAACTAATGATCAATATCTGAAGGAGAGCGCCGTGAACCGGCCTGTCTCAGAATGACATGGCGCTCTTCGAATTGTTCAATCCAACCGAACCCATCCCCACGCAACGAATGTCGGATGTTGCCTTATGAACCTGCTTTCCCCCACAGCGGTGGGCCGTCAAACGGCCTCAACCATCGACATTGGCATGACCTGTGCCGCGGCCGGGCCATGCACAATGTCGATGCGAGTTGGATGAGCGGGCTTGGCGCGCACTCGTCAACGGCGATACGCACAGACGTGGAATACTCCCCAACACTGCCAACATCACTCAATATAAATATATTTCGCAGTATCTTTTGTATATAATCACCATATTTGGTATTCATATATTTATGGGAAATCATAATTATGTGAATACCAAATAATATAAAAATAAAATACAATGAATCAATAAAATTGACTTATTTATAATTGATTCGTTATATCACCCGTTTGCGCCGCGCTCGAAGCGATCCAAGGCCGAACGCATTTTATATCAAAATCAACCATTTCAGGGTAATTTTAAGCTGAGCATACATCATTGGGTGAAATGGCGACCGCCCTGCTTAATTCCAATTTATTACGACTTAGGTTGATAATTACTATAGAGAACTACTGCAACCTATAGTAGATTTGATTGTGAGGACAGGAAGTAAACAACAATAATACGCATCTCTAATCATAAATAAGGGTGACATACGGGGGCATTGGCCATCATGCGGTTGACGGTTTTAGGAGAGGCTACGGTTAGTATCGGCGGGCACTTGGTCCCGCGCGCACCTACGAACTTCCTGCGCATTGTCACCTACATCCTCCTGGAGAGCAACTGCCACTCGGTATCGCGCGCTAAGCTGGCACAAATACTCTGGTCGGAAACCGACCAGGCGCACGCCAGCATGAACTTGCGTCAAAGCCTCGCGCGCATTCGCAGATTTCAGGAACAATTCGGCATCACCCTGATTGAAAGCGATGCTGCCTATGTCAGGCTCAATCTGGCCTCCGTCAGTCAAGGCCTTCTCGAAATAGACCTTGTCGAGTTTTTCAACTGCGCCGAACAAGGGGGGCCAGAATCCGCCCTCAAGATCTCCGAACTTTATCATGGCGATCTTCTGGCGCAGAATGAGCCAGACAACTCTGATTTCGACGAATGGCTGGATATCAAACGCGCTAAACTTCGTGACGATGTGATCCTTACTCTGCGGTCCAGTCTTGATCTGCCGCATTTCAGCATTGATGAAAGGCGGCAATGTGCACGCAAGCTGATCGAAATCGATCCCTACCAGGAGATCGGCTATCGCACGCTCATGCAAACTGCATCCCAACTTGGGATGATCACAATGATCGAGAGAACCTTCCGGGAATGTGCTAAAAAATTACGCGATGACCTGGATATCGATCCAGAGGTCGAAACAATCGAGCTTTACCAGAACCTGCATTCGAAACGATCTCTCAACCTGCCGCAAGTTGTCAGCCATGCACCGCTGCTGGGGTCCTTGTCTCTCAATGATGTGGACCATCACCGGTCGTATTTTCTTCAACCATCAAATGCCCTCGAATTATCGAAGCAACCCATACTGCCAAAAATCATTGTGTTGTACCTGCCGCAAAGCCTTGCGGACCCCATGGAGCAATTGGCCGCTTCTCTGGTTGATGATATCACGATAGGATTATGCCGGTTGCGCACGCTGTCAGTGGTTGCGCCCTACACGTCCATCCGGGTTGTCACGGAATCCAGCATCAATGGCTTTTCTGACCTTCACGAACAATTGGGCGTGGACTTTGTTTTCGACAGCAGGCTCATGCGCGGCGATGGCTTTTGTTTCCTGTCGGTAAAACTCATCAACACGCGTACGCGGGAGATCGTCTGGGCGGAAAAGCAGAAATTTGATTATACATTGCCCGAACAGCAGTATCGCCATCTGTCCATGCGCATCGTTCTATCCATCGTTTCCACCATCGAAAGAGAAGAGCTGGATCGCTACAACAGGCTGATTCAGAATCCCGATGCCTATTACTGGTACCTTGTCGGCAAGAGAGAGATCGACAGCCTGGATCTTACAAAAGTCCGCACGGCGCGGGACGCTTTCAAGAACGCCTTGACCGCAGCGCCAGACTTTGTGCCGGCGCTGAGCGGTGTCGCGCGAACGATGCAGCGCGAATGGCTTGTTCTGGCGCGCAATGAAAAGGATATTCTGCTTGAGGGTGAGCAGATCGCCAAGAAAGCTGCACCAAACGACCCGGATGACGAGCGGCCTTTGCGTGAGCTTGGCACCATCAATATGTATCTTGGCAAGTATGACGAAAGCCTGGAATATTTTGATCAGAGCGAAGCGCTCAACCCGCAACACGCCGACCTTCTTGCCGACTATGCCGATGCCTTGACCCATTCCGGCGAGCTTGAGTTGGCTCTCAGCAAAATCCAGCATGCGATCGCTTTAAACCCGCTGGCGCCGGATTATTATTATTGGGTCGGCGCAGGCACCTTTCACTATCTCGATCGCTATGCCGAGGCCATCGCGTTTATTCAGAAGATGAAAAATCCGCGCGCGGCAGCCCGCTTGATGGCAGCGTGCTGTGCAAGATTGGGTGAACACGAACAAGCCGCAGAATACAGAAACTATGCTCTGCAAGATAACCCGTCGTTCCGAATTGATGAATGGGTAAAGTCGATGAGCCTCAGAGTGCCTGCCCACCGTAGGATGTATGAAGAATCTTTACGCGAAGCGGGATTCCAGTGACAAAACGTCCAATCCAAACAGGGGAAAACATGCATGGAAAAGTATTTTATCATCGGGGAAGCCGGGACTGATGAACTTTGGCTTGTTAACACGAGCGAAAACCGTGTTGAGAAGTTGAGCGGCATTGCCGCAGGGCCCGTTATCGAAACAATCAATACAGCACGGAAAAACGGATTGACGCTCATCAAAGGCATAAGTATCGCGATTGCCACAAATAGCCGAACGGGCGCGGATGTGAAAATGTCAGTTACCGACCCAACAGTTAAGTAAAATAGAAATGTCGTTGGATAAGAAACCTTATCAATAATAATGAATTGATCTAGAAACGAATCAACGTACGGTTGCTATGTGGTTCTCCTTCATGGAAAGGTTACTCGCATGGCAAAGTTTTACATTATCGATGAGCCCGAGACCGACACGCTTTGGCTGGTAAATCTGGAAGAAAAAACCGTTGAGAGTCTTGATCGGAGCATGATTGAATGCTCTGGATCGGCCGGGCATGACTTCATAAAGACTATAAGTAGCCGTTCAGAAAACATAATGATTACTGAAGGTTACCGGAACGGACCCGCAGAAAGACTATCGTCCGCTAGCCCCTTGCAATAGGCTGCGCTATTCCAGAGGATCATCGCATTTATCGATATGGTCACGATGATATCGGTTCGCTGGAGTAACAATGGAGCAATTGGCCGCGACTTCAATTCTGGATAGGCTGGCGGCGGACGAGGTAAATCTTTGTTCCGCCGCCAATGTGGAACAGCAGTCTTCGACGAGATTGATGGACGCAGATTTGACGGTGCAGAAATTGCGCCCATATTTTTCCCGTTTGGGTATTGTCCGGCTAGCTGAGACAACAGGGTTGGACCGGATAGGAATACCCGTGTGGATGGCGGTTCGCCCGAACAGCAAGACCCTGGCGGTTAGCCAGGGCAAGGGGATCACCACAGCTCACGCGCGCGCTTCCGCTGTGATGGAAGCTGCTGAGATTGCCATAGCCGAAAACATACCGCTCGCGTCTATCAACGCCACCCGCCAGGATTTACTGCATGCCGGCAAAGCAGTCTTTGACGGCCGGATGCTGATTATGAAGGGCGCCGATGAACCTGCGTCCGACGCGGTTGATGAATGGCTCGAGGGCTATGATCTCCTGAAAAAGAGCAAGGTTTTCGTTCCGAAAGAACTCGTATCTCTGGATTTTACCTCCGCGCGAAAGTCTCGCCATTACTGCCAGTCAACCGATGGCCTTGCCTCGGGCAACTGCCTGCTTGAAGCTGTTATTCATGGTCTGTGCGAGCGGGTTGAACGCGATGCCACCGAATTATGGCGTTTCAAGCGTGACGGCGCAGTCCATGCCCAATGCGTTGACCCCGCCGTGTTCTCAGATGCCGGCATCAGTTGGTTGGCGGAGAGGATTGCGCATGCGGGTTTTCTGCTGCGTCTTTTCGATATTCGTTCAGATATTGACCTTCCGGCATTCATGGCAACCATCAACCCCATCGCACGGAAGGGCACCTATCTGCATTTCGATCTTGCTGCGGGGTATGGTTGCCACCTGTCGCCGCGCGTGGCTGCCATGCGGGCAATCACCGAAGCGGCCCAGACGCGTATCACCAATATTTCAGGCGCGCGGGACGATTTCGATCCTTCGGAATATGCACAGCGCCTCGCTCCGGACCTTGGTGTTTATATAAACGCAGAGCCAAGGGCTCATTGGCAGTTTGATGAACCGGTGCCGTCTCAGCGCGCTCGTCTCGATACTTATCTCGACCCTTTGCGCAGACGCGGTATCGGCAGTGTGATTGTTGTTCCGCTCGGCGGCGAAGAGTGCGGAATGTCCGTTTGCCGCGTCCTGATCAATGAGCTGGAAAGTCCGGCCGGGATACGCAAACATCGCTTTGGTGGAAGGGCGCTGAACGCCATGTTGCTGCAATGAAGATCCTGTTTGCAGGCCCAAGTCTTTCGGGAACCGAGTTTGTGCCGCTGCGCTCAAACGAAGACCGGTTGCTGCCCCATCTTTCATTGACATGTCGAGGCCCTGCGAAGTGCGGGGATCTCACCCGAGCGGTGGACGAAGGTTACAACGTGATCGGGTTGATCGACGGCCGATTTGAGGACGTTGCTGCGGTCTGGCACAAGGAAATACTGTATGCGCTTTCGCGCGGCGTTACGGTCCTTGGCGCAGCGAGCATGGGCGCGCTGCGCGCTGCCGAATGTCATCCATTCGGCATGATCGGTATTGGGGATGTTTTTGCGCGCTACGCTTTCGGCGGATTGGAAGACGACGCTGCAGTGGCACAAGTGCACGCGCCGGCCGAGTTTGGCTATACCGCCTTCACGGAAGCCATGGTCACCGTAGATGCCACCCTGGATGCCGCATTGGCTGCGTCGGCGATCGCTCCCGGGGAGCATGCGCTGATCCGCGACAAAGCCAATGCAGTGTTCTTCAAGGACAGGAGCTGGGCTTATATATTCGACGTCCTGGCTTCCGATATCGTTCACGCCGCCGAGCGCCTGAAGCCTTTCATTCGCAATGTCAAAAGACAGGATGCACAAGCCTTGTTGAAAGTGCTGCTTGAAGGCAAACACCCGGACGAAGCCAAGAAGTCAGGGGCGCCTCTTACCGGCTGGTTGTTCAACGAAACGACGCAGTGGCAAAAACTCCGGGCTCAGCACTGAGGCGATCAACCGGGGCGGCAAAAAGCCTATCCTTGGAAGATATAAGCGCCAGCACATCTTAGATGTATCATCCCTCCTCCAAAAGGATGCGGCTTTCGCTCCTGGTTGGTTTTTTTCAGCACCCAGTAGGCCGATTTCAGCATCGGACAGCCGCCAAAATCCAAAGCGTTTCCCGCCATGCCTTCCGATAGGATGGTCATCGGAATATTTGGATTGAAAGTTGCACTGTAACCACGGAGGGGACTATGTCACCAACTACAGAGCGGCACCGGCCACTCAGCCACGCGCGACGGCACTTTCTCGGCGTGGTGGTTTCCACAAGCGTCAAGGTCGCGGCAATCACCGGCCTGGCCACGGCCATGTCTTCCTTCCCCGCGCGGGCCATGGGGAGGAGATGGTGGAGACATAGCGGCGAGCCCAGCCACAACCCGGGCGGCAACAATCAGAACTGCTTTCTCCGGGGTACCTCCATCAAGACCCCGACAGGTGAGGTTTGCATTGAAGATCTTCGGATCGGCGATAACATTGAAACCATGAACGGCAAAGCTGCCACCGTGAGATGGATAGGGCGCCAGGTTTACAAAAGGAACAGCCCGTCCTGGGCAGCCAGCGTGATGCCAATCCGTATTTCACGCCACGCTTTTGATCAACGAACACCCCACTCGGATCTCTACCTCTCCCCTAATCACGCGCTGTATATCGATGGCGTTCTCATCCGTGCAAAAGACCTGGTCAACGGCCTCTCCATTGCACCATCCCTTCCCGCTGACCGTCAGATCATCGAATATTTCCACATTGTGCTTGATACCCATGAGGTGGTCTTCGCCGAGGGTGCACCTGCCGAAACCTTCCTGCTCCGCGACAGCAATCATGAAAGCTTTACAAATTTCGCTGAATACACGCGGCTCTACCCTGCAGGCCTCTGCCCACCCATGGTGCCGTTCGCACCGATCGTTGGTTATGAAGGCGGGCGGGAGAACCTGATGGCTCTTCTGCGCCTTGGCATACCCCGCTTCATGGGCTTGCGTGACCCGGTTCAGCATGCCCGCGACAGGTTTGCCCTGCGTGCACGGGAAACCGCCGGCGCTGGCCAACTGTACGACATCGCCTAAGCGGGGAACGCCACGGCAAGGAAGCGGTCATACGCTGCAGGCTGAGTGTTACAAGCAGGTGTTTCCTTCCGGGAACACCTGCTTTGAAACGTTCAACAATGATCTTGCATGTTATTTGCAAGGCGTTCCCGGCACCGCAGAATGCGCTTGCCTGGCCGGAACCCGTCAGTTCTTTACACGGCTTGAGCGCGTTCCTCGCCTGCCCCAAAAGCTCCGATACTCTCATGAACGCCATGCAGAGCCTTGATATGATCGGCAAGGCGCAACGCCAGCGCGACAATTGTCAATGTCGGCATATCATTGCCACATGTCGGAAACACCGAACTGCCGGCAACGTGCAGGTTGTGGATGCCATGCACCGTGCAGTTCTGGTCCACGACGCCCATATGCGGGTCGATATGCATCCGGGTCGTTCCCATATGATGATTGCATCCGATGATTGAAAGCTCCGGCTCCATGGCCGTCCGTTCGAGATCGACATGTCCGACGCCGGATGCTTCAAACTCGTCCTTTATCAATCCCAGCATCCGTGAGTGGGTGCGCTTTTCCAGATCACCAACACGCCAATCAAGCGCTGCCCGATTGAGACCCAACCTGTCCCGTTGCTCTGACAGGGTAACCCTGCTCTCTTTGTTGGGAACGGGTTCGATAACACTCTCAATCTGAAAATAATCGGACTTCGCGGCAAGCCGCAACTTCCGATAGAGCAAGGATGCCATCAGATTGGGGCTGCCGAGCGCGACAGTGGCAAACGTTCTCAGTTTGAAGTCGCGATAGTGCCGCCAACAAATGGCGTTGTATATCTCGTGGAACCGCTCGGTGAGTTTGCTGTCTTCGCCAGCCCGGCACGCCCGGAAATATGTACGGCATTGTACCAGTTCTTCATCCCGCTGAACCTGTTCGGTCAAGCCGAGATGCGCGCTTGCGCTGGTACCATCCACGGCTAACTTGGGGTTGTGATAGGTGTAGCGGGCATCATAGAAGCGAAACGCGGCGGCATTGACCGCAGGTATCATCTGGCCGCGGCGAATACGCGGGTGCTCCATGAAATAGCGGCCAACCACATCGTGCTGATTGCCAAGCCCTCGCTGATCACGCCGATTGGAAAGCAGGAGAAGACGCGCGTTTTCGATCCCGCCCGCGGCAAGAATTACCCTATTGGCCCGCACGAACATCATCTTTTGCCCATACGTTGCCACATGCACGCCGGTCACGACCGATGGATCTTCAAGCGTTGCAATCTCTGTCGCATTGGCGTTCAGCAGCACTTTCGTCGTTTGGGCGGTGCGTAGAAACATCCGATAGTCGCGGCCAAAACGTGTCGGCGGGCTAAACTTGCTTACCATTGTCTCAAGCGAGGCGTCATTCAGCTCAAGCAGTATGGAACGGTCACCCACGAGGTGTTTGTGCCAGAACTGCGGTTCAAAACCATGATCATTGACCTGAACCAGGTTGCTAGCACGTGCATAGAACCGCTCCAACTCCGTCAGATCAAACGGCCAGCCGCTGTTGGGCACCCAGTGCCGTGGCTCAAAATCAATGCCGATGAACGGTCGTATCCACCCGCCCCAGCAATTGGAACTACCGCCGAATTGCCGGGTTCTGGTCGCTTGAAGGTCGTAAGGGATACCAAGGTTTTCGCCTTGGTAAAGGGATTGCGACGCGGCGTTGAAGTTCAATCCGCCGCCTTCGAGAACGATTGTTTCAATGCCCCGCTTCTGGAATTCGAGCGCAAGCGTGATCCCTGCAACACCACCGCCAATGATGCATATTGCAGCATCCAGGACCGAACCCGCTGGAAGTTCTCTGGCGTCAACAAACATGGCGTGAAAGCCCCGATTGAGCAAAGCTTAAAACAATATTGAGCGATATGACCTGTTCCATTGCCGATCGACCTCAAGCCAGAACGAGCAAGACGAATTTTATTGCTCACAGAGACAATCCGCCGGTTGGCGGCTTGTCTGTCCCCATTGGATATTTGAAGGCGATTATAGGGCTGGATGGCCTCGAAGCGGAATATGCTGCGGCGGTTAGGACAAGTAGCCCTTTTGAGTAGCGCCCTCCCCATTCGGGCTACCGCTTACACACCCGATTAGATAAAATCGAAAGCCAGACGGCCATTTCTTTTGAGACCTGACGTGCCAAGGCATTTCCCGAAATGCGGGCTTGGACAGCCAGCAATTATGATGCGATGCCAGCCACATCCATTGCCTGCCCGAGTGCTGTGGCGCCGCCGGCGGCCTGGACAGCCAAACTTCCCAGAGCAACACCGGCATCAAGGCAGGATTGCGGATTCAGCCCGTTGAGCCAGGCATTGATGAACCCGGCATCGAATGCATCACCGGCACCCGTCGTGTCAACGACCGCGACGCTCGGAGCAACGCTGTAGAAATAACGGCCGTCCACCATCAGATGGGCACCGCGCGCGCCGGATTTGACGACAACGATCGGAAAGTCTTCAGCGAGCTTGCGCAGGCTTTCAACCGGGTCGGACAGTCCGGTGATCGCCGTCGCCTCTTCCTCGTTCGGCAGGAAGATGTCCACATCCGCGCAGTTTCCAATAAAGGCAGGATCAAAAATCAGGGTTTCATCCCAGCTGGGATCGAGAGAAACCGTCAGGCCATGCGCTTTCGCATTCCGGACCAGATCAGGAATCTCAACGAGAGTGGCATATTCAGCGATATGGAGATGTGTCGCCTTCTCCCAGGCGAGAGCCGGCAGCAACGCCGCCGGCCGTGCTGAACCGGCCCGCCGCGACAGGAACGCCCGCTCGTCACTGTGATTGATCGCAACGGAGACCTGGGGACCAGCATCCGGTGCCTGTTCAAGAAAGCGCAGATCAACGCCGCTTGTCCCGAGTTGATGCAGCAGTCCCACGGACAGGGAGTCCGTACCAAGCCGGGCAAGGAGCGCCGCGGTCCTGCCCGTATGGGCCAGATAGGCCGCGACGATGAACGCGCCGCCGCCGCCGGTGATGGCCATGTTGCTGGCAAAGACTTCACGCCCGAGCACCGGCATTGTCTCAAGCCCGGTAAAAATCAGGTCACAGTAAATCCTGCCGATACTCAGAACGGCGTTCATTTCGGGTGAATTGGATTTCATAAACGGCCCAGCGACTTCTCGGTTTTTGCATCGAAGAGGTATAGTGCCGTAGGCACGGCATAGGCAGTGACCATGCTTCCTGTCGCCGGGATCAGTTTGCCCGGTGCTGTTGCAATGACCGATTGTCCTGCGACATCGAAATGCACCAGCGTTTCGGATCCAAGCGGCTCGACCGCCGACACGACGCCCTCCAGTTTGAAACTGCCCAGCGCGGCCTCCCCGATCACCAGATCGTGCGGGCGAATACCGATCAGCATGGCGCCACCGGCTTCCACAGTGACGCCCGTATCTGTCCGACGCCCTGGAATGAGGTTCATTGAGGGGCTGCCGATGAACTTTGCGGTAAACACATCCAGCGGGTTTTCGTAGATTTCCATCGGCGTTCCGGTCTGCAGGATGTGGCCGTCGCGCATGACCACGATCCGGTCGGCCATGGTCATGGCTTCTACCTGATCGTGGGTGACATAGACGATGGTCGTGCCCAGCCGCTGATGCAGACGTTTGACCTCGATGCGCATTTGCGCCCGCAGTTGCGCGTCAAGATTGGACAAAGGCTCGTCGAACAGGAAGGCAGAGGGATTGCGCACCATTGCACGGCCGATGGCGACGCGCTGGCGCTGGCCGCCGGACAATGCCGAGGGACGCCGTTCGAGCAAGGCGGTCAGCCCAAGCATTTCGGCAGTCTCATCGATGCGCTTGTCCTTGTCTTCCCTCGACATTTTCGAGGTATAAAGACCAAAGCCGATATTCTGCCGGACGGTCAGGTGCGGATAAATGGCATAGTTCTGGAACACCATGGCAATGTTGCGCTGCTTGGGTTCCCGCTCATTGACCACATCACCACCGATACGCAGCGTGCCTCCGGAAATATCCTCGAGGCCCGCAATCATCCGCAGCGTCGTTGATTTGCCACAGCCGGACGGACCGACGAAGACAACGAATTCGCCATCGGCGATCTCTAGGTCGATGCCGTGGACCACATCGGTCTTGCCATAGCGCTTGACCAGGCCCTGAAGTTCAATTGTCGCCATCAGGCAGCTCCTACCAATGCTTTGAAATTACGGTCAAGTTCATGGGCCGCCCGGCTCTCGCTGGCTGCATGATCGGCAGCCAATTTCGCGAACGCCGAAGCCCTGTCGCGATAGGACGATAATGCCTCGGCCATGGGTTCGGCGGCAGGACCGCCGAACCGGCTGCGGACACGGACAAAATAGTCCGGCGATACAATTTCCGCGAACTGATCGCGATCAACCGACGGCTTGCGCCCGGTCGCATGTTCGAACGCCGCCAGAAACGGCTCGAAGCCGTCGGTGGGCAGATCTCCTTGTTTGGCAACGACTGCCTTGGCGACCGTGGCGGCGATTTCATGCGCTTCCCGGAACGATAGGCCTTCGCGACGCACCAGTGAATCGGCAAGTTCGGTGATGGTAATGCAGGAGCGGCGGATATTGCCGGCGACACGCTCGGAATCGATACGGATCGCCGACACGAAGGACGCCATGAGATCAAGAACGCGCCCGGCGGAAACAAAGGCCTCATAGCCCATCGACTGGGTTTCGCCCTCGCTGTCATTCATGTCGGTGAACGGTGTGTTGTGCATGACGTCAAGCACGGTCCGCGCCCGGCCGAATGTCTGGCTTGCCAGCAGCCGCATGTGCTCTATGGGCACCGGATTGCGCTTCTGCGGCATGATGGACGAGATTTGCACCAGCGCATTCGGGACATAGACCTGCCCCACTTCAAAGCTCGTCCAGAACTGGAAATCCTGGATCAGCCGGCCAAGGTGCAGGAACAGCAATTCGATGGCACTGTAGGTTGAGGTGATATAGTCGACCGCGGCGATGCAGCTGTAGGAATTGCGCAACGGGGCGGAAAAACCGAGAAGCTCCGCCACGCGGGCGCGATCGATCGCAAATCCGGAGGTGGTGATCGCTGCGGCACCCATGGGGCTGAGATCGACGATCTGCCGCGCTTCCTCGAAACGGTTCATGTCGCGTATCAAAACTTCGATGACGGCAGACAGGTAATGGCCGAAGGTCGTCGGCTGGGCCGGCTGGCCATGGGTATAGGCAACGATCAGCGTTGCCTTCTCGCGCTCGGCGGCATCGATCAGGGTATCAAGCAGATGGCGCGCCTTGCCCATCAGTGCATCGATACGTGTCTTCAACCCAAGCTTGAAAAGCGTATGATCGATATCATTGCGCGAACGGGCCGTGTGGAGACGTCCTGCAATATCGGCTCCAATCCGGTGTTTCAGTTCCTTCTCGATCAGGAAGAAGAAGTCTTCCACCTCTCCCGTATAGACGAGCGAGGCCGGATCGATGTCGCGGTCAATGGCTTCGAGCGCTGCCCCGATCTTGGCGGCCTGATTGCGCTCGACGATACCCGTTTCCACCAGCATCACCAGATGGGCGCGGTCGATGCGGCGGAAGCCATCGACATGATGCGACTTGGCGCCGTCAAACAGGGGGCGCAGCACCGCTTCCTTGTAGACCGGATCGGGAAAGAGGCTTTTGTCCGAGAGACGCGGATCATTCAACGTCATGGCGATTATCCTTTCAGTCCGGCCAGCATCACGCCGCGTACGATGTAGCGCTGCAGCACCAGGAAAACGATGAGCGTCGGCAGCGTGGCGATGGCAGCACCCGTCATGATCAGCTCCCACTGGATCGACTGTTCGACGGCAAAGCTCGAGAGGCCGACGGGAAGCGTGTAAAGTTCCTTGCTCGTGGTCACGATCAGCGGCCAGAAGAACGCCGTCCAGTTGCCAAGGAAGGTGAAAATGGCAAGAGCAGACAGCGCCGGCGTAACCAGCGGCATCGCCACCTTCCACCAGATCTGGAACTCGTTCAGACCATCGATCCGCGCAGCTTCCAGAAAGTCGTTGGGGATGGTGTCGAAGAACTGCTTCATCAGAAAAGTCCCAAAAGCCGTCATCATGCCCGGGAACATGATGCCCCAATAGCTATCCAGCCAGCCGAGCTGGCTTGACATGAGATACCACGGAATAACCAGCATCTCGGTCGGAATCATCAGCGTCGACAAGATGGCAAGGAAAATCAGGTAGCGGCCGCGGAATTCGAACTTGGCCAGCGTGTAGCCGACAAGGCTGTCGAAGAAAACGTTGGAAAGCGTCACCGTGACGGCGACAATGCTGGAATTGAGAAACCAGCGCATGAAGCGGCCGTCGAGCAGCACCTTGGCATAGTTCTCCAATGTCGGCGCTGTAGGAATGATGCGCAGATCGTAGACCTGACCTGCCGTCTTCAGCGAGGTGGAGAACATGAACAGCAGCGGCGTGATCATGATCAGACCGCCGATCAGAAGAAGCGTCCAGACAATGATCTGCGCGGGTTTTATGTTGGCGCGGTACAATCCTGCCGGCTTCGGGAGCGTAGCACTCGTCATATCATTTATCCCTCAAGACGCGCAGCTGCAGCAATGACACCACCAGCAGGATGGAAAACAAGACAACCGTCTGTGCCGCCGCATAACCCATCTGGTAGGATGAAAACGCTGTCTGGAAGATCATCAGCACCAGGGGTTTCGTCGAGCCCAAGGGACCGCCGGGATCGTTGGTGGTCATGTTGTAGACCTGATCGAAAATCCGCAGGAAGCCGATGGAGGAAAAAACCACCAGAAAGACCGTCGTTGGTTTGAGCAACGGCAAGGTGATGCGGCGCAGGATGGCCCACTCGCCGAGGCCATCGATGCGGGCGGCTTCATAGTAGGTACCGGGAATGGCGCGCAGACCAGCCATGAAGATAATGATCTGGAAGCCAAGACCAGCCCAAATCGAGGTCACCATGATGGATGGCAATGCCTGACTGACTGATCGGATGAACGGCTGCTGCGGCAAGCCGAAAAGCCCGAGGACATCGTTGATGACGCCGATCGGTGCCGGCTGATAAAACCATCGCCATACCCAGGCCATGGCGGCTGCCGTGGTCAGAAACGGCAGGAAATACAGCGCCCGGATGAAGGCGTGCATGAACCGCACGCGATCGAGATAATAAGCTATGGTGAATGCAAGGAGCAGGCTGATTGGTGTGCCGATCAACAGATAGGTGAAGGTATTGCGGAAGACTTTCCAGAACTGCGGATCGGTGAACAACCGCTCGTAATTGCCCAGACCGATGAACACCGGCGGCCGCATCAGATCCCAATCCGTCAGCGACAGCCAGAAGGCTTGCAGGGTCGGATAGAAACGGATGACGCTGTAGAACAGGATGGGCAGGGCGAGAAACGACCAAACCCAGATCAGCCGCTTGGTTTTCATGGACAGCCGGTCCCACACGGGCCCGGTGGGGCGGCTTGCGACCGCCCCTTCCGTATTGACAGGTGTGGAGACCATTGGACGGTGCCCTTACTTCTTGGCAGAATCGATGATTGCCTGTTCGGCGGTTGCCGCCTGGGCAATCGAGGCTTCCGGCGACTGTCCTTCCAGAAGAACACGGTTGGTCATGTCCATGGCCGTCTGGCGTTGCGCGGCCTCGTCGACGAATTGCGTGGTATGCGCATATTCAAGACCCTTGAGGAACGGGCCAAAGATCGGATCGGCCAGATTGGCTTCCGTCAGGGCGGCGGAACGGCGCGCGGGCAACTCGCCCACTGTCTTCAGCCAGATGTCCATGGCTTCCGGTGACGAGATATAGGCCAGGAACTTCTTCGACGCTTCCAGTTTTTCCCCGCTGACGCGTGCGCCGATACCATTGGCGAAATAGCTCGCATAGTTCGACCGCACGCCTTCCGCATTGGCTGGCAGTTCGGTGACGCCCCATTCGAAGGTGTTGATCGTCTTGAAGGAGCCGAGACGGAACGTCCCGTCGATGGTCATGGCCGCCATACCAGCGCGAAACGCCGCCTGGCCTTCGTCCATGAAGCCGACCTGGCCGATCTTCTTCTCCGTCTGCAGGCTGGTGTAGAACTTCAGGGCCTTGATGCCGGCGTCACTGTTGTATGTGACCTTGCTATTGTCGGCCGAATAGGGTTCGCCGCCATATTGCCGGATGAGAATTTCACGCCACCACTGGTGATCCTGCCCTGCCATATCCAGCGTGGTGCCGGCGACGACAAGGTTTCCGGCTGCATCGCGCTTGGTTGTCGCAACGCCCGCTGCAACAAAATCGTCCAGCGTCTTCGGCGGATTTTCAATGCCCGCTTCTTTCAGCAATTTCTTGTTGTAGAACAGCGCCAGCGAGCGGACAGCCGTCGGCAGGCCATAGTAGTCATTGCCCCTTTTCATCGCTGTCACGATGGGGAAGAAGTCGCTTTCAATCTTGTCGTGCGGAAACGTGTCGACCGGCAGCGGCTGCAGCAGCTTGCCCGCAACGAACTTGTCGAGCCATCCGTAAAACAGTTGCATGACATCCGGACCCTTGCCGCCCATATTGGCTGCAACGATGCGTGTCTGGTAATCGGCATAGGGGAAGGTCGTCTGCTTGACGGTGATGCCGGGATTGGCCTTCTCGAAATTGGCAATCAGCTGATCCATTGCCTTGACGCGGGTTTCGTACACATACTGCCAATATTCGATCTCGACCGCCTGCGCCGTGCTTGCGGCAAACGTGGCGACTCCGGCAAGCAGACCGGCCAATAGAATTCCTTTACGCATATAAACCTCCTGTGCCCTGCCATATCCATCATCGGATGCAGAGCTTCCTTGTTCCCCAGGCATCGGCGATGCCCATGACCTCATCCCACCGCATGGCAATGTTTCTGCTGCAGCAACCGCGAACGTTGTCGCGGCTTACTTATAAGCTTCACCGTCAGCGATGATTTGTCAATAACATACTTTACTTGAATTATTGTATTGCGTCAGAACACCTCTTGGAGATATCGGTAAAAGACTGGAATCGAAGGTTTGTGATATGACCCGACAGATGAGCGGTACGCATCAGATTGCCATCGGCAAAAACCCCGAGCGCAGCCGGCATCACAACCGGCGCGTTGTGCTGGACGTCGTGCGCATTCATGGCTCGCTGGGACGCATGCACATCGCCAAGCTCACGCAGCTGACCGCCCAGGCGGTGGCCAATATCGTTGATGAACTGGTAAACGACAACCTGCTGATGGAAGTCGGACGCCTGCGGTCCGGTCGCGGCCAGCCTCCCATACAGTTCGCAGTCAATCCCGAGGGGGCCATTACCATCGGCATCGAGATTGCCGCGGATCACATGGTGATCGTTGTTTTGGACCTCGCCGGCCAAGTGCGTTCCAAGGAAATCGTTCCCGTCAAAAACACCACGCCCGAACATTTCATTCCCCGCTTTGTCGGCGAGGTGGACAAGATTCGGGGCCTCTTCAAATCGAAGCTGCTTGGTATCGGCGTGGTGATGCCCGGACCGTTTGAGATCGATGGTATGACGTCCGTTGGCCCAACCACCCTTCCCGGCTGGGGAGCGATTGACACTGCAAAAGTTCTATCCGAGGCGAGCGGCGAACTGGTCATCGTTGAAAACGACGCCACCGCCGCCGTGGTAGGCGAACGGCTGTTCGGTGCCGGCCAGACAATTTCTGATTTCTGCATGATTTACTTCGGAGCCGGTATCGGCCTTGGCGTCATCCACGAGGGAACACCGTTCCGCGGTGCTTTCGGCAATGCCGGTGAAATCGGACACATCGTGGTCGCACCGCGCGGAAAGCAATGCCCGTGCGGCCAGAGCGGCTGCCTCGAACTCTACGCCTCGCTGCATGCCCTGAAGGAAAAGCTGCGCGAGGCAGGCATCGCCGCCAGCGAATTTTCCGACCTTGAAGCCCTTCATACCGCCAACCATCCCGTTCTCAGAGCGTGGATTGGCGAGGCCGCAGACTATTTGAGCCCGATGGTTTCGATGCTGGAAAATATTCTTGATCCGGAAACCGTGATGCTGGGCGGAGCCATGCCGGATGCAATCATCGATGACATCATTTCCGCCATGCATCATTTGCCGGTGTCAGTAGCGAGCCGCCGTGTGCGCTCGCTCCCGCGCGTCCAGCGCGGCCAGACGGGTCAATTGACTGCCGCACTTGGCGCGGCCGCGCTGCCGCTCTTCGAAGTCGTGACCCCCAAACTCGATACATCGCCAACAGACATAGCCCACAACACGTTATAAGCGGCAGGAGGATATCGTGCTGACGTCCCATAAGCGGATCGAACGACAAAAGTCCCGGCCGGCCCTCGTCCGGCTGCACCATGCGCTGTCCCGATTGACATCGACCGTGACTGTCATGAACACCGGCGCTCATCCCGATGACGAGCAGAACGGTCTCTTGGCCATGTTCCGCTTCGGCCTGGGAATGCGGGTTGTGATCGCCTGCTCGACCCGTGGCGAAGGCGGGCAGAATGCGCTCGGGCCGGAGCGACTGGGGGCGCTCGGCGTGCTGCGATCGCGTGAATTGGAGGAGGCGGCCAGGCAGCTCGATGCGGATGTCCATTGGCTCGGACACGGGCCGGAAGACCCGGTGCATGATTTCGGTTTTTCCAAGGACGGCGACGCGACATTTGCCCGATGGGACGAAAAGCGCATCGTCGAGCGCCTGGTGCGCGCCTATCGGCAGGAGCGGCCGGATATCGTCATTCCAACATTTCTGGATGTTCCCGGACAGCATGGTCATCACCGCGCCATGACCCGCGCTGCCGAAGCGGCCATTGCCCTCGCAGCGGATGCCGAGGCCTATCCCGAACATTTTGCCGAGGGCCTGACGCCGTGGCGCGTGGCCAAGTACTACCTTCCCGCCTGGCCGGGCGGCGGCGACACCTATGATGACGAGATTCCCCCGCCGGATACAACGATTGCCATCGACGCCTCGGGTACCGAAGCGGCAACAGGAGCCGCTTACGATCATATCGGCGAATGGTCACGCGCCTATCATGCCTCCCAGGGCATGGGGATCTGGCGCGATATGCCGCGATCGGCGTGGCCGCTGCATCTGCTGTATGGTCCGAGGGGAAGCCGATCCGAGTGTTCCATTCTCGAAGACATTCCAGCGACATTTGCAGAGCTTGCCAACACTGCAGATCATTCCGTGAGCCAAGCGCTCGCATCGGTCCACGACGCCCTCAATGCAGCCATCCAAGCCTTTCCAGACCGCGACCGCATCACCGCGTTCCTCCTGGGTGCTGCCGGCCATGTCGACAGTATCCAAACGCTGGCCTCACCGGACTTCATGGCACGGCACGGACATCGGCTGGATCGCAAGCGTCGGGAAATTGACGCGGCATTGCTTGAAACGGCCGGGATAGACGTGCGGGCGGTTACAGAACCGCAGCACCTGTCACCCGAAAGCACCGGCCGCATTACGGTGCACATGGACAATCCGTCCATCCCGCTCCCCGGCGATATATCGATCATGCTGCCATCCGGCGTAACTGTTACGCGATCGCAGGACGCCGCAAGGTCTCGGTCCTTCGACATCGAAGCGTCTGCAGCGGCAGCGCTGACAAACCCATATGGACGCACCTGGTCAAGCCTCGGTGGAAACGGCGTGGCTTTCGCCAATGTTACCGCCAGAATTGGCAACCGGCAGGTTCAAGGCACGTTCGATCTTGAAGAGCCATTGAGCATCGTGCCCAGGCATTCCCTGACACTCCTGCCCGAGGCCATCATCGCCAAACGCGGTGACCAGACGCGCAGCTGGCAGATCGGGGTCGACGGGATGGATCCCGCGGTTGCTTTGCGCTTTGACGCGCCGCCCGGCTGGACAATCAAGCCGCAGGACGGCAAATGGCTGCTGTCTGCTCCGGAGACGCTGCCCGCCGGGATCACCCAGATCACACCGGAGATATCCGGGCACCCGGCCATGCGCACCACATCCATTTCCTACCCGCACACCGGACGCTCGGTATTCATCGCCCCTGAACGGCTACGAGTGTTGACGCTGGACTTGAAGCTGCCGGAAGGCGCCAAAATTGGCTACGTCGGTGGCGGAGCCGACAAGGTCGCCCTGTGGCTTCAGCGCATGGGACTGGATGTCACGGAACTCGACACGGAGGCCCTTGGCGGCGACCTCTCGTATTTTACCACCATAGTCGTCGGCATTTTCACATTCGGCCTGCGGAAAGACCTGAGCACAGCGACTTCGCGCATTCACAATTTTGTTGAAAACGGCGGTCATCTCGTCACGCTGTACCATCGTCCCAGTGACGGCTGGATTTCCAGCGTCACGCCGCCGCGCTATCTGAAAATCGGATCACCGTCACTGCGTTGGCGCGTGACCGATCCCCACGCCCCGGTAATGATATTGTCACCCCGACACCCCCTGCTGACAGGCCCCAACATCATTGGGCCAGCCGATTGGGACGGATGGGACAAGGAACGCGGACTTTATTTCGCGTCGGATTTTGACAATGCCTATGAGCCGCTATTGTCCATGCATGATGCCAACGAACAGCCGCTGAACGGCGGGCTGATCTCAGCCCGCATCGGCAAGGGCAGGCACACCCACACCGGCCTTGTCCTGCATCATCAGCTCGACAAGCTGGTGCCAGGCGCGTTCAGACTGATGGCCAATCTCGTACAGCCGGCCTAACGAACATGAGCATGGGGATGAGCCGCTGAGGCCCGTCATTCGAAGACCTGTTCCTTTGATCCCTACTTCTCGACAGCCGCGACAAAATCCGCGCGGAAGGCCGCAAGATCAGCAACGCTGACATCCGACACCGCCCAGAATGTCAGGCCGCCACTGGACCATTCGGCAAAATTATAGCCCTCGCGTGTCCTGCTTGCCGCCGCAATGGGAGATGCCGGCCAGACGAACACATTGATGACATGACCGTGTCGGCGGTACACCAGAACCGCCACCACCCTGCCGTTGATATAGTCCACGCGGCCGCCGACAAGGGGGAAACCCTGTGCTGAGAGGTCGATGACCGGCGGAGAATAATCGATCTTGCCGTTGAACCAGGGTTTAACGGTATGTTGATCGGATGTCTGCACATCGGTCAGGTGGTCGACGAGCAGGGATCGCACGTGGCTGGCAAGAATCTCATCCTGGAGTACAGCGGTCTGGGGCGGCACCGACAATACGAGAAAAATACTTGCAGCCAATGCCGCGAATGACGGAACAAAACTCCAGCGCCTGATGAAATCCGCGGCTGTCCGCCACGTGGCGAGGCGATATGCCGATGCGGGGGAGCTTGATGGCGCTCCGTCGATCTCATGTGAAAGTGCTGACACGATCCGCTCGCGAACACGCTCGGGCATCTGCCACCGGACACCACCCTGACCTATGATGTTTTTCAGTTCCGTGAACTTCTCCAGCTCCGCTGTACAGTTTGCACAGGTGGCAAGGTGCTCTTCAAATTGCAGCGCGTGCATTGAGTCGAGCTCGCCATCGATGAAGCCGTGCAGCATGACAGCCCAGTCGGAGCATTTTTCCGGTTTGGTCTCGCTCATGATGCTGCCGCCTCGTTGCTGGCTTCACCGTGCCAAGCCTTGGCGAATTCCTGCCGGGCACGGGCGAGCCGTGACATGACCGTCCCAATGGGCAGGTCTGTGATGTCGGCAATCTGCCGATACGAAAGCTGTTCAAGTTCGCGCAACACCAATATTTCACGCAACGCATCGGGGAGCGAATATATGACCATACGGACATGCTCGGATTCCGTCTTGCGGATCAAAGCGGCCTCGGGCGTATCCTCTTCGGTGGCGATGTTCTCGGCGATAGAGGCTGACACCCCGTCACTATTGTCCGTCAGAGGCATTTCAACGCGAGACTTGCGGCGATTTTCCTGCAGCCAGACATGGTAGCAATTCCTGACAATGGCAAAGACCCAGGATCGCGCGTCACCGCCGCGATACCCGTCAAAGCTGCGATAGGCGCGCAGGAAAGCATCCTGAACAATATCCTGCGCGGCGTCCCCGTCACGACTCAGAAAGCGGGCAAAATTGTAAGCGGCATCCAAATGCGGAATGATCAGCCGGTTAAATCGCGCTGTAGCATCGGCCGCAGGGCGCACCCTTTCCGAGGCGACGCCATGACCCGCCAGCCCTGCCATATGCACAATGAGGCCCGGCAATTCCCCGCCTTGCCCGCCTGGGGTGCACCGCGACAGCACATTTGCCAGAAATGCGCGCATACCCGCCACCCGCAACCGCCAGGCAAGCGCCGCACGGGTGGAATTTGGAACAAGCATGGATATGGTTGCCGGGTGTATTTGTGTCATGGTGTTCCCAAGCGGCACGGTCGCCGCGCTTGAATCCTCTCCGAAATTCCACAAGCCGTTTGTTACCTAGATCGAACGCAACGTCAGAATATTCCCGAAACCCGCAAATTATTTCGCCGCTGGCGCAGAATGCTCATCTTACACCGTTTTACGGTGCCTTGCGCAGCTCCTGTCCGTCAGAATTACTCCAACATTTTCAATGCCTTGCATAAAAACCTACGGCCAATGCGAATAAACCCCTGCTGATCTCAATCTATTTCATCAGCGGAGGCACTGATCGAACCATGTTCTCCGTTTGGCTAGAGCTTTCCATTGAAGGAGAATTCCAATGTTCGACATTACACGTCGCGCCGTTCTCGGGTCCGCGGCCGCTGCGGCGGCCTTCGGGCTTTCCAGGCAACTCGAATTTATCCCGCCGGCATGGGCTGAAATGCCAATCGAACCGTCCGTGGGCTTTTACAAATACAAGGTCGGATCGGTCGAGATCACGGCCATCTATGACGGCATCTGGCGCAAACCCCATGACCCGGCATTCATCAAAAATGCTTCTGTCGATGAGACCAAGCAGGCCTTGGCAAAGGCGGGCCTGACCACTGAATTCATGCCCATTCCGCTGACTGTCGTCGTGCTGAAAATCGGTGACCGGCTGGTGATGATGGATGCGGGCTCCGGCGTTGGCCAATGGCAGGCGAATGCCACCCATCTGCCGGCAAACATGCAGGCGGCCGGAATAGATCACACAAAGATCGACACCGTCATCATCTCCCACTTCCACCCCGATCATGTGTGGGGATTGATGGAAAAGGAGACGAATGCCCCGGTATTTCCAAATGCCGAACTGGTCGTGAACGAGACCGAATATAATTGGTGGACCGAACCGGGACGCGTTGACAAGCTTGCAGAGGGCCGCAAACCGGCCGGCAAGCGTATTGCCCAGGTTTTCCCGACATGGAAGAATTGGCATCTGGTCAAGGATGGCGCGGAAGTCGCCCCCGGCATACACCTGATTGCGGCGCCTGGTCATACACCCGGACACTCCGCTTTCCTTGTCGCCTCTGGCAATGAGCAATTGCTTGTCTCGGCCGACACGATGTACGTGCCTGCCCTGCTCGCGCCCCACCCGGAATGGCAAGGCAGCTATGATCAGGATGGCCCGACCGCCATTACCACCCGCCGCAAGCTCATCGATCGTGTGATCGCCGACAAAATACAGATCTGCGGTTCACACTTTCCGTTCCCCGGCTCGGGCACCTTCGTCAAGGACGGCAACGCCTACGGCTTCACGGCCACCGTCCAGGCTTAGAAACACAAAGGAGATAGGATCATGATCAAGAATGCATTCATCGGCTTTGTAAGCCTTGTCACTGCTGCAACCCTTATGCCCGGCACCATTGTCGCCCCGGCCTACGCCGTCGATAATATGGAGACGGCAGGCGCTCCGGATCTGACATCCGCGCGCGCAAAGATCGCAGCAAAGAACTATACCGGCGCTTTGGAGGAGCTGCGTGGACTGGCCGAAGACAGCCCACAGGCCGACGTCTACAACCTTCTCGGCTACACACTGCGCAAGACAGGTGATTTCGAAACATCCCTGACCTATTATACCAAAGCCTTGGAACTCCAGCCTGATCACAAGGCCGCCCGTGAATATTTGGGCGAGCTCTATGTCGAGACCGGCAAAATGGACAAGGCAAACGAGCAGGTGGCATCGCTGACACGGCTCTGTCCGAATGGCTGTGAAGAGCTTGAAGACCTGCAAAAATTCATTGCCTCAAACGGCACCAAATAACGCTAAGGCAGGCGGCTCACCGCCGCCTGCCTTTTTCGCCAGCCAAAAGGGAGAAAACGTCGTGAACATGATGGCAAAAGGCACGCATCTCGCCGATGTTTTGATGCTGTTCAGCCGGCTGTTGCTGGCCTGGATATTTCTGCACGAGGGTTTTACGCTGGCCGCAAACCTGGATGGGACAATTGCAGTCATGGCAAAGCTCGGCGTGAACGCACCGCTTGCCCTGGCCACCATCGCCCTTCAGATCTGCGCTGGCATCTCCATCGCTTTTGGCTGTTACGCCCGCCTTGGCGCTTTGGCACTGGGGATATTCTGCCTGCTGACCGCGCTGCTGTTCCACACCAATTTCGCCAACCAGAACGAGCTGCTGCATTTCGAGAAGGACCTCGCCATTGCGGGCGGCATGTTTGCCCTGGTCGTTGGCGGCGCCGGGAATCTGTCGCTTGACAAATTGATGCAGCCACACCCGATAAAGCCCTGACGGTGTCCTGGATCGGTCATCGAGTTCAGTGCGCCGTGACGCGCCAACGCAGGAGGTAGGCTTCCCCGGCAGCAGCAAGCCGGTTGAGAAAAAAGCCGACCAGACCGAGGATGATGACGCCAACCATGACCAGAGCCATATCGAACCGCTCGCGTCCGGCAATGATCAATCCGCCGATGCCGGGCCCAACGGCGAGAAAATATTCGGCGCCAACGGTTGCCAGCCAGGAATAGATCAGGCCGAGATGAACGCCGGTGGCGATGGATGGCATGGCGGCGGGCAGGAAGATGCGGGTGACACGCTGCACCGGCGTGAATTTCAGCGCCCGGCCGACCTCGATCAGATCGCGCGGCACATTGCGCATTCCCTCATAGGTATTCAGAACAACCGGAATGAAGGCAGCGATGGCGACAAAGACAATCTTTGCCTGTTCGCCAAATCCGAACCAGATGGAAATCAGCGGTATCCAGGCCAGAAGGGATATCTGCTTGAACCCGTTGAATGTAGGGGTGACGAGGGCATCGGCCCACCGCGACAGCGCCAGAAGGGTTGCGAACACAATGCCGATCGCCGAGCCGATGACGAACCCGGCGATATTGCGGAAGAGGCTGGCGGCAAGTTCACCGAACAGGTTGTTATCAACGAGTTCCCGCTTTGCGGTGAGGAAAACATCTTCCAGGGAGGGAAGAAAACGCGCATCGACCAAACCGCTGCGGCTCGCCACCTCCCAAAGGATCAGCAAAAAGACTGGCAAGGTCAGCCCGCGCCTGATCTTCACGGCCTTCGGCGTTTGCATGGCGGACAGAACGGTCATGCCTCACCCTCGCTTCGCTTCCAGCGCTGCAGATAGCTTTCCGCGAGATCAAATCCCTTGTCCATCACAAAGCCGACGACACCGATGACGATCATTGCCACGATCACCACATCGAGCCAGAACATCTGGCGTCCCCACACCAGCAGGTAGCCAAGCCCTTCCGATGATGCGAGCAGTTCCACGCCGACCAGCGCGGTCCAGGAATGCGTCAGACCGTAGCGCACGCCGGTAAAGATCGAGGGCGCCGCGCCCGGCAGAACGATCAGCCGCAATGTCTGCAGGCGGCTGAACCGCAAGGCGCGGCCGACTTCGACATAATTTGCGGGAACCGAACGGATACCGGCAGCGGTATTCATCGTCATCGGCACCAGCGCACCCTTGGCGATGACGATGATCTTCAAGGTCTCCCCGATACCGAAAATCAGCATCAGGAGCGGAATCCAGCCCAGGGTGGGTATCTGCGCAAGGGCCAGAAAGAGCGGCCGCATATAGTCGTCGGCGGTGCGTGACAGCCCCATCGCCATGCCCAGCGACAATCCGGCAATCGCCCCGAACAGAAATCCGAAGACCACCCGCCGCAGGCTCATGCCCGCATGATAGAATATCTCGCCGGACGCGATCATTTCAACCGCGGTGGAATAGACATAGGCGGGCGATGGCAGGATCTGCTCGGGCAGCCAGCCGCGGCTTGACGCCAGCCACCAGTACAAAACCAGCATCACCGGCAGGATCAGGCCAATGGCTGCACGCCGTACAGCGCGCCGGTTTCCAAGGCGCTTCCATCCTGTTGTCTTGTCGCTGCCGACGGCGCCAACTGCGCCAGTGGCCGTATCTGTAAAACTGCTCATGCTATGGTCTGCCACCCAACAGCATGTCCTGTTCAGGAACCGGCCGGCTTGCCGTCGGCACCATAGGCTTGCCAGAAAGTCTGCAGCCCCAGTTTTTCAAGTGAAGCCTTCAGATATTTCGGCTCGAACCATCCATCGGTGCTCACCTCGCGGCGGATCAGGCCGAACGCCTTCGCCTTGACGCCCTGCTCCTGATACTGGGAGACAAGGAGACCATCGATCAGCGGCGAATTACGGTAAGCGAGCGTGTCGTTGCTGAAATAGTCTTCGAGAATGGGGATCGGCGTGCCTGATTTGTGCCAGAGCTCGAACAGCGCGGCGCGGTTCGGCTCGTCGGATGACCATTGGGCTGCTTTGACGAACGCATCCACAACGCGCTGCGTGATCTCGGGATGCTTTTCAATGAAATCCTCGCGGGCAATAATACCGGCATTGCGGCCATAGCGCGGATCCTGCCCCTTGGTCGTATAGATCACCTTGGCATTGCCTTTGGCCGCAAGATTGATCAGCTGCGTATCGCCGAAGGCGGCATCGATGTCCTGACTGGTCAGTGCGGCGACCGTACCGGCACTGTCGAGGTTGATGACCTGGATATCCTTCTCCGTCAGGCCGTTGGCTTCCAGAATCTTGATCGCCGAGAGATGGCCATTGGTGCCGCGCTGATAGGCGACCTTCTTGCCCTTCAAATCCGCAACCGACTTGATATCGGCATCTTTGGCCACGGCGAGGTAAAGCGGCTTGCGCGCGCCGCTGGCCAGGAGATACTTGGTCTTCAAACCGTTCGCCCGGCCGATCAGCGCCGGAAGATCGCCCTGATAGGCGAAATCGAGCTGATCGTTGCTGAACCCCTCGTTGACGGCGGGCCCGGCACCCTTGAAGAAGAACCATTCGATCTTGATGTTGGGATCGTTGGCGAATTCCTTTTCGAGATATTCGCCAGCCCGCGCCGTTGCAGCCGATGTGCCCTCGGCAAAGGGCCGGTTGTCGACGCCGATGGCCGCGTAGCCGACATGGATCGTCAAAGGCTCGGCCGCACGTACAGGCGCCGTCAGAAGGGAAACGGTGAAGACAGCCAGGGCCGTCCGCCGCAAAATCGTTGAGAATGTCATCTCATATCTCCGTTGTCGAAAAGGCCGGCTGTGCATGTTTGGTGCGATGCGCGGCATGAATGGGGTGTGCGGGTGCGGCAGGTCGTTTTGCTGCGACCGGCCGGGATACCGGCTTCGGCGCCTCGCCGGTGGTGCCGTTGAGAATATCAAGCACCTCATTGCGGATGGCGGCGAGCTCCGGGGATGTGCGCTCGCGCGGATGCGGTAAATCCACCGGCACGATCTGCCGGATCCTGCCCGGGCGCGGCGACATGACCACCACCCGGTCTCCCAGATAGACCGCCTCGTCGACATCATGGGTCACCAGCACCATGGTAAACTTTTCCGTTACCCATATCTGCTGCAGCTCGCCTTGCAGCCTTGTCTTGGTAATGGCATCCAGCGCTCCGAAGGGTTCATCCAGGAACAGCACATCCGGCCGGTTGACGAGGCCGCGGGCAATCCCGGCACGCTGCGCCATGCCGCCGGACAGCTGATGCGGATAGGCTTTTTCAAAGCCCGAAAGGCCAACGAGCGCGATCTGCTCGCTCACCAGCTGGCGCTTTTCCGCTTTGGAAAAAGCCGTATTCTCCAACCCGAGGGCAACATTGCGCTCGACGGTCAACCACGGGAAAAGCCTCGGCTCCTGAAAGACGATACCCCGGTCGAGGCTGGGACCATCGACGCGCCTGCCCCCGTGTTCAATCACGCCGTCGTGCTCGACATCGAGACCTGCGCCGAGGCGAAGCAAGGTCGACTTGCCGCAGCCGCTCGCCCCGACAATGGTCACGAACTCGCCCGCTTTGATGTCAAGACTGACATCGTCAAGGGCTGTCAGCGTCGTGCCGTTGACATTGAAGTGTCGGCTGACATTGCGGATTTTCAGATGAACAGGGTTGGTCATGATGCCACCTCTTTCGCTGTCAATCGTTTCATTCGGCTGCAACAGCCGCCTGCGCCGGGTGCGACGGCTCGCGCAGCCCGAGATGGCTACGCAAGGTGCGGCCGGCATAGTCCGTACGGAACAGACCGCGGCGGCGCAGCTCCGGCACGATGTGTTCGACAAAATCCGTCAGGCCAACCGGCAGATGCGGCGGCATGACGTTGAAACCATCGGCCGCACCGGTGGTGAACCATTCTTCCATCTGGTCGACGATCTGTTCGGGTGTTCCGACAATTTGCCAATGACCGCGCGCACCTGCCACCCGCAGATACAACTGGCGGATGGTCAGGTTTTCGCGGCGGGCCAGATCGAGCAGCAGCTTCTGCCTGCTTTTACTGCCATTGGTTTCCGTGACCTCGGGAACCGGTCCATCCAGCGGATAGGTTGACAGATCGACATCTCCGCCCATTCCATTCAGCAGCGACAACCCCACCGCCGGGTGAATGAGTTCCTGGATCTGTTCGAACTTTTCCCGTGCCTCCGATTCGGTCTTGCCAATGACCGGGAAAATACCAGGCATGATCTTAAGATCGTCAGGCGAACGGCCAAAACGGGCAAGCCTGCCCTTGACGTCGCTGTAGAATGCACGTGCATCCTCGATCGTCTGGTGAGCCGTGAATATGACTTCGGCAGTACGGGCGGCAAGATCCCTGCCCGGTTCCGACGAACCCGCCTGCACGATGACAGGATGCCCCTGCGGCGCCCGCGAGACATTGAGCGGCCCGCGAACCTTGAAGTGCTTGCCCCGATGATTGAGCAGATGCTGCTTGGCCGGATCGTAGAAGATGCCGCTATCCTTATCACGCAGAAACGCATCCTGTTCCCAGGTGTCCCACAATCCGCGCACGACATCCGCGAATTCCTCGGCACGGTCGTAGCGCTCGGCATGGGCGACATGGTGGTCACGGTTGAAATTCTGCGCTTCATCTTCACTCGCCGATGTCACAAGGTTCCAGCCTGCGCGGCCGCCGCTGATGTGATCAAGCGACGCAAACTTCCGGGCGATATGGTAGGGTTCGTTGTAGGTCGTGGACGCCGTTGCGACGAAGCCGACCCGCTCGGTCAGGGCGGCAAGCGCCGAGAGAAGCGTCAATGGCTCGAACTGCGCGACATAACGGATGGCCGTACGGCTCAGCGCCTCCGTATCCGTTCCGCGCGTACCGACACCATCGGCCATGAAGATCAGGTCGAACTTGGCTGCCTCTGCAATCCGCGCCAGCTCCGCATAATGCGCGAAGTTCGACCCGGCATCGGCCTGTGCCTGCGGGTGCCGCCAGGCGGCGATATGGTGGCCTGTCGGATAGAGAAAGGCGCCCAAACTCAATTGGTCTGTCCGTCTGGTCATCGATGCTCCAGGATCATGAGTGAAGCTGGAAGCCTAACCTCCGCGATTTAATCTCGACAGAAATGGTATTCTTTAAATCATGGGGTTTCGGGTTTATTGGTCCGCGCGGTGCCGATGCGGTAAAACCAGAAAGAAATTCTAGTCCGTACCGTTCAATCAATAGCGGCCTTCATGTCGCGCTCACCGCCAGGTGAGGTTGTATAACCGATTGCGCGTTGGTCGAACGATTGCCGAGCTTGTTCAACCTCGTGCTCATGCTCCAGCGCCCAGGTGCATAGAGCACCAAATGGCTCCTTCAGCGTGTGGCCGAGCGGCGTGACACTGTATTCAACGGCAATCGGAGAGATGGGAATGACGTGTCGCGATACCATTCCGTTTCGCTCCAGCCGCCGTAAGGCTTCGGTGAGCGCCTTCTGCGTAATGCCGTCGATGCGGCGCTTTATTTCATTGAAACGCAGGGGATTGCCACAGAGCAGCGACAGAATGAGCACGGACCATTTGTCAGCGATCTGATCGAGCAGAAGGCGACTGGGACCGTGTACGGCGCACATTTTGTTCCGATCCTCGGTCATGATGGTTTCCTCCTGTATACCTGATCTACATTAAGTGCCTTATTGACACTAGGTTTACAATATATACCTGTGTGCTTCAACACAATCGGAGTACCTATCAATGTCTGCACCGCAAGTGGCTGCCCTCTTCAAGCCATTCAAGATCAAATCATTGGAACTCAAGAACCGCATCGTCATGGCGCCAATGACGCGCACATTTTCCCCTGGCGGCGTGCCTGGCGAGAATGTGGCAGCCTATTATCGGCGGCGTGCTGAAGGCGACGTGGGACTGATCCTGTCGGAGGGAACGGTGATTGACCGACCTGCTTCCAAAAATCACCCGGATATTCCGTTCTTTCATGGCAAGGCCGCCTTGGATGGATGGGCGCACGTCATCGAAGAAGTACACGCAGCGGGCGGCAAAATGGGCCCGCAGATCTGGCACACCGGTTCCACATCCCATCCGACGACTGACTGGCGTCCGCCATCACCGGTTGAAAGTCCTTCCGGTCTACTCGGTCCCGGCCAGCCGCGTGGCAACGCAATGACGGACGAAGACATCGCCGATACAATCGCTGCATTCGCCCGGGCAGCCGCAGACGCCAAACGACTGGGTTTTGACGTGGTCGAAATCCACGGGGCGCACGGTTATCTCATAGACCAGTTCTTCTGGGCAGGAAGCAACAAGCGGACAGATCATTTTGGCGGAGCGACGCTCAAGGAGCGCGCACGATTTGCCGCCGAGGTGGTGAAGAGCGTCCGCAGTGCGGTTGGACCGGATTTCCCTGTTCTCCTGCGCGTCAGTCAATGGAAGCAGCAGGATTACAGCTACCGGCTGGCGGAGACGCCAAACGAAATGGCCGATTGGCTCGTGCCCCTTGCGGAGGCGGGCGTTGATATATTCCATGCCTCGCAGCGGCGCTTCTGGGAGCCTGAATTTCCGGAAATCGACGGCGAAGAAGGCCTGAATTTTGCAGGCTGGGCAAAAAAGCTGACGGGCGCTGCCACAATCAGCGTGGGGTCGGTGGGACTGTCCGGCGAATTCCTGGCCGCCTTCGGCGGCGAGAGTTCCCAACCTGAAAGCCTGGACAAATTGGTTCGCCGTCTTGAACGCGAAGAGTTCGACCTGATCGCAGTCGGCCGTGCTCTTTTGAACGATCCCTCGTGGATCAAGAAAGTTCGCAGTGGCGACACGGAAAACCTGAAAAGCTTCAGCCCTGCCGCAATGCTCGAGCTGGCATAGGACACTAGCCACACCAATCGTCAAAGCCACGGCATGCCTCCACCCTGGCTTTGACGGCCGTTTGCAACCAAAGATAGAGTCGCTCAAGCCTGTTGCAACACCGCTAGATTATCCTGCTCGCCAATTTGTATGGCTTTCCCGCATTCTGGGTGTTGTGATTTATCCCAAAAGCTGCCTCGGAGGCTTACCCGGGCGGCTATCGCGCGGTAGGTCGGTTGAGATATCAGGTTCCGATATCCCCGATACGCCGCGCCGAAACACCCGCCAGATACATCTTCCTTAAAGCGGATGAACCCGTGATGGGAGCGTGCCGGATAGAACTTCAATTTGGCGACAGGGATTGTCGACGGCATTCCAGCCCGTCGATTGCAATTTCGCTGAACTTGCCACGAGGTCCCCATTCAGTCTTTTCCGGCGATCGCTCTGGCCCGTCACGCGCGTCGCAATGTTCAGTAGCCAGGGCGGGAAGGAAAACAAATTGGGCGTTCGGCCCAGACCGCGGCGGGCGGCAGCAACGATTTCCGACACGGTTACTGGAACTCCATCGGAAACGATGAATGTGCCACCGTTGGTCTCTGCCTCATTCAGACTATGGATAATAGCGCGGCAAAGCGCCCCGCGATCAAGCAGGGACCGTTTGCCTTCCAGCGAATTCAGCGGCAACGGCACGGGCAATGCTGCGAGCTTCAGGAGCGTCGCCAAGTTACCCCCTACACCGGCACCATAAACGAGAACGGGCCGCAGAATGGTGAAATTTCCGCGGGTAAGCGCTGCAGCGATTTCGGCCTCGGCTGCGAGCTTGGTCCGGCCGTAGTCGTCGCTCGGTTGCGCGGGATCGCTTTCCAGCGCGATGCCCTCGTGAACGCTTCCGCACTGCGCGCGTATCGTTGAGACAAAGACGAATTTGCCTGTGATGGTTTTATGTGCGGCCTTTGCGAGTTTGGCTGACAGAACGCAATTGACGGCATGGTAGACCTCGGCGGACACGAGAACCTTGGGGTGGTGAATAGCGGCCAGATGAACAACGTGATCGATCCCGCCAAGAATGCGTTCGAAGGCCTCGACCGGTTCGTCCGATGAAGGTAGAAGCACTCGTTCCATCCCGTCAGCACAGGCTTTGTTGCTGTTTCGCGCAGCGGCGATCACTCTGTAGCCGGTCGCCTTCAACTGCTCGACCAGTTCAACACCGATGAAGCCCGAAGCTCCTGTCACGAGTACAACGCCGCGTGCCATATGATTTTCGCTCATGCGATCTCCACAAATCTCTCAAAGATTTACAATCGTATGCTTCCGAGGTTTATTCGTCCGTCGCTGAAAATTGCGCATTTTCATCCGCTTCAGTCATTCAACATTGGTTTCGAACTTAGCATGTCGTTGTTGCCGTCCATACTCAAACGAAAGGCCGAATTTCGGGCCCCCTATTAGGTCAAAAGGCGGTTCATTCAGGTGGTGTGTCGTCCTGGGGCCGCACACATCCCGGATTGCTTGTACTCGAAATCGCGAGATATCCGGTTCAGGCGATGCACTGTTTGGGTGGCGTCCTCTCGGACATGTCAAGACGTTCCATATCGCAACACCAAAGGCCGGAAACAGTCGATCTCCAGCAGACTTCACATACTCGGCCAGGTTCGCACCGCAATGACCCAGGCCTCGCGCAACTAAGTATCAAATTCGCAACACTGGTGATCAAACACCATGCTCCGCCTGTAATATGCGCATAAACTAAGTATTTGTCTTTATGAGTTAGCTTTGACTCGCGCTAAGAATGAGTTCTATATCGTTGGACAAGGCTGGAGGGGAAATCCAGATGCGTCAGCCTCATTTGGGGGGAAGAATGGGCATGAACCTGCGTAAAGGACTGCGTGTATCGACTGCACTGACTGCGGTCCTGCTTTCTGGAACTGCTTATGCTGCCAATACGACCTATTCGGGCAATAGTTCGGCGAACAACGACACCATCACCAACAATTCCGGCGATTTCACAACGTTTCGAGATACAAGCCAAGGTGGCACCGCAACTATTACGAACAACACCGGCGGCGAGACGGATTTCATCAACAGCAGCACGGCTCAGAATGCGACAATCAGCAATCTGGGCGGTCTGACGCTTTTCAGCAATTCCAGCAATGCTGGCAGCGCGACCATAACCAATGGCACCGCGGGACTTACGCGGTTTTTCAGCGGGACAACCGCCCAGAACGCCACCATCATAAACAACTCGGGCGGCACGACCCGATTCGAGGGAAACAGCAACGCAGGCAGCGCCCGCATCACAAATAATGCGGGTACGCTAATATTCTTTGATACATCCACCGCAGGCAATGCCACCATCTCCAATGCTACTGGCAGCACGACATTTTTTGTCAATGCAACCACAGCAGCCAACGCCGCAATCACCAATAATGGTGGCAATACGGAATTTGACAACACCAGCGTGGCCGCCAGCGCATCAATTACCAATCTCAACAACGGTCGAGTTACATTTTTTAATACAAGTAACGCTGGCAATGCCACGATCACAAACAACAATAACGGTCTGACGCTCATTCGCGGAACCAGCTCAGGTGGAAATGCCACAATCACGAGCAATAGCGGCGGTCGAACGCTCTTTGCCGATAGTGGCTCTGGCGGCAATGCCAGGCTGATTGCGAACGGCACGGGTCTGGTTGATTTTTCCAACGGGCCAGCCACCAACACTGCGGGTTCCCTCGAAGGCAGCGGCCAATTCTTTCTCGGCGGCGTGACATTGACAGTCGGCTCAAACAATCTCTCGACCGGAGTCTCCGGAACCATTCAGGATGGGGGGTCTGGCGGTGGAACCGGTGCCTCGCTGGTCAAAGTCGGCACTGGCAAACTCACACTGTCGGGAAACAATACATATACCGGTGGCACCACCGTTCAGGCCGGTACGCTGTCCGTCAATGGAACCTTGGCGGGGACGCTTCAGGTTTTGAATGGTGGCATTCTGGCGGGCACCGGCACGGTTGGAAACACGACGATTGCCTCCGGTGGCATGATTACACCGGGCAATTCAGTAGGCACGCTCCATGTCAATGGAAACATAACCCTTGCCGCCGGATCGGTCTATGATGTTGAGATCGCGTCGACAGGCGCTTCAGATCTCATCGCCGCCACCGGCGTTGCAACGCTTCAAGGCGGGTCGGTATCGGTAGCCGAACTCGATGCCGCAACCAACTATCAGACGGGTCAGACCTACCGGATACTCACCGCGCAAGGGGGCGTCAGCGGGACGTTCAATCCGAGCGTCATGACCAATTCGGCCTTTCTTGACGCAACGTTGACCAATACCCCCAACGCGGTCGATCTGACGATAGCAGTCAAGCAAATGTCGGGTGGCGGCAGTACAGGCCCGTTCCCGATCGCTGCCATCACTAAAAATCAGATTGCAACCGCAGGGGCTCTCAATACCTTGCAGCAGAGCGGCGCCTCACAGGCACTTTACAACAAACTGCTTGTCCTGGACGCAGCCTCAGCGCGCACCGCTTTCGACGCCTTGTCGGGCGAAATCTACGCCTCCGCAACAACAGCACTAGTCGAGGACAGCCGTTTCATCCGCGATGCGGCGACCAACAGAATCCGAGCAGCCTTTGATGGCGTGGCTGCGAGCTCTGTACCGGTCATGGCCTATGGCGAAGGCGGACCGCAGACTACATCCACCTTGAGCGAACAATTCAGCATATGGGGTACGGGTTTCGGCAGTTGGGGTTCGACGGACAGCAATGGAAATGCTGCCAGCCTTGACCGCTCGACCGGCGGTTTTCTCATCGGAGCCGATGCTATTGTCGTCGACAACTGGCGTCTCGGACTGCTTGCCGGTTACAGTCACACATCCTTTAGTGTCGACGATCGAAACTCTTCCGGTGATAGCGACAATTACCATCTCGGTGTCTATGGCGGATCGCAATGGGGCAATCTCGGCTTCCGGGCGGGCGCAGCCTATAGCTGGCATAATATCGGCACCAGCCGCTCGGTCGTTTTTCCTGGATTCACAAACAATGTATCGGCAGATTATGATGCCGCCACGGCACAAGTCTTTGGTGAGTTAGGCTACCGCATCGATACAAATCGCGTTGCCTTCGAGCCTTTCGCCAATCTTGCCTATGTCAATTTCAGGAACGATAGCTTCAACGAGAGCGGTGGCGCAGCAGCCCTAGCCGGCAGCAAAACCACCACGGACACCACGTTTACGACGCTGGGCCTCCGAGCTTCAACGGACTTCGTGCTGGGTGGCATGACATCAACCGCGCGTGGCATGCTGGGGTGGCGTCATGCGTTCGGCGACACGACCCCCGAATCAAATCTCGCCTTCACTGGCAGCAACGCCTTTGTCATTTCCGGCTCGCCGATTGCCGAAGATGCACTGGCTCTCGAGGCAGGTCTTGATTTCAAGCTCTCATCTCGCGCAACTCTCGGCATTTCTTACAACGGTCAGCTCGCCAGCAAAGCCCGGGACAACGCATTCAAGGCGGATATCTCGCTCAAGTTTTGATAAGAGAAGAATATTACGAAGCAAACTCAGCGCCGCCGATCCATAGGCAGCTGCCGACAGCGCAACGGTATTTGAGGCGGTCACGACCCGTTATCACGATATCTCCGAAGGCATTGGACCGTATGTTTGCGTGCCAGGTAAGCCCGTCGAGGTCATGGAAAATTTCGGCATACTCCCCAAAATTGGGATGAGACGTTTATTTTGGCGGACCGGCGTTGCCCGAAGCAAATCCCGTCCACGTTGAGCCTATATTCAACAAGGTGTTCTTGGGTTGCAATGTCAAGAAACCCACGCTTCCAGACAAGGGTGCGGACCCGCGATCGAAAACATTCTTGTAAAGGATGGTATTGTATTTGCGCGCACTATACAGGGACGGGGGAATGAAATGACCATCATAGGTCCACAGGAGGTGAAAGGCATCAATGAAGCCGTAGCGAAGATTCGTGAACCGGTTTCCTTCGAAAACCGTACCGTTGTAATCGGCACCTTTGTAACCCCAAGAATCATATTCAACGCCGATATGGGCCAGATTGTTGAATGTGTTCTTGCGGTAGATGTTGCCAAGACCACCCCAGACACCAGCAGTCCCTGACTCAGTAAAGGTGGTGCCGACGTAAAGACCACTATTGCTGTCGGTAATTACGTTATTCGAGTATTGCAAGAAGTAGGGACTTAGTCCGCGTGTCGACGTCAACGCTACCGTCATCATGCCGTGGCGCATCTGAGAGATATGATTGTGATCCACAACGGCATCGTACACGTTCCCAAAAAGCAGAACGGCAGTGGAGTCCGAATCGTGTTGATCGTAGCTTGAGCGTCCCTGGAATGTATTGTTGTAAATCGCGACATGCGAAGCGGTGGAAGCCCGCGCGAATTGGCTCAATCTATCGGGGATTACATTCCATGGCGCGTCCAAGTTTACAGTATTGTTACTCACCGAGACAATGTGACGGCGCTGTCCGGCACCCCTGCCAGCGACGATAACCAGATCTTCCCCACCAGCTTTCGATGAGGGGGACAATGAAATGAAGGAAACCGTATTTGCGGTGGCTTCCTTGAAGCCATCCATCAGTTCACTCGTGACGATCTCGAAGCAGATCTGTTCGCCCTTGTTACAGTCTACCTTCGTGCAGTCATGGGGAGCCGCCCGATGGGATATGTTGTCACCCCAATACAGGTTTTCCATGCTGCCGAAATGGCCTTGCCCGACAAAGAACCGGCCGATGCCCTGCCCGTCATCGCGGCTTTCATCGGCATTGGCAAGGTCGTTGCCGAGCATCGAAAGATCACGCCCGCCGGAAAGCCAAACGACAGATTCACCATAGCCTGTCATGCGGAACCGATTGTTGGTCATAAAAATTTGCCGGCTACTTCCATAGAAGGATCCGTTTTCGATCAGTTCGGAGGCATCGATATAAAGCCCCGAGGCATTGTGTGCTTCGAGCGCCGGCACCCCCCAGGCTTTGATCCGCACGGATTGCAGCCGCAGATTTGAGGCTGACGGCACCAGCAGCAGGGGATGGGAATCCGTTTTTCCATTGGCGTTGAGCGTGAGTTTCTCGAATTGCACGTTCTGCTGGGCGCCACCAACCATGCTGCCATTGATATTTTTGCTTAGTTGAATTTCCGTGGAATCCATGCCGTCGCCCAACCAACGGACGTTGCTTGGAGCCTGGAGTGCAGACTCCACAAGGTAGGTTCCAGATGGAAAGTAAACGGTAGAAGGGGCAGCATTTCCCGCCGCAGACAAGGCCGCCTCAATGGCCGCGGTGTCGTTGGCGCCATTTGCGACCGCACCAAAACTCTTCACATTGAAAATCTGCTGATCTTGACCGGCCCACGGAGCTTGGCTCAGAACAGTTAAAGCCAAGGGGCCGCTCCAACCGAAGCGGCCGCCATGGCCGTTGTGAATCCAAACTTCATAAGAACCGGCCGCCAATTCGGGAACCTTGAAATCAACCTTGAACGGATTGACCGAAATCGGCGTCACATATCGACCGGCACCAGCAGCTGGTTTAATGTAGACAAACGATCTCGATGTGCCATTGGAATTGGACAGATTCCGGCCGTAGACTGAAACTATTGTACCGGAAGGCGCACTGCCCGGACCTATCCACCAAGCCTCAGTGCGATTGATGGCGAAGGCCTTGCCGCGAATCCCGTCGCGCTCTGGCCAGATCAGGTACATCGACCAGGAAGGTAACCAAGCCGGCAGCAGCACCGTCGCTACCGTCTCATCGGCGCGCAATGCATTGATCGAAATCACCGATCCATTTTGCGCGGAGGGCTCTTGAGAAAAGACTTCGAAGCGAGATGGGCCGTCCAACTTCACACCCGTCATTGAAATCACTTCGTCGCGATCCGCCGTCCTGGAAATCTCTGCAATCGTTGGACCGGCGGGATTGGGCGTGTTGGCAGGAGGGTCGAAACTATCCACTTCGCTGGGCAGTGCCGGCTCCGGGTTGGGTACTGGAAAGCCAAAATCGCCGGGTGTCGCTCCGACTTGTGCAACTTGCCAGGACTTCTCCGGCGATGTGTCGCGATGCGACGGTCTTACATCGCCAAGGCCTTCGCCGGACCACGAATTAGCGGCTGCTCGCGCGCTCGCCGAAAGACATGCTGACGCCATTGAGCCCATAACTAAAAGAAAAAGGCATTTTGCGAATTGACTCATACCTCATGTCCGGTCACTGGGGGATATTTCGTTAGCGCGCAAAAAACCAGAAAGGCTGTGCGACCAACCTTGCGATGCCGCTGACATCGGCGTTTCGAGCACCGACGAATAGATTCTAGCGGGTCGACTTCAGTTACTCGACATACCTGATGAATCCTGATCCTCGTGTCACAGGTGCGAGCTCTCGATTGACGCTCATTCATGCAAACACGCGCCAAAAAGTGCGCGATCCTTTTCAGTGGCTTGCGCGGTGATCAGGCATCTTTTCTCTTCATCAATTTACTTGGCTCCAGTCCCACCGGAAGCATGAAGTTTTCGCGCATGGCAACAGAGGTATCATCTGCCATCGCGGCTGTTAGGACCTCGCCCTTGGTTCGAGCATTCGCAATTGCCCGAAAAGCCGTGACGGCAATGATTAAGCCGACAAGGAGATAGATTACCAGTTCAAGCATGATCGTCCAGATAACGCCATCGACATAAGGGCCAGAAGGCAACAGAAGAGCCGAGTGGGCATACATCTGGATAATCTGGGGTAGTGGGAAAAGTCCAAATATGAAAAATAACATCGCCCCGATCCATGAACACAGCCAAAGGCAAGGTAAAATCCGCGAGAACCGATTTTTAAAAAATTCAGTGCCGGAAGATGCTCTTTCAACGCCAATTGATATAATATCGCCCGAAATCAATCCAAAGCCCGTTTTGCGAATTTGTCCCGACGGGTGATACATTACCACCAGGAGTGCGGCGCAAAGGCGGAATACATCAGGGACTGGATAGTTGTTGGAAGCCTTCATGATTTCTTGCGACCAACCTTCCCGGATGTTGTTGGGCTTCCTTTGTTTGGTCCCAAAGCATACAAAGGAGCGGAATTCGGAAGCAAGGTCACTATTCGGATTGTCGCACATCCGTTCGGATGAATTTCAAGTTGTTCGTTGGGATGTAAAACCAAACTCACGGCTTGCCGCACCCGGACCTGGTTTGGATATTCCGGGCTGTGCCGGATACATGAGCTTTTGTTCTGCCTGACCGCTGCGACAGGCATTGCCGTTCCACCGTCAGGACTTTAACCTGGACACAGGCCCTGGGCCTTCAATTCGCTCGCAATGCCGAATTCTCGCCGCACCGATAAACCAGCGATCGATCCAGATCGACGACTGCAAACGCGTAACGTCATCCGGAATTGCCGGGAGCATGCGCTGCGCTGACCGAGGCGACCTAAGAAACCGGCAGCCCTCATTGGGACACAAGTTCGTCAACGTCGTAATCCAACCGGACAAAGTAGCGGAAGGCTCCGTTTGCGGCCTCGCCGCGCATCATCTTGTCAAACATCAGGAGCACTGCCTTTCGGGGCAGACCCTATTGGATGACATATCAAGGGATTCCGGGTCCATTATTGCACCACTACGCCTTATGACCGAATTGATTTCAATTCCGCTTCCATATTGAATCAATCAAAACAACTTAGAGCGAAGAGATGACCTGGTTTATCATTTGGTTGCTTGTAGTACTTTGTTTTGGAATGTTGGTTCACGGGCTCCTCGTGCCCGGGCGATTTTATCAATACCCTTTTTTTGCTGCTGGAATATTCCTCACCTTTGTGCTGCCGCAATTACCAGGTCTCGCCAACAGCCGATTTATACCGGAAGCAGCTCTGATCAAGACACTGATTTTCTCATTTTTTTGTCTTGCAATGTGCGGAATTGGATGGCGCTTTGGCATGCGGTCGAAGACGCTAAAGGATCATGCCTTTAGCGAGCCACATTTGTTGCTGGCCGCTGCCTTTCTATCGCTTGTTGGAGCATATTTCTTCTTTAAGTTTGGGCGTTTGCCCGACGAAGAGCGCTTACGCGGCATATTGACGGGTACAGCTGTAGCATATTTGTTTTTTGCCAAATTACTTACATATGGTTTTGCGCTCGCCCTCCTATGCTTTGCGCGTCGAGCCTCAATACCAGCACTGTGTATAATATTGTTTGATACGCTTTTTTATCTGGAGCGGATTGTCATTGCCGGGCGGCGGGGAGAAACGGCTGAGTTTTGTCTTCTTATCGCGCTTGCTTTTTGGTTTCAAAAGCGATGGGCTGCGCCGCGCATTGCTGTTGTTGGCGGCCTCGTGTTCAGCATTGTTGGCTTGCTCGGAGCTGGAGAATATAGAGAAGCGACCTACTATGAACAGCAGGGCTGGGGCGCAGTAGCGAATATCGATCTCGCAGCCAATTGGAATCGCATGCTGAAGGAAGGCGGCTCCGAGATGACCAATGCCGTGGTTGCGATTGATCACGTCGATCAGAGCCAAGTGCTCGATTTCGGCATCGAACATTGGAATTCTCTGGTATTTAGTTACGTGCCCGCCCAGTTAGTGGGGACGGATTTCAAACGGTCTCTCATCATCGATATGGCGCCCATATACGGCAAGTTCTATTTTCCAGGCATCGGCTCAACATCGACTGGTATGGCGGACGCTTTTGCTTCGTTCTGGTATTTTGGGTGCTTGAAGTTCTTCCTGGTAGCGTATCTTATGGGGCGGCTGTATGACTCTGCATTGAGGGGCAATACGGCAAGTCAAATAATCTATATGCTATCGGCTGTGCCCTCCATTCTCGTAGTAAGCCATTTCACAAACGAAATCGTCATCGCGTGGGTTCACATGGCGGTTTTCCTTGTTCCCGCACTCTACTATGCTCGCGTTACAAACTACGTAGCACCTCCCAACTTAGGCAACATTAGGCTTGGATAATGAAGAATGCATTTGCTCGGCGCAGACTTTTCCTAGCTGTCACCATAGTGATCCTTTTGACGATCGGTACGGAGATTGGCCTTCGGTTAGCGGTCGGATTAGGTAACCCTCCCTTATTTCAAAGCGACCCACAAATTGGTTACATGATGGTTGCGAACCAAGAGGTTTACAGATTAGGAAATCGAATAAAAGTTAATGCGTTTCATCAACGCTCAGATGATTTGACAGCGCTTCCCATGGACGGAATTGAGCGTTTGTTCTTTTTGGGAGATTCCATCACCTTTGGTGTTGTCGGCGTCGATCAAACGGAAATTTTTTCTGAACTGGTGGGTGCAGATCTTCGTAAGACAGGTCAGAAGATTGAGGTGATGAATGCCTCGGCCGCGTCATGGGCTATTGGCAACGAACTTGAATATGTTCGGCGCTTCGGCACGTTTGGCAGCAAGATTGCCGTTTTGGAAATAGGTTCTGCCGACCTGCTTCAACCAACCAGTGTTGGCGACGGTGTTGGCGTGAATGCAGGTCAGCCCGACCGAAAGCCTTTCAGCGCCATAAACGAACTATTTGACAGAATCGTGATACCGCGGATTGCCGAGATCTTGGGTTATCAACCTAGCGATAATGAACCAGTCAGCGTTGAAGATCGAGCCAGGCAGTTCAAAGAAAACATGCAGCACTTCGCTGACTTGGTAGCAGCTGTCAGACAACAAGGATCCTTGCCTCTGGTGGTGATGATGCCTGTGCTACCCGAGATAGTACAAAACCCATTTCAGCGATATGTGCCCTATCGAGATAGCTTTCGCAAATACCTCCAACAATTGAATGTGCCATTTGTTGATATGTCGGTTGCTTGGCACAACGATCCTAACGCCAAGTCCTATTATACTGATGGAACGCATCTGACGGCCGCCGGAAACCGGGCTGTCAGCAAGGAAATAGTGGCAGCCATCAAAAGGATGTAGCAGGGTATTTCGGCCTGCATGAGTTGTCGGCCGAGGCGAGAATTTTGCTGGTGGCCGAGCGCCACTCATTACCCGACTCTAGGGAAAAAGTTGAAAAGTCAGACGCTCGCTGTCTGATTGACGACACAGCATCTTCCTTAAAAATTGGCAGCGAGACCTTCATTGTAAAAGCAGCATCGGCGACGGGATCGATAGCAACGGAAAGCGATGACACTGGACCACCCGGTCGACGACCGAGGTGTGTTGAACTCTTGAGTGCTGCACCAACGCCGCTTACTTGGCAACTTCGTTGACCAGGGCGGTATCGTCGGATTTGTGAGCGTTTGGCCTGAGCAACGCGATCGGCATCCGCTCGCGCTTGTAGACGAACAATCCCTTCAACTTCAAAAACTGTTTTTCATAAAGGTTCCAGGAAAGCCACGCGGCAGCAACAAAAACCAGGAGGCACACACCTATATAAAGCAACAACGCAATGGATTCTGGAAGCAGCAGCGCAGAAAATGGTGTTGCAGGCAGGTGTGGCAGAATGAGATGGTGGAGTACGTAAAGACCATAACTGTATACGCCGAAAAAGCGAAGCAGGCGACTGCTGAATATCCGGCGGACCAGCGGATTCGGGTAACCCGGCAAACACATCACCAGCAGGCCACCCCACCCGAATGCGAGAATGGAGAACCCGAATGTATTGACGAACCGATCACTGAACCAAATGCCATCTCGGGCGACAAACACTACCGACATGGATGCCAAGGCCGCAACTGTACACCACGGTGCAGCCGCGTAGAGCCTAGAAGGGGCCGAAGACTGGCGTACCGCCAAAGAAATCAGCGCACCGATTGCAAGGGTATCAATGCGCGCCGGGGTCAATGTGTACGAGGCGCCATTCGGCAAGTGTAGCATGGCCATCATCAAGCGAAATGCCAGTGCACCCAAAACCAACAAAATGCAAATTTTGAAAAACCTGTTCCGTGGACAGAAAAAAACAACGAAAGGCCACAGCAGATAGAACTGTTCTTCGACTGCCAAAGACCAAAAATGTACGAGCGCCAACCAATCCACATTAAAAAAATGCGCTCCGCGCGCGGCCACAAATCCCCAGTTGATCGAAAATGTCCAGAAATACAGCTGATGGTCTGAGATAAATTGCAATTTGGGAGTGTTGTAGAGCCCAAAGACCGGGAGGATGACGAAAACAACGATGAGAACGCCATAGTATAAAGGAAAAATGCGCAGGACTCGTCTGCCGAAAAACGCTTTGAAAAAATTTGTACTGCCCTTGTTGTCCAACAATATCCCAGTAATAAGAAAGCCTGAGAGGACAAAGAAGAGATCGACTCCCGACCAGCCCACGCCGGCTAGTTTGTAGAGAAATGCCTTGTCCCCGGCCTCGAAGGGATATCCGAGCACAATGTGAAAAATCATCACGAGCAGTACCGCGAAGCCCCGTAGACCATCCAAAGCTGCCAAGTGGTTTTTCTCGGCTTTGGTGTCGTTTCCCAAAGAGTCCATCGCTTTGGCTGCTCCTGATATCCGTTGAACCCAACGCGTCCGAACCTCAGATCGTAGGTGCCAAGTCAAGCGATCACCATTTGAATAAAAGGTGCAGGCGCTTCATCCGTTAGTGGTGTGAATCAAACCAGAGATTTGCACGGTATGGGCGGCGGATATTGATCGGATCTCCCACTGGCTCAGCGGTGCATCGATTGATCAAAGCGATCTTCACATGCCGTATAAGTTTGTTTTTAACTGGCATTTTCCGATTCGCTCGAAGTTTACGTTCAGAGATGACCAGCCGGATCGACGATCCGTATCGGAAGCGACAGCATGCACAACGGCGATGCCAAATGCGGCCCCGGTGTCGCTCACTGTCCGAGCCAACGTCCCGGGGGTATTCAGTACGTCTTTCGGTCAACTGGACAGACTTTCACGCCCTATCTAGTCTGGCGGAAGCGGGACGGAGATTTGAGATATGTCGCAGCGAACGGTGTTGGATCGGACTAGGGACATGGGCCGCCTGTTCTCCGAGTTCGGCCCTGGGATGCAACCCCTGAGGTTCCTTTGGGCTCTGGCCAACGGGAAGTCCCAAGATCGCCGGATGTCGTTCCGCGTGCGGTCGTTGGGGTCCCGCCCCGTATCCGTGCGCCCGGGCACGAGCGACCTCGTCGTGCTTTATGAGACATTCGGTGCCTCTTACGACATGCCACCAAAAATCCTTTCGCCGGAAACGACAACACGCATCTGGGATCTTGGTGCCAATATCGGCCTGACCGTGGCCCGCTATGCTGCGGCATTTCCAAGAGCCAGGATCAGCGCGGTGGAGTTGGATGCAGCCAATGCCGATCTCGCCCGCAACAATGTCATCGCCTTCGCTCCGCGCTGCGAAGTCATCACCGGAGCCGTGTGGATCGAGGACGGTACGATCCAGTATGTCATTGATGAGGGCATGGAACACGGAGCGCACGTGACTGGCGGCACTGCGGGCTCTCGGACACGGACGTCGCCGGCTTGGTCGCTCAACACCCTTCTCAAGGATGACCCGCGCGTCGACTTTATCAAGATGGATATCGAAGGCGCGGAAGCCTTGGTCCTCAGGCAGAATACCGAATGGGCGGGCAAGGTCGCTTGCCTCAAGGTCGAATGCCACACACCCTATACGGTTACGCAAGCTGCTGCCGACCTCGAAGCGCTCGGTTATGATGTCGTGCAGGACTCGAAGCACTGGGCGTCAGTGCTCGCGTTCAGGCCGGACCTGCTTGCCAAATAGCGCGACCGATAAGAGCGTACAAATGCCGCAGCAGAGCTCGAATTCGCGTATAGCCTCACACTCAAATTGATCGTTGAGGCTATGCGCCGATTGTTCAATACGCGCTTGATCACGCTATCCTGCAAAGACATAAACAAGCGATCAGTTACTGCAGAGGTACCAATCTTTGGGAACGCGTTTCATTGGTGCTACTATGCGCAGGGGCCAAAGTTTTTGAATCGGGATTTGGCTTATGGCCTTATATTTCGAAAAGTCGAACCAGCTTTGCAGGCCGTCGCATCATCGCATTTCCGGTGGCACGCATACCTATGCCAGGGGTGAGGTTCAGCATCCAATACTGTCACCTGGTCATGCCTGGGATGCCGATGGCAATGAATACGAACGCAGAAGGGGAAATCACGCTGTCGAACGAGGCCAAGCGGATCAACCGGCACTTGAGATAACCGTGTGTCAGCCCGCGCACGGCTTGGCAATTGTCTGGTTGAGCGCTCTTCGGAAACGGTTTTCCGTTGCTTCAGCATACGAGCTGCTCCAATCCGCGATCTCGAATTGGCGGCCAACGGCTGATCTCAGCAGGAAATACATTTACCGGCTGCTTCTGTTATTCGTGTCTCTGTACCCATTTGCCGCCAATGCGCAGCATACAATATTTCCGCTGCGCATTTCCGAAAATCACCGCTATCTGGAAGATGCAACAGGCCGGCCTTTTCTCATTACGGGTGACTCCGCATGGTCATTGATCGGCGATCTTTCGCGCGAAGATGCCGACAAATATCTCGCGGACCGCCAACGCCGCGGCTTCAATACGCTTATTATCGGGTTAATCGAGCATAGGTTCAGCCGCAACGCGCCGCGCAACTTTTACAAACGCGCCCCTTTCGAAGAAAATGCTGCCTTCTCCAAGCCGAATGATGCCTATTTCGATGACGCCGACTGGATCCTGCAGCAAGCCCGCGACCGGGGCTTCCTGGTACTGCTAACTCCAGCCTATATGGGGGTGAATGGCGGCGCCGAGGGTTGGTACCAAGAAATGCAAGCAGCGGGGCCTGACGTGCTCAAGTCCTATGGACGTTATCTTGGCGAACGCTACAAGAAATATAACAACGTTATCTGGGTACAGGGCGGCGACTTCGATCCGCCAGACAGGACTCTGGCAAACGCCCTTGCCGAAGGAATTGCCGAGACGGATCCTGACGCGTTCCAGACTATTCATGCAAGGCTGGATACGGATGTCGCATTGAATTGGAAAGCAGCCTCTTGGCTAAACCTCGATACTATCTACACCTATGGAGACGTGGCAGCGAAATCCCTTCTCCGCTACATCACAGGACCGGTCACCCCATTCTTTTTAATTGAAAGCATTTACGAAGAAGAACACAACGCTACCGAGCAGAACATTCGAGCAAATGCCTATGGTGCGATCCTGTCAGGCGCGTGCGGCCAGATCTTCGGCAATAATCCCATATGGCATTTTGGTGGCCCTGGTGTTTTTGAGCAGCCGAAGACTTGGCAGGAATCCCTGGCAAGCCGCGGCACACAGAGCATGACGCATCTCAAAGCGTTCTTCGACAAAATTGCATGGTGGACACTTGGACCTGAGCAAGGGAAACTATTGGTCGCCCCGAACCCGCTCCTTCCCGGAGAGGCGATCGGCAGCCTGTCGGTGGACGGCACCCTTGCCGTCATCTACCTGTCCGACCGGAGAAGTGTTGCCCTCAACATGGCTTCACTCTCGCCGTCAGCGCAACAAGCGCACTGGTTTGACCCTTCCTCCGGCAAATTCAGCGAAGCAGTACCGAAGAATACTGACAAGGCCGGCATCACAGAATTTCAAATACCTCAAGAACGAAATTCAGCGGGTTTCTCTGATTGGCTGCTCATGGTGACCAATCGCAACTGATAGCGCCAGCTTTAGAGCTGCGTTCACCGCGGAACCCTAGTTTGATCCATCATGATCGGCGTTGGTGCAGCACTCAAAGACCGGCGCCGAAGGCCACTGGACTTGCCTATCCGCAAAGTCGTGTGGAGCCCGGTAGAGAGCGCATAAGCTGACTTGTCAGTTCGCCGACAGCGGATAAGTGCTATCCAGGACGACGCGGATCGTTCCGCCGTCAAGCAAGGGTGCGACTTCCGCTAACTGGGCTCCTTTCGAACGGACCTGGGCCGCCGAGAGCATCGAGGACAAGATCAATGTCATGCGCAACGCCTTCGGGAGGCGTTTTGGTGTAATCGATAAATTCGTCTGCCCTGATGTCAATGGTGCTGAAAAAGCGAACCATGGAGTAGACTTCATCTCCGACCGCGAAGCCCTGAACATCATCAGCGACGACATGTCGGTACCGGCTCAATACTCCCCAATGGCGCCGTTTGAATCTTCCCAGTTCGACCTGCCACCGTGGTACATCATCTTGCGGTGATTCCTGCGCGCTGCAACGCCACTTTGCTGTGGCAGTTGTTCGGCACACTTTATCGCTGCTCTATGCGTTTGAGTACGGATTCAAGAGCCAGCGTCAGAGCCTTTGTGCCGCCATTCTCGGTAAACTCCGTGAAGACCTGCTCATTCAGACCGCCCTTTGTCGAAAAATCGGACGCCATCGCCTCGAACGATCGCTCCTCCGATGCGCCCGTTGCGTGGGACAGGCCGCCAAACAGCTGCCTCAAATAGGTGCTCGCTTGGTCATAGGACATTCCTTCCGCTTCAAGCCAGCGGGCGCTTGTTTCCAACAGGCCGAAATATGTACCCATCAACGCACTCGCCGCGCCAAAAAGATCGTACTGCTTGAGATCTTTTGCCTGGACTGCGGTTCCCAACGACGAAAACAGATCAGCTATCTGGTCATGAGGTGGATATATGGCTGTGGCGCCCTGTAGATCAGCCACGAAAGGAAGAGGAATTGCCCGGGTAATCGTGACGGGCGCGTCAATCCACCTGGCAAGCGCTTCGATTTGGATAGCGGCAATAAAGCTCACCACATGTTGATCGTCGCGAAATCTGAGTTCCCCGATCACTTCCTCGGCAATTTGCGGTCTTACCGCAAGAAACACGATGTCGGTGCTGTCAACCACATCCTGGTTGTCTTTTCCGACGCGCACGATCGGAAACATCTCATCCAGTCGGGAAGCGACGCTTGAACTGCGAGGCGAGACAACAAGGGTTTCGACATCGGATCTTGATTTCATTAGGCCAGTCACGACCGCCTCAGTTATCGCGCCGGATCCGATGAATCCCAGTCTCATGAGCTTCCCTCTCATTCGCATTGCGTTATCGCGTCCACAGTGGTCAATCAAATGAAACCCGCTATGGCGAACATTGACAGACTAATGGTCTCTCGGAGGTGGGTCCAGCCACATCCATCCGCGACAACAGCACATTGCCCCCAAGCAAAGCAGGAACTGTTGGTTTGTCAGTGCTGCGGCTGCCTGAATTTAATGTGTTGACGCTGTCGACTGAACCGATCTCCAATCTTCATTGACCAACCGGGTGGGCCAACCAGGGTCCGAACCCGCTTCATGAAATTTTCCCGCTTTCTTGAGGCTGCTCTTCACCCCGAGAAATCAGCCGCTCGACGATGAATACAAGGCATCCCGCCACCGTCAAACATGCCGCGAGAAATAACATCGGTGCAATCGTGCTGCCCGTCGCATCCTTTATCCACGGCACGACGTTTTGAGCAATGAACCCGCCCAGATTGCCGACCGAGTTGATCGCGGCCAACCCCGCTGCCGCGCCGGCGCCTCTGAGAAACCGCGAGGGCATGCTCCAGAACACGGGTTGCCCGGCGAATATTCCGCCGGCGGCAAGGCAAAGAAACGCAAACTGCAGCGTCTGATTGGAAATCACGGCAGATAAGACCAGGCAGATCGCGCCAAAAAAGGCTGGTACGACGATGTAAGGCGTCTGCCAGCGTGCCCGCGCCGCCATATGCGGCACGACATAAAGCGCCACAGACACCACCACCCAGGGAATGATGTTCAAAAAGCCGTTGGCAACATTGCCGATGCCGAAGCTTTTCAGAACGGTTGGCAACCAATAGCTCAAACCATAGGCCGAGAGCGGAAAGCCGATGAAACATACCGACATGAGCAGAACACGCGGGTCAAGGAGCGCCTTGAATGCATGGCCGCCTTCCGTCCCGAGATTTGAATTCTCGTCATCGATGCGCTTTTTCAGCCAATCCTTTTCCGCTGCCGTCAGGAATGTTGCCTTTTCCGGCCGGTCGTCCAGATAGAACCACGTCACGATCCCGGCAATCACAGCGGGAACGCCGGTCACAAGGAATACCCATTCCCAGCCTTTGAGGCCAAGAAGGCCATCCATGGCCAACAACGATCCGCCCAGCGGCGCTCCGATCGCATTGGCAACGGCGCTGAATATCATGAAGAGACCGACCATTGCGCCGCGATAACGCGCTGGATACCACAGCGTCATGAGATAAAGTACGCCCGGGAAAAAGCCGGCCTCACACACACCCAGCAGAAAACGAAGGACGTAAAACATGCCGGCGCTCTGCGTGAATGCCAGCGCTATGGTCACCAGGCCCCACGAGACGAGAATTCGGGCGAACCATCGGCTCGCACCGAATTTTTCCAGAAACAGGTTGCTTGGGACTTCAAAGATGAAATAGCCGATAAAAAACAGCGATGCTCCAAGCCCATAGGCGTACTCGCTCATGCCGAGCGCATCGACCATCTGCAGTTTGGCAAAGCTGACATTCTGCCGATCGATATAGGCAATCAGATAGAGGATGCCGAGGAATGGCATCAAGCGCCACGATATCTTGCTTATCAGCTGTTTTTCTACGACCATGATATTCTCCAAGAGGCATTGTGAGTGAAGCTGCCGAATCCATCAGGCCGGCTGTTGCTGGGCGTCTGTTACTGGTGTTTGTCCGAACCGGCCGAGGCGCCGGGCGTGAAGCTGCACCAGCCGCTCACCGAAGGCGGTCGGGCGCATCGCCGGGGCTCGGTCGAAAACCTCGATCCCAGCCCGTGCGGCGAAGAGGCGTTTGCCGTAACACATCAGATGTTCGATTCCCTGCATGACAAACGCCACGGCGGGCAGTATCTGCGCATAGGTATCTTCCGCCGATGCCAGATTGCCGGACCTGTAATCCTTATAGGCCCGTACGGCATAATCGATGATGTCCGGCGCAAGGATATAGCCGGCGCAGCCTCCATTGAGCCCATCGATCAGTTCAAGTCCGCCGCGGCCATTGAACACCGGAACGCTGCTGCCTATCGCCTGAATGAGTGTTTCGACATCCACAGCCGATGCCTCGGCTTTCAGCAGGCGGATATTGGGGTGACGGGTGGTAAGAGCCGTCATATCCGCTGCCCCGAGACCGCGGCCCAGAAATGCCGGCGCATTCTGTATGGCGACGGGCAATGACGTGGTGTCGGCCACCCTTCCGAAAAAGGAGATGTATTCCTGCGCATTGAAGCTTCCGGCAATGGGCGGCTGGAGGATAACCCAGTTCGCCTCTACCCGTTCGGCATGGCGCACCTGCGCGATCTGTTCGGCAACAGATGTGCCGAAGATCGTAAAGGCCAACGGCAGGCGTCCGGCATTGTCCTCGGCCAGCCAATCCATGACCGTCCGCCTCTCATGTTCGGTCAATTTGGCGACTTCCGTCGCCAACCCAAGCGCAGCGATACCCTGCACGCCGGTCGAAATGGCAATATCGGTCTGCTTGCGCATGGCTTGGCGATCGAGTTTTTCGTCCCGGTTGAAGAAGGCATACAAAATGGCGTGGATGCCGGAAAAATCATTGGATGTAGCGTTCAAAATTGTTTCCCCAGAATAGGCAATTGCAGATTGGAACGAGCGCGGCGTGCAAGGGCAATGCCCAATATCCCGCCGATGACAAGCGCAGCAGCAACAAGGCCCAAGGCTACATTATAGTTGCCTGTTGCCTGCCGGATGCTGCCGATAACCGGTGGCAGTGCAAGACCGGCGACATTCGCAAGGGCGTTGATCAACGCGATGGAGACAGCAGCGGCAACGCCGGATACATATTCTGTGGTGACAGCCCAGAATATCGGAATGACCGCCCAGTTCAGTCCAACGGAAAGAACGAGCAAGGCGTAGCGGACATAGATATCACCGGAAAAGACTGCCGCGATGATCGCAACGCCTGATGCGACAAGAGGAAGGCCGAGATGCAGAGCTCTTTCGCCAGTCGCATCGGAATGCCGGCCATTGAGAAACATGAAAATGCAGGCTGCAACAAATGGCACTGCTGAAAGCAGGCTGACGATCAGATTGTTGCTGCCCGACAGATCTTTGACGATCAAAGGCATGAAAAGTGTCAACCCGATTGTGCCGAAGGCCTGCAGCAGCCAGAACACCGCCAGCAACCAGATGTGCATATCAGCAAACGCTGCAACCCAGGAGGTCTTGTGCGATACAAGCGCCGCCTGTTCGCTCTGGATCGCCTGTTCCAGACCGCTCTGCTGCTCCGGCGTCAGCCAGCGTGCATCGGCGGGCCGGTCCGGCAGGAACCTGAGGACCAGGAAACCCAACAGGATGGCCGGTACGCCTTCGATGAGGAAAACCCACCGCCAGCCCGAAACGCCCAGTACACCGTGGGCATTCAACAGCAATCCTGAAAGAGGCAAGCCGATAACGGAAGCAAGAGCAGCGCCGATATAGAAGAACGACATGGCATGGGCGCGATCCCTCGATGGATACCATCTGGCAAGATAGTAGATGATTCCCGGTGTAAATCCGGCCTCCGCTGCGCCCAGCAGAAGACGCATGCCGTAAAGCTGGTAAGCGCTCGTTACCAGCGCCATGCCTGCGGCGATGATTCCCCATGTCACCATGATGCGGGCGATCCACCGGCGCGCGCCAAATCGCGTCAGCGCGATATTGCTGGGAATTTCGAAGACGATGTAGGTGGCAAAGAACAGGCCAGCCGCAATCCCGTACATGCGCTCTGTGAGTTGCAATTCCGCGTTCATCCCCAATGCCGCTACGGAGATGTTCGACCGGTCGATATAGGCGACCAGATAAAGCAGCATCACAAAGGGCAAAATGCGTCGGTTGACGCGCCTGATCGCGTCGGACGTGTTGTAAGCAGTCATTTATTCCTCCCCAGAGCCGCTCTCCCAAGCGGCCTATCAAACATCATACGTTTAACATATGATGTTTGATAGGCAAGAAACTTTTTTGGAGTTCCATCCCGATTGTGTATGGGTGATGAAGCGCGCAACAATTGGTCGATGAGGTAAAAGCCATGAGAATCCGGAAGCCGAACCGAACCCGGATTGTAGTGGCAGCGCTCGGGGCCCGCATCGCAAGCGGCGAGTTTGCGCCCGGGGCACTCCTGCCCTCGGAAACGGTGCTTGAGCAAGAATACGAGGTCAGCCGTACCGTCATTCGCGAAGCCACCAAGATCCTGTCGGCCAAAGGCCTTGTGACCGTGCGCCAGCGGCATGGAACCCATGTCAACCCGCGTGAGCAGTGGATGTGGATGGATGGCGAGCTCATCAGCTGGCTGGCAAACGGCAAGGCCGCCAAGAGCGATCTTCTGGCATTCGCCGAGGCACGGCAGATCATCGAGCCCGGCGCTGCAGCTCTTGCCGCTCTGCGGGCAACGCAGAAACAGCGCATGGAGATCGTCGCAGCCTATGAACGGATGAAGACAGGCCACGCCTCACCGCAGGAGGCCATACTCGCCGACAAGCAGTTCCATCTTGCCATTCTGGACGCAACGCACAACCCTGTTTTGCAGAGCCTGCGCCAGACGATCGAGTCCATTCTGGATGCCATTTTTCCCCACACCGTTGGCACATTCACCCACAACCTCGACAATCATGGCGAGGTTGCCGATGCGATAGCGCGCGGCGATCCCGAAGCCGCACGCGCCAATATGGAGAAGGTCCTGCAGCATACCACGGGGTTTCTACAGTCCGTCGGTTGAAGCAAGCGCAGCTTTAATGGCTCTCGCGCGGTATCCCGGCACCGCGGCACCCCACCAGAAAATCAAGGTCAGCCCCGCGGTCAGCCTGCAGAACACGCTCTGTATAAAGATGCTGGTACCCGCCTTCCATTGCCGGGACAGGAGCCCGCCAGGACTGACGGCGCAATTCCAGCTCAGCGTCAGACACATCCAGATGAAGTTTTCGCGCTTCGACGTCGAGTTCGATGACGTCGCCGTTGCGCACCAGGGCCAGCGGACCGCCGACAGCCGCTTCCGGTGCGACGTGGAGGACAACCGTCCCGAATGCCGTCCCTGACATACGGGCATCGGAGATACGCACCATGTCGCGCACGCCCTTCTGCAGCAGCTTCTGCGGCAGAGCCATATTGCCGACCTCGGCCATTCCGGGATACCCTTTGGGACCGCAATTCTTCAGCACCATGATACAGGTTTCGTCAATATCCAGCGCCGGATCGTCAATGACGGCCTTGTAGTGGTCGATGTCTTCAAAAACCACGGCACGCCCGCGATGGCGCATGAGTTCAGGCGATGCAGCGGAGGGCTTTATGATCGCGCCCGAGGGCGCAAGATTGCCGCGCAACACAGCTATACCGCCTTGCGCCGTCAAAGCTTTTTCCGTCGGACGGATAACTTCCGGATCGAAATTCTCCGCCTGCGCAATGTTTTCGCCCACGGTTTTGCCGGTGACGGTCATTGCATCAAGCTCGATCAGGGCAGCTATCTCTTTCATGACGGCCGGAAGACCGCCTGCATAGCAGAAATCCTCCATCAGGAAACGCCCCGATGGCATGAGATCAAGGATCGTGGGAATGTCACGCCCGAACCTGTCCCAATCGTCGAGTGACAATTCGCAGCCGATCCGTCCGGCAATGGCCAGCAGATGAACGACGGCATTGGTCGAGCCCCCGATAGCCCCGTTTATCCGGATGGCATTGGCAAAGGCCTCGCGCTTCAGGATCGCCGAAAGCCGCAGATCTTCATGCACCATCTCAACGATGCGGCGCCCGGTCATGCGGGCAAGGCGTGCGCGATGCGCATCGACCGCCGGATAGGCGGCATTTCCCGGCAGGGCAATTCCCAATGCCTCAACCATCGATGCCATTGTCGACGCGGTGCCCATGGTCATGCAATGGCCTGGCGACCGGGACATCGCACTTTCAGCATTGGCAAACTCCTGTTCGCTCATGACGCCGGCCCGGACATCCTCCGAGAACTTCCACACATCCGTTCCCGAACCGATCTGCTTTCCCTTGAAGCGGCCGTTCAGCATGGGGCCGCCCGATATCACGATGGACGGCAGGTCGCAGGATGCCGCACCCATGACGAGGGATGGCGTGGTCTTGTCGCAGCCTGCCATGAGGACCACGCCGTCCATGGGATTGCCCCGGATCGATTCCTCGACGTCCATCGACGCCAGATTGCGAAACAGCATCGCCGTTGGCCGCAGATTGGATTCGCCGCAGGAGAAGACGGGAAATTCCAGCGGCAACCCGCCCGCCTCCAGCACGCCCGCCTTGATGTGTTCGACGAGACCGCGGAAATGCGCATTGCACGGCGTGAATTCAGAAAATGTATTGCAGATGCCGATCACCGGACGGCCATCAAAGGCATCATCCGGCAGCCCGCCATTTTTCATCCAGCTGCGATGGATGAATGCATCCTTGCCGTTGCCGCCAAACCAATGCTGGGATCGTCTCTTCGTCATGATAAATGCTCTGTCTTTGCTAATTGTTCGGGTGTTGCTGCTGGCTGAGACCGCCGTCCACGACAAGGCAGGCGGCGTTCATGAACGGGCACTCATCGGAAATCATGAACACAGCCGCTTGCGCGATCTCCTGCGGGGAGGCGATGCGCCCGCCCGGATGAAGGGCGAGTGTCTTGGCGCGCGCCGCCGCCGGGTCTTCAAAGCTGTTCCAGTAGTCGAGCACCTTCTGCGTTTCCACATAGCCGGGTGCCAGCGCGTTCACCCGTACCCCTTTGCCCGCATATTCGAGTGCAAGAGATTTGGTCAGGCCGAGCAGGGCATGTTTGGCGACCGGATAGGGAAAAGTCTGCGGTATGATCGTAAAGCTGTGTGTCGAGGCGATGTTGAGGATGACGCCGCCGCCCTGCTCCAGCATCGATGGCAGCACAGCCTTGCTGCAGTTCCACGCGCCTTTGACATTGACATCAAAGTTGCGGTTCCACTGCTCTTCCGTGGTTTCGAGAGGGGTGGAGAACACATTGATGCCGGCATTGTTGATCAGCGCGTTGATCGCGCCGATTTCCGATGCAGCCTGATTGACGGCGGCAAGAACAGCCGCAGCATCGCTGATATCAGCTATGGCAAATCCAACGGAAATTGACCTTGCCCGCAATTCATCCACCGCGCTTTCCAGCAATGCACGGTCCCGATCGACGAGAAAAAGCCGGGCACCTTCCGCCAGGCACGCCTCGCTGATTGCCAGACCAATCCCCTGCGCGGCGCCTGTGATGACTATCCTTTTCCCGGCAAGTCGGTTCGTCATGGCACTTCACTCCCATCAAGAATTGTCAGTGATAGTCTGCCGCTTATTTCCTCCCCCGGAGCCAGCAGTGCGAGCCCCATGGGATCGGCTTCGACAGAGGCCAGCGCATTCGGCGTATGGCTCATCGGTTCGAAGCAGAAGAAACTGCGGTCAGTGTCTGGCGCAAAGAGCATGAACCGCGCGAAGACTTCCGTGGCTTCCACGCTGAGAGACAGATTGTGCTCCGGCCATGCAATGGTGGCCTTGCCGCCCCAACCCTCGAATGCATTGTTGATCCAGCGATCCGGTAGCGGTGTCGAACGGGCAAAAACCATATCCTCAGGCGGCGCTTCAAGGGTATGCGGAAGATGCGATGGCGCCTCCGTCCACCAACGGACTGCCGATGCCTTCAAGGTCGTTGTGGGCGTTCGCGGAAAAAAGGGATGAAATCCAACACCGAACGGCAGTGTCTCGTCGCCGCTATTGGTTATGGAAAGCTGCATGTCGAGCGTGGTGCCCGTGAGCCGGATTGTTTGCATTGCCCTGTAAGCATAAGGGGAATTTTCATCCGCCTCCCTGCTGAATTCCATTGTCACCGCTTCAACCGATGCCTCCAGCACATTCCAGTCGCCAAGCCAACCGTCGCCATGGAGATAAAGGCTTTCCTGCGTATTCGGAACGAATGATCGACGCTTGCCGCCAAAGTGGAAACCGTTGCCGGCGACCCGGTTGCCGATTGGAGCAAGCGGAAAACATGCTGCCCGTTGCACCGTGAATTCCTGTTCCGTCCCGGTGTAGGGGCGCAGAAAGAAACGGCCATCCGACGTCTTGCCATCCACCACCGCACCGCCCTTTGAGGCGACGCGGACAGCCATATGCGCATTGTGCAGGACCAGAAAATCCGCTGGAACTGACTGTTTCCCGGATGGCATTTTATCGCCTGATGAATGCGCTGGACCGCAGATTGTCGAGCATCACCGCCAGGAGCAGGATAAGGCCGCGCACGATATACTGATAGAAGGCGGGAATGTTCATGAGGTTCATGACGTTCTCCGCAATGCCCATGATCATCACGCCCACAATGACACCCGCCATCGTGGCTCGTCCGCCCGCAAGCGATACGCCGCCGAGAACACAGGCGGATATGACTGAAAGTTCAAGGCCGACGGCCGCATTCGGTTGACCTGATGTAATACGGGACGCGAGCAGTATCCCCGCCACCGCACAGACCACACCTTGCAAGGCAAAAATCCAGATTCTGGTCTTGTCGACATTGACGCCGGCAAGGCGCGACGCCTCCGGATTGCCGCCAATGGCCAAGGTATTCTTGCCGAAGACCGTGCGGTTCAAGACAAAGCCAAAGACCACGAAGAGGCCAGCAAGTATCCAGACCGGAGTCGGGATGCCGAACAATTTCGAGAGCGCCAACTGATAGAAACCCGGATCATTGATGCCTATGGCGCGCCCATCCGACGATATCAGGGCAAGGCCACGCACAATCTGCATGGTCGCCAGTGTGGTGATGAGCGCGTTGATCCTGAACTTTGCAATGACGAAGCCGTTGACGAACCCAACGAACGCACCGCACAGAAGTGCTGCACCGATCCCGACCAGTATTGATCCGGTGGTGTTCGACGCCATGACAGCCACCATCCCGGTGAAAGCGGCCGTCGAGCCGACCGACAGATCGAAGTCCCGCGCTGCGAGACAAAACATCATGGTGCAGGCGACAATCCCCACCGTAACCACCGACTGCAGCAGGCCAAGCATATTGCGTTCGGTCAGGAAATTGGGAACCAGCAATGCAACGATTGTGAAGGCCACGATGAAAATCAGGACGATGCCCTGGTCCCCCAGCAAAATCTTCTTCAACTGATTGGTCATGCCTGTGTCCTCAATACGCAATTTCTGTTGGCTGCTTCACGTCCGGAAGCGCCGCTGCCAGGATCGCATTTTCTTCAAACTGGTCACGGTTCAACCCGGCCGCGATTTTCCCGGCGCACATGACCAGGATACGGTCGCAGATGCCCATCACCTCGGGCAGTTCGCTCGAAACCACGACGATGCCCATCCCGCTTTCGGCAAGTTCGTAGAGAATCTCGTAGATTTCGGACTTGGCGCCGACGTCGATCCCGCGCGTCGGTTCATCGACGATCAGGACCTTCACACCCTGCTCCGCCAGCCAGCGGCCCAATATGACTTTCTGCTGATTGCCGCCGGAGAGGTTGACGATGTCCTGCTTGCGCGACGGGGTGCGTACCTTCAGGCGCTTGATGAAGGTTTCCGCAACCTCCACCTCCCTCTTCCGGTCGAGCAATCCGTATGGACTGTAATGGCGGCGCGAGGAAACATTGATGTTTTCTTCGATCGAGCGTCCCTGAAGAATACCGTCATGTTTGCGGTCCTCAGAACACAGAACAATCCCCGACCGGATCGCCTGACGCGGACTCCCGGCTTTCACCTGGGCACCATCGATCGAGGTTGCACCGGAAAACTGCGGATCGGCCCCGAAGACCAGTCGCATCAGTTCGGAACGGCCCGCGCCGATAAGGCCGAAGAAGCCGACAATCTCGCCGGCGCGCACATCAAAGCTCGCAGGCTCCGGCAGGCGTTCTCCGGAAACATTCTCCACCTTCAGACGCACGGCACCTGCCTCACGGCCGCGCCAGCCCCAGATATCGTTGATTTCCCGCCCGACCATTTCGGCTACGATCTGATCACGCGTTACACCTTGCAACGTCTGATGGTGTGCTGCGAGCTTGCCGTCGCGCAAAACCGTCAAACTGTCACAAAGCCTGAAAACCTCATCCAGCCGATGCGAAACATAGAGGATAACCTTGCCTTCGGCCCGCAAGCGGTCAATCAGCGTGAAAAGAATTTCACTTTCGCGGGAAGAAAGCGAAGAGGTCGGCTCATCAAGGGCAATCACCCGTGCATCGAGCATCACTGCCTTGGCGATTTCCACCATCTGCCGTTCACCGATGGACAGCGTCTTTACCTTCTGGCGCGGATCGATATCGATTCCTGCATTCTTCAATTTTTCGGTGACATCGGCGAACATTTTTGCGGAGGCAACTACACCCGCCTTTGCCGGGAACCGGCCAAGATACAGGTTTTCCGCCACGGTCAACTCGGGCACGAGCTGCAGCTCCTGGTGGATGACGATCACACCATGTTCGAAGGCGTCTCTTGAAGAGCCATACGCCTGAACATCGCCGTCAATGCGTATTTCGCCCTCGTTCGCATGCTGATCTCCAGACAGAATTCGGATGAGGGTTGATTTACCGGCACCGTTCTCACCCATCAATCCATGCACGGCACCCTTGCGTACATCGAAACTGATGCCGGACAGCGCTTTCACGCCGGGATAGGTTTTCGTAAGATTTGAGAACTGTAAAAACGACACGTGGCTTCCCCTCCAGCTTGGCGGCGGAACAAACCGCCGCCAGGGATTTCAATATACGGCGAGGATTACTCGATACCGAGTTCCTTGCGCACCTGCTGGAAAGTATCCCGCTTGGCGAGAGCGCCCGATGTCAGGGTAAGCTTTTCCGGCTGCTTGCCGTTCGCCACCCACTCATACATGTTGGTGGCGGTCTCATAGCCATGACGCTTGGGAGAAATGATAACAGTCCCGACAAAACCGGTAGCGGTCGGCTTCTTGAACTCGTTGATCGCCGAGTCCGCCCCGCCGATGCCGACGCCGATCACACCGTCTGCCGGAATGCCCACACTCTCCGTCGCGCGCACAGCACCGAGCACCGCCTCGTCATTGAGGCCGAAAGCGACCCACTTCTTGATACCGGCATGCGCATTCAACACCACGGTTGCAGCATTCAGAGCAGCTTCGGTATCCGTCTTTGCCTGCGGGGCAGGAAAGATATTCTCGGCCTTGAAGCCGTTTGCCTTCAGCACCGAAATGGCACCCTCGACACGGTCAACGGCCGTCGGCAGCTGATCGTAGGAAACGCGAATGGCCCCCACTTCTTCCGGCTTCCAGCCGCGCGCCTTCATCTCGTCAACGATGCCCTGCCCGACGGCTTCGCCGATCTTGGTGGCGGAAATGCCCATATGCGGCACATCCTCAAGCGGTTTGCCGGCGGCATCGACCAAACGGTCATCGACCGTCATCATCTTGAGATTGTTCGCAGCCGCCTTGGCCACAATGCCCGGTCCGAGCTTCACGTCGGGCGTGCAGACGACAAAGCCCTGAGCGCCTTGCGCGCCAAGATTGTCGATTGCCGACATCAGCTTCTCGCCATCCTCAGCGCCAATCTTGACGAGAGTAAATCCCTTCTCCTTGGCTGCCTGGTCGGCAAATTTCCACTCATCCTGGAACCAGGGCTCCTCCGGCTGTTTCACGATGAATCCGATTTTGGCATCCTGCGCACTGGCAGGAACCATGGACACGACAGACATCGTTGCGAGTGCGCCGGCGAGAATCGCCGTCTTGATTAAATTCATTGTCATTCCTCCCAAAAGCACGATCCCGTTTTCCGATCGTGATGGTACAATTAATCATTTTTATCATACTCGTCAATTGCTCTGGTATGATAAATAGTCTATTGCTCAAGGGATTGGAATTCTCGATACGATGATCGATAAGGCTGTGACGCCGTCGCGTCACAGAGGGGAAGAAATGATGAGCCAAGCCACTGATCCGTCGACTGCAGGCGCGCAGAAAATACGCCGCCCCCGCGTGATGCCGGATGTGGTGCGCGCGCTTGCACGTGACATATTTGCCGGCCGTTATCCGAGCGGCAGCCTTTTGCCGCGGGAAAGCGACCTCGGCGACGCCTATGGCGTTAGCCGGACGGTTATCCGGGAGGCGCTGAAGGTTTTGGCCGCCAAGGGGCTGGTCAGCAGCCGTCCGCGCATCGGAACAACCGTATGTGATCCGGATAACTGGAACATCATCGACCCCCAGGTGCTGGAATGGCACGCGCCGCACCTCCTGGACGACCGCCTGTTCGACGCCATCCTTGAAACACGCCGCGCCATAGAACCGCTGGTTGCGGAACTCGCAGCGAGCAGGGCCACACTGCAGGAAATCGCCGATCTCGAACTTGCCTGGCAGGGCATGGCCGACGCTGCGAACGACGTGGAACAGTTCTCGCGTTCAGACATAGCGTTCCACCAGATTCTGTATGCGGCAAGCCACAACCCGGTGTTTCGTCAGATCGGCGGACTGATCGACGCGGCACTGAAATTCGTTCTCGAAACCACCGCCACCACTTCCAACGATCAGAGAAGCGAAGCGATCAAGGCGCACCGCGCCATGGTCGAAGCATTGCGGATGCGCGACGCTGCCGCTGCACGCAAGGCCGCCAGTGACATTCTGGACCTCGCCGCACGCGATCTTGCCGCGGCAAAATCCCTCAATGCAGGCAAAACCGTTTAAAGGTCAGACAGACGATGAAAATCACCGCACTCAAGACATTCATTGTTCCCCCGCGCTGGCTCTTTCTGAAAATTGAAACCGACGAGGGTGTCAGCGGCTGGGGCGAACCCGTTGTCGAAGGCCGGGCGCACACGGTTGAAACCGCGATCACGGAACTTGCCGATTATCTGATCGGCAAGGATCCGCGTCTGATCGAGGATCACTGGACGGTGATGTATCGCGGCGCCTTCTATCGCGGCGGCCCCATCCTGATGAGTGCGATCGCCGGTGTCGATCAGGCGCTTTGGGACATCAAGGGCAAAGCACTGGGCGTGCCTGTCCATGCGCTTCTCGGCGGCAAACTCCGCGACCGGATCAAGGTATATTCCTGGATCGGCGGTGACCGGCCAGCCGACATCGCCGCCGGCGCCCTTGACGTCACCAGCCGCGGTTTCACCGCACTCAAAATGAACGGCACGGAAGAATTGCAGATCGTCGACAGCCACGACAAGATCGATGCAGTCATCGAACGTGTCGCGACTGTTCGCCAGGCAGTCGGACCGAACATCGGCATTGCCGTCGATTTTCACGGCCGTGTCCACCGGCCGATGGCACGGGCCCTGGTCAAGGAACTCGATCCCTATCGCCTGATGTTCATCGAAGAACCGGTGCTGAGCGAGAACCGTGAGGCGCTCAAGGAAATTGCCGCTTTTTCATCCGCGCCGATTGCACTCGGCGAGCGCCTTTATAGCCGCTGGGACTTCAAGAGCGTTCTTGAGCAAGGGGCCGTTGATATCATCCAGCCCGACCTGTCTCACGCGGGCGGCATTACGGAATGCCGCAAGATCGCGGCCATGGCCGAAGCCTACGACGTGGCGCTGGCACCCCATTGCCCGCTTGGCCCGATCGCACTGGCAGCTTGCCTGCAGCTTGATGCTGTCAGTTACAACGCCTTCATCCAGGAACAAAGCCTCGGTATCCACTACAACAGTACCAATGATTTGCTCGACTACGCCAAGGACAAATCCGTCTTTCACTACGAGGATGGTTATGTGGCAATTCCGGAAGGTCCGGGCCTCGGCATTGAAATCAACGAGGAATACGTCATCGAACGCGCCAAGGAAGGACACCGCTGGCGCAACCCGATCTGGCGGCACAAGGACGGCTCTTTTGCCGAATGGTGATGTTCAAGCGCCGTCATTTTGATCGATCATTCTGCGATCCATCGCTGGACAATTCTGGTCAGTCCTAAATTGCATGAACGGTTCAATCGCTGGACACGCATTCTTACCCGCACCTGAAATTTCAACGAGACATATCCCATATAAAGCCCCTCGGTTTTGGTGTGATCGCAGCGTAAACAAACGTCTCGTATATTTCCTCCGCATTCTCACATCGGTCGTCGCGCGCTTGTTATCAAGCGGTGGCTTGCAGTGGAATGCGCATGTTGGCCGTCAAATAATTTGAGTTGACCGTTTTTGATGACGAGGCAACACTTGCAATCCACCGCAAGGCAGGAGGAAAAATTATGAACGAGCCTGATCGTTGGCGCCACATGGCAGCCGCGCCGAGAGATGGCCGGCGGATTCTCGTCACGATTCGCCCATCCGAACAGGGGCCGGCGGAAGTCGACCTTGCCTATTGGTCGAAGGGTGATCAGTTCGGCACAGAAGGCTGGCGTGCTTCCGATTCCTCGCCTGGCCGCCTCGTCGAATATGCCGAGCCGGAATTGAAATGCTGGATGCCGATGCCCACAGCTAATCTCGACGGCAGCTCCATGCCGTCACCATGGGAAGGCGACGACGCGCGCGAGCTCGACGGGACAGGGATTTAGTAGCTCGCGCCGATATGTTGCGAGGACTCAATATGGACTCTCAAAATCCTGTTGAGCCACAGGCTTTTATACTCACTGCAGTCTATTGTTCGTTGTTTTTGTTATATTATTTATCCTATCCCGCACCTAATACGAAGATAGCTTCGGCAGTATGGACTTAAAACTTTTCTTAACCATGATGCCGAATGCGATATGCGCCTGATGGGGCTGCGTTAAAAGGCTAATTTCGCTCTGCGGTGGTCCATCTACCCGCTTATCGCGGCATTCGTGGCTTTGCTTGGCTGTACAGCGTTGCTTTTAATGAGTTTTTGGTGCCCCCTGCCCTCTCCGCTCTGTCCTGGCGCCTGCGTACTTGCCGGTGTTTTTCTCTTATCGGCATATACAACTGTTCGTTTTCTCGCGTCTTGCGCGTTTGTACACATTGAATTTGCTGGGGTTTTTCCGGGTGGTTTCGCCCGCGAAACGGTGTGGTTGGCGCGCCATGTCGGTGTTATTCCAGCTGCCCCTTGACCAGTCTGACATGGGTGCCATTGGCCCTGAGCTGGGCAAGCAGCATCGGCCAGACGGAGAATTCGCCCTTGGCCGCCTTGTCGGTGAGGGAGCGCAGATACCCGCCGGCCGAATTGATCTGATCGGCCCTTTGCAGGATGCAGGCCATGGCAATGGCGGCGTTTTCCTGGCCGAGCACCGCACAGGCCTCCTCATAGGCGGATGGGCTGACGCCGAGCATGGAGCGCACGACAATGGCCGCGCCCATCAGTTCGGACCAGCTGGCCAGCCCGTTTTTGGCATAGGCCGCGATATCCGGACAGGCCTGGCGCACCAGTCCGAGCGGAACCGGCTTTGCCTCGAAGCCATCCGCGCCCAGCCCGGAAAGATCGACGCTGCGGCCGGACATATCTGCCGGCAGCCCGGCGGCCTCCGGCATCCTCCGGTCCGGGCCCGGGTTTTCCGCTGTCTGGTCTTCCCCCGGCTCTTGCTGCGGTTCGCTCGGCAGATCCCCGTTGTGGTTGTGCGTGTTGGCTTGGCCTTGGTCTTTTCTAAAGCCGGGTTCAAGATCAGAAGTGGATTGGGTATTTGAATTTTGTTTGTGGCGCTCAGAATGAGACTCTTTGGCGCTTGTTTGTGTCAAATTCAGCTTATCCTGCAACAACTTGGAGATCTCCAGCTGGATGCATTCCAGGCCGTCGACAACCGGCTCCAGATCGCGGATCGTCGCCTGGCGGGGAATATCATCGATCACACCGCGAAACGCCGTGTGGTGGCCGTTCCAGTCGATGTCAGGCATTTCCTCAAAGCCGAGCTCAATCAGCTTGACGATGTCGCGGCGCAACAGCGTCACCTTCTCCTTCATCAGCTTCAGCTGCAGCCGCTCGCCCCGCACCGTCTGCGCCATGGTGTCGAACTCCTGCGCCCGCACCACCAATGGTGCCAGCGAGAAGCCAAAGGCCTCGCCGCCCTCCCCTGCCCCCGCTGTTCGGGCTTTGCGCGCATAGCGCTTGCCGTTGGGGCTGTCCTTGCGGAAAATCAGGCCGGTTTCCACCAGCGCGCTCAAATGCCGGCGCAGCGTTGCCGGCGCCATGCCGTGCGCACGCAGCGACAATTGCACATTGGACGGAAACACCACCAGCCCGCCCGCCTCGCTGAGCTCGCTCTGCGGATAGAACGTCAGCAGCGCGTTCAGAACCACCAGCGCCCGGTCGGAAATCCCGATCAGCGCCCGTGCCTCGCACAAGGAGCGGAACAGCTTCCATTTGTCGACCGAAGCCTGCGGATCGACGTCGCTCGCCTGCGCCTGTGTTGCCAGCATGCCAAGCGACAGCGATCGCCGCCCGAACGGCGTCGTGAATGCATTCCCCGACTGCATCGTCTTCTACCTTTCAATAGGCAAAAGAAATCCGCTCGCCCAAACGACGCCAAAATGTCTTGACACTGATTCCCGGAAATGCGATTCTCGATCCTGCTAGAGATATGAGAGAAGCCTTCCAAGACAGAGATGTTTAGGTGGGCTTTTTTCTTGTGCGGTTAATCTCCTGTTTTTCCTACTGTTTCCGATTCCCTGAAGGCTCGATAGAGTTCGTCAAGGTTATCGGCAATATATGCACCGAAACGAGAAGCATTTCTGGCCTTCAACGCCAGTGTAAAGCTCTTTCCCGTATCTTTGATCTCTGCGTTAAGCGATTTATCCTTGGCCGCCCAGGTCTTCGTCCTGGAAGCGCTTGCTTTCAGCGCCGGCCGCTTCGCATTGTTCAGGCAATCGAACAGGCGCGCAAACCGGTCATCGCTGTTCTCGACAGCAAAGTCCGGAGAATGAATGAACTCGGCCGCCCTCGCCTGATTTCCCGGCTGTTCCAGAAACTTGGAAAGCTGCCACCAGCGATCCCGCCCCGTTGCCTTGGCCGAGCCGATGGCAAGAACGATAGTCTCTGGTATGTACGACGAAACCGACTGCATCTTGGAAAACGTCGTCGGATCAAGTGCCAGCGCCGATTTGACGACGGCATGATCATAGCCAAGATCGCCCAGCCGCTTTGCAAACAGCGTCCGCTCGATAAAGGAGAGGTTTTGCCGCGCCGCGTTTTCCTGCCCCTGCGCGATGACGTGATCCTGATCCGCCATCGGCTTGACCACGGCGCGCACGAACTTGCCGAGATGCCGTGCGACCTTAACCCGGCGATGACCGAAAACGATCTGGTAGCGACCGGATACGGAGGGGTGCGGGCGAACGAGAATGGGCGAATCCTGCCCCCTCTCCGCAATGGCAGCCAGCAGCTCCTGAAAAGCCTGATCGTCGTCATCGATGCGATCGGCGACAAACGAACCGTCGATCAGTTCCGGATCAAGTTCAACGACACTGCCCTTGGCCAGTTCTTCGAACGAGCTCTTGATGGAGCGCGATGCACCCGTCACCACATACGATAGGGCGTCGTTGCGTTCCGTCTGCGCGGGCGCCGGGTTCATCACGCTGCTGAAAATATCCTTCCGGGCCATCTAATTGCGTCCATTCCCAGTCATGCAGTTGATTCTTCTTGCGAAAATCAATGTTTTTACGGCAGTAAATCGTAGGTTCATGTCATCGGCCCCACGCACGATGCACGAGCGAGGCGATCTCGGCATTGACAGCGTCAAGTGACTCGATCGCCCGCTCATAGGTTGAGCGCGTGAAACTGTTCTTCTCTACCTCGTAAAGCGTCTGCTTGGTCAGGCCGGCATCCGATACCGCCGTGGATTTCAGCATGGCATTGGCCAGTATCTCTTCAGCCAGCATGGACTGCATGAAGCCCACCATCTGCGCCTGCGGAATATCCGTCGGTTCGTAGCGGGTAATCAGGTAGCGGAACCAATCGAGTTCCACTTTCGCTCCCGCCTGTTTCACGGTCTTCAGGATACCACCCAGCATGAGCAGGAACTGGGACATGGACATCAGATCCAGCATCTGCGGGTGCACGGTGATCAAAACCGCCGTGGCAGCCGACATTGCCGTCAGCGTGAGATAGCCGAGTTGCGGCGGGCAATCGACGACAACCACGTCATAACGGTCATCGACACTCTCCAGCGCGCTGGCGATACGGGTAAAGAACTGCCGGCCTTCGCGCGATGCCTTGTCCTGCATCGCCAGCGGGGTATCGTACTCATACTCCTGCAGTTCGAGATTGGCCGGAATGATATCGAGCCCGGGGAAATTGGTCGGCAGGATCACATCGGCAATCGGCTTGCGCTGATCGTCATAGCGGATGGATTCGTACAGCGACAGATTCCGGTCCAGTTCAGGCTGGAAACCGTGCAGGGCGGAAAGGGACGCCTGCGGATCAAGATCGATCGCCAGAACCCGGTGGCCCGTCAGCGCCAGATACTGCGCGAGATGCGCCGATGTCGTGGTCTTGCCGGAACCGCCCTTGAAATTGACGACAGCGATCACCTGCAGCTTGTCGCCGGGCTTGCGGTGCGGCACATATTTTTTAACCTCGGTCCGGCCGTTGCGGTCGAGATAATGGCGCAGCTCCAGCATCTGCTCCGCCGTATAGGAACGCCGCCCGGATGCGGCCTGGGCCGGCACGGGCCCCTTGCCTTCCAGGTGCAGCCGCTTGAGATTATTCTGCGTCACACCAAGATAGTGCGCCACTTCCGCCATGGAGAACTGCCGCAATGTCTTCTTGGCATTCGGCGGAAACTTTTCCATGCGAAGCTGGTTCAAACGGCGTGAAATCTCTGCACCCTGATCGAGGATCTTGTCATCAAACTCAAACTTGGGCAGAGGTAGAGCGAAATTCATCGGAGACAAAACCTCTAATAGCGCTTTTTCAAAGCAAATCTTCTGAGAAGCGCCATTAAGCTCCGATTCGAACAAACCATCAAGAAATTTTAGGTTAACAGAAACTTAACAACAGTTTTGTCATGCAATACATGCGGAGCTTTGAATCCCGATGCATATCCAGCGGCGCTGCCGCGCGCTGCATTAAAACGCGAGTAACTTGCTGTTTTTCCTACAAAAACATTGAGTATTTACCGCAGTAAATACGCCTTTGAACCGGACACCCGACGCAATCGGGGCAATCCATCTTACAGCCGGGCGCCGCTTCACCATTGTAGCCCACCCGACTTATCCGATGATTTATCAGCAGGCACGCCCGGAATCATGCGTTTTCAGCGTCGGTCTGGTCATCGGCGGCGAATCGAACGCGATTCCTGCCCTCCGACTTGGCGCGGTAGAGCGCGACGTCCGCCGCCTTGATGAGTTTCGGCCATCCGGCGGAGCCCAAGACGCCGCTGGCGACGCCGAAACTTGCGGTCATATTCAGACAAACACCGTCTGCCAGCCGAATCTCGTGTCGCTGCAAGGCAAGCCGGATGCGGCGAGCGCGCATGACGACGTCCGCAAGCTGGTCACCCGTCGAGAGAATGGCAAACTCCTCGCCGCCAAACCGGGCGATGACATCCGCCGACCGGACCATTGACCGCAGCAGGGCCGATACGTCCTTGAGCACATGGTCTCCGGCCTGATGGCCATAGGTATCGTTGACGAGCTTGAAGTAATCGATGTCCAGAAGAATAAGACAGGCCGTCTCCGGCTGCTCATCCTTGTTTGCTGCGCTCTGACCGATCAGGTCGAGCGTGCGTCGATTGAAGAGACCGGTCAAGCCGTCGGTTTCCGCCTGCTCCTTCAATTTGTCGGTCAAGATAGCCCGCTCATGCAGCTTGCCGCGCAAAACCTGCAGCGCATCGAAAAGCCGGCGCATTTCCCCGGCATAATGCTGCCTGTCGCCAAGTTTGACCGGTACGTCGTGGGCAAGGCCGATAACCTCTTCGCGCGCCTGCAGGAGCGGTGACAGGACGGACCGGTGCACCATATGAACAAGGCTCGCAAGAATGGCCAGTATCGCCGATGTTATGGCGACAACCATGATCAAGGTACTCAAGGCATGATCACGCGTGTGCATGAGTTCGTCGATCTTGACGTTCAGAAACTCGCTGCGCAGGCTCTCCAGCGGTTGAAGCGTTTTTACAAAGCGGTCTGTGAACTGCTCCGCCGTCATGGAATATTGCCCGGAGACCCGGCCTTCCGCGACAAGAGCATCGACCATGCCCAGACCCTCGCCGAAAAACACACGCTCGATTTCCTCGCGCTTGCCGGCAAGACGGGCATCGCTGCGGAAGAGGGCGTCCTGCACGCCAATCAGGCGCCAGAGCTCATTGAGCCGCCCACGCGTCCGGCTGCTGTCAATCAGGTGCTTGCGTTCCAAGGGATGATGCGTCGCGATCGGTGCCATGATCTGGGACGCAATGCGACCGCCATATTCCCGAAGATCGCTCAGCATGTGGCCCGTCATCACGGATGCCGCGATGGCATCGTCGGATCCAACAAGCTCATTGACATTCCAGGCCACAATTGCTTGGAAATCGTCGACAACCGCAAACATGCCTTCAATCGCCTGTTGGACGTCGTCTGTAGTGCGCTGGTCAAATGGCATCGCAGCGACCCGATCGACATCCATTCTGGCGCGTTTGAGATCAACACCCGTCTGCTCAAGCAGCCGGAGAGGGATGGGGTGGTTTAGGGTTCCCGGATCAGGTGTTTGAGGGGCTGCCGCAGCGGCAAGAGCCGCATCACTGGCGGCGCGAAACTGGATAAGCCGCTGGGTTACGTCAGGTGTCAGAGGATCGGCGCTCCCCATGACCGTGTTCGACGGGCCGCGTTCCGCCGACAGGCGATTGGCGGCGTCCAGAACCAGGCGAAAGCGTTCAACCCGATCAAGATTAAGCCGTGCGAGCCGGTAATCCCCATAGGAAGGCAATATGATACTCGCCGCGAGAATAGTGGTACAGGCCACGGCCATGCCTATCCCGGTCCAAAGCTTCCGATACAGGCTGGCGCCTGCATTGTTTCGCGGGGCATTTCGGGGTGGTTCAGTGGAGCTGGACTCTGGCAGGGCGGGACGTCTCCCAAAACGGGCCGGACGAAAAGAAGTCAATCAATATTATCCTATCGCAATAGTTCCCGCCAGCAGCTGAGGCGCCACCAGCAAGACTGTCCTTCGTCCCCTCTGAAGTCCGCGTTTTCTGACAAACGCTTGGTCTTGTCGCTCAATCGTATGGCTGGTTTAAGGGAAGATATCAATAGGCAAGCACACGCATAGGTTGATATTGATGTGCACTTTTTAGTTGTATTCTTTCAAGAGACACTGGGAAAGCCCTGGTCTGCAGTCAAATACCGGGCGGCAAATGAGACACATTTGCCGCCCGGTACGCCGGCGATAAACCATCCGGCCGATCAAGTCTAAAACGGATGTCCGTTGCTATTTCTTGCCGCCCGCCTTGCGGCTGGCATCGTCCTCGACCAGTTCATACCACATGGCATTGAGAACGGCGAAAGCAGCAGCAAACGGCAATCCGAGCAGCCAGGCAAAATACCACATTCTTCTACTCCTTCTTCGTCCTAGTAAGCGTGACCGCTCTTGTTGGTGATTGTCTTGTCATCCACCTTCCCCCACAGCACGTGATAAACCCAGCTTGTGTAGAGAACGATCAGCGGCACGAAAATGACCGTCACCACCAGCATGATGAACAGGGTCAGGTGGCTTGACGACGCATCCCAGACTGTCAGGCTCGATCGCGGATCAAGCGACGATGGCAGGATGAAGGGAAACATCGACAGGCCCACGGTCGAGATAATGCCGAAAATCGACAGTGCGCTTGCCAGGATGGTGGTGATTTCCCGCTTGAGACGGAAACCCAGCATGGCGACAAGAGCGCCCAGGAAGCCGAGGAGGGGGGCAACCAGCATCCATGCATGTGTGTTGAAATTGGCAAACCAGGCGTTCTTGTCCGACACCACAGTCTTCAGCAGCGGATTGGATGGCCCCGTTGGATCGACGACGCTGGAAATGCGATACCCGTCCAAACCGGTCCAAAGGATAAGTCCCGCGACGGCAAACAGAAGCACGGTGACCGGCGCCGCGATCCCGCCAAATCTGCGGGCGCGCTCGGCGATGATCCCCGTCGTCTTCAATTGCAGCCACGCACTGCCGTGCATAACCAGCATGGCGACCGAAAGAAGCCCGCAGAGAAGCGCGAACGGGTTCAGCAGCCCAAAGAACGACCCTTCATAGAAAATGCGCAGATCGCCGTCAAAACGGAAGGGAACACCCTGCAGCACGTTGCCCAGGGCCACGCCGAAGATGAGTGACGGCACGAAGCCGCCGACAAACAGGGCCCAGTCCCAGGCAGCCCGCCAGGTGGCACTCTCGCGCTTCGACCGATATTTGAACGCGACAGGCCGGATGATCAGCGCCGCCAGGATAACGAACATGGCGAGATAAAACCCGGAGAAGGAGACCGCATAGAGTGGCGGCCAGGCGGCAAATATCGCGCCGCCGCCAACAATGAGCCAGACCTGATTGCCTTCCCAGATCGGACCGATCGTGTTGATGGCGATACGGCGCTCCATGTCGGTGCGGGCCACAAAGGGCAACAACGTACCGATGCCGAGATCAAAGCCGTCGGTGACGGCAAATCCGATCAGCAACACGCCGAGCAGAACCCACCAGATCAACCTTAAAGTGTCATAGTCGAGAAATTGATGCAGGATCATGATTGTTTACTCCGCCGGTACGATATGGGGGGAAATCAGGACGGCTTCTGGCTCGTTGTCCAGTTCCGGCCCCTTGCGAATGGCACGAAGCATCAGGCCCATCTCGATCACGAACAGGATTGTGTAGATCGTCACAAATCCGGCAATCGTGATCAGCAGGGACGTCGCGCCCAGATTGGAAACGGCTGCCGCCGTTGGCAGGACACCCTCGATGATCCAGGGCTGGCGGCCGAATTCCGCAACGATCCATCCCATCTCCGCTGCAACCCAGGGGAGGGGGATCGCCAGGACTGCAATGCGCAATAGCCATGGATATGTATCGAGTTGCCGCCGGACCGACAGCACGAAGAACGTCCCGGTCAACAGGATGAAGAACATGCCGAGACCGACCATGATGCGGAACGACCAGAAGAGTGTTGGAACGTGCGGGACCGTATCCAGCGCGGCCTTTTCGATCTGGGCATCGGTTGCCTGGCGCGGATCATCGACATAGCGCTTGAGAAGCAGGGCGTAACCGAGATCGGCGCCGTTGTCTTCAAACTTGGCCCGCACGTCCGGTGCGATCGCATTGGTGCTGCCGGCAGCACGAATCTGTTGCAGCGCGTCATAAGCCAGGAGCCCCTGTTTGATCCGCACTTCCGCATGCTTGACCAGATCCTCGATTCCGGGAATTTCCGTGGTCAGCGACCGCGTTCCGATGAGCCCCATCACCCAGGGAATACGAACCGCATAATGGGTTTCACGGCTCTGCTGATCGGGAAAACCGAATGCCGTGAAGGCAGCCGGAGCAGGCTCGGTCTCCCACATCGCCTCAATCGAGGCGAGTTTCATTTTCTGGTGTTCGGTGGAGAGATAGCCGCTCTCATCACCAAGCACGACGACGGAAAGGGCCGCGGCCAGTCCGAAGGATGCCGCCACCGTCATCGACCGCTTGGCCAGCGCCGTGTGACGCCCCTTCAGGACATACCAGGCGGAAACACCCAGAACAAAGATGGAAGCCGTTACGTAACCGGCGGAAACCGTGTGAACGAATTTCGCCTGGGCGACCGGGTTGAACAAAACTGCAAAGAAATCAGTAACTTCCATGCGCATCGTCTGGGGATTGAACGCTGACCCCACCGGATTTTGCATCCAGCCATTGGCGATCAATATCCACAAGGCGGAGAAGTTCGAGCCGATTGCGACCAGCCAGGTTGCCGTGAGGTGTCCCACTTTGGACAGCTTATCCCAGCCGAAGAAGAACAACCCGACAAAGGTCGCTTCCAGAAAGAACGCCATGAGGCCTTCAATGGCCAGCGGCGCCCCAAAGATATCACCGACATACTGGCTGTAATAACTCCAGTTCATGCCGAACTGGAATTCCATGACAATGCCGGTGGCCACACCGAGCGCAAAATTGATACCGAACAATGTGCCCCAGAACTTGGTCATCTGGCGCCATATGACGCGGCCGGTCATGACGTAGACGGTCTCCATGATTGCAAGCAATACGGAGAGGCCAAGCGTCAATGGTACGAAGAGAAAGTGATAAAGCGCGGTTATCGCAAATTGCAGGCGCGAAAGCGCTACGATGTCGAGTTCCATCTGCTCATGCCGGGCTTACGCCCGACCCCCTGTTGATCGGCGCCGCGAAGGGCGGACGCCGAGTGATTGAGACTGCGTCCTCAGTCCGGCCGCAGTGCTGCAAGTGCGGCGTCGAATTCTGGTTCGCCGCGGTGTAAAGAGGCAACGATCTGCCCCTGTTTCATGATGAGGAGACGGTCGGCCATTTCAGCCTCCCGCCGTATATGTGTGGCGACAAGGACCGCGTGACCGGTCATCTCGTGCCTCAGCCGCCGCAGGACATCCCGCGCTGTGTCGCCGTCCAGCCCTTCGGTCGGTTCGTCCAGCAGCCAGAGCGTCGCGTTGCGCAGAAGCAGCCGTGCCAATGCAAGACGGCGCAACTGTCCGCCCGAAAGCCCCAACCCGCCTTCACCAAGCCGGGTATCGAGTCGGGCCGGTAATTTTTCCACATGGTTTGCCAGCCCGGCTATCACAAGCACCTGCCAAAGGCGGTCATCCGCGGCGTCGGGGTCCGCAAGCCTGAGATTCTCGCGCAGACTATCCTGAAAGAGTTCCGTCCGTTGTGTCAGGCGTGCCGAAGGGACATAGGCGGCATGGCCACTCACAGGCTGCAATTCACCGGCAATCAGGGCCAGCAATGTCGATTTTCCCGCACCGCTGGCGCCAACCAGCGCAACGCGCTCGCCCTTCGCCAATGACAGCGAGACATCCGTGAGGGCGGGATGAGCTGCGCCCTGATGAACGGCCGTGACTTTCTCAAGCGCTACCGCCAGACCTACGGGAGGAGGGGAGGCGAGGGGAGGCGAGGGGACAGCGGCAAGATTGCCGCCGATGCGCCGCGCGGCAAGAATGGTGCGGCCAAGTTCAACTGCGCCGCGCCGCAGCCCGGCAAAGGGTTCAAGCGCTGCCAGGGCCATGAGAACAGCCAGGGCCGCAACCGGCGCCCCGATCAGACCCGCCTGTGCCAGAATGGCAACGGCCAACAGCGTACCGGCGAGAAGCACGGCGGAGGCGATGCCGAAACCTGCGGTGACCGCCATTTCAACCCGGTTGAGCCCGTCATCCGCATTCACCAGACGATCATCGGCGGATTGGATGGCAGCGCACTGCGCCGCCACCCGGCTGGCCATGATAAGGTCCGTCTGCCCCGCGACAAGATCGATCACACGCGAGCGAAGCGCTTCCATCGCATGGGCCCGGCGGCGCGCCGCATCCAGCGAAAAGCGCCCCGCTAGAAAGGGTATCGCCAGCCCTGTTGCGAGAAGCCAGGCAGCCACGCCCAGGCCAAACAGCGGATGCATCAGCCCGAAGACCACACTCACAGCCACCGCGGAACACAGCGCGACGGCGCCCGGCACCACTATCCGCAGATAGAGCGAATCCAGGGCGTCGATGTCGGCCGTCAGCCGGAACAGCAGCTTTGACGGCCGGCGGAGCAGCAGATGGGCCGCCTCGGGTCTGGCCCATCCGCGAAACAAGGTCTCGCGCAGACCGGCGAGAACACCGAGCGTGGCGTCATGGGTGGTCAACCGCTCGCCGTAGCGCGCAGCGGTACGGGCAAGGGCCAGAAAACGGATACCTGCCGACGGGGCGAAGACATCGAACGTGAAAGCCGTTGCCGAGGACAATCCGGCAATGGCCGTGGCGGTGATGAACCAGCCCGACAAGCCAAGCAGGGCAATACCGGCAAGCACTGTCGCCGCCGCCAAAAGCGCACCCGCCAGCAGCATGAATCGCCGCTCTGCCAGGAAAAGCCGCAGCACAGGCCGGAAATCGCGTCGGAATGACATCACGCATCACTCCTTGTGAAAGCGGTCCGAAGATCGATGATGCGATCTGCCCGTGCGGCGAGAGCCGGATCATGCGTTGCGATGACCAATGTCTTGCCTTGCGCCAACGCAAACAATCTGTCGGCAATATCATTTGCCGTCTCATCATCGAGGTGAGCGGTCGGCTCATCTGCAAGAATCAGGTGCGCATAGGAATTTGCGGCAGCGCGCGCCAGGGCGAGACGCAGCGCTTCGCCGCCGGAAAGACCCGAACCGCCTTCGCCGATGGACGATTTTCCACGGGCATTGGCGACCGTGTCCAGAGCGGCATTGTGCAGCGCCGCTGCCACCGCATCCGCATCGACCTCCGGCCGACCCAGCGAGACGTTCGCGCCGACAGTCCCGGCAAAGATATGCGGTTTCTGGCCGACCCAAGCAATGCACCGCCGCTGTGTCGCAGCATTTGCTGCCATGGATTTGCCGGCAACCAATATGTCGCCGCCGTCCAACGGTGCCAGACCTGCAATCAGGGCCAGCAAGGTCGATTTTCCCGATCCGCTCGGTCCAAGCAGGGCCACGCTTTCACCCGGAGCGATATCGAGGCTGAACCGTTCGAAAACCGGCCGCCCGTCCCCGACATAACGGAACGTGACATCACGCATATGGACGGACGGCGCTCCGATCTGCGCAGGGAATGCAGTCCGGTCATCATGGGGCTTGTCGCCGTCATGCGGCAGGTCCACGCCCTTGACGGCAAGTTTCCGCAACGCCTCCAGCGAAGCTTCGCCTGCAGCACGGTCATGCCAGACCGCCGAAAGCTCGCGCAACGGCTCGAAGAAAGCGGGAGCGAGCAGCAGGATGAACAGCCCTTCGCTCAAGGAGAGCCTGCCGCTCCAGGTTCCGAAGTCGAGTTGCCCGAGGAGATGAAACCCGACATAGACCGCCACCATGGCAACGCCAAGCGCGGCAAAAAGCTCGAGGACAGCCGAGGATAGAAAGGCGATGCGCAGGACTGCCATCGTGCGGGACCGCAACGACTCCGCATCCGTCCTGAGGCGCCTTGCCGTCACATCCACCGCATCGAGCGCGCGAATTGTCGCCAGTCCGCGCAGGCGGTCGAGCAGAAACGCATTCATTCCGCCAACTTCGACCAATTGCGCCTCGCTTGCCGCCTTGGCGCGCCAGCCGATCAACGCCATGAACACGGGAATGAGCGGCGCGGCAACGAGCAGAACGATGGCAACAGCCCAGGACAGGGAAAGGACGCAGACAAGGATTGCAAGCGGGACCAGCGTTGCCTTGAACCGGGCCGGACGAAACCGCGCGAGGTAAGGCACCACGGCTTCGGCCTGCTCGGCCACGATACTCGCAGCCTCCCCGGAGGCAATCCGGCCGGGATCAAGCGGCGAACGATGGGCAAGGGCGAGAATGGCGTCCCGGCGCAGTCCGGTAAGCGTGGAGCGCGCACCATGGAAAGCGAGCCGGTTACCCGCAGCGTCGATGAATGCACGCACGACGCCGATTGCAAGAACGCCGGCGGCAAGCCAGACGACACCCGACAAACCGTTGCCCGCAGCGATCCGGCCGACAGCGATGCTGAGCAGGGCCGCCTGCGGCAGCCACAGGAGCGCGGCAACAGCCTGCACAAGGGCTGCGGACCGTCCTCCGGGCAAACGGCCTGATGTTTCCGTCCCGATATTATCCGGCTCAGTGGTTTTTGCGCGCACCTGGCCGTTTGCGGCCGGATCTCCTGCCCGCAAGGCTACCGGGGAACTGAGTGCATCGACTGACATGACATTTATGCCTTGTCCGGACTGCGTTTGGTGCGGCCGAGCGAGACGATCTTGTCTTTCGCCTCGAGCAATCGCGTTACCTTGGCGCCAAGCGTCAACAGAGTTGCAAGGCGGTCAGTTTCGAGCTTCTTCACGTCATCGTACCAAGTTGTGAGGCGCTCGATAAGCCCATGCATTTCCGCCATGCGTTCCTGTGCATGCCGCTCGGCATCGCTCGCCGGCTGCTGCATGAGTATTTCGCGCAAGACGGAGAGTGTCGGATCGACCTCGCGCTTCTTTCGTTCCTCCGCCAGCGTGCGCAAAATCTGCCAGACATCGTCCGGAGTTGTGAAGAAGTCCCGCCGGTCATCCGGCAGGTGTTTCAGCAGGACAAGATTCCAGGCCTGCAGCTCGCGCAAGCTCATCGATACATTCGATCTGGAAATGCCCAGCGATTCGACAATCTGATCGGCATTCAACGGTTCGGGCGTGACATAGAGCAGGGCATAGATCTGCCCCACGGTGCGATTGATGCCCCATCGGCTGCCCATTTCGCCGAAATGCAGCACGAAGGACTGAACGAGAGGAGGAAGGTTCATCAGAGATTCCCGACACAACAGTTATTTCAGTAATTACTGAAATTACGATATTCGATAAATCAATGAGATGCAAGTGACCTCGGAACTCAACCTAGCATTGCAACGATGACGGAAAGAATACGCTGTCTGTTCAGGGGCTTGGCCAACAAAAAACCCGGCCGTTGCCAACCGGGTTTTCCAATTTCCATCTGAACGCCGTGACGCGGTCAGTTCAGTCCGAGCTTGCCGCGCAGGGTCGAAAGATCTTCAGCCAGCGTGTTCACAGCAGCTGCAAGCACCGCGCGATCGTCGTCGGTCAGCTTGTCATAGAGTTCGTAGCCTTCCGCCGTCTTGTACTTCGACAGGGTTTTGCCGACCGTATCGAAATTACCCGCAACCTTGGTGACGAACGCGCCGTCACCCTTTTCGATCAGCGGCCGTGCCAGCTCGAAAATCTTGCGCGAACCATCGAAGTTTGCCTTGAAATCCCACAGGTCCGTATGGCTGTAGCGGTCTTCTTCGCCGGAAATCTTGGTCGCCGCCACTTCTTCCATCAAGGTCGCCGCGCCGCCGAAGACCTTCTCGGGCGGGAAGGTCAGATCGGTTATGCGCTTGTGCAGTTCAACCACATCGGCCTGGAGCTTGTCGGCAAACTCCGCCAGGCCTTCCGTGCTGTTCTGGCTGAACAGGCCATATTCAAGACGATGGAAACCGGTGAATGCCGGATCTTTTTCCTTGAGTTCGTGATTATCGGCACGCGAATCGATGGAGCCATCGAGATCGCTGAAAAGTTCGGCCACCGGCTCCACGATTTCGTAGTTCATGCGGGTCGGCGCATAAAGCTTCTTGGCCTTTTCAAGATCGCCGGCCTTGATCGCATCGGTAAAGGCCTTGGTCTCGCTGACCAGCTTTTCCAGGTTTTCACCGATGAAAATCTTGTACTCGGCAATGGGCCCGACGAGATCGAGAGGCGAGACCTCCGCATTGGCGACGCGCGGCGTCACGGCGGCCATGATCGCGAATACGCTCGCTGTGAGATAGGCTCTGAATTTCATGGGTAGCTCCTTCAGGATTTGGTGTTTGTTGGCGTGTGGCCGGCTGCTTCCAAGAGGGTTCGGCCAAGAAAATCGTCGGCGCCGGTGACGCCCGGCAGGGTAAAGAAGAAACCGCCGCCAATGGGCTTGATGTATTCTTCCAGCGGCTCGCCATTCAGCTTGTTCTGAACGGCAATGAATCCCTTCTCCAGATCCGCCTGGTAGCAAATGAACAGCAGCCCCTGTTCGAGCTGACCGGATTTGCTCACGCCGTTGGAATAATTGAACGGGCGGCGCAGGATGAGATGCGCGTCGGCGGCCTTGCTGCGGTCATTCGCCAGCCGGATATGCGCATCGAGCGGCGTGACAGCACCGTCCGGGTCTTTTGCATAATCGGGCACTTCCGTTTCGGTGCGGCCGCCAAAAGGAGCGCCGCTGGGCTTGAGCCGCCCGATAATGCGCTCCTGCTCGCCAAGCGGCGTGCGATCCCACCGCTCGACGAAATTACGGATGATCCGGACCGCCTGATAGCTGCCATTGCGCGCCCAGGCCGGTTCGTCGCCACTGTCCTGAACCCAGACAATCCGCTGCATCAGGCCGGCGTCGCCGGCATCGGGATTGGCCGATCCGTCACGAAAGCCGAGAAAGTTGCGCGCGCTCTGGTGCGTACCGTCGGGGCTGCGCGGCAGGACGGGAACCGACCCCTCCTGCTTCCAGCGCAGGACCATCAGATCCGGCAGGTTTTTCAGGATATCGCGCAGGGCGTGAATATTGGTATCCGGTGTATTCGACGATATCTGCAACGACAGGTCGCCATGACACAGCGACTGGTCCAGCGCGTCATTCTTGAACGCCTTCATCCGCGACAGGCTGACGGGTTTGTGGGGTGAAAGCCACTCCCGCTGCTCGAAGAACGATGCGCCAAGCGAAACGGTGATTGTCAGATTGTCGGGCAGGACCACCGGGCCGAGGATGCCGCTGTCCGCTGGCGGCAACTTGTCATCGAGGGCAGGGGGCGTGCCACCCGTCATCAGGAACGCAATCCGCTCGGTGAGGCTTCTGAACAGCCGCTCCACCTCTTCCGGCTTGCTCGCCAGGACCCGGAACGACGCCACCATGCCGGCGGCCGGACGCGGTGTCACGATGCCGGACTGATATTGCCCGTGGAAGGGCTGCTGTTCCAGCATCTTGTCGCTCACGGGAGCGTCGGTCACCTGTTCGCCGTGGCTGTTCGCAGCCTGAGACGTCGTGATGCCGGCCGCGAGCACACTGCCAGCTGCGCCCGCTCCGAGAAGGAGGCCGCGGCGGCTGGTCATGAAGGGCTTATTGTCTCTGTCCTTTGTCATGATTGCTCCCCCGGGCCTATTCAAGCCCGACAGCGGCATTCAGTTTGCCGATGGCATCGGCAAGTGCCTGCATCTGTGCGGCCAGTGCCGTTCTTTTGTCCGCGCTTACGCTGTCATAGGCCGGGAAACCATCCGCACGGTGCAGCGATTTCAGCGTGCCGTCCACGGCAGCAAAGTGCGCTTCGATATCCGCGACAACCGCAGGAGAGCCCTGTGCAACCACTGGCTTCATCAGCGCGATCATGCGCGACACACCGGCAAGATTGGCTTCAAAATCGGCAAGGTCGGTTCGCGCGTAGTGATTTTCGCCGGCGGCGATCCTCGTGCCCGCAATGGTACCGATCAGGCGGGTGGCGCTGGCGGCAATCTGATCAGGCGGGATGCGCAGTGACCGTACCCGATCCTTGAGCGCCGAAACGTCAGCCAGCAGTTTTGCCGAGACTGGCGCAAGGCCATCGAGGCTCTTGACCGAATAAAGCCCGTACTCGATGCGGTGAAAACCGGTAAAGCCGGTGTCCGCCTCGCGCTTTTCCAGATAGTCGGCGACAGGATCGATCGCATTGTGCAGATCGGCAAAGCGGTCGGCCATGGGCTCGATCTGCATGTAGGGCTGGCGGGCCTTCTGGTAGAGCTCCCGCGCCTTGTCGATATCACCGGCCTTGATGGCCTCGTCAAGCGCCTGCACGCCCTTCACAAGCGCACTCGTCTGCGTGGCAAGAAAGACCTGGTATTCGGCCAGCGGACCAACGAACGCCACCAGCGCCGGGCGCGCTGCCGCCGCATCGGCCTCCGCCGAAGGCGTTACGGTCAGGGTCCCGCGCGGATTGTTGAGCAGTCCGCAGGTGATTTGATACGTGCCTGGATTGAGCTTGGCAGTGAATGTCTGGGTAAAGCCCGGAACGATATTCTCCCGTTCTTCCAGCACCATGACGCCGTCGAGTATTTCCCATTCAAGGGCCCGATCCGACTTGTTGACAATATTGAATGTAGTCCGCCCGGCCGGAACGGTCAGGGCATTCGGATCACATTTTCCCTCACTGATCGTCACCGTGATTGCGCCAGCCGAGGCGCCGGTCTTGACCTTCGTCGAGGCATAATAAAATGCGCCTCCGCCAGCAACAACAAGCAAGCCGGCACCCATGACGGCAAGCTTCATCAGTGTTTGCGAGGGCGGGCGGGGAGCAGACGGGTTCGTATTCTGGACCATGGGATGCTTTCAGTGGGTTGGCCGGGATGCCGCGGCAGCGGTTTGACGCTGCGCTGGCCGCAGAAAGAAGAACAGGCTGACGGCGAGAAACACGACATAGGCGATGATCTCACCGAGCGTCGGCATATCCTGATAGCCGAACATGCCTGACAGCAGCGTACCGAAGGCGCTGCTGACCGGCAGCACGTTGCTCAAATCGAACACCACCGTCTGCAGGCTGTTCCAGACGCCCGCTTCATGCAGGTGCCGCAGCGAACCGGCAAGGATGCCCGCGGCCACCACGAGGATGAACAGGCCTGTCCAGTAGAAGAACCGTTTCAGGTTGAGACGGACACCGCCGGCATAGATGCCGTAGCCAAGACCGATGGAGACCAGGATGCCGAGAAGCGCACCGAGCGGCGCATCGGAGTTCGCGCTCTGCTGGAAAATGGCCAGGAGGAAGAACACGGACTCAAGTCCCTCGCGGGCCACTGCAAAGAAGACCATGGCAACCAGCGCCGCTCCCTGCTCGGAGGAATGGGCGAGCGCGTCGTCGATGGATGTGTGCAGTTCCGATTTGATGGAGCGGGCAGCCTTGCGCATCCAGAAGACCATGGATGACAGCACGATCACCGCGATGAAGCCGACAAGGGCTTCGAAAAATTCCTGGGCTTTCTGGGGAAACTGCGCGCTGACCATCTGCAGACCCGCGCCCACGAACAGGGACAGGGCAACGGCAAGCAGAATGCCCACCCACACGGCAGGCATCCAGGCACCGCGACCGGTCTGCTTCAAATAACTCGCAACAATGCCGACAATCAGCGCGGCCTCAATGCCCTCGCGCAGCATAATCAAAAATGGAACAAGCATTAAAACCAATCCTCGGCGCGGCCAGCCCGATGTTGCGCAGCGCTGGGCAAGTCATAAACCGGGACGAAAAACGAAGCAATAACAATATATTAGAAGAATTCTAAGAAGATGAGGCGGCGAATTTCTGTAATCTTTTCCGTATGTTGAGTGATTTTGTCCACTATTTTGCGACACGAAAATGTGCCCTTTGCCGCGCTTGCAAATACCACTGGTTGCAGAACATGAGGTCTTCAGGCAGGTTTTACCAAGAGGAAAGGCGCACCTGCCGGAAAATTCATGCCTCGGGCTTGCCGTAGCCGCCGCCCGTCGGCGTGACGATGATGAAGGCTTCACCCGCTTCCAGCACGGTGTGCGCACAGCCCTGCAGCGCTTCGACGGCGCCATTCCTGCGGCGCACCGCATTGGAGCCGGTCTGCCCCGGCTCTCCGCCCTGCAGACCGAACGGTGCGACACGGCGATGACCGGAAAGAATGGCGAAGTCGAGCTTTTCCTGTGCGCGGATCGTCCGCTGCGTGCCGTTCCCGGCGGACCACTTTCCCTTGCCGCCGGAACCGGCGCGGATGTGAAAGTCTTCCAGCACCACCGGGAAGCGCGTTTCGAGAATCTCCGGATCGGTCAGCCGGGAGTTGGTCATGTGGGTGTGAATGGCATCGGCGCCATTATAACCGGGGCCAGCCGGGGCGCCGGAACAGATCGTCTCGTAATACTGATACTGGTCATTGCCGAAGGTGAGATTGTTCATCGTGCCTTGCGCGGCAGCCTGCGCACCCACAGCACCGAACAGGCAGTTCGTGACGGCCTGGCTGACCTCGACATTCCCCGCGACAACCGCAGCGGGATATTCCGGCGAAAGCATGGTGCCATCGGGAACAATGATATGGATCGGGCGCAGACATCCGGCATTCATCGGAATGTCGCTCTGCACCAGTGTCCGGAAGACATAGAGCACGGCAGCGCGCGTCACCGGTCGCGGCGCGTTGAAATTGTCGGACCGCTGTTCCGATGTGCCGGTGAAATCGACGGTCACCTCGCGCGCAACCTTGTCTACCGAGATTTTGACGACGATGCTGCAGCCCTGATCCATCTCATAGCTGAAGCTGCCGTCCTGCAGCTGGTCAAGCACGCGGCGCACGCTCTCGGCGGCATTGTCCTGCACATGGCCCATATAGGCCTCGACGACATCCTCGCCGAAATGGCTGATCATCTTGCGCAGCTCCGCCACGCCTTTTTCATTGGCGGCAACCTGCGCCTTCAGGTCATTGACGTTCTGCAGCAGCGTGCGCACGGGGTAGCGGGCACCGGTTAGAAGGGCCGCCAGTTCGTCCTCGCAGAAACGGCCGCGATCCAGCAGCTTGAAGTTGTCGATGTAGACGCCTTCTTCTTCGATGTTCGTTGCCAGCGGCGACATGGAACCTGGCGCGATACCGCCGATATCCGCATGGTGGCCACGGCTCGCCACCCAGAAACGGATCGTCGTACCGGCATCGTCGAACACAGGCGTGCAGACCGTCAGGTCGGGCAGGTGGGTGCCGCCATTATAGGGGGCATTGATGAGGAAGACATCGCCGGGATGAATGACCGGATTTTCCCGGATTGCGGCGGCAACCGACGCGTCCATGGAGCCAAGGTGCACCGGCATATGCGGCGCATTGGCGACAAGATTGCCTTCCGCATCGAAAACAGCGCAGGAGAAATCCAGCCGCTCCTTGATGTTGACGGAATAGGCGGTGTTCTGCAGCGTCACGCCCATCTGCTCGGCGATCGACATGAAGAGATTGTTGAAAATCTCCAGCATCACCGGATCGGCCTTCGTGCCGATGGCCGAACGGTCCGGCAGCGCCTTGATGCGCTTGAGAACGATATGGTTCTTGGCCGTCAGTTCCGCCTGCCAGCCGTCCTCGATAACGATAGTCTGGTTCGGCTCGATGATGATGGCCGGGCCGGTGAGGCGCTGGCCGGGCTGCATTGCATCGCGCAGCACCACGGCCGCGTCATGCGCTACCCCTTGCGAATAGAAGCGGTTGTGCCGCACCGCATCCGGCTCGCCGGTCGCAGTCGCATTGACAGCCGCCTCGGCTTGACCGGCACCGCCGCCGACGGTCTCCACTTCCACCGCGTCGATAACGAGCGCCTTGTTTTCGGCGACAAATCCAAAGCGGCGCTTGTGCAGGATTTCGAACTCGCGCCGCAAACGGCCGATGTCGTCATGTGCCGGAAAGGTCGCCTCGACGGCCAGCACAGTATCCGTACCGGCGTAGCGGATATGGGCGCGCACGATGGTGGTGATCTCACTTTCGGCGATACCCTGCGCATTGAGCTCGGACAGGCATTCCTGCTGAAGCTCCGCAGCCAGACCGGCAAGCGGGGCAGGGGCGGCCGGATCGAGCGGCACACCCAGTGCCTTCTGCCGGGTCGCTCGGATATCAGCAAGGCCCATGCCATAGGCGGACAGCAGACCCGACATCGGATGAACGAGAATGCCCTTCATGCCCAATGCATCGGCAACCAGACAGGCGTGCTGGCCGCCGGCGCCGCCGAAGCAGCTGAGCGCATAGCGCGTCACGTCATAGCCGCGCTGTACGGAAATCTTCTTGATCGCCTCGACCATATTGGCAACGGCGATGCGGATAAAACCGTCAGCCACATCTTCAGGGCTGCGGCCATCGCCGATCCGGCCTGCCAGTTCGGCAAAGCGCGAGCGCACGGCATCGACGTCCAGCGGCTGGTTCTGGTCCGGTCCGAAGATCGGCGGGAAGAATTCGGGCAGGAGCTTGCCGACCATGACATTGGCGTCGGTCACGGCGAGCGGGCCGCCATTGCGGTAGCAGGCGGGACCGGGATTGGCACCGGCGGAATCCGGGCCGACCCGGAAACGTCCGGCATCGAAATGCAGGATGGACCCGCCACCGGCGGCAACCGTGTGGATGAGCATCATCGGCGCGCGTACCCGCACCCCTGCCACTTCCGTCTCGAAAGCGCGCTCGTACTCGCCATCGAAATGCGCGACATCCGTTGATGTGCCGCCCATGTCGAAGCCGATGACATTGGGAAAGCCGGCTTCTTCGCCGGTTCGGGCCAGGCCGACAACGCCGCCGGCCGGACCGGACAGGATGGCATCCTTGCCCTGGAACATATCGGCAGCGGTCAGACCCCCCGAGGACATCATGAACATGACGCGCGCGCCGGTGCGCGCAATATCGAGCTCCGCCGACACCTGTGCCACGTAGCGGCGCAGGACCGGCGAGAGATAGGCGTCGATGACAGTGGTATCACCGCGCCCGACCAGCTTGATCAGCGGCGAAACCTCGTGGCTGACGGATACCTGGGCAAAACCAATCTCCCGGGCGATTGCGGCCATGGCAGCCTCGTGCGCCGGAAATTTGTAGGCATGCATGAACACGATGGCGAGCGCGTCATAGCCTTCATCCTTCAACGCTTTCAGGGCTGCGCGTGCCTGAACGTCGTCAAAGGCGATCTCAACCGTGCCATCGGCGAGCACGCGCTCATTGATTTCGACAACCTGATCATAAAGCGCCTCGGCCTTGATGATCTCGGTGGCAAAGATGTTCTTGCGTTCCTGATAGCCAATGCGCAGGGCATCGCGAAAACCCTTGGTGGTCACTAGTGCCAGACGTTCGCCCTTGCGCTCCAACAGGGCATTGGTGGCAACGGTGGTGCCCATGCGCACTTCGCCGATGCGCCCGGCCGGAATGGCTTCGCCGGGCTTCAGCCCGAGATGCAGGCGGATGCCCTGCACGGCGGCATCCTTGTAGGCCTCGGGATTTTCGGACAGCACCTTGCGGGCATGCAGCACGCCTTGCGGATCGCGCCCGATGACATCGGTAAACGTGCCGCCCCGGTCAACCCAGAAATCCCAGCTTCCGATGCTCATCCCGCACTCCTCTTGATCGACTGCCACATTTGTAAGCATGCCCAATTAATAGACTATAGCGTCATTGACAATATGTCGATAAAATGATGATATAAATTCGTCAAGGCGGAGGCAAGCAGAATGACGACTGGTCCGAAAGACCACACCACGGCGGATCTCGAACAATTTGCAACGGCACTGCCGAAGCATCTCAAACCCGTCTCCTCCATTGGTCCCATTGTCTCGTCAGCCCATCTTGCCGAGGGCGGTTCGCCCGGCCTTTCCGAAGTCGAATACGGCATGATCCTCGCCTCCCATGCTTTTTCCCGCTGGATGGTGCGCTGCATGGCGGCCGCCGGACTGCCGGGGCTTTCCGCCACGGAAATTCTCATTCTCCACTCCGTCCGGCATCGCGGCCGCGAAAAGAAGCTTGCCGACATCTGTCTGGTTCTCGATATCGAAGACACGCATGTCGCCACCTATGCCATCCGCAAGCTGGAAGCGGCCGGGCTCGTCACCACCGGCAAGGCCGCCAAGGAAAAGACGATCAAGATCACCAACAAGGGCGCCGATGCCTGCACGCGTTACGCCCAGATTCGCGAGCGGCTGTTCGTGGCATCGACGACCAATGCCCGGCCGGCCGAGGATACGCTGTCGGAAATCGCAGCCGTCCTGCGCTTTCTCTCCGGCGCCTACGATCAGGCGGCCCGCGCCGCCACCACACTTTAAGGATAGCTGCGTGACCGATACCGCTTCAGCCCCGCTCTTGGCCGTGGACAATCTTTCGATCGCGTTCGGTCCGTCGCGCGTCGTGGAGAATCTGAGCTTTTCGGTGCGGGCAGGGCGCACGCTTGCCATTGTCGGCGAATCCGGGTCGGGCAAGTCCGTGACCTCGCTTTCCGTCATGCGGCTTGCCGATATGATGGGCGGCCAGTTCCCCACCGGCCAGGTGCTGTTCGAAAGCCGCCAGGGGCGGATCGACCTGACCACCGCCACGCAGAAAACCATGCGCGGCATTCGCGGCAAGGAGATCGCCATGATCTTCCAGGAGCCGATGACCTCGCTCAACCCGGTGTTCACCATCGGCGACCAGATCGCCGAAGTTCTGATCCTGCATGAGGGCATGTCCAAACAGGCAGCGCTGGCCGAGGCCAAACGGCTTCTGGACATGGTGCGCCTGCCCGACGCTGCCGATCTGCTTGGCCGCTACCCGCACCAGCTGTCCGGCGGCATGCGCCAGCGCGTCATGATCGCCATGGCGCTTGCCTGCCGCCCGAAACTGCTAATCGCCGATGAGCCGACAACCGCGCTCGATGTCACCATACAGGCACAGATTCTGACCATCATCCGCGAATTGCAGACCGAACTCGGCATGGCGGTGATCTTCATCACCCACGACATGGGCGTTGTCGCCGAAATGGCCGACGACGTGGTGGTGATGTGGAAAGGCCGCAAGGTCGAGGAAGGCCCGGTTGCCGATATTTTCGCCCGCCCGCAGCATCCCTATACCCAGACCCTGCTCGCCGCCGTACCAAAACTCGGCAGCATGACCGGAGAGGCCTATCCCAAGCGCCTGCCGCTGACGGTCATGGACGGTGACACACCCCGCCTTGTCGGCGGCGAGCATGTTCAGGACACGGCCCGCTACGGCCTGCCGCCCGTCCTATCGGTGCGTGATCTCGTCACCCGCTTCAACATCAAGAAGGGCATTTTCGGCGGCGTTACCCACCGGGTCCATGCGGTTGAGAAGGTTTCGTTCGACATCCATCCCGGCGAAACCCTTGCGCTTGTCGGCGAGTCCGGTTCGGGGAAATCCACGATCGGCCGCACGATCCAGCAACTGCAGAAAGAAACGTCGGGCACCATTCTGTTCGGCGGGCGTCCCGTCTCCTCGATGAATGGCACGGAGCGGCAAAAGCTGCGGCAGGAAATCCAGTATATTTTCCAGGACCCGTTTGCCTCGCTCGATCCGCGCAAGACCGTGGGCTTCTCCATTGCCGAACCCATTCGCACCCACGCATTGATCGGCGGCAGCAAGCCGATCCAGAAACGGGTCGATGAATTGCTGGAACGGGTAGGCTTGACCAGCGCCCATGCCAGCCGCTATCCGCACGAGTTTTCCGGCGGCCAGCGTCAGCGCGTCTGCATTGCCCGCGCGCTTGCTTCCAATCCCAAACTGATTATTGCCGACGAGGCGCTGTCGGCGCTCGACGTGTCCATTCAGGCGCAAATCCTCAATCTGTTCATGGAACTGCAGGAACAGCAGGGCCTCTCCTATCTCTTCATCAGCCATGACATGGCCGTCGTTGAAAAGATGAGTCACCGGGTCGCCGTGCTTTATCTGGGCCAGGTCGTGGAGATCGGTACCCGCCAGCAGATTTTCGAAACACCAGCGCATCCCTATACGCAGCGCCTTTTGTCGGCAGTCCCCGTGGCTGATCCCGCGCGCGTGCGCAACCGCGCCATGCTGGAAGGTGAAATACCAAGCCCCATTCGCCGCGTCGGCGACGAACCCGCCATTTTCAAGCGAACCGAAATTGCACCCGGCCACTTTGTGGCGAGTGCGGCCTGAACCAAACGTCTACATATAATGAGGAGAACACAACAATGATAAGAACACGACGGGGAATACATGCAGCGTTTCTGGCGCTGGGTCTGACAGGCACAGCCTTGCTCGCAGCACCCGCATGGGCGGCGGGCACGCTGACCATTTCGTCGCCGCAGGACCCGGGCAGCTGGGATCCGATCGATACGTTTCTCGTCAACTGGGCCTCGGTTGCCACCAATATCTATGATGGCCTGACCTATCGCGGCGCCGATCTGAAACTGGTACCCGGCCTTGCCACCGCCTGGGAAGAACTCGACGAAGGCAAACGCATCCGCTTCACCCTGCGCGAAGGCGTAAAATTCCATGATGGCGAACCCTTCAATGCGGAAGCCGTCAAATTCACCTTCGACCGTCTTCTCGGCGAAGAAGGCAAGAAGGGTCCGCAGCGTTCCAACTATGCCGCCATCGACAAGGTGGAAATCATCGACGCCAAAACCGTCGATTTCCATCTGAAGGCGCCGGATCCGGTGCTTCTGACCAAGCTTGCCGGCTATGGCGCGATGATCGTGCCGCCGAAATACATCCAGGAAAAGGGTGACGATTATTTCAACGCCCATCCCGTCGGCACCGGCCCGTTCAAGGCGGTCTCCTACGAGCCGAAGATCGGCATCAAGCTCGAAGCCTTTGCCGACCATTGGGGCGGCGCACCAAAACTCTCCAACCTCGAATATCGTTTCATCGCGGAACCCGCGACGGCCGTTGCCGAATTGCAGGCAGGCCGTGTCGATCTGGTCATTCCTCCCACCATTCCCGTCGGCATGATCCCGACCATTCAGGCCGATCCGAAGCTGGAAGTGGTCAGCACCGCCGGACCGACCGTCTATGCCCTGCGCTTCAACACCAAGAGCGGACCGACGGCGGATGAACGGGTGCGCAAGGCACTGATCCTTGGCGTTGATCGCGATGCGATTATCCAGACCATCCTTGGCGGCCAGGCAGCACCGATTGCCAGCTTCCAGGGCGCCCTGTCCTTCGGCAACGATCCCGACATGAAGCCGCTGCCCTACGATCCGGAAAAAGCCAAAGCCCTGTTGAAGGAAGCGGGCATTGCGACGGGCACCACGCTGCAGATCGACGTGCGCGGCAACGACTCCACGTTCAACGAGGTGTCGCAGGCCATCGCCAGCTATCTCCAGGTCATCGGGCTCAACGCGACGATCAAGCCCTACGAGACCAACGTCCTGCTCAACGACATCATTCCGGCGGGCAAGACCGGCGCGATGTTCGAACAGGCATGGGGCGGCTGGACGCTCGATTACGACAACACCGCCTATTCCATGTATCACTCGGGTGAAAAGTGGAACCCCTATGACAGCGATCCGAAGCTGGATGCGCTGCTGGAATCGCAGCGTTCCATCACCGATCGGGCAAAGCGCGAGGAAATCCTCAAGTCCATCGCCCACTACACGGTGGATCGGGCGCTGGAAATTCCGCTCTACAATTACAATGCGATTTTCGGCGTGAGCAAGCGCGTGAAGAATTTCACGCCTGTTCCCGACAGCCGTCTGCGGCTGACGGATGTCACGGTCGAGTAGCAAAACAGGCCCGTCGCCTTTCAATAGGCGGCGGGCCAAGGATTGAAGGATAGAGACGTGGCTGGTTTTCTCATCAAACGCTTTCTGCAGGCGATCTTCGTCGTCATTGTCGTGACGCTCATCGTGGCGTTCGCCATTCGCCTCACCGGCGATCCGGCGCTGATGCTGACACAAGGCGCAGGCAGCGTCACCGAAGCGGACCTTGTCCGCATCCGCGAGGCGCTTGGTCTCAACCAGCCGTTTCTTGTCCAGTATTTCGGCTTCATCAAGGGGCTGTTCACGCTGGATTTCGGCCGCAGCTTCCTTGGCGGCACGCAGGTCTCCACCCTGCTTGCCGCCGCCTTGCCCGCGACGCTGCTCCTTGCTTTCTCCTCCTTGATCGTCTCCATCGCCATTTCCATTCCGCTCGGCATCAAGGCAGCAACGGCGCGCGGCAAGTGGGCGGATCAGGCGATCCGCATCCTGTCGCTGGTCGGCCTGTCCTTCCCCAATTTCTGGCTGGCGCTCATGCTGGTGCTTTTGTTCGCCATCACGTTGAAATGGCTGCCGCCAAGCGGCATGAACGGTTTCGAGAGTTTCATTATGCCCGCTGTAACCATGGGCATCATCCTCACCGCCACCAATGTGCGCCTGGTGCGCACCGCCATGCTGGAAACCCTCAATTCACAATACATCATGGTGGCCCGCGCCAAGGGCCTCAGCGAGAATGTCGTGCTGTACAAGCACGCGCTGCGCAATTGCGCCATTCCGCTGATCACCTATTTCGGCCTGCAGTTCGGCGGCCTGCTCGGCGGTATCGTGGTGGTCGAGCGCGTGTTCAACTGGCCGGGTCTTGGCACACTCGCATTCGATGCGGTCGGCGCGCGCGACTATCCCGTGCTGCAGGCGGTCATCACAGTCCTTTCCCTGATGATCATCGGCGTCAATCTTCTCGTCGACATCGCCTACGGCCTTGTCGACCCGCGCATCCGGACGGAGTAAGCCCATGTCTGCCGTAGCCTCCACCCCTCGATTTGCGCGGTTCCGCAATCTGGAATTCATCCTCGGCGCGCTGCTCGCCGGCGGCATGTGCCTCGCCGTCATCTTCTCCAGCGTCATCTTTCCGGGCGGCGCCGAAAAGATCGACCTGATGGCACGCCTGCTGCCGCCTTTCATGAAATGGGCGCATCCCTTCGGCACCGATCCGCTTGGCCGCGATGTGCTGGCACGGGTGATCACCGGCGGCAAGATTTCACTGCAGGTCGGGTTTATCTCCGTTGCCGGCGCCGTCATCATCGGCGTGGTGATGGGCCTGATCTCCGGTTATTACCGCGGTTTCTGGGACATGGTGGTGATGCGGTTTGCCGATGTGCAGCTCGCCATGCCGTTCATCCTTCTTGCCATCACCTTCATTGCCATTGCCGGCGGCGGCCTGACCAACATGATCATCCTGCTGATTGTCTCGCAATGGGTGCAATATGCCCGGCTGGTGCGCGGCTCGGTGCTGTCGTTGCGGGACCGGGAATTCATCCTCTCGGCGCGCGCCATCGGCGTGAAAGACCACCGCATTCTGTTCCAGCATCTGCTGCCGAACCTGATCGGGCCGGTCATCGTGCTGATGACTCTCAATGTCGCCACCAACATCCTGCTGGAGAGCAGCCTGACCTTTCTCGGCCTTGGCGTCGACCCGCTGATACCGAGCTGGGGCGGCATGCTCGCGGACGGGCGCACCTATCTGCAGAATGCGTGGTGGGTCAGCGTCTTTCCCGGCCTTGCCATTCTCCTGACCGTACTGGGCTTGAACCTTCTGGGCGATTGGCTGCGCGACAGCCTTGATCCCACCGGACGAACATCGCGCTAATCAACAGTGAATTGAAATGACACTTATTTATGAAAGCGGTTTCAACCGCACCCTCGACCAGCTCCTCGCAACCTATGGCGAAGCGGCCGCCCGTGGCACGCGCTTCGAAGCCTGGCTGTTCGAGGATGCGCCGAGCCGCCGCGCCGCCGAAGCAAGGCTTGCGGCCATCGGCGTCGAGGCGCGCTTGCGCAGCGCCTACAAGCCGCTCCTGCATTTCTTTCTGGAAGAAGTCGATACCGAAGCCCTGAAAAGCATCGCCATCGCCTATCCCATGCACGAAAACTGCCCGCAGAACCGCTTTCTCCTCGAGACCTATCCGCTGGCTGCGCTGACCGGCACCGCCGAGCTGCGCTTCGAAACCGGTAGCAGCGCACCCTTCACCTATGATGTGACGCTGGTCTACAAGGACGGCCGCAAGGCTGAGCACAAGGTTTTCGCCCCCAATCGGATCCATACGGATTTCATTGGCGAAACCCTCGTCTCGCCCACCGGCTGGATCAGGCTGAACGGCGCCTTCGAGGGCACGCGCATCGAGACCGACTACGAAGCCCTGTTCGCCAATGCCATGCGCGCCGTGATCGATCACGACTGGGGCAATACCGAGCCCTATTTCGGCGAGCTCAACATCCGCGCAACGCTGCCCATGGCCGACCAGCCGCTGCCATTCGGCGACGAAGTCATCAGCCTGCGCGAGGCGCTGCACGAAGACTTCTATTTTTCGCTGCTGGAAGTATTCCAGAAAAAATCCGGCCGTCCGCTTGGTGACCGCGGGCTGCAGCCCGGGCAGATCATACCGGAGATCACTGAAGGCGAGGGGGCTCCTGCGATCCGGATCGAAATCCGCACGCTCGATACATCCGAAGTATCCGGCGAGGCACAGTCTCTTGCGACGGCGCATGCGCCCATCTTCGTTGCACAGGTCCGCACGGAACTTTCCGGTATCGAGGGTGAAACCTTCGAAGCACGCTCCCGTGCCGGGAGGGTGGTTCAAGCCCGCTACCACAGGGGCACCGATGCCGCCGTCATGATCAGCGGCGGCCAGCACCCGAATGAAACAACCGGTATCATCGGTGCGTTGCGCGGTGCACAGGCATTGGTAGATCGTCCTGGCGCGCATTTCACCATTTCGCCGCTGGAAAATCCGGACGGTTACGCCGTGCACCATCGTCTGCGCTCCGACAATCCGCGCCACATGCACCATGCTGCGCGGTACACGGCGTTGGGCGACGACCTGGAATACCGCACCGCCGCCCAGCCTTACGAGAAAGCGATCCGCTTTGAGGCACAGCGCCTGAGTGGCGCACGCCTGCACGTCAACCTGCACGGCTACCCCGCCCATGAATGGACACGACCGCTTTCCGGTTATGTGCCGCGCGGCTTTGCCATGTGGACCTTGCCGAAGGGTTTCTTCCTCATCATGCGTTACCAGCACGGATGGGAAGAGCGGGCCGAGCGCTTCATCGATGTGGTGACCCGGCGCCTGGCCGCCGTGCCGGGGCTCGTCGCCTTCAACGACACGCAGATCAGCCTCTACGAAACCCATGCGGGTGAAACCGGTTTCCGCATCATCAATGGCTTTCCCTGCATGATCTCGGTCGATGACAGGCATGACGTGCCCTTGACGCTGATCACGGAATATCCCGATGAAACGATTTATGGCGACGCGTTCATTGCCGGACATACCGCGCAGATGGAAACCGTTCTTGCCGCATATGATGCGTTTCAGATGATCGAATCCGTGGCCTGAGTGGAGGTCTCAGTGTTGGGCTTGCCCACTCAGCGTGATCAACATGACAGCGGTGATGGTGACGGCGGTACCGGCCAATTGTAGAGGCGTCATCATCTCATCTAGAAAAACAAAGGCAATGCCCAAGCCGAAAACCGGCGTCAGATTAAGAAAACTGCCGGCAATGTTCGCGCTGATCGAGCCCAGCGCACGCATGTAGAGCGAGAAGCCCAACGCATATTGGACAATACCGGACACAAGAACCAGCAGCCATATTCGAAGGGACTGGGGCAAGCCGATACCGTCCGGCGACAAGAGCCATTCCACCGGAAGCAAAACCAAGGCGAAGACCAGAGCCACGGTTTGTTGCCACGCGACGATGATGATCGGGCTGGTTTTCAACGCAATGCGCGACGACAGAACGACATAAATCGCGGCTACGGCTGTCGCAAAAAACATCAACGTGACGCCAAAGACGCCATTGCCCGTTGCTTCACTGAAATTGAGCAGACCCAAAGCAACCACCAGGCCCGCAAGCGCCACGACGGATAGAACCAGAAAGCGCCCCGTCGGTGCCACGCGCAGGATGACGACGGATGCCATCACGATCATGATGGCTTCCGATGACTGGATGAGTGTGGCCGCACCCGCCTTCATGTCTGTCAGACCGATAAGACCAAGCAGATAGGCGAGGCCGGGCTCGAGCAGCCCGAGCCAGGCATATCGCATAATTTCCCGCCAACGTCCGGACACGGTTCGTTGGCGCCAGACAATAAGCCACAACACCGCAACACTGCCGGCCAACTGCAGAACCAGGAGGGAGACCGGGGAAACATCGGCCAACGCAGATTTTGACATCACGGTCGCTGTTCCCCAGCATAGCGCCGCCAGCATCGCTGCACCTATCCCGGCATGAAAACTCGAAAGACTTTTCACGGGTAACTTCCTGTTTCAAATCACTCTGGTCTGAAATGCCGGACTGCGTGATTCAGACGCGAGCCCAGCGCATTCGGTGAAATCAAAAATGAAAATTCTACTGCCTGTCGAAATATTGACAGGACAGCATGATGATAGCCAAAATCACATAGCACAGAATGCGCGAGAGGTATTTGAGACTAAAGTCCAAGACTCAAGGCAATTTGTCGATGAAACTCAGCACCGCCTTGTTGAACAGTTCCGGCCTCTGCAGCGGGGCAAAATGGCTGACGCCGGGCAGGCCGGTCAGTTGGGCACTAGGAATGCTGCGGGCGAGATGGGCAGCGTGTTCGGGTTTGATGAACTCGTCATGCTCGCTCTGCACGATGGCAACGGGCACACGGATTCTACCGAGATCAGCGGTGGTATAATTGGGTTCGGTCTGCATCATCAGGCTGACCGCGCCGACAAAAGCGTCGAAGTCATCCGGCGTTGCCGAGAGCGCCGCGTAATCCTTCTTATGGCGGGCAAAACACCGGTCGATCACCGGTGTCGGCACGAATTCCCGGGTGCCGCTCGGATCCATGTTGCAGCCGAAGAAGAAAACACCCGTGAGGCGATCCGGCCTTTGGCTGGCAAGCACCAGCGCAATGCAGGCGCCGTCGCTCCAGCCGACAAGTGCCGCTTTTGCAAGCTGCAATCTATCCATCACAGCGAGAACATCCGACGCCATCAGATGATAGGTATAGGGCCGCTCGTCCCGCGTGCTGCGGCCATGGCCGCGGCTGTCGATGAGAATGACCCGGCGGCCGGAATTGACCAGGGCCGGAACCTGATACCCCCAATTGCCGCTGTGACCGAGGCCGCCATGCAGGAGGATCACCGGAGCGCCGGAGCCGTAGGACGCATACCAGATCCGCGCGCCATCATGCTCGACATTGCCTTCGGCTGTCGCCGCAGGCAAAGGCGCCGCGCCATCCGCCTCGAACATCGTCAGATCGTCGTCCTTGAATGTCATAGTGACCAATCCCCGGTCGGAACAAGGCTTCAGTGGGCGAGGCTCGACACGCCCAGCAGCTGATGAACCGTTTCATCGTCCTTGGACAACTGCTCCGACGAGCCGTCCCAGACGATGCGCCCGCGTTCGAGAATAATGACACGCTCGGCAAATTCCAAGGCGCTCTGGATACGCTGCTCCACCAGGAGGATCGTCATTTCACCGCTGGAAGCGAGGCGCGAAAACGCCGCCATCAGTTCCTCGCAGATAACCGGCGCCAGCCCCTCCAGTGGTTCGTCAAGAAGCAGCAGGGAAGGGCGGCCAAGGATGGTGCGGGCCGTGGACAGCATCTGCTGTTCGCCGCCCGACAGTTTTGAGCCGGAATTGGCGCGGCGTTCGTACAGGCGCGGAAACATGTCATAGGCTTCCTGCAATGCGCTGCGCGGCCTGCCCTTCAGCCCGACGAACAGATTCTCCTCCACCGTCAGCGATGGAAAAATCGCCCGAGACTGCGGAACGAAACCGAGCCCGCTCCAGGCGCGCGCGGCGCTGTCCATCGCGGTCAGGTCGCTGTGGCCGAGTTTGATGGTCCCGTCATAGCGCTTCGTCTGTCCGGCAAGCGTTGCGAACAGTGTCGTCTTGCCGACACCGTTGCGGCCGAGCACGGCCACGCGTGACCCCGCCGCTGCCGTGAAAGAGATGTTCTCGATCACCCGCGTCGGGCCATAGCCCGCACAGAGATTTTCGACTTCAAGCTGCGCTGCTGGCATGGGCATAGCTCCCCAGATAGGCTTCGCGCACCCGCGCATCTTCGGTCACGTCGCGCGGCGAACCATCGAAGATGACCGCCCCTGCGGCGAGCACCACGACCCGCTTGGCAAAGCGGAAAACGAGATCCATGTCGTGCTCGATCATCAGCACCGCGAGATCACCCGGCAGTTGCGCAAGCGCATTTTCGATCAGGAACGTATCGCTGTGCGGCACGCCCGCCGCCGGTTCATCCAGCAGCAGCACCTTCGGGCGCAGCGCCATCGCCAGGGCAATTTCCAGGAGGCGCTGCTGGCCATAGGCGATCGCGCCCACCGGCACGGTTGCAAGCGCACCGAGATTGAGCGTTTCAAGGATGCCGCGCATTTCGCGCATGACCTGCGGCATGGCATGAAAATTCCCGGCCATGCGCCCGGATTTGCCCTCGCGCTGCAGGATGGCCAGCGCCACATGCTCCTCGGGCGTCATTTCCGAGAACAACCGGGTGACCTGAAAGGAACGCACGAGCCCGGCACGCACACGCCGCATCGGACTGAAGCGGGAGATGTCCTCGCCATCCATCAGCACCCGTCCGGAACTCGCCTGCAGGTGCCCGGTCACCAGATTGACGAAGGTGGTTTTTCCCGCGCCGTTCGGGCCGATCAGCGCCAGCCGGTCTCCTCGCGCCATGGACAGTGAAACATCCCGGGTGACGTCCAGTCCGCCAAAGGATTTTTTCAGCCGTTCGACTGCAAAGACCGCACTCATGGATTGCTCCTTGCAAAACGTCTGGCGAGGTCTGCCGCCGTGCCATAGAGCCCCTTCGGTGCGAAGAGCACCACGGCAATCAGCAGGGCGCCGACAATGGTCAGCCAGTGGAACGGGTTGGCGGCGGAGACCACGTGTTCGAACCACATGAACACGACCGTGCCGGCAAGCGCGCCAAAGAGCGAGCCCGCACCGCCCAGCACCAGCATGACCAGCGCCTCGGCCGAGTTGGTGAAGCTCAGACTGTCGAGCCCGACGACCTGCGTTGATACCGCATTGAGCGCACCGCCAATGCCGGCGACGGCACCCGATATCACATACATCCTGATCAGGCTCGCCTTGACCGAAGCGCCCATGGCGCTGACGCGCACCGGGTCCTGGCGGATACCACGGCACAGCATGCCGAAGGGCGAGCGCACGAGGATACGCAGGAGAACAAAGACAGCGATGAGCAGGACAATACCGAAGACGTAGGCCGTCCGCCCCCAGAGATCGAAGGCAAAGAGCCCAAGCAGCGGATCGGGTGCGATGCCGGAAAGGCCGTCGCTGCCGCCGGTATAGGTGGATGCCTTGTTGGCCGCTTCATGGAAGAGGTGAATGACCGCAATGGACAGGACCAGTTGGGCAAGGCCATGGCCGCGCAGGATGACGACGCCGGAGACAAGACCGGCCACGGCTCCGGCGATCGCGCCGATACCGATCATGCTCAGCGGTTCGGTGATGCCAAAGGTGACGGCAGCAATGCCTGCCGCATAGGCCCCGGCACCGAACAATGCGGCATGGCCGAGGGTTGCAACACCGCAATAGCCCGTGACGAGGTCAAGCGACAGCACCAGCAGCATGATGGCAATGATACGCGTCAGCAGCGCCAGATTGTCCGGAAACAGGATGTAGCCGCCGATAGCAGCCAGGACGATGACGGCAACGCCGATAAGATCACGCTGCCATGGCCTGCCCGTGCGGACAGCTGGAGCGGCGGACGGGGAGATGTCGGTGGCGCTCATGTCATTTCGCCCTTCCGAGAAGGCCGCGCGGAAACACCCAGACGATGGCAATCACCGCGAGATAGAAGAAGAATTCGCCATATTCAGGCACGAGATAGCGTCCTGTCGTGTCGATGGCGCCAAGCAGAAGGCAGGCAATGAGGGCGCCCGGAATGGAACCGGCACCGCCGACCGAAACGACAACGAGGAAGGTCACCATATAGCGCAGCGCATAATAGGGCTCGACGGGCAAAAGCTCCGCACCGATCACGCCGCCGAAGGCGGCAAGCCCCACGGCGAGGGCAAAGCTTGCGGCATAAACGATCCGCGTGCGCACGCCGAGCGAAGCGGCCATGGCAGTGTTGTCGACGGAGGCGCGCAGCTTGACCCCGAACGAGGTGCGCTCGATGAGGAACCACAGGCCGAGCGCCACGGCGACGCCGCAGCCAATGGCAAACAGCTTGTGGGCGGCAATGGTACGGAAGCCGAGATTGACCGGACCCTGCAGGTCGGCGGGAAGGGGAATGGTTTTCAATGTCGGGCCAAAGACATAATTGGCAAGGCCGATGACGCAGAACGTGATGCCGATGGTCATCAGCACCTGCGTCAGTTCCGGCGCGCCATAGATGCGGCGATAGAGGAAGCGCTCCAGCGGAATGGCGATGACGATCGTACCGATGACGGCAAGAACGATGGCAAAACCGTAGCCGAGGCCCAGATCGCGCGCCGCATAGGACGCGATATAGCCGCCGATCATGGCGAAGGCGCCATGGGCGAGATTGACGACGCGCATCAGCCCCATGGTCACGGACAGCCCTATGGAGATGATGAAAAGCACCATCCCGTAGGCGAGCGCATCGACGCCTATGCTGAAGAAAACCTGCATCAGATCATCCCGGTCACGGAAAGAAGGCTATCACCCTCCTCTGGGCTTCCGCCCATCTCCCCCACAAGGGGGGAGATCACATCGACATCTGCACTTGTACTGACTTTGTGATGTCTCAGAACTGACTGAAACAGTGATGCAGGCTGATCTCCCCCCTTGTGGGGGAGATGTCCGGCGGGACAGAGAGGGGCGCCTGAATCAGATAGATTTCGCATCGGCTATCGCCTACTTGGCCGCAGCCAGACCGGGGTCGGGCTGTTTCTCGAATGTCTTGATTTCCTTGTTGTAATAGGCGCCGTCGCTGCCCTTGGCGACTTCGCGCAGATAGATGTTCTGCGTGATGTGCCGGGTTTCCGGATCGATGGACACCGGCCCGCGCGGGCTTTCCCAGGCAAGGCCCTTCACCGCATCGACGGCCTTCTTGGCATCCTGCTTGCCGCCGGTGGCTTCGATCATCTTGTAGATGACATGCATGCCGTCATAGGCGCCGACTGAAGGGAATGAGAGTTCCGCCGGATTGCCGATGGCCTTGCGCGCCGCCTCGACAAAGGCCCTGTTCTCGGGCGAGTCATGCGCAATGGCATAATGGAACGTGGTGAGGATACCGAGCGCCGCATCGCCAAGCGCCGGCAGATCGGATTCCTGCGTCAGATCGCCGGGCGCAAGAAACTGCACACCCGCTTCCTTCAGGCCGTTCTCATTATACGCTTTGACAAAACCCAGCGTCGTCGGACCCGATGGCAGGAAAGCAAAGACGGCCTGCGCCCCGGAATTGCGCACGCGCTGCATGACCGGGCTGAAATCATTGGTCGACAGCGGCATGCGGATGGATTCGACGACCTTGCCGCCCTCCTTCTCGAAGGTGGTCTTGAACGCGTTTTCCGCATCCACGCCCGGCCCGTAATCGCTGACCACGGTGATGGCTTTCTCGATACCGCGCTCGCGGGCGATTTTGGCCATGGGTGCGGATGTCTGCCAGGTGGTGAACGATGTGCGCACCACATAGGGGCTCTTAGTGACAATGGCCGATGTCGCCGCATTCATAACCACCAGCGGCACATTGGCCTGCTGCAGCAGCGGCGTGACAGCCATGGCATCGGGGGTGAAATAGAAGCCCGCGAGATACTGCACGCCTTCCTTCACCACCAGTTCCTGTGCCAGCGCCTTTGATTGCGCGGGATCGGCCTGCGGCACGTCGCGGTACAGCACTTCGATGGTGTCATTGCCGATCTTGTTGCCATGGGTGGCGATATAGGCGTCAATGCCGGCCTTGAAGTTCTTGCCCTGAATGGCGAACGGGCCCGAGAACGGGCCGACCACGCCAATCTTGATCACATCGGCATAGGCCGCGCCGCCAAGCAGGACGGCTGCCGCTGCAGCCAGAATAAGCTTTTTCATCATTCCTCCCTTTGATCCCCTGCCGGCCAGATCATTCTCCTCATCTGGTCCGTTTGGAATGTTTCGTTCAATGTCTCATACCGGTTGGTAATGTAAAATGAAAACTATGCGCTATTGCATAATCCCTGAGTTATGATTTTTCCGGCGACTTGCCGTTTCCGAGCCTCGTTATGGAAGACAACAGGCCGCTCGTCGCCTGCTGCGATGTCGCTGATGCCATGACCATGGACGGCAGGATCATCCACTCCAGTGTCCAGGCCGCGCCGGACCGCTCCTGCTCATGCACCAGCGCCTGATGCATGCCGGAAAGCTGCGTGGCGTTGTAGCGGGCGAGTGTGACAAGCAGTTCAGCCTGAACCGGATTCTGCTTGTGCGGCATCGCCGATGAACTTCCCCCGCCACGAAGGCTGATCTCGCCGCCGGATTGTGCAAGCAGGGCAATATCCTGCCCGATTTTCCCCAGGCTGCCCGTCACGAGCGAAAGGAAACCGGCGAAATCGGCGATACGGTCGCGCTGGCTGTGCCACTGCGGCGCGTCATGCAGGCCAAGCGCCGCAGCAAGGCGCTGTCGAACGGCATTCGCCTTATCACCAAGCTTTTCCAGCGTGCCCGCTGCGCCTCCGAATTGAATGACCGGAAAAGACCGGGTGAGAAAGGTGAGCCGTTCCCTGTCGCGAAACAAGGGTGCCCGCCACGCGTCGATGCGGTCATGCACGGTAATGGGCATAGCCGCCTGCATGCGTGTATGCCCCATCAGGCTGTTTGCGCCAAAGGCAGCCTCGAGCCGATCCAACCCCGCAATCACGTCGTCCATCCCCTCGCCAAGACAGGCAATGGCAGGCTTCAGCCGGATCATCAGGCTCGTATCGATGACATCCTGACTGGTTGCGCCGAAATGCAGGGCGTTCCGATGTTCCTCGGGAATGACAGCCCGCAGCTGCCGCATCAGTTCCGGCACGACGACACCGTCGCGGGCGGTCGCGCCCTTCAAGGCCATCATATCAGGCACGAAAGACCGGCAGGCTGTTGCAATTGCCCGCGCGGCATCGGCGGAGATGACCGCTTCATCCCCCTGTGCCTGCGCCAGTGCGGCCTCGAAATCGAGCATGGCGGCAATATCGGCGCTGGCGGAAAACCAGTCCGCCGCCGCTTGCGCGCCGAGAAGGCCGGAGAGAAACGGATGATCGAAGGGCGAGATACTCATCGGTCAGATATCGAAGAAGACAGTTTCCTTCTCCCCCTGCAGATGGATATCGAAATGATAGGCCGATCCTTCCCGGCGCGCGAGAAGCGTCGGCACGCGGTTGCGGTGCTCGATGCGCTGCAGCACCGGGTCTTCGGCGTTCGCGGCCTCTTCATCGGCAAAATAGAGCCGGGTCTGCAGGCCGATATTGATGCCGCGTGCCACGATCCACAGCGTCACATGCGGTGCCATCAGCCTGCCGTCCTTATAGGGCACACGGCCGGGCCTGATCGTCTCGAACACATATTCGCCGGTTTCCATATTCGTCGGGCAGCGGCCCCATCCGGTGAAATTCACATCGGCTGTACCGCGCATTTCCGAGGGGCTGTTGTACAGTCCCGCAGCATCCGCCTGCCAGATTTCCACCAGCGCATCGTGCAGCGGCGTGCCGGTTCCGTCAAAAATCCGGCCGCGCAGGGTGATGCGCTCGCCCAGCGTCCGGTCATTGACCATGGCAACACCAAGATCGGTATCATAAACGCCCGTGATCCCCGAGAAATTCGGCGTGCAGCCGATATGCACATAGGGTCCGGCGGTCTGCGACGGCGTTTCCTTGAGAAAACCCAGAGACTGAACCATCAATTGCCCTCCATCCGGTTCTCGAACAGCGTGGAACGGCGCCCGCGCAGCACGATATCAAACTTGTAGGCGCGCGCATCCATGGGGATGGTGTTCTGACGGTCGAGCGCAGCGATCAATTGCTCGATGGCCGCCTTGTCGGGGATCGATTTGACGATGGGGCATTGCCAGATCATCGGATCACCCTCGAAATACATCTGCGTAATCAACCGCTGGGCAAATCCGTGCCCGAAAACGGAAAAATGGATATGGGCCGGACGCCAGTCATTGACGCCGTTCGGCCAGGGATAGGCGCCGGGCTTGACCGTGCGAAACCGGTAATAGCCATCCTCGTCCGTGATGGTCCGGCCGCAGCCGCCAAAGTTCGGATCGAGCGCCGCGAGATAGCCTTCGCGCTTGTGGCGGTAGCGTCCGCCGGCATTGGCCTGCCAGAATTCGAGCAGCGCACCCGCCACACCGAGACCGCGCTCGTCCACCACACGGCCATGCACGATGATGCGCTGGCCGATGGCGCTTTCACCCGGCCGGGCAAAATTGTGGATCAGGTCCGCATCCAGTTCGCCGAGCAGCGCATGCCCGAACACGGGACCAGTGATTTCCGACAACGTATTGTCGAGCGACAACAGCGCTCGTTGCGGCGAGCGGACAACACTTGTCTTGTAATCCGGCGTATAGGCGGGCGGATGCCATTGCCTGTCGCGCTGGAAGAATGCTCCGGTTTCCGGTTTTCTATTGGACACAGTTGCCTCCCGTCACGCGGCCCGTTCGGCCTCGAGTTCCTTATAGACCTGCTTTGCCAGCTTGATGGCATGGTTTGCCGCCGGAACACCCGCATAAATTGCAACATGCAGCAGGGCTTCGCAAATATCGTCCTGTGTCGCGCCCGTATTGGCCGTCGCGCGGATATGCATGGTCAATTCGTCATCCTGGCCGAGCGCGGCCAAAAGCGCGATGGTGACAATCGAGCGTTCGCGCTTCGTCCAGCCGGGCCGCGACCAGACATGACCCCACGCCGCCTCTGTGATCAGTTCCTGGAAGGGCTGATCGAAATCGGTCTTGGTGGTTTCCACCCGGTTGACATGCTCTTCGCCCAGCACGACGCGGCGCGTGGCCATGCCCTGCAGATAACGACGCGATGGGGCAGCCGTATCCGTCATGATTTCCCTCCAAGCTTGAATTCGTCGACAAAGGCCCTGATCACGGCGACCAGCGTTTCCGGCTGTTCGACACAGGGAATATGGCCGGCATCCTTGATCACTTCATAGCGCGCACGCGGGATGAGCTTTGCCAGTTCGAGCACCAGATCCGGCGGCGTCGAACCGTCCTGATCCCCAACAATGCAGATGGCCGGCACCGCAATGCGCTTTGCAGCTTCGGTGAAATCCGCATCGCGCAGCGCCGCGCAGGTACCGCCATAGCCATCGGCAGGCTGGCGGATGAGCATGTTGCGGTAGCCGGTCAGATCATTGGCCCGCTCCCGGTGGAAGGCCGGGGTGAACCAGCGCTGCAGGATCGTGTCGGCAATGGATGCGATGCCATTCCGGGTCACGGCATCGATGCGCGCATTCCAGAATTCGGCCGTGCCGATCCTGTGCGCGGTATCGCACAGGACCAGAGCCTGCACGAGTTCGGGCCGCGTGGCATAAAGTCCCTGCGCCACGAGCCCGCCGACGGACAGACCGCAGACAACGGCATCCTTGACCGAGAGGTAGTCGAGCAAACCCGCGAGATCACCGACATGATCATCGATGCTGTAAGGAGGCGTACCCAGACCGGAAAGGCCATGTCCGCGCATGTCATAGGTGACGATGGCAAACTCGCCGACCAGACGCACGATCACGTCACGCCAGATGCGAAAATCCGTACCGAGGGAATTGGCGAAAACCAGCACGGGCTTGCCTGCGGGCGCGCTGATCAACTGGTAATGCAGCGTGACGCCATTGATGTGAGCAAATTGCACCGAAATCCTCCCGGTCAGTTATGTCGATAATGGATTATGCATTTGGTTCAGTAAAATGATATCTTGCCGCATTCGCTTAACCCCGGGGTTATGAAATATATGATCGACGGCCGCATCAAGTTCCGCCACCTGCAGACTTTTCTTGAAGTTGCCCGCCAGAAAAGCGTGATGAAGGCGGCGGCAATTCTTCATATCAGCCAACCCGCCGTAACCAAAACCATTCGAGAAATGGAAGAGGTGCTCGGGGTTGCCATGTTCGAGCGTGACGGGCGCGGCATCCGCATCACCCGGTTCGGCGAGGTTTTCCTGCGCTATGCCGGAGCGGCGATCACCGCGCTGCGGCAGGGCATCGATTCCGTCAGCAACGAGCAGTCGGGCGAGGGGATTCCCGTCCGGGTGGGCGCCTTGCCGACGGTTTCCACCCGCATCATGCCGCAGGCCATCAGCCTGTTCCTGCAGGAGAAGACACAGAGCCGGCTGAAAATCGTCACCGGCGAAAATGCCGTGCTGCTCGAGCAATTGCGGCTCGGCGATCTTGACCTCGTGGTCGGACGGCTGGCGGCGCCGGAAAAAATGACCGGCTTTTCCTTCGAACATCTCTATTCCGAACAGGTGGTGTTTGCCGTCAGTGCCCGCCATCCGCTGCTCAATACCAGCGAGGACATTTTCAACCGCCTTGCCGAATTCCCCGTGCTGATGCCGACGCGGGCATCCATCATCCGGCCTTTCGTCGACCGGTTTCTCATTGCCAACGGCGTGGCCAAGCTGCCGCATCAGATCGAGACGGTCTCCGACGCTTTTGGCCGGGCTTTCGTCCGCTCCCATCAGGCGGTGTGGATCATTTCGGCAGGGGTGGTTGCCGGGGACGTCGCCGACGGGGCGCTTGCGCTGCTGCCCATCGACACGACCGAGACCAAGGGACCGGTTGGCTTGACAACCCGCGCGGACGTTACCCCGTCATTGCCGCTGATGATCCTGATGCAGACCATCCGCGAGGCGGCAGGAGAGATGAAACCGGATCAGAAAAACTCGTCGAGCAGCCGGTAATAAGCCAGCTTTGCCGGATCGGCCTGCATCAGGCCGTAGCAATCCAGAAAAAGCTTCACCCTCTCGTCGCCGAAATTATCCGCAATGCTGCGGCACGCCAGCGCAATATCCTGGTAGCGATCGGCAAGACCAAGCCGGCCGCAGTCGATATAGCCGGTGAAGATGCCATTCCCGGCCATGAAATTCGGCAGGCAGGCATCGCCGTGGGTCACGATGACATCCGCTGTCTCGGGCCTTTCCGCCACAAGCCGGCTGAAAAGTTCGGATGCCGTCTTTCCCAGCATATCGTCGTCGAAATCCGCCTCGTCCACCAGCCCGGCCTGCATGCGGGCCCGCGCCACTTCAATGCGCCCGTCAAGCCGGTGATCGAACGGACAGGTCGCGGGATCAAGCGCATGCAACTGGCGCAGCGCTCCGGCAAAAATCCGGATGCGCGTTTCGATGGACAAAGAACCGGCCGAGGCAAGATCTTCACCGGGAACCCCGCTCATCAACAGCCAGAAGTTGCCGGCATGGGCGCCCTCGAAGAGAACATCGGGGCAGGGCATATCGCGGGAGGACAGCCAGCGAAGCCGCGCCGCCTCATCGGGCAACTCACCGTAAGGGCTAACGGCTTCGACCTTGATGAAGAGCCGTGGCAAGCCTTCGCCTTGCAGCATGAAAACCTGCGCATCGGAACAGCCGAGCGCATCGCGGTTCCAGCTGTAGCCTGCAACAAGAGCTTGCAGTTGTGGCGGCACAAGCATCGCGTCCGGCGGATTTGTTGTCGCGGTCATGGGAATTTCCGGTTTCGGGCGTGTTCTTCAGGCACGCATATGCGGGCGGTGGAACCGAAGCAATAACCTAAAACGGCAGTCCCACATAGTTCTCGGCAAGCGCGGTCGATGCCGCCCGGGAGTGGGTGAGATAATCGAGTTCGGCCTCCTGTATTTTCTGGCCGAATTCGCCGGTATCGGGAAAGCGATGCATCAGCATCGTCATCGACCAGGAAAACCGGACGGCTTTCCACACGCGCAAGAGTGCACGACGCGAATAGTCGTCAAGGGCCGCCGTGCTCTTATCGGCATAATAGTCGCGCAGGCCTTCGAAGAGATAATGCACGTCACTGGCCGCCAGATTGAGGCCCTTTGCTCCCGTCGGCGGCACGATGTGGGCGGCATCGCCAGCCAGGAACAGGCGGCCGAAGCGCATGGGTTCGGCCACGAACGAGCGAAGCGGCGCGATGGACTTTTCAAATGACGGGCCTGTTGTGACGGCGGCCGCATCCTCTTCCGGCAGCCGGCGCCGCAACTCGTCCCAGAACCGGTCGTCGGACCAGTCCTCCACTTTGTCGTCCAGCGGGCACTGCACGTAATAGCGGCTGCGCGTCAGGGAGCGCATCGAGCACAGTGCAAAGCCGCGTGGATGGTTGGCATAGATCAGCTCATGTGCCGCCGGGGGCACCTCCGCCAGAACACCGAGCCAGCCAAAGGGGTAGGTGCGTTCGAACGTCCGGATCGCCTCCACCGGCACGGACCGGCGGCTGACCCCATGGAATCCGTCGCACCCGGCAATGAAGTCGCAATCGATGCGGTAGGGTTTGCCGTCCTTTTCGAAGGTGACGAACGGCTTTTCCCGGTCGAAATCATGGATGGCAACGTTCTGCGCCCCGTAAAATGCCGGTGCACCGCCCGCCTCGCGCTGCTGCATCAGATCCCGCGTCATCTCAGTCTGGCCGTACACCGTCACCCGCTTGCCGCCCGTCAGGTCGAACAGATCGATGCGATGATTGCGCCCGTCGAACGCCAGCGAAAAGCCATCATGCGGCAGGCCTTCCGCATGCAGACGGGCGCCGGCGCCTGCCTCGTCGAGCAGCCGCACCGTGCCTTCTTCCAGCACTCCGGCGCGCACGCGCCCCAGAATATGGTCCTTGCCCGACCGGTCGAGGATGATGTTGTCGATACCGGCCCGGGTCAGAAGCTGACCGAGCAGAAGCCCGGCAGGTCCGGACCCGATGATAGCCACGTGCGTGCGCATGATGCCTCCCAGCATGAAATAATTGCGCAAGGCTAGCGGCAGGACGCATCTGAACAATGGACTTCTCAGGCAAAAAACAGGACAATCTGAACATTGGGGACGGGAGGAACCGATGACCGGCGCAGTACCAACCTATGATCTCTATGGCGAAAACCATCCGAAACGGCCGGATTTCTGGCTGCATTGGGAGACAATCGCCTCCAGAAGCCAATTGCACAATTGGGAGATCAAAACCCATCGCCATGCGGCATTCTTTCAGATTTTGTACTTTCGCGGCGGAACCGGCGATGCGGTTTTCGGCGCGCACAGCCATCCCATACAGCCACCGGTCATGATCACCGTGCCGCCGCAATGCGAGCATGGCTTCCGGTTTTCCCGGGATATGGATGGCATGGTCATCACCATGCTGGCCGCGCGCTTCGGGTCTTCCGGCCGCACCATCTGCGACGCCGGCATGCCGCCGCGATTGATTTCGCTCGTACCCGATCACGCCGATGCAGCGTTTCTGACGCACAGTCTCGAGCGCCTGTGCGCCGAGCTGGTATCGGGCGGCGCCTTTCACGACGATCTGGTGGAATCCTATCTCAAATCCATCGTTCTTCTGGCAGCGCGCATGACCGCCCCGGAACTGCCGCCCGGCGGTGAAAGCTCCAGTACGGAAGAGCGCCTGAAACTGCTGAACATCATGGTCAACCGGCATTTCCGCGAACATCGCCCGGCGGAATTCTATGCCGGACACCTCGGTTTGTCGGCAACCCATCTCAACCGCATCGTCAAGGCGGCGACGGGGCAAAGCACCAATGGCTTGCTGGCACGCCGCCTTGCCGATCAGGCGAAGCGCGATCTGGTGTTCACCTCTGCCAGTATCAAGCAGATCGCCTATGATCTCGGCTTTGCCGATCCGGCTTATTTCACCCGGTTTTTCACCCGGGAGACCGGCACGACACCCCGGCAGTACCGCACCGAGCAAAGCGCCAGAATGGCTGTCTGAACCTATAGCCTGTCATACCAGCACCGCGGCGATGGTATCGCGGGTCGATTGCATGGCGGGCAGATAGCGCTCGATCATTTCCGCGATCGTCACGCGCGGTGCCTGCGCGCCGACATTGATGGCGGCGATGGTCATGCCGCGCGTGTTGCGCACGGGAACCGCGATGGAGCACAGCCCGATCTCCAGTTCCTGGTCGATCACCGCGTAGCCCTGCGCCCTGACGGTGCGCACTTCATCCATCAGGTCCGGCAGCGCGGTCTTCGTGCGCGGCGTGTTCGCTGGGCGGTTGCTGCCTGCAAGGATGCGCAGTGCGTCGTCATCGCTCATCGCCGCGAGCAGGACCCGGCCCATGGAGGAACAATAGGCGGGAAGGCGGCTGCCGGGATTGAGATTGATCGACATGACACGCTTGTGCGAGGCACGCGCGATGTAGACGATCTCGTTGCCGTCGAGCACCGAAGCCGAGGCGCTTTCACCGGTCTTTTCGGACAACTGATCAAGAAAGGGCTGCATCAGCCGGGGCAGGGGCGTCGATGACAGGTAGGAATGGCCAAGACGCAGGATGCGCGGCGTCAGCGTGAAGAATTTTCCGTCATAATCCGCATAGCCAAGCTGTGTGAGCGTCAGCAGGCAGCGGCGGGCCGTGGCGCGCTCCAGCCCGGTCATCCGCGCAATGTCCGTGATCGACAGGCGCGTATTGACCGCGTCGAAGGCCTCGATGACGGAGAGCCCCTTGGCAAAACCGCTGATGAAATCCGTTTCACGCATCCACACCTGCCTTATCCGCTGCATTTCCGCACAATTTGTGCGATATACGAACAAATGTCAAATAACGCACAAAATCATTGACGGGCGGAACGCGACGGGACTACGCCATGCGGACAAATGGAGGTTTGCACCGGATACCGGCGATCGCCGTGCTTCGGGAACAGCGACAGGGAGAGAGACGTGGCAAAAATCTGCACGCTTGCCGAAGCCATCGGGGACAATGTCAGGGATGGCGATACGCTCGCCATGGAAGGGTTTACCCACCTCATTCCCTATGCCGCCGGGCACGAGATCATCCGGCAGGGCCGCAAGGAGCTGTTCCTCGTGCGCATGACGCCTGACCTCATCTACGACCAGCTGATCGGTGTCGGTGCGGCGCGCGGCATGAAGTTCTCCTGGGGCGGCAATCCCGGCGTGGGCTCGCTGCATCGCTTCCGCGACGCGGTGGAAAACCAGTGGCCGCGGCCGCTTGAGATCGAGGAACATTCGCACGCGGCCATGGCCAATGCCTATGAGGCGGGTGCGGCCAATCTGCCGTTCGCCGTGCTGCGCGGCTATATCGGCGCTGACCTTGCCAAGGTCAATCCGAACATCCGGTCGGTCACCTGTCCCTTCACCGGTGAGGTGCTCGCCGCCGTTCCCTCCATCCGTCCTGACGTGTCGATCATCCATGGCCAGCGTGCCGACCGGCAGGGCAATGTGCTGATCGAGGGCATCTCCGGCGTGCAGAAGGAGGCGGTGCTGGCCGCCAGCCGTTCCATCGTGACGGTGGAGGAAATCGTCGACGAATTGAATCCGCCATCGCCCAATGCTGTGGTCCTGCCCCGATGGGCCATCAATGCCGTCGTGCATGTGCCGGGCGGCGCCTTCCCCTCCTATGCGCATGGTTACTATCCGCGCTCCAATGCCTTCTACATCGCCTGGGACAAGATCGCCCGCGACCGCGACAGCTTTACCGCGTGGATCAGCGAGAACGTTCTTGCCGGCAAGCCGGAAGATTTTGCCCGCCACGCCGTCCGGCGTGCGGCGAATGCAGCGTGAGGAGCAAGACCATGACCCAGGATTTCACCCCCACGGAAATGATGACCATCGCGGCTGCCCGCGCGCTGAGCAATGATGATGTCTGCTTTGTCGGGATCGGCGCACCCTCCGCCGCCTGCAATGTGGCGCGGCTGACCCATGCGCCTGACATCACGCTGATCTACGAAAGCGGCACCATTGGCACCAAGCCGGATGTGCTCCCGCTTTCCATCGGCGACGGCGAACTCTGCGACACCGCCTTGTTCACCGTTTCGGTGCCGGAAATGTTCCGCTACTGGCTGCAGGGCGGGCGCATCACCACCGGATTTCTCGGCGGCGCGCAGATCGACCGCTTTGCCAATCTCAACACGACGGTGGTCGGTCCTTATGATACACCGAAAGTGCGGCTGCCCGGTGGCGGCGGCGCACCGGAAATAGCCAGCAATTGCGGCCAGATTTTCATCACCATGGCGCTGACCAATCGCGGCTTTGTCGATCATCTCGATTTCATCACCTCGATGGGGCATGGCGAGGGCGGCGATCATCGCGCGCGCCTCGGCATGAAAACCAGGGGGCCGACCAGGGTCATCACGGACCTATGCATTTTCGAGCCTGATCCGGTCACCAAGGAGCTGACCGTGGTGTCGATCCACAGGGGTGTGACACGCGGACAGATCGAAGAGAATTGCGGCTGGCCCGTCCGGTTTGCTAAGGAGATCGTGGAAACGCCAGTCCCCACTGCAACCGAACTTTCCGTGCTGCGCGATATCAATGCCGCACGAAACGCGCTCACGAGGCCGCCTGATGTCTGAAGCCTATATCTGCGACTATATCCGCACGCCCATCGGCCGCTTCGGCGGCGCCTTAGCTTCCGTCCGCACCGACGATCTGGGCGCAATTCCGCTGAAAGCGCTGATGCAGCGCAATCCCTCCGTCGACTGGGAAGCCATCGGTGAAGTCATCTATGGTTGCGCCAATCAGGCGGGCGAGGACAACCGCAACGTGGCTCGCATGTCCCTGCTTCTGGCAGGCCTGCCGGTGACGGTGCCGGGCACGACGATGAACCGCCTGTGCGGTTCGGGGATGGATGCGGTGATCACGGCGGCCCGCGCCATCAAGGCCGGGGAAATCGAGATTGCCATCGCCGGCGGCGTCGAATCCATGTCGCGCGCACCCTTCGTTCTGCCGAAAGCCGAAGGCGCGTTTTCGCGCCACGCGGAAATTCACGACACCACCATCGGCTGGCGCTTCGTCAACCCGCTGATGCAGCAGCAATACGGCATCGATTCCATGCCGGAGACCGGCGAGAATGTCGCCGAGGAGTTTCATGTCTCGCGCGCCGATCAGGATGCTTTCGCCGTGCGCTCCCAGCAAAGGGCAGGGGCGGCCATGGACAATGGCCGGCTTGCCCGCGAAATCACGCCCGTCATCATTCCCCAGCGCAAGGGCGACCCGGTGATCGTCGACCGCGACGAGCATCCGCGCCCGCAGACAACGCTCGAGCAGCTGGCCAAACTGCCGACGCCCTTCAGGAAGGGCGGTTCGGTGACAGCGGGCAATGCTTCGGGTGTCAATGACGGCGCAGCGGCGCTGATCATCGCATCGGAAGCGGCAGCGCGGAAATACGGCCTGACCCCCATCGCCCGCATCATCGGCGGTGCGACCGCCGGTGTTCCACCGCGCATCATGGGGATCGGTCCTGTCGCCGCCACCGAGAAACTTTGCGCACGGCTTGGCCTGACAGCGCAGGATTTCGGCGTGATCGAACTCAACGAAGCCTTCGCCTCGCAGGGCCTTGCCACCCTGCGCGCACTCGGGCTTGCGGACGATGCCGACCACGTCAATGCCAATGGCGGGGCGATTGCCCTTGGCCATCCCCTGGGCATGTCCGGCGCACGCATCACCGGAACCACGGCACTGGAACTCAGCGTCAGGCATGCCCGCTATGCGCTGGCCACCATGTGCATCGGCGTCGGCCAGGGCATCGCGGTTGCCCTGGAACGAGTCTGATCAGGCGAAGTGCCGGGATTACACGGCGATGCGTGCCTCCGACTGTTCCAGCGCCTTCCTGATGGCGAGCTGCCGCTCCCAGGCCAGGGCGTCGCCGACGATCAGATCGAGATCGGCGCGTTTCGGCTCAAAACCGAATACGGTGCGCACACGTTCGTTCCCTGCGACCAGCACTGCCGGATCGCCCGCGCGCCTCGGGGCGGTCCGGACCTCGAAATCGACGCCCGACACGCGCTTGACCGCGTCGATGATGTCAAGCACGGAATAGCCGTAGCCGTAGCCGCAATTGGCTGCGGTGCTGGCTCCTCCGGCCTCCAGATAGTTCAGGGCGCACAGATGCGCCTGCGCCAGGTCGCTGACATGAATATAGTCGCGGATGCAGGTGCCGTCGGCTGTCGGATAGTCCGTTCCATACACGTCGATATGTGAGCGCTCGCCCGTCGCCGCCTGGCTGGCGATCTTGATGAGGTGCGTGGCACGCGGGAACGACTGCCCCGAGCGCAATTGCGGGTCGGCACCCGCCACGTTGAAATAGCGCAGCGCCACATAGTTGAATTCCGGATGGGCCACGGCCGCATCGCGCAGCATCCACTCGGTCATCAGCTTCGACGTACCGTAGGGCGAGATCGGCTGATGCGGCATATCTTCGCTGATCGGCGTTCGCTCCGGTTCCCCATAAATTGCGGCGGTCGACGAGAAAATGAAATGCCTGATGCCTTCGGCAATGGCTGCTTCCATCAGGGAACGCGATTGCACGGTATTGTTGCGGTAATAAGAAAGCGGATCGCGCACGGAATCGGGAACGACGATCGAACCGGCGAAGTGCAGGATCGCCGTCACATTGTGCCGGCGGATCAGATCGCGCACCAGCGTCTGATCGCCGATATCACCCTGCACGAACGGCACATCATCCGGCACCAGCCAGGCGAAACCGCAACTCAGATCGTCAAGGACCACGACCGGCCGGCCGGCATCCTTGAGGGCAAGCACCATGTGGCTGCCGATATAGCCGGCACCACCAGTAACAAGAACAGTCATGGGGAGGAACTCCTGCAACTTTGTTTGAGAGATTGATAGGGTGGAGCGGCGTGTGCCATGTCGATAGTCTGTCTTACACTTCCTTTCCTACAGTTTGCTTTCCTCCCGGGAAATTCTGATTGTTTGCTGTCTAAGCGACTCGTCGGGCGGAGTCCGATGCGCGCCTGCCCGTCTCGGTCATCTTGTGATCGACGCCATTTTCGGTCAGGAAGACATTCATCTCGCCATAAGTCTCGAACCAGGCGCGATTGTATTTATCGAAAAGCGATTGATCCCAATAATCCTCCAGCCTGAAAGGCTTGCCGCCAAAGACGTCATAGCTCGGGATCTTGTAGGTTTCGGCGAATTCGGCCGTGCGGCTGTCATAGGTGAAATAGATCGACGGCACGCCGTTGGCCAGCGCCATGAGATTGCCGTGCAGGCGGTAGCCGAGAACCAGCTGATGCGTGCGAACAAGCGTTTCATAGTCCGCGACCACGTCGGAATAATACATGCGCTCGCGGTAGAGCTTTTCCATTGCATCGTCGAAATACCAGTCCGAGACCCAACGGTTCGCCTTCAGCGCGGCGATGGCGTCTTCCTTCTGCTCGTCGGTGCCGAAGACCATCTTCTTTTCTTCCACTTCGCCCTGCGCCATCAGGGTGATGTCGAAGCGGTTCGCCATCGCCTTGATAAGGTCGCGGTGCAGGGTCAGATAGCGCTGGATATCCTGCGCATAGGTTGGCGAGACTTCGCGCCGGACCGTCACACCCACCTTTTCCACCGTGTCGAGCTCAGGCAATTTGATGCGCAGATGCTGGTTGTTGCGCCGGAACGCCGTGGGGCAACCGATGACGCGGACATTCTTGATGCCGATATCGTTGAGAACCTGGGCGGAATAAGCGCCGCGCACACCAACGGAGGTGGTCGAATCGGCAATGAGGCGCCAAACCGCCTTGGACTCCTCCGACAGTTCCAGCTGCCCCTTGACCGGCGCCTGCGCGCCGACACCGAAGGCGATGACGGGCAGCCCCAGGCGCTTGAGAACCGGGATGGTGTCGCGCCAGTTCATCTCCCTGTTGATGTAGTTGGACCCGCGCAGGATGACATAGTCATACTCCTCGCGCAGCTGGTCGATCTTCTCCATCGGCGGTCCGGCAATGGGAAGTTCTGCCACCTTCTCGTAGTTCATGAGCTTCAGGGATGATTCAAAGACGAAGGCATCACCGATATTGTGGTAGTGGTCGATGCTGCGCTGAATGTCGCTGTGCTGGTACCAGCGGACATTGTCGTGATCGTAAACTTCTCCGGCGGGGATCATTACGAGGACGCGTGCCATGAGGTATTCCTTCTTTTGGCGATGAAAGCTGGATAACCTCAGCTTGCTTGGGAAAGAACAACGTCAGTTCTTGCAGCGATCGTGAGTGGCTGCTGCCGGCTAGATTTAAGCAATTCACCATAGAGAGCAAGGTGTTCCTGAGCACAGTCGATATAGTTCACGGGTTTCCGGATGGTCTGATGCAAACGGTCCCAGATCGAGGTGTCGCTGAGGACTTCGGTGAAACGGTCGGCCAGGTCTTCGGCGCTGCGCACACGGAAGTGCAGACCATCCAGCCCGTCCCGGACTTTTTCGGCCATACCGCCGATATTGGAACAGATCACCGGGCGGCGATGGTGCAGGGCCTCCTGGATCACAATCGGCGAGTTCTCCCACCAGATCGACGGCATCACCACCCAATCGACGGGCTGCATGAGACGCGGCATCTCCGCATTCTGGTAGGCGCCGTAAAAGCGCACGCGCGACCCGGCTTCCTCGATCAGTTTTCGCATGCGATCCTGAAAGTCGCGCGGCTGCTTCTCCAGATTGCCGCCAAAAATCATCAGGCGCGAATCCTCACCCCATGTTTCCTCGGGCACACGCGACACCGCATCGATCAGGACGTCGATGCCCTTGAACGGCGTTATCTGCCCGAAATAGGCGAAGCGGTTGCGCCGCGGCCTTGGGCCCGCCAGCTCGCGCGGCGGTGTCACGCTGTCGATGGCGATACCATTCTCGATCACCCTCAGCTTGGCGGGATCAAGTCCCCACTCCTTGTACCTGCCGGCCAGGAATTCGCTGGGTGAAACAAAGGCGTCGGCAAGCTCGAGCATGCCGCGGATGAAGCGTTCCCGCTTGAGAAAGCGGGCGGGGGGAATATTGGGAAAGCAGGCGTGGCAATCGATGGGCGAAGCCTCGTTGCACAGCTTTGCCGAGCTTGCCTTCACCATCTGCCCGTCATTGTTGCAGATCGACAGATATTCGTGAAAGGTCAGCAGAATGACCGCATCGGGCAGCGCCTCGCGGATGGCATAGAGCGTTTCCAGCCCGAGGCCGAGCACATGGTGGAAATGCACGACCTGCGGATTGAGATCGCGGACAAAACGCAGGAGATCGCGGCGGATTTCATCGGTGTTCTTGTTCGACAGATAGAAGTGGTCGTATTCGTCGGCATGGAACAGGATTTCATCGCTGCTGCGCCGCATGCTCATCAGCGCCGTGGTGCCATGCCGCGGAATGGGATGTCCGGCCCGTGCCAGGTACACGGACTGGACTCCGGGCAGGCTGTTGAGCCCCTTGTGCAGATTGTAGGAAGCAATTTCGCCGCCTCCCAGGGAAATGCTGGGATGGGCATGGGAAATCACCAGAACCCGAAGCCGTTCGGTCATGCTGTTTCCTCCGCAGACACACTGCGCTTGTTGGAAAGATTGTTGGCCCAGCGCGCGTCGAAAACCTGCCGGTCGATGCGTTCGATCAGGGCAATGGTCGAGGCCTTGTCAGACACGGATATGTCGTCGGACCCGAGCATCTGCGCCGACGGCAGCCAATAGGATTTCAGACCGGCCTGCTTGAGCTTGAGGCCAAGGTCGAGGCCCTTTTCGTGCGTGCCAAGATAACCGCGGGTAAAACCATTGACGGAGAACAAGGCCTTTCGCGGCAGGACACAGCACTCGAATGTCGCTGTTGCCACTTCCGTTGTTCCCATCCCCGCCACGGCGTCGATGGGATAGCCGGCATAGCGGCTGATCAGGGCGCGATCGGATTGCGCACCCGCCACCCATGTTCCGGCCCAGCGAATGGAATCATCCTCATAGGCGAGGGTCGGAGACAGCACGCATTCCTTGCGGGCATCGTAGGCTGCAAGCAGTTTCCGGAACCATCCCGTGCTGCGCGGCAGGAGAGACGCGGCAAGAAAGACCACGCTTTCGGTGGACACCGCCCGCGCGCCGACTTCCAGCGCGTCATACAGATCTTCGGATCCGCTGGCGGAGACAAGGCGGACACGCAGCCCGTAGAAATCCGCCAGCCTGCGCAGTTGCACGCCGATGCGGTCGATAATATCCGTGGCAGCCGCAACGACAATCGGCGCCTCGCGCGTCTCCGGATCAAGCGCCAGCAGGGCGAGAAGCGGACCGATCTCCTCGACGCGCTCATCGACGCCGATGATCAGTGCGGGTCCGGCAGCTTTTTCAAACGCGCCCAGATCGACAACCCCGAAAACCTCGGGCGCGGGCCGGCTGACGCCGCGCAGCAGCGGAACAAGCTGCTGGTCAACGATATGGCGCAGCGCCCAGGCATTCGGATCGATGGCGCGAATCTGGCGAACGACCGCGTCGCGCGATGTGATCCGGGTTGGCGTCAAGGGCATGAAAGCCCGCCGGGAATCACTGAGTTCCAGCTCGATATAGAAGGGAGCCGTGCTGTCGCCCGTAAGCTCCGGGGCAAAGGCGACGAAACCGTGCGCATGGCGGTTGGGGTCCAGTCCGGCATTGAACGGCGGCTGGTTGTCGAACTCCCGCGTCACATCCGCCCGGTCCACCCGGGTCCAGTTGCCGTCCAGCTGGATTTCGCCGCGGTGGCGGCGCAACTTCACGCCCTGGACGTGATTGTCGGGGTCGAGCAGCCAGCCGGAGACAAGCAGGCCGCTGCCTTCGACACGAAACACATTGTCGATGCCCATGCGCACCGGAAAGGGCAGGCTGGATATCGTTTCCGTGCCGTCGAAGCGGTTGGCGGCAGAACGAAGGCGGAGCAGAATCTCCGTCGAACTGCGCATGTTCGGCAGAATGGCGCGCACGTGGTTGGGGGTTTCGCGCGACCCGGCGAGCAGGCGGCGATCATACACCTCGATAAACCGCCAGCCGCGGCGGCCGCGAAACAACAGGCGCTCGATATCATTGGGCGAGATGGGTTCGTTCGCCAGCAGCAGCCCGGCAAAACCGGAGGCCTGCTCGCTCACATCGGGGCGCGCGAAAACGCCGATGGCGCATTCGGCGAGAGATGGCGTACGGCCGCTGATCAACAGCCGCGTGACGGAGGGCGTCAGGTCCTGTGCCCAGCCCTGCACGAAAATCTCACCCTCGTCGCTGCCGCCGATCAGCTCGATAACGCCATCGGAGCGGGCGCCGGCCTGCAGCAGAATGGTGATAGCCGACAGTTTCTTGCGGCTGATGGGGCCGGAAATCAGCCCTTCGACAAGTCCGTCGATCGCACCCGGCAAATTCGGTCCGGCAAGATCGGCGATCATGGCCGCAAGATCGCCGATAGCGGCGGCACGGGCGGCAAACGAATAGCGGGATACCTTCGCCTTGTGCTGAAACATGATGGTTTTGAGCTGCGCGCGGCGCAACACGTTTGTCGGCACGATTGCGACAAATCCGTGCGTGCCGGCCGGCGACGGTGTCTTTAGCGGCCAGTTGATGAAGGTCGCTTTGACACTCATGGCGGGATCGCCGTTGAGAAAGACCGTCAGCTGTTCGGGCGTATTGCCGCCGATGCCCATGATGAGCACCAGCGTATCCTCGACCGGGCAGCCGACGACCATTTCGCCTTCCATGACAATGGAATTGCGCTCCGGCGCCTTGGCGCCCGCCGGGACAGGCAGAAGTTTTTTGTCGTCGCGAGTCATCTATGCCACCCTCAACGGAGAACCCCGACGGTCATGAGCGCGCCCGCGGCAAACCCCACCAGAACAAACAACAGCAGAAACAGCGGTCTGGCATCGCCGCCGGCGCGCTTGTGCAAAAGCTCCAGGCGCTTCTCCAGCCCTGCCACGACACCGTCCATCCGCATCAGATGCACGTCGAGTTCCGTCATGCGCTGATTGAGGTCGCCGCGCAGCCCTTCGATCGCGCCGCTGACCTCGCCAAGATCGCCCGGCGTTGCCCCGCCTGTGCCGTCGATGGTGGCGGCGGGCCGCTGCAGCGAACGCTGGCTGACCTGCAGCTGCCGCTGGGCCGCCATGAGCATGTCGAGCTTGTCGAGAATGCGGGTCATCGGTGCGGCGATCAGCGCTTCGGCCGCCTGCTCATCCGGCTTCGGCACGCGCAGGGCCTGCTCGACGCCAGCGCCGCTGATGGCGATAACGACCAGTTCACCGGCGCGCGCCGATGCAAACTGCGGCAGCATCACATCAAAGGCGTGAATACCATCGCCGACGCCGTTGCGCTTCAGGTCAGGACGTTCCTTGTCGGCCACCGCCTCGGCAATCGGCTTGCCATCCAGCAGGACGCGAATGATCAACCGTGCGCCCGGCGCCTGTGGATCGAAAGCCCAGCCATACAGCCGGCCGGCATCGACGGCATCCACGCGGCCCTTCAGGGGTTCGCCGCGCACCGGCTCGGGCTTGGCTGGTCTTGCGTTATCCTGTTCGGGGATGGCGGTCGGCTTCACAGAGGCCTGCGTCGGTACTTTGGTCACTATGGACATGGGAGAGTCCTTTCTGATTGATCAGGCAGCCTCGACACGTTCGGGCCGCAGCGTCTCGATCAGATCAAGATACCGTCCGGCTGTTGTGTCGATGGTATCGGGGTGGCGTGCCCCAAGGGAAAGATGCGCACGCAGATCGGCATCTTCGGCGATACGCCGCATGGCAGCTGCCAGTGCCAGCGGATCGTTCGGGGGGACGGTCAGGCCATTGACGCCGTTCTCGATCATTTCGGCCATACCGCCAATATTGCTGGTGATGACAGGGCAATCCTGGCCCTGCGCCTCCTGAATCACCAGCGGCGCATTCTCCCACCAAATTGACGGCATGATCGCGCAATCGACCGCCGCAATGAGATTGCCGATATCCTCGCGCCGATAGGCACCGCGCCTCTGCACAAAGGGCGCGGTTTCGGCAAAGAGCCTGTCGATATCGGCGACAAAGGTTTCACTCTGGAATGGCGCCGCACCATGGACACGCAGCTCGAAATCAAAGCCTTCCGCGATGAGCTGCCTGGCCGCCTCCAGAAGGACGGTCGTGCCCTTCCACGGGTTGAGATTGCCGAAATAGCCGAAGACAGGCTTGCTGCGGGCTGGCGCAGCCGGCTTTGCCACAAGCGCCCGCGCGGGTTGCCCGTTGGGGATCACATGGATCAGTTCCGCGGCAATCCCCCAGTCCACATAGCGCTGCTTGAGAAATTCACTGGGGGAGACGAAGGCATCGACCACGCTCAGAAGCGATTTGAGATGACGCTCGCGCAGGACGAACTTGTCGAGTGCGATGTCCTTGAAACAGCTGTGGCAGCGGTCCGGGCTGGCGCCGTAGCAGAGTTCCTTGCCGCTTGTCCGCACCATCAGGCCATCGTGATGGCAGATGGGGTAATAATCGTGCAGGGTCAGGACAATCCGGCATTCCGGCAATGTCTGGCGCACGATATGCGGGAATTCCGCGCCCAGCAGCAGCAGGTGATGCAGGTGGACGACATCCGGCCTGAAATCCCGCAGCAGTTCGACAATGTCGGGAACAATGCCATAGAGGTCGACCTGACTCATGAAGAACCGGTCGAAATGGCCGGACCACAGCAGGATTTCATCGCCCTTGTCGCCGATGCTCTGAAAGCTCGTGCCGGGTCTCGCTTCCCGGTGAATGTGATTGGTCGCACCGAGAAACAGCGTTTCACATCCCGCCCGCTGATAGGCGCGGAAAAGATCGTGCGCGAAGATTTCCGTGCCGCCGGGATGCAGGGACGGATGATTGTGGGCCGCAACGAGAACACGGGCCATTATCTGTCGCCCCCGGGACCGGCAATGAAGAGGTCCTGATAATGGTCGGCGGGAACACCGCGCCAGTGCCCGAGCGACTTGCTGAAAACCTGCAACCCGGCCCGCGTCAGGGCGCGATCCAGAAACCCGTCGTCGAAGCCGACGGCGGCAAGGGGCGGCAGTTCCGGCACGAACCAGCACGGCCCCTCGTCATAGCGCTGGAAACCCAGGCGCCTGTCGCGCTTGCCCAGCGGATTGTCGGCAGCCGTCTTGTCGACGACGAACGCCGTCATGAACAGGCGCCCGCCGGGCGCAAGCACCCGCGCCACTTCCTGCAGGTAGACGCTGACTTCCTCATCGGGAAGATGGGTGACGACCGAGGTCATGATGACGAAATCGAACTGCTTGTCCTCGAAGGGCAAACGGAGCGTGAGGCCGTCGATCGCTCCCTTCGGATTGTACAGGGAGTGGGCGATATCCATGTAGCGGAATTCGAAATTCGGATAGACCGGGGTGATCTTCTGCTGGCACCAGTTGATGCCGCCGGACACCGGATCGATGCCGCAATAGCTGCCCTTGGCCGCATCGATATATTGCGTGAGCGGCACCGCCATGCGGCCGATGCCGCTGCCGATATCAAGCACGCGGCTGTCCGGCCGCAATCCGCCCTTGCGGATGAAATGGCCGAGAAACTCCGAGCCAACCGCCTGGAAATCGCCGTCGCCGACAAACACACTGTCCGGATCGGGACAGGGCAGGAACCGGTTGCGCATGACGGCTTCCATCAGCCAGTCGACATACTCGTCGTTCACGGGGCTTATCGGCTCGGCCTCGGTTTTCTTGAGTGCAACAACGTCGGTCAAGCAGCGCTCCTTTCAGACTTTGCCGCGATGAAGGGCGCAACCGTGTCTTCCGCCGCTTCATCCCGGTACGTCGTCATCAATTCTGTAATGTCATCGTTCCAGCGCTGGGTGTGCAGCCATGAATTGTACTGGCTTGCCAACCCCCGCATGTAATCGGCACTGCGGCGGATGGACCGCCGCTCGAAGTGATAGAGCGACACATCAGGCGCATAGGCGATGTGGAAGCCGATCTGGCGAATTTTCAGGCACAGGTCGCTGTCCTCGTAGTCCCCTATGATATAGTCCTCGGTGAAACCGCCGACGAGATCGTAAATGTCCTTGCGTGTCACCAGGCAGGCTCCGGTCACTCCCGGCACGGTGCGGGAAACCCGCGCCGGCGCATAGGCGCCCGGCATGCCCTTGTAGAAATGATGGTTGAGCCAGATGCCTTTCTGGTCGCGGGCGAAGTAAAGCCCGGCGTGCTGCAGCGAACCATCCTCGAACAACAGGCGCGGTCCGATGGCGCCCAGTTTCTTCTGGTCGAGCAGCGGCTGCGTCAGGGCCTGGAGCCAGCCATTGGCACAGGGCACCACATCGGAATTGAGCATGACCAGCATGGTCCCGTTGGCGAAACCCGCTCCGGCGTTGCAGGCACGGGCATAGCCGCTGTTGCGGTTCATCGTCACCAGCCGGAAGGGCAGGCCGTGCAGGATATGCAGCCCGCCCAGCATGTGCTCGGCATCATCCTGGATTTCGGGGGAATCCAGAACGAAGATCAGCTCCGCATTGGCAACGAGCCACGGATCGGTGGCCATCGCCGAAAACTGGAAGCGCAGGAAATCCAGGTTGCGATAGAGCGGAATGACGATCGACACGGCAGGCGCATCCGGCAGAACGCCGTATTCCTTGGTGTCAGCCACCTTCACCGTCTTGCCAAGCTTGTGTTCGACCTCCTGCAGGGCAGGGGCGAGAATATTCTCGAAAACCTGATCGCGCGCGTGCTGCGGCGGTACCGCCCGCAGAATGCGGTTGCGCTGTGCCGACGCTTCGAATGGCTGCAGCGGCGGCACCAGCGCGGCCGTCGCGCCGGAAGCCAGCCGCATCTGGAAACGCGGCTGCAGCAGCGGACCAAGGTTCTTGCTCTGGGGAAGCCAGGCGACAAAACCGGTCACATCCGCGCCGAACCCGTCTTCCCGTTCCCCCGTCTTGCCGGGAAACTTGTAGAAATTGGGCTGCAGCGGCAAAGCCCCGCTGTTACCGGAAAGATATTCGATGCCCGCCAGCATGGCCGCGGGATCGTGGCTCCAGCCGCCCACCAGCAGCCCGCCCTGAAGCGCGAGGGCAAGATCGATTTCGGCGGCGGGATGGGTTGCGGACTTTGCGATCTGGCGCACCGTCAATGGCGCGCGCGTCTGCATGTCGATGGCCGTGGCGAGCCCGGGCCCGGTCGCCTGCGCCATTTCCCGGATGAGAAACTCGCGCAGATCCATGTCCCCGTGACGCTTCGCCCACCACTTTTCAAAATCGGCGGGCTGGCCGTCTCCCTCGGAGAGCTTGCGCACGGCAACGCCGTTACGGCCGGAAAACACCAGATGCAAGGACTGCGGCAGCGGACGGACGGATTCAACCAGAAGATGACACGGCTGCCCGCCGCGTTTCGACTGGGTTCCCATGACAAGCCGCGTCGGCAGGATCGTCACCGCGCTTGGACTGATTGCATAGATCGTGGTGATTTCGCCCAGGACCGGATCAATCGCCGTTTCCAGCAGATATTGACCGTCGACGGGTTGGCCGCACAGGCGCGCCGGGCGCGGCTCGGGTGCCAGCGCCAGCATGATTTCACGCGCCACGCTGGCAAAGATCTGGTTTTGCGAGAGCCGGAACGTGCTGCGCCATGTGCTCAAAATATTGTTGAGCAACTTGATATGGCCGGCAGCGGACAGATTGGCGACAGCGCTGTTGACGTCAAAGGATACCAGTTCATCGGCGGGATACAGAATGGTCTGTTCCGTTGGCCCGAGCGATCCGGCAGACAGGGTCAGACTGACGGGTTCGTCCTTGGTGCGCATGACCCAAAGGATGCGCTGGCCGCCAGTTTCGAGCGGAATGTTGAGGCTGACGAGGGGAACCAGCTGTTCCGGCGCTTCAACCGTGCATTTTGTCGAGGCCCGCACCGCGCCGGGAATATCCCAGATCACGACAGCGACATCGCCACACAGGCGCGAGATGGAAATATTCTCCGTATCGCCTGCAATATCCGTCGAATGGTCGAGGTTCAACACGTTGCCCTTTCATCCACAGCGGAAAGAAAAACGTGCCCGGCCGGAAAGCTGGGCACGCCAATTTTTGCAAAAATCAATGTACGACGAAATACTGGTCGGGATGTGCCTGCACATCGTCATAGCTGGTGTTTACGAGGGTGACGCTGTCGCCATGGCCGAGATCGACCACGACATTATTGCCAACCTGCGTAACACGATCGGCCAGATCCTCGGGAGAATGGATATGGAGACCGTTGATATCCTTGGAAATCTGAAGGATGTCTTCACCTGGGGTAAAGTCCAGGATGACGTCGTTGCCGCCGCCACCGCCGAAGTGGAAGATATCGTTGCCGGCACCACCCGAGAGGATGTCGTTGCCAGCACCGCCGTCGAGATAATCGTTACCGGCACCGCCCTGAAGAACGTCGTTGCCAGCACCACCGAACAGAATGTCATTGCCATTTCCGCCCTGCAGGATGTCATTGCCAGCGTCGCCGAACAGAATATCGTTTCCGTCGCCGCCGCTCAGGATGTCATCGCCTGTGCCGCCGTGAAGGATGTCATCGCCTTCACCGCCATACAGGATGTCATTGCCTTGATCGCCGAAAAGAATGTCATTGCCCGTACCGCCGAACAGGGTGTCGTTACCGTGTCCACCGAAAAGGATGTCATTGCCCTCATCGCCGAAGATTATATCGTTTCCGTTTCCGCCAAAGACGAGATCATCACCACCATGGGCGTGAATGAAATCGTCAAAACGCGAGCCAAACAAAACGTCGTCGTAGGCGCCGCCTTCTAAAGTGGCCATCTGCTTCTCCTTCTGTCTGCTTTGAGTTTCGACCAGCTGGAAATGTTCCAGCCATCGATGCTTTGACGATTGTGCGCTGCACCAAATCGAAATGCAACCTAGACTAAGAGTATAAATGCGGCATTCGCGAGTAACAAATTATTACGAATGCGTATTACTCAACATTTTGAAAAAGAACTATAATTTATATTTACCTATACAATACTTCATCAATTGACGTTGTTTGATTGTATTTTATTTCAAAATTTGAAATATTACCAAAACCCCTTTGTTTAAGGGTTTTTATTCCAATTAATCCTCTCTGAATGCTCGATTCAAGCTGTCGGAAATTGGCGAAATGATATAGTCGATCGCCTTGCGCGCCTTATGTACGATGATGACCTCGGCGGGCATTCCGGGATAAAGTTTGACTGACGGATTGGCCGCCAGCGACTTTGGCATGATTTCAGCGCGGGCAACGAAATAGGCGGTGTCGGTCTTTTCATCCAGTATCTGGTCAGCCGCGATATAGCTGATCTTGCCATCCAGCGGCGTCAGCGAGCGCTGATTGTAGGCGGTCAGGCGAATCTGCGCCTGCGATCCCATCGAAACGCTGTCCACGTCACGCGGACTGATTTTCATTTCAACCACCAGGGGTTCGTTTTCAGGCACGATGTCCATCAGCGCTTCGCCGGCTGCCACGACGCCGCCTGGCGTGCGCAGGCGAATATTAGCAACGACGCCCGCCTGCGGCGATCTGATTTCCACCCGGCGCATGACGTCCTTGGCTGCGACGATCCGCTCTTCCGTATCCGCAAGATCGGTCTGGTTGGTGGTGATCTCGCCGGCAATTTCGGATTGCAGGTCGCTTTCAATGCCGATCAAGCCAAACTCTGCACCGGCCTTCGCCTGCTCCGCCCTTGCCTTGTCGCCGGCATACTGGCCGCGATTGCCCGCCAGTTCGCTCAGCTTGGTATCGATCTCGGTCAGCTTGGACTTCTGGGCAAAGCCCTTGGCGACCAGCCCGGCAATGGCATTGCGCTGTTCGGTGATCAGCTCGATCTGCCTGTCCGTCGCGGCGACCTGCGCCGCGGATGATTTTGCCTGTTCGGTATATTGCTCGATGGTTTTCTTCTGCACGTCCGTGCGGCTCATTTTCTGGGCCGAGCGTTTCTGGAAGAAAATGCGTTCCGCCTTGACGGCGTTCTCGGCAGCCGCGTTGTCAGGCCCGCCGAAATGCTCGGGGAAGGTGATCTCCGCTGCACCCGCCTGTTCCGCACGCAACCGTGCAAGTTTGGCGATCAACCCCGTGCGGCGGGACTGCAGCGACTGCAGTTCCGCCCGGGATTTCGTATCGTCCAGCCGGATCAGCGGCTGCCCCACCTTGACCTCGTCACCTTCCTGCACAAGCAGGCGGTCGAGGATGCCCCCCTCCAGATGGCTGATCGTCTTGCGTTTCGAGTCGACGATGACCGTTCCCAGGGCAACGGCGGCGCTGCCAAGCTCGGCCGAATAGGCCCAGCCGAAGAACCCGCCGAACGCGATGACGATCGTCATGATTCCGGCAATGATGAGCCGGCGCAGCGGCGACTTCGCATCCTCATTCTCAAGATCGATGACCCATTCCGGGCGCACGATTCCAAATTTGGTCAAGGCCTGCTTCCCGCCCGACTCGGCGCGCGGCGCCAGCAATTGGGTGAAACGTTTGGGAACAATCGATTTGCCGGTCATGATCCTGTCGCTCCCATTTTGGGACCCGTGGGTGTGATGGAGGCCACGACGTCGGTGCGCGGGCCAAACTGGGTGATTCGGCCGTTTTCCAGCACGAGCAGCTTATCTGCCACCTGCATGATGGTCGGGCGATGCGCGATCATGACGACGATGGCGCCGTCATCGCGCGCCTGCTCGATGGCGCGCATCAGGGCCCTTTCGCCGACGGCGTCGAGATTGGCATTCGGCTCGTCCAGCACGATCAGGCGCGGGCGGTTGTAGAGGCAGCGCGCGAGACCGATCCGCTGGCGCTGGCCGCCGGACAGCGTCAGGCGCCCGTCGCCGACCGGCGTGTCGTAGCCCAGCGGCAGGCGGCCGACCATCTCATGCACATCGGCAAGCCGCGCGGCCTCCAGAACGCGGTGCGGGTCGCTTTCACCCATTCGGGCGATGTTGTCCTTGATGGTACCGTCGAGCAGCGCCACCGACTGGGGCAGGTAGCCGGCGATTTCACCGAACGAGCTGCGCTCCCACAGATACACATTGTTGCCGTCGAGAAAGACACCGCCCGAGGTTGGTTTGACGATACCGATCATCAACCGGGCCAGCGTCGATTTACCCGCCGCGGACGGACCGACAATGCCAAGCACTTCGCCCGGCGAAAGGGAAAACGAAATGCCCTTGATGATCGGCATTTCGACACCGGGCGCCGCATAGACAAGCTTGTCGATGATCAGATCGCCATGGGGCCGCGGCGTCGGCATCGTCTGGCGGACGGCGAGGTTTTGCGCAAGCAGGGCCTGGATCCGCTGCCAGTTTCCGATGGCGTTCACCCATTGGCGCCACGTCTCCACCACATGGTCGAACGGCGCGAGAAGACGGCCGACGATGATCGTCGTGGCAATCATCGCACCGGCCGTGATTTCCTGCTGCATGGCGAGCAGCGTACCGGCGCCCAGGGCGCCAATCTGGATCATGAACCGCAAGGTGCGGGCGATGGTCCCCATGGCCCGGCTGCGCGCGCCGCCTGCATCCATCAAATCCAGAGCGCTCATCTGCGCCGTACGCCAGCGCCGCGCCAATGCGGGCAGCATGCCCATGGCCTCGATGACTTCCGCATGGCGCAACGTGCTGCCGATTTTCGACACCGCTTCGATGTTCGCCTGATTCGCATCCTTCACCAGGCTTCGCGTCAAAATGTCCGTGATGACACCGCAGGCGACGAGCACGATGACCGAGACAACGCCGATAATGCCGAAAACCGGGTGGAGAAGAAAAAGCACGGTCAGGAAGATGGGGGACCAGGCAGCATCAAGCGGCGCACTGACCGCAGACGAGGTGAGGAATGTCCGCAGCTCCGTCAGATCACGCAGTGCCTGCGTGGCTTTGGGCAGCCCCTGATCGACCGACGCCTGAACGGCAGCGGTCAGAATCGGCAGATTGAGCCGGCGCACAAGCGCGCTGCCCATGGCCTGGAACGACATGGCCCGGATGAATTCGAGAATACCGAAAACGATCAGGGCGCCCGCCGCCAGGATGCTCAGCATGACCAGCGTGTCCGTGCTCCGGCTGTTCAAAACCCTGTCATGCACCTGCAGCATATACAGCGGTACGGTGAGCTGCAGAAGGTTGATGCAGGCACTCAGCAGAACGGCATAAAGGAGGCCCGACAAGAACACCCGACGTGCGCGCAGAATGAGGGTCCGAGGTGCCGGAACCGTATGCGTCGTCGCATTTTTTCCAACATTGCTCTTGCCATTTGCATTGTTTTGACGAGTATCACTCATGTGTAATCTGCCTTGGAAATGACACAGCTGCCCGGTAGCCCGATTGAACTTGGTCTATAGCATTAGACTAGTAAAGTAATACCGTGCAGAATGTGACAGAAAAAAGTTCATATGGTGGGGAAAAAAGCAAAGGAGACCTTGGAATATACTTGTAACTTACTTCAAATTTTGAAGTAAAATTGATGATGGAGACAAAGATGATACAAAAACTTCTACACGAAGGAGTGGAAGTCGAAACATCTATTGACGGTTACGATGCCGCCGATTTTCCTGAAATTACAGCGGAAAAACAGGGACATAGACATCCAGTTCACACCGTTGTGGTGACACACTTCGAGCTGGCCAGAATGATTGAGAGAGTAAATCGTCGGTTCGCCAGTCTGCTGAGGACTGAACTGACGAAGTTGGGGATCGAAGACGTTGGCCCAGCCCAGGCGATGGTTCTCCTGGCGATTGGCGACGTCGAACTTTCTGTTGGGGAGCTCTTGGACCGGGGTCACTATATCGGCTCCAATATCTCCTACTATCTGAAGCAGCTCGCCGATGGGGGATACATCGACAGGGTTGCCTCCCAGCGCGACAAGCGGTCCGCAAGGATCCGCTTGACCGACAAGGGCGAACAGCTTTGCGCCAATCTGCGCAATGCAGGCGGAGCTTACAACCGCGTACTCGCCCGGGATGATGACGATCTTCGCAATCTGGAAATCGCATTCCAGACATTGCACAGGCTCGAACTGGTTTGGGGCAATGCCGCACGTTACGGCATCTGAGCCCCTGTCAATTCGTGTTCTGATGTCTGGAAAGGACTGACATGCATGTGGCTTTCGTTCACAGGCGCGGCCTGGGTCAATTTGCTGCCCTGGCCGAACATCTTGCGGCAAGCGGGCATGATGTCAGCCTTATCTGTGAAACAGTGGACCGGCGCCTCCCATCGGTCCGCGTGATCAGACACAGAATGGAACCTGGCCCTCGGGCGGACAGCCAGATGGCCAGGTATCTCGGCATTCCCGATCACCACGTGCGGATCGGGCACCGCGTTGCCGAAACACTCGATTCCATGACGCGCCAGGGCGAACGCCCCGACATTGTCATCGGTCATATCGGCTGGGGCAGCATGATGTTCGTCAAGGATGTCCTGCCGCAAGTTCCGGCCCTCGGCTATTGCGAATTCTTCTATCGGGCCGAAGGCGCCGATGTCGGATTTGCGCCGGATGACAATCCGGATGCCGAAACCCGCAAAAGATTAAGGCTGCGCAACATTGCGCAGCTGATTTCCCTTGAGGCAATGAACGGCGGTATCAGCCCGACGTTCTGGCAGAAGAGCCTGTATCCGGCCGCCGCGCAGAAACGCATTGCCGTCTGCCACGAAGGCGTCGACACCCGGATTTTCCGCCCCGATGCGCACGCAGCGCTGAAATTGCCCGATGGCCGCATTCTCAGGGCGGGCGATCCGCCTGTAATCACCTTTGTTGCCCGCGACCTCGAGCCCTATCGCGGCTTCCCGCAGGCACTCGAAGCGGCGGCAAAGGTCATCCGGAAAAATGCCGACGCCCTGTTCGTCTTTGTCGGCGGCGACGGGGTGAGCTATGGCACGCCGCCGCCCGGAGGCGGCTCGTGGAAAGACGCACTGCTTTCCAAGTATGATTTGCCGCCTGACAGAATCCTGTTTCCGGGTGCGATTTCGCACGATCTCCTGCGCCAGCTCTATCAGATCTCGACGGCGCATATCTACCTGACCTATCCCTTCGTTCTGTCCTGGTCCGTTATCGAGGCCATGGCATGCGGCGCGCTGGTGATCGGTTCGGACACCAGGCCCGTTCAGGAAATCATCCGGTCGGGCCAGAATGGCCTGCTCGTTCCCTTCTATGATACGGACGCGCTCGCCAACACCATTTTGCGCGTGCTTGCCGGGCCGAACGATTTCATGCCGCTGCGTGCGGCAGCACGCCGCACGATCGAGCACCGTTTCCGGCTGACCGATTGTCTTGCGCGGCAAAAATCTCTGATCGACGCGGTCTTGCGAGCTGCCTGAACGGCGCCGTCTTCACCCTCCAATACCACCCACGCCGTGAGCGCGCACCCGCAGAACCTGCAGGAAACGCTGGGGTTTTGCCGCGCGATTGAAAGTATAAATAAAATATTTCGATTTTTGAAACAATTACAACTTATATCTGTATTACATTTTACTATAGAGCGCGAAGATATTCTGTTGACATTACTCGGTTGATATTTTCTCTTAACGGGAGACGCAGTTCGCATCTGCACAATCGACCAACTACACTGCCAAAGATACGGGATGTCTATTTTGAACACATCACTGCCCGCAGCCGTTCATCGACAACCTCGCCGAAGCCGCTACGCCATCGCTTCCAGCCATGATCAGGCGCTGCTCGAAGCTTCGCCCCTGGCCGATTTCATCGTCTTCGTGGAACCGGACGCGGATCAGCTCCGGCTGCTGAATGCCTTTCCGCTGATCGGCGTGGCCGTTTCGGATACCGGCGCGGCGGAGCTGCAGAACGCATTGAAGCGCATCTACCGGTTCAGGACCGTTCCCGAAGTGCCGATTGTCCGGCTGGATGCATCGACGGTTGCCACACAGGCCGCGCTTGTTGCGCAGGTGCTTGAATGCGGGCTGGACCGCCTCACCAGCCACGTGACCAAGGTACACGGCGAGCTTGTCATGCTGCGGCGCGAGCGGGAAACGCTCTTCGAGAACTACCGCGCCATCGAAAATGCCTTCCACGCCAGGAACTGGGATTCGGTCACCGAGATTTTCGGCCACACGCCATGCATCGACCCGAAGGATGAAGGCTTTGCCAATCTTCTGCGGGAATCGGAAATCGAACAGCTCTTCCCGGTATCGAGCTATGCGGTATCCGGCTTTGCCCTGCATTTCCGTGGCCTGCCCACGGGCCGGTCCGGACAACTGATTGTCACGCTTGACTACGTTGAGAATGGCGAAGGCATCGCGGAATGGCTGGTTCCCTATGCCAGCGTGGCTGCGGACTGGAATTTCTTCTCCCTGCCCAAGGCCTGCGACGGCGGCCATCGCACGCTGCGGCTGCGGGTCTCCGCAACCGGCGGCGTGCCGCCGGAGCTTTCCCTCGGCAACGCCATCACCAATGAACGCTATGCGGCAAGGGCACGCATACCGCATGCCGATCTCGACATGCGCCCATTGGCTTTCCGCGTCTTCACCGGCCTGCCGGGGGTGCGCCCGACCTCCCTCAGCAACGTCTTCGTGCCGACATCGCTGATCGCCGGGCGGCGCGTCGAAGATTACCGGCTGCCGGTGGAAATGCTGCGCAGCGTCGCCAATGTTTCCGTCAATACCGTCACGCCCGATTTCCCAACGGTGCGCTTTCTGGAACACGAAGACGCCATTGTCTGCCATCCCCTGAACGAGGGCATAACGGCCGGTGCGATCCGCCGCGTCATATCGCCGGGGACGGTTCGCATCTCGGCGCGCGCGATTATCGATCATCCCGAGGGCCAGCCCGGCGCGGTTGGCTTCCTGCTGACTAACCTGTCGGCGGATATCAAGGGCGAGATCGGTGCATTGGGCCGCGCCACGGAAAAGCGGCCGACAGCGCTGTTCAGCGGCTGGACCGACATCACCGCGGCACAGCCCGTGGACATCAATTTCATGCTGGACGCGGCGACCACCCGCGCCATGGATCTTGTCATTCTCAGCAAGGCGACCACCGGTTCGGTCGATTTCTCCTGGCTCAAGGTGTTCAACTTCAGGCTGGTCAAGCATATCGAGGCGCGCCCGGCCCAGGAGATGGCCAATGCCCGATAAATCGCAGGACCTGATCGCCATCGCGATGCCGCTTTACGGCCATGCGGCCCTCGTTCCCGAAGCGCTTGAATCGGCACTGGCATCGATAACGAAATTTCGCGTCGCCATCGTTGTCTCCGTCGACGGCGACCCGCGCCATGAAGTGTTCGATCAGTTGGCGCTTTATGCCGCAGCCCATCCGTCCATACACGTGATCTTCGGCGCGAATGCCGGGCCGGGCGGCGCGCGCAATCGGGCGATTGAATACATTCTGGAAGAATTACCCGAAGCAAAGGCAGTATATTTTCTGGATGCTGACAATCGCGTTCAACCCTATACTGTGGATACACTTTACCGCCGTCTTTCCTCCGGCAAGGCAGGGTGGATTTACACGAATATCGATACATTCTCGGTGAACTGGCGCGCCCATTACGGCGACAGCTATTCGCGGCTGATCCACTGCATCACGGACAATATCTGCGACACGGGATCGATGATTTCGATCGACGTCTTCAACAGCGGCGTGCGCTTCGATGACGACCGCCAGAATGGCTTCGAGGACTGGGAATTCTGGTTGTCGGCGATCGAGGCCGGCTTTACCGGGCAGCCGTGCCATGACACCGGCTTCGAATACCGTCTGCGTGCGGAAAGCCGCTTCAAGGAAGCCAACCGCGACCGGTCGTCGTCGATCAACTTCCTGCGCAAACGGCACAAGGCCCTGTTCCGCCGGCCGACCCTGGTCGGTTTCGAACACGAGGAATGTCCCCGCTACGCGCTGATCCGGACAGGCGAGGGGACGCTCAGCACCTTCACCGACCCCACCCGCACACCGGGTGAGATCGGCTTTGACGACGCGATCCGCGCCTATTGGGGCAGCGTCGGCGAACCCGACAATTTCCATTTCCCGCCCTTTGTCGCCGCATGCAGCAACGAGACCTTGAAGCTGTTGAACCGGTCGCGGCTGTTTCCGAACATCCTCTGCCATCTCGAGCGTCTGGCGGAAAAATCCAATATCGTCTTCGTCGAGTTCGGCAATGTGGATTCGGAGCGGCGCATCGAATCCGAGATCATGCCCTCCGGCACGCATCAGGGCCCGGCCGACCTGATCTTCGTTTCGACCAAGCTTATCCAGAACGTCATCGACAATGACGCGCTCGACTGGTTTTCGTCCATCGGCAGCCAGCAGCTGTGGCCGACATCATCGCGCCTGAAAATCCGCTTTCCGTTCCCCAAGGCACGGCAGCGCCGCTCGCTGGCACGGCCGGAGCAGGCTCTTCTCAATCTCGTTACCGCTATTGCAACCAGCCCGCTCAAGCAGACGGCATCCACACGCTGGACATGGCGCCCGCGCCGCCTGCCGGCCCTGTCGGACATGTATCAGGTCCTGAGGAAGGAACTCGGCGGATCGCCGGTGCTGCCGCTCGCCCATAATACCGCCGGAAAAAAGACGGCGGCAGTGCTGGTTCCCAATGCCTCGTTCGGCGGCGCCGAGAAGGTCGCCTATGCCGCCGGCCGCGAATTGAAACAGGAGGGTTTTGAAACCCATCTGTTCGTCCTCGGTTCAAGCCGCATGGACGTGCTCGACGAGTTCGACCAGGCCTTCGACTACATCCATTTCTGGAAGGACGGCATACCGGCCTGGGGTGACACCAACCGTTTCCTCGGGCAGGATTTCATCACCGAAGATCATCCGCTCGACTGGGAAGCGCTGCGCGGCCAGCTCTCCGGCTTCGACCTGGTCGTCAACAACCATGTGATGGCCGCCCATCCGCTGATGGGCAAACTCCGCTCGGAAGGCACGCGCACCGCCTGCTATCTCCATGTGGTGGATGAAACCGTCTTCCGCCGCCGCGCCGGGCAGCCCTATGCCGCCATTGCATTCGAGCACGCCTATGACGCGTTTCTCACCTGTTCCGAGCAGCTGAAAACCTACCTGCACAGCTTTGGCGTGCCGTTCGAGAAAATCTTCGCCGTCCCGAACGCCGCCAGCTTTTCCATCGATGCCAAGCTGCGTGCGCAGGTCACCGGTGCCCGCAAGACGCCGCAGCCGGCCGAACCGCTGCGCATCCTCTACATGGGTCGGCTGGACCGCCAGAAGGGCATTGACCGCCTGCACGATGCGATCATCAAACTGCGCGAGCGCGGCATCGCCTTCGAAGCCCAGGCCATTGGCGGCGAGATTCTTTCCGACGATCCGAGTTCTTCATGGATGGCGCGCCTCAAGGACGCCGGTGTCCGCGTTTCGCCGCCGGTTTTCAGCGGCAAGGATATCGCCGCCCAACTCGCCTGGGCCGACGTGCTGCTGATGCCGTCGCGCTGGGAAGGCGCGCCCCTGATGATTGCAGAAGCGCAGCAGCTTGGTTGCGTCCCGGTGGCGACTGCCGTCGGTGCGGTCGATGAGCTGATCATCCACGGCCAGGACGGCATCCTGATCAAGAATGGCAATGATGCGCAGATCGTATCGGATATCGCCCGGCTGCTGACCATTCTCGCCCAGGACCGCACGGCGCTGGCCCGCACGGCGGAAGGCGCGCTTGCCACGGCTGCCGAGCGTTCCTGGACCTCATCCTTTGCCAGCTTCATTCACTGGAGCAACACCATCGAACCGGCTCTTCCTCTCGAACGGAATGCGGATGCGCCGGAAATCATCCCAGAATTCGATGCCACCGCCGTGCTTTCCGGCCGTGCTGTCGCGTGACGATCACCAGAAAGGTTTTGTGACCCCCATGAGCCCCAGAATTCTCCTTACAGGCATCCCAGGCCACCTGACACGCCTTATCCAGCGCGCTGAAGACGCCCGGGTCTTTTACTCGGAGAAACAGCCGCAGCCGGAAAGCAAGGATGCCTACCTGCGCGAACTCAAGAACATCAGCAACACAGGCAATTACCTGATCGGGGAGGGCGCCTTGCGCGCATTGTCCCCGGATGCCACCCATATTCCGTTCTGGCATCTCTACAATGCCGTCAACAATGGCACCGGTCTCGATTCCATCAACAAGCAGTTCGATATCTGCGTGTTCACCTGCGCCAACCTCCTGCGCAAAAGCCTGTCGGCCGATGCGGAAGCGCAGGTCTTGTCCAAGCTCGACATGCCCGTGGTCATGCTGGGCATCGGCATCCAGAACCGCCCTGATCTTGAGGAGTCCTTGCCCGAAGGCACCCAGCGCCTGCTGCAGGTGCTGAAGGAAAAGGAACACTATTTCCTCACTCGCGGCGACGAGACCGCCTCCTATCTCAAGGATCAGGGTTTCTCGTTCGTGCGGCCCGTCGGCTGCCCGTCGATGTATTTCATGCCGGCCAATGTGCGCAAGGCCATTCGCCGTCTGCCTGATGTCAAGGTGGGCGAGGGGCGGACCGTGTTCACCGGCTATATGGGTGCCGCGCTGGATACGATCGGCGACATGAACGCGCTGTCGTCCGATGACGGACGGTCGGCCTATGTCATCCAGGACGAACCCCTCCATTTCGACATGCAGGTCGAGCCCAACGAGGATGGCCGCGTCTACGATTCAACCTCGGGCGAGATGATCGGCGACCTGACGTTCAAGGGCTCCGGCGAACTGAAGAAGAAGATCAAGGTTCACACATTTTTCGACACCAACCAGTGGCGCGCCTGGACGTCCTCGATGGACTTCTCCTTCGGCCGGCGCTTTCACGGCAACATCATTGCGCTCCAGTCCGGCGTGCCAAGCCTGATCGTGGCCGTCGATGACCGCATGCGCGAAATGCTGAACTTTTCCGGATTGCCGAAAGTCGAGGCCAACGACCTCAATTCTGCAAATGACCGCTCGGCTTTCATCTCCGACCATCTGGCGCAGATGAACATCCCGCAGGTCATCGAAAAATACTCTGACCGTGAACGCAGCTTCCGCTCGGTCCTGACCGAGATCGGCATCGGATAACTCCCATATCCGGTGCGCCGGAAGCTCCAACCCAAGATGGACGAACATGCGAATAATGATCACAGGCATCCCATCATATCTGATGCGGACAGTCGACAGCGTTTCCGGGGCAACGGTCAAGCACCGTCCCTATTTCGAAAACATCCGGACGAAGAAGGATGTCATCGACCAGGTCAAGCGGATTGCCAATACCGGCAATTATCTCATCGGTGAAGGCGCGGCCAACAGCGTGCGCGGCCACGACGTCACCTATATTCCGTTCTGGCATCTGGCCAACAGCATCCATTCGCCCGAGACCTATGCGCGGCTGAACGAGAGCTTCGATCTGTGCCTGTTTGCATCGGCCAACCTGCTTCGGCCCGGCTATGCAGCGGCGACGGAATCCCATGTGTTCGAGCGTCTCAACATGCCGATTGTCGTCATGGGCATCGGCATCCAGAAGAAGGAAAACCTGAAAGCCGAACTGCCGGAAGGCACACAGCGCTTTCTCAACGTCTTGAAGAAGAAGGAAACGTTCTTCCTCACCCGCGGGCACTTCACGGCGGAATTCCTGAAGGCCGAGGGCATGAAATATGTGCGCCCGACCGGTTGCCCCTCCCTCTATTACGATCCGGCCCAGATGAAGCGCTCGCTCAGCCGCCTGGCCGATCCGGGCCTGGCGGAATCGCAGAAGATCGCCTTTGGCGGTTATCTCGGCAGCGTTCCCGACACCATCGTCGATGCCCATGCGCTGCTGCACAAGGACAGCACGGCAAGCTATGTCATCCAGGACGAGGTCATCGTCTACAACATGAACATGGTGGGCGATGAGGGCACCGAAGCCTATGATCCGGCGGCCAGCCGCATCACTGCGCCGACCGAGTACAAGCATGCGGAGAAATGGCAGCGCAAGCGCGACTATCTCGTATTCTTCGACACGCACAAGTGGCGCAGCTGGGTTTCCGGCCAGGATTTCTGCTTTGGCCGCCGGTTCCATGGTTCGATCATCGGCATGCAGTCGGGCATTCCGGCGCTGATGATCGCCGTCGACGACCGGATGCGCGAAATGCTCGACTTTGTCGGCTTCCCCCATATCGAGGCATCGGTCTGGAATCGCGAGCCGCAAAAGAAGGCCTTCCTGCAGGACTTCCTGTCGAAGATCGACGTTCCGGCCGCCATCCACCGCTATTCCGCCTGCGAAGCCAATTTCAACGCCGCGTTGAAAGATATTGGAATCCGGTGATCGGTGCTTGTCCCGGCGTCCACCTTATGAGGAGGCATGAAACCATGGGCTGGAAAGTGCACATGCGTAAGTTGGTCGCCGGTGCCGCCGGTATCGTGGCAGCAATTGTTATCGGCGTTCAGCCGGTAACACCGGCACATGCGGCGGGCGATACCCGCTTTGGCGTCAACCGGGTCAATCTGGCCTGGCTTTCGCCCGCCGAACGGGAGAAGCTTCTTGATCTCATGGTCAAGAACGGCGTCGTGGCGGTGCGCCTGTCCCTAACAAAACCGATCGACCAGAGCATTGACGCGGTCCGCGTTGCCCACGCCAAGGGCCTCGCCATCCTCCTGGAAATATCGCTCAACAATCCGGCCTTCTATCCCGAGGGCACGCAACCCCGTTCCGGCCTTGGCCGGATATGGGACATGTACCGGCTTTCCGATATTTCGCCGGATCAGTTCCGTTCCGTCGTCGGCGATGCCCTGCGCAAGATCGATGCGCTCAAGATTCCGCTTGTTGCCGTGGAGGCCGGAAACGAGATCAACTGGGGCGCCTATAATGGCGATCTGGAAGTGAAGGCAAAGGCCAAAAGCCGCACCGCCCGCTCGCTGGCGGATCTCGACAATTTGCCGGCCGTCGAACAGGGCGCAGCCCGGTATGTCCAGCTTGCCGCCGTGGTCCGCAGGGAATTGCAATCAACGCAATACAGCCGCAACGCCAAGGTCATTTCGGCGGGGCTGTCCGATATCCCGGTCGCCGACGCCGACCGGCGCGGCATCGACAGCATCGATCCCGCCAGTTTTACCAATCTCATGCGCAAGCATGGGCTGGACAAGGTCGTGGACGGCTACGGCATCCACATCTACCCCGGCAGCAACGGCACGGCAGCAGCCCGCGCGGCGCATGTCAGCCAGGCGCTGTCCATCTGCCGCTCGGAACCGGACGGCAAACCGTGCTGGATCACCGAATGGGGCTTTTCCAACACGGCGACCACATGCCCGGCCAATGACGGCTCACGGGAGCAGCTGGTCGAGGCGGCACGCAGCCGCTTCGCCGAACTGATGGGAACAGGCCGGGTGGCGGCCGCCTACTACTTCGATTGGGATGCAAAGGGATATGGGGTCTGGCGCTGCGGGGGACTCTCTCCCGCGGGCCGGGCAGCAGTGGTGACACCATGAAACTGAAAACCGTCATCATCGGTGGCTCCAATACCGTCATGCTGCCCGGCTACCTGCCGTCGCTTCTGGCGACCATGGCCCGGCGCGGCATCGACCTCGACATTGCCGCCGACCTGGCCGTGGGCGGGACGACCAGCGCCTTCGGCCTCTACCAGCTCAAGACCTATGACAAGCTTGCCGATTGCGATCTGCTGCTGATCGAGTACGCACTCAATGATGCCTTTGTCTATGGCGACGAGCGGCGGCCTTTCCGCCACTGGGCGCGGTTTTACGAGGGGATCATCCGCTATGCCCTCGAGCAGAACCCCAACCTGCGCATCGCCACCCTTGTCTTCGGCGCCCGCAACGGCTCCTTCCTCAGCGCCGTGCCATCCATCGATGCGGGGATCAACTACATTTCGCAGTGGTACGGCACCATCTGCGTCGATGTTTCGCGCCACCTAATGCAACGGCTGGGCCGCGATGTCGTCGGCCATCCCAGTTTCTATTCCGACCAGGGGCATTATGCGCGGCCGGTCGCGACGACCGTTGTCGCCAACCTCATTGCCGATGAGCTGGAGCCGGCATTGCAGCGCCCGCACAAGGCGGCTGCCCTGCAGTCGCCCATCGACCCCGACCATTTTGCCGGCGCGCGCGCGCTCGATGGCGTGCAGCTCGGCAAGCGGTTGGGCCGGTTGCCTGTCGAATACAGCAACCGGCGATTTTCCGTCTCGGCCCTTGATCTTGGCCGCGACCGTCTGAAGTTCGAAGTGGACAAGGGGCAGCTCCTGGCCATGGCCTATGTCTGCGAGCCGCGCATTCCCCCGCTCGATGTGCGCATGGGCGAGGAGACGCACCGCGCCGCCCTGCTCAAGGGCGGTGTGCGCGACGGCACCTACAAGTTCCTGGTGTCGATGCTGAGCTTCGAGTTCCTGTATGGCGTCACACTCCTGCAAACCCAGCCATCCCTCGCGCTTACCCTCGGCGGTGGCGGCGAAGGCGGCGAACACAAGCTGCATGTGCCGAAGGACAGCATCAGGCATGAAACATTCCCGGCCGAACCGGCACTGCCGATCAGCGGCATTCTTTTCACCGGCAACCTGAAGGTCTGCGCCATCGAGAAGGCCGGAAGCGCGGCCAATGGCTCTGCCGCCGCCGCACAAGCGGCGGCCAAAGTGGAAGCACCAGCGCCAATCGCCTGAGTTCCCGCCACTGCCATCTTTGTCAAACGGCGCGGACGTGATACCCGTTCAGACGGACAAGTGAGCGGGAATCATGACGGAAGCCGACATAGTTGCGATTGAAGAATGGCTCGACGCGCAAGGATTGGCCGGCGCCAGCGAAACCGAACTGCTTAACGGTTTCTGCGTGCGGTGCTGCGGCCTTGGCATCACGCTCGAACGCGCCTTGACCTTTGTCGATACGCTGCATCCCATCTACGAGGGCAGGGCGTTCCACTGGCGCCAGCGCGAGGAGGTGGAAAAGCCGGTGATCGAGTATGGCTCGAGCACCCAGGGCCCCGGCGCCGAAAGCTGGCAGCGGACCACATTCTACCACCTGCTGCAGTCCGGCGAGGATTCGCTCCGCCGCCGCATCGGCGAAATGGACGAACCGGGCTTTCTGCATCTGGAAAACCTCAAGGCCGAAGGGCTCACCGATTATCTCGCGCTGGTCCACCGCTTTTCGACGCAGGGCAGCATCGGCGAAATGGACTGTTTCTATTCGCAATGGTCCACGGCGCATGCCGACGGCTTCGAGGACCGCGACATTGCAACCCTGAAACGTCTGGCGCGGGGGCTGGCGCTTGCGATCAAATGCTCCTCGCTGGCGCGGATCGTGCGCACGGTGGCCGAGGTCTATCTCGGCCACGATGCGGGCGAACGCGTGCTGGCCGGGCGCATCAATCGCGGCGCGGCCGACCGCATCGAAGCGGTTCTCTGGTATTCGGACCTGCGCGACTATACGCGTATTTCCGACGCGGCAGGACCGGATGCCATAATCCCGATGCTGAACGACTATGCCGATGCGGTCATCTCGTCGATCCAGGAAGCGGGCGGCGATGTGCTGAAGCTCATCGGCGACGGCACTCTGGCCATCTTCACCGAAGGCGGGTCGCAGACGGCCTGCACCGCGGCGCTGAAGGCCCAAGCTCTCCTGCGCAAGCGGCTCATCGTGCTCAATGAGCGGCGCGCCGCCGAGAAACAGCCGATCACCAATGTCTATCTCGGCATGCATGTGGGCGAGGTGTTCTTTGGCAATATCGGCAGCGACACGCGGCTGGATTTTACCGTCGTCGGACCGGCCGTCAATGAAGTCAGCCGCATCGCATCCATGTGCCGGTCCGTCGATCAGGATGTCCTGATCTCGGACCGCTTCGCCGCATTCCTGCCGGAAGAACTTCGCTCCAAACTGGTTTGCGTCGGGCGTTTCGCCTTGCGCGGTGTCGGGCGGGCGCAGGAACTGTTCACCCTCGACCCCGCCGAAAAACGTTGAAACCCGCAATGCCGGGCATTGCGGGTTTCCTCTGCTTTCACAAGCGCGTCAAAAGGCGCTGATTATCCGTTTAAATATCGCTTTGCCAGTTCTGCCATATCACGATCCTTTTTGGTCTTGATCGGATGCAGCACACGCGAAAGAAGTTTCAGCGTTGAAAAACTCGGCTTGAGATACGGTGAAAGGGTGGGGAGTTGGATGTTCATTGCAAATATCCCTTTCCTTTTAAGTTATTTGAATAGCGGGGTTTATTCCCAGTCTGAATATCGCATGGCGGAAGGGCGAGGCGGTATACCGATCCACCGAGGTGATTGCCTATTTCTCCGGGAAGATCGTGTTGATCTCTGGGCAGAAAAGCGGCTCAAAAATTACCATCCGTGGAAATCGACAGAGATCGCCATTTGTTGATTTCCGCGTGAACCGAATCCAGCTTCGTCGCGATGCCTTTGACCGCATCGGAACCGGCGGCATAACGCAGGGGTGGCTCCTGCGAGGCGGCCAGTTCGATCAATGCCGATCCAAGCTTTGCCGGATCGCCCGCCTGCTTGTAGCTGTACCCGTCATAGGTCGTGCGTGTTTCGCGCGAAGCTTCGGCATAATCCTCAATGCTTTTGTCGCCATAGCGAACCGAACTTTCATCGAGAAAATCCGTGCGGAAGAACCCCGGTTCGACGATGGTCACATGGATACCGAAGCGGGCCACTTCCATGGCCAGCGATTCGGAGAAGCCTTCAACCGCAAACTTCGTCGAACAATAGACGGAAGCACCGGCAAACCCGACCATGCCGCCTATGGAGGACAGATTGAAGATGCGGCCCGATCTCTGCCAGCGCATCACAGGCAGGACCGCACGGGTCACGTGCAACAGGCCGAATACATTGGTGGCGAACTGCCGTTCGATGTCGTCGGCACCATTTTCTTCGAACTGACCCAGTTGGCCATAGCCGGCATTGTTGACGAGAACGTCGATGCCGCCGAAATGGGTGACGGCAGCGTCCACCGCCTGATCCGCCTGATCCGGCTTGGTCACGTCCAGCTCAACAATCAGCAATTGCCCCTCAACGCCCGCGAACGCCTGTTGCACCTGCTTGCGATTGCGGCCGGTCGCGACCACATTGTCACCGGCTGCCAGCGCAGCCTTGGCAACTTCCGCGCCGATACCCCGTCCGGCACCGGTGATAAACCATGTCTTGCTCATCCTGCATTTCCTTGTCGTCCTGAAACAGAGCCCCTTGGGGCCACGACGTGAAAATAGGACGGGAGCGGAAGAACACGTAGACCGGAACTCCGGATGAATTGCCCGATCCTCCGGATTTCACGATGCCGTTGTTTTGGCAAGTTAGGGATGCGCTATCTCCAGCAAGATAGAGATGCGACAGGTGCTGACGTTCAGCCCCCATTCCGAGAGGCTGGTCAGAGTTGCAAGCGAGGAATGGGGGCGGGTCGATAGGTGCCCTTCGGCTTTAGCTTTGAGAGTGCCAAATGTCGTCGATCTCGCCATTTCACTCGGTCGCAGCCAACCGAGCCAACGCTTTTTCCCGGCGCGCAATAACGTCAGGATCGTTCATGTAAGCGGTACGCGATTTGCGTTCACGCTTCTGATACCCGTTCCCGACACTGCCATCAGGCACGCCAAACAGATGGTTCGTCTGACCTGTGCGACGGGGACCGCTCTTGCTGCGTTGCAATTCCCGGCCCGCCTGCATCTCGGACACAATCGAAAGCATGTCATCCAGTCGCTTGTTCTCGACAACAGGCGACCGGTGAACAGAACGAAGCTTGTCGAACGTTCTATAGGGCAGGGCGTCTGTGCCGTGCATGATCTCCAGACGACCATCGGGATAGTCGCAGACAATCACCTTTTGTCGAGCCAGCCGCTTTGCAAGCTCCGTCGGCTCCAGGATGAACAGCACCTTGTCGTAACGCAGCGTCAGTGTTTGCGACAGTGTCCGTACTTCCTTCCGGCACATCGCACCATCGATGTTCTCATGTGCGGCCAGCGGTCGGTGCATATCCTTCGGATTGCGCGGATCCTTGCCAAAACGGGCATTGAAGTCTGCAATATATTCCGGCGCATAAGCATTGGCTGCTTCGATCGTATCAATGCCGCGCAGTCGCAATTCCTTGACCAAACGATCCTGCAAAGTTCTGTTTGCCCGCTCGACACGGCCTTTGGCCTGCGGGGTATTGGCGCAGATAATGTCGATGTTGAGTTCATAAAGCGCCCGGCCAAACTGGGTCAGACCGCTCGTGCGATCTTTCTGCGAACCATGGGTCGTGCGAAACACACCATGCTTGTCACTGTAAAAGGCCAGCGGCTTGCCCCATTGCTGCAGGTAGGCCTTCGTCGCATGAAAATAATCAAACGTGTTCTCTGATCCAGCAAAGCGCAAATGCAGGAGCTTGCCCGTGGCATCGTCAATATAAACGAGGAGGGCGCATTTGGGACCCCGCTCCTCAAACCACCAATGATGCGAACCATCGATCTGTACCAGTTCACCAAAGCAATCACGCCGACCGCGCGGCTGATGCAGTTGTCGCTTGCGTTCGCGCCGTGACGTCCACAAACCCGCCACCGTCATCCATTGCCGCAGCGTCTCCTTGCTGACCGAAAGCTGGTGGCGTTCGACAAGCTTCTCACAGGCCAGTGTCGGCCCAAAATCCCGATAATAAGCCCGTATCAAATCAAGCACCGCATTCCGGAAATCCTCGCTGTAACGACGATTGCTCGGGCGTCCGCGTCGTCCCGAAATCAGACCCGAATGCCCAAGCTTGTCGTAAGCCTGTAAAAGACGATGGATCTGGCTGCGGCTGAGATCCAGCAATGCAGTCGCCTGGATAACCGTCAAACGACGATCTCGAATCTTCTGAATGACTTCCAATCTATTGAGTTCTTTCTGCGACATCGTAATCAAACAAGACATGGCAACTCTCTAAACGGATACGTGTGAAGAGCCGCCAGTCTTCCTTTCCTCGTTCGATCTGAACAGGGCACGCGACCTAAAAATGTCGCATCTCTAATTTGCCCATCTGTCGCATCTGTATATTGCTGTTATAGCCGTGAGTTGCATAAGTTTAATTATGGAACTCACGGCATCGATGCAGGCTTTCACCCCAGTGTCGAGTTGAAGGCCCCGCCATCGAGCAGAAGGTTCTGCCCGACGATGAAGCCGGCATACTGGCTGCACAGGAAGGCGGCCGCTGCGCCGAATTCCTCCTTGGTGCCGAAGCGGCCGGTCGGATTGGCGGCGTGGGCTTCAGCGCGCGCCTGTTCGATGGAGATGCCCTTGGTTTCCGAAGTCTTTTCCAGAAATCCCTTGATCCGGTCGGTCTCGTGCGAGCCCGGCAAGAGATTGTTGATGATTACCCCATGACGCGCTACCTGCCGGGCGGTGCCGGCGACAAAACCGGTAAGGCCGCTGCGCGCGGCATTCGACAGGCCGAGCTGGGCAATGGGAGATTTCACCGAGCCCGACGTGATGTTGACCACACGGCCCCATTTGCGCTCGATCATGCCGGGCAGGATAGCGTTCATCAGATAGATCGGTGTCAGCATATTGGCATTGACCGCCTTCAGCCATTCCTCCTCGTGCCAGTCGGACCACAGACCGGCCGGCGGCCCGCCGGCATTGTTGACGAGAATATCCGGTTGCGGTTCGGCGGCCAGCAATTCCTTGCGGCCTTGCTCCGTCGTCACATCTGCCGCAACGATCTGCACCTTGACGCCGTAGGTATCGGCGATTTCCTTTGCCGTCTCGCGGAGCACCGCTTCCGTGCGGGCATTCAACGTCAGGTCGACACCTGCTTCCGCCAGCTTCTCCGCAACGCCGCGACCGAGCCCTTTTGAACTCGCGCAGACGATTGCCCGCTTACCCCTGATTCCCAGATCCATTCTGTCCTCACCTGTCCTTCGTTCCGTCAAGCGGCCTGCCGAGCAAGAGCGGCAACATTATCGCAAAGACGGTCAATTTCATCCGTTGTGTTCAGATAGCTGACTGACGCCCGCGCAATCTCGTTGAGGCCGCGCGCCGTCATGTCGAGCGGTGTGTAAGGTATCCCATTTGCCGCGATTGTAATCCGCTTTTCCGCAAGTTTGCCGCGCAAAGCCTGCGGCGCAATGCCCGCCACCGTAAAAGAGACCAATCCGGATTTCTCGGTGCCGAGGTCATGAATCGCAACACCGGGAATGGCAGCCAGTTGATCGCGCAATTGCCCCGAAAGGTCCCTGATCCGCCGGCGGATCGCATCCATGCCGAGGCTGCGCGCCTGTTTCAGCGCCGCTCCCAGTCCCAGCAGCAGGGCGATGGGCTTCTCACTTGTCTCGAAACGCTGCGCATCCGCCCGCATATGTGGGCCGTCCTCGCCCCATGTCGAGGAAAGGACATCGAGATAGGCTGGTTCGAGTGTTTCGAGAAAGGCCTTGCGCAGATAGAGGATGGCCGCGCCGCGCGGTCCACGCAGAAATTTCCTGCCTGACCCCTTCAGCATATCACAGCCGATGGCGCTGACATCCACGGGAAGCTGGCCGAGCGCCTGCGCCGCATCAATGAAATAGGGAATGCCGGCAGCGCGCGTCACCCTGCCGATGGCCGCGGCATCGTTGATAAGCCCGCCATTGGCGGGAAGCCAGGTCAAGGCAACAAGGCGAACGCGGTCATCGATCATGGCAGCAAGCGCATTGGCATCCACACTGCCGTCCTCATTCACAGGGATGGTCTCGATGCATGCACCCGCCCTTTTGGCCGCTGCCTGCATCGTCGACAGATTGCCGCCCCATTCCTGACGGCCGACCAGAATGCGGTCACCCGCAATGAGCGGCGGCAAAGCAGCGAAGGCCAGTCCCCAGGCGGCGGAACCGCTGCTGGAGAAGGCAATCTCGGCAGGCGCCGCACCGATGAGACCGGCGGCATCCGCCCGCGCTTCGTCGATCAGGCCCGCCGCATTGGCCGCAGCTTCCATGGGGCCATAGAGCGATTCACGCTGCAGATGCTCCGTCACCGCCGCCAATACCGTGTTTGACGGCAGCGAAGAGCCGGAATGGTTGAAATGGGTGCTGATGGCACAGCCCGGCGTCTGCGCGCGCAACTGTTCAATATCGAGCGTTTGGGTCACCGTCAGCCCTCCAGCTCGACCAGCGCGTCCACCTCGACAGCAACGCCGCGCGGCAATGAGCTGACGCCGACGGCGGCACGGCTGTGACGCCCCGCATCGCCGAACACCGCAACCATCAGGTCCGATGCACCATTGGCCACCTGCGGATGCTGGGTGAAGTCAGGTGTCGCAGCCACAAAGACGCCGAGACGAACGATGCGGCGCACGCTGGCAATCGTCCCGTCGGTGGCCGCGGCAATTTGCGACAGCACATTGATTGCTGCGATCTCGGCCGCCCTGCGGCCTTCATCGGTGGAAACGGATGCGCCGACAACACCGAGGACGGCGTTCCCGTCATCGATCCGGCTGATCTGCCCCGATATGCTCAACAGGGTGCCCGCGCGCACGACCGATACATAATTGGCAACAGGCACGGACGCGACCGGCAGGTCGTGACCGAGGGTTGCAAGCTTCTCTGCTATGGTGGCTGACATCATCATCTCCGGCTGATTATGTCCCATCATCAACGGCCCTGCTCCGCAGGTCCAATTCAAAACACTGGCGTCACTGATCGATCTGGCTAATGTCTGGAAACCCGGATAAGCTGATGACACGCAGTCGAAAGCATGAGGCGAAATGCGCTCCTCCACCACCTTGCCGCCGTTGCAGGCACTTCGAGCCTTCGAGGCCGTCGCGCGGCTGATGAGTTTCCGCCGGGCGGGCGAGGAACTGCTCATCACGCAAAGTGCCGTCAGCCATCATATCCGCCAGCTGGAAGAGTTTCTCGGCCTGCCGCTGTTTGTCCGCAAGGCGCGCAGCATCGCCCTGACACCGGAGGGCGAGGACTATCGCGCCCGCACCACCGATGCATTCCGCCTCATCGCCGCCGCCACCGCAGACCTGCGCGGCAGGAGCAGGCGCAGCACCGTCCGCATCAGCCTGCTGCCCTCCTTTGCCGCCAACTGGCTTGTCTCGCGCCTGCACGGTTTTCAATCGCTGCACCCCGATATCGGCCTCGAACTCGATCCCACCCTGCGCAGCGCGGACATTGCCGCCGGGGAGGCCGACATCGCCATCCGCTATGGCGACGGAAACTGGCCCGGGGTCGATGTGCGCCTGCTCATGGCCGAACAGCTCAGCCCGGTTATCAGCCCGGCACTTCTGCAATCGGACAATGCCATTGAGACGCCGGAGGACTTGCTGCGCCACACATTGCTGTTCGCCAGGAAGCCCGTCGACTGGCAGGTCTGGGCCGATGCGGTGGGCCTTGATCTGGCCGGTGCCCGCACCATCCAGCTGACGGACTACAACATCACCCTGCAGGCCGCGCTGGACGGTCAGGGCATTGCCATCGGCCGCATGCTGCTCATCCGCGATCACCTGCGGACCGGGCGTCTGGTGCAACCTTGCGCGCAGACGATCACCTCCACCCGAACCGCCCATTGGCTGGTGACACCCAAAGGGGCCAGAAGCACCCCGGCGGCCCAAATATTTATCGATTGGCTGATCGCGGAAACCGCAAAGGCATCCAATCAGAACAATGGAGAAACCGGCAATGCCCTATGAACTCTATTACTGGGACGGCATACAGGGACGCGGCGAGTTCATCCGGCTGGCGCTGGAAGAAGCCGGGGCGGCCTATGTCGACATTACCCGCGAAACCGGCAGCGGGCGCGGCACATCCGCAATGATGCGGATATTGAAAGGCGCAGATACCTCGGACACGCCGTTCGCCCCGCCCTTTCTGAAAGACGGCGAACTGCTTGTTTCACACGTCGCCAATATTCTCTTCTATCTCGGACCCAAACTCGGTCTGGTGCCGGAGAATGAAGGATTACGCTATGCCGCCAATGGCCTGCAACTGACCGTCACCGACTTTGTCTGCGAGGTGCACGACACGCATCATCCGATTGCCACCGAGCTTTACTACGAGGATCAGAAGGAAGCAGCGAAGGCACGTTCGACCAGCTTCATCGAGCACCGCATCCCGAAATATCTCGGCTATTTCGAGCGTAACCTTGCCAATAATCCGGACGGTGACAGGCACAGCGTCGGCAACGGGCTCAGCTATGTCGACCTCTCGCTGTTTCAGGTGATCGAAGGGCTGAGATATGCCTTTCCCCGCGCCACGCAGTTGTTCGCCCGGCAATACCCTCTACTGGTAGCCTTGCATGATCGGATCCGGGATAGGCCCAACATTGCCCGTTATCTCGCCTCGCCCCGGCGTATTCCCTTCAACGAGTCAGGCATTTTCCGTCATTACCCGGAACTCGATCAGGACGCCGCCTAGGCGCGCTTGAGAACAACAACGTTCTTGCCGTCGGCGCAAAGACGCTGCGCAGCAGCGTCGTGAAACGGTTCATCGACCAGCGGAATGCGCCTGGCCTCCCGCCGCGCCAGCTGCAGAATGGCAGGCGCAATATCCCTGCCATAAAAGATCGCATCAGCCATTTGCAGCAGCCGCATCGTCTTGAGTGTCAGAAGCTCGGGGTCATTACTCTCGACCGGGATGAGAGTCACGGTGCCGGTTCGGGAATTCCAGGCATTGGCGATCTGCATCGCCTGTGCCTGCAGTTTGGCCTCTTCGTCGGGCAACGGGTCCACACCAAAGGCGCGATTGACGAAATCCTCCCAGAACAGCCTTCGCTGGCGGCCAGGCTGGAGCGTTTGCGCAATATAGCAGCGCAACTGTTGTGCCAGTCGCGCCCATACTGCCAATGATGCGGGCAGGACTGTCTCGATCCGCCGGCGGATCGCCTGCCCCAGAATAGGTGCTGCGCCATCGGTCGACATGCCGACCACCACGGGCGAACGATTGACGATGGTGCCAAACTGAAACGCGCAGAATGCCGGTTTGTCGATGACATTGCACGGCGCACCGGCTTGCGTCGCCGCATGCAGGAATGCTTCAGCCTCCTGTTCCGTCGCGGCGTCGGCAATGGCGATGGCAGCACCGTGCAAATCCGTTGCCGACCACCTGCGCGCATGATGGACGAACGGTCCTGCCGCAATCAGGGCTGACATTTCCTCGCTCATGGCTTCGGCGCAGACATGAACCTCGGCGCCCGCCGCTGCCAGCAGTTCGGCTTTCCATGCGGCGGCGGCGGTTCCGCCCGCAACCACGCCGCGCTTGCCCGCAAGGCTGAAAAACACCGGCAGCACCGCCAGTTGCCCGATACTGCCGGGGCGCGGACTATTCTGCGGCCTGGACAAGATTTGCATCGACAATCCCCCTGATTTCAGCACGGCAGGAGCCGCAATTCGTTCCGGCCTTCAAAGCCTCACCGATGGCGGCAACGGTCCGGCAGCCGCCGCGCACCGCGCCGGCGATCTCGTTGCGGCCGACGGAAAAGCACGAACAGACAATCGCGCCCTTGTCGGGCATATCCCTGCCGGGCCGTCCCGCCAGAAGCTGGAAACGGTTCTGCGCTGCAGGGAAATGCTGCGACAGCTGCTCGCTGGCCCAACTGCGCGACACGGCGACGGGCTGGCGCGCGATGTAGAGCGCGCCGATCAGGGCATCACCGGCAAAGGCAGCCATGCGGTGCTGGCCATTCCTTGCATCGTGATAACGCAGCAGCGGTGCCCCCTCGCCGCAACCAAACAATTCTCCGGCAAACATCGCCCAGTCATCCGGCTCGTGAAGACCGGCAAGTTCGATCCGGTATCCTCCATTGGCCCTGGCAAGCGCCCAGTAATCCGCCGCAATCGTCCGGGGCTTGTCACGCAGGACCGCGAACCCGTACCAGAGAGCTTCGAAAGGCTGGATATCCACCCTTGCCATCTTCAGTGCAGGCTGGCCGGAGACCGGATCGGTCCGCGATGTCACAAGTACGTCTACACGGGCACTCCCGGCAAACTGGTCGGTCCAGTGCATGGGCACGAATACACTGCCGCGCGCCTGTCTGTCCGTCAGCAAGGCTCGTACGATGATATCGCCATGCGCGTTGTGCAACCGGACAAGGCTCGCATCGGCAATCCCCTGCTCGGCGGCATCGAGCGGATGTATCTCTGCAAAGGGTTCGGCGAAATGCGCGGACAGGCGCGCGCTTTTTCCAGTGCGCGTCATCGTGTGCCAGTGATCGCGCACGCGCCCGGTGTTCAGCGTGAACCGTTGATCGATCGCGCCGGTGTCGGCTGGCGATACCGCAATGAACCGCGCCCGACGATCCCCGGTAAAAAAGCCGCCTTGTGCAAAAAAGCGTCCGCCCGGTGTCGCAGCGTCCCGGCTTTGCGGCCATTGAAATGGGGCGAGGTTGTCATATGCGCGTGCAGATATGCCGGCATGGGCAGCGATATCGAAATCGCGGCTGCCCTTGTTCTCCACTCCCGACAAAGCGGCATGCTCGGCAAAAATCTGCGCGGGGTTCTGATAGGCAAAGGCGGCGGCAAACCCCATGCGTTTCGCCACTTCGGTGATGATCCACCAGTCCGGTTTGGCCTTATCAGGCAGCGGCAGGAATGGCCGCTGCCTGCTGATGCGCCGTTCGGAATTGGTGACCGTGCCGTCCTTCTCACCCCATCCGGCCGCAGGCAGAAGTACATGGGCATAGGCCGTCGTATCTGTTCTTGCGTTGATGTCGGAGACCACGACAAACGGGCAGGCTTTCAGCGCCTTCGCCACGCGATCGGCTTCCGGCATGGAATCGGCCGGGTTGGTCGCCATGATCCATAAAGCCTTGATCCGCCCATCGCCCACCGCCGTGAACAGATCGACGGCCTTCAGCCCCGGCCTCGTTGCCATGGTCGGGGCGGCCCAGAAATCCTGAACCAGCAGCCTGTGCCCGGCATTTTCGATCTGCATATGACCCGCCAGCATATTGGCAAGACCGCCCACCTCGCGCCCGCCCATGGCATTGGGCTGCCCGGTGACCGAGAACGGTCCCATGCCGGGGCGGCCGATGCGGCCCGTTGCCAGATGGCAATTGATGATGGCATTGACCTTGTCCGTACCGGATGCCGACTGGTTGACGCCCTGGCTGTATACCGTCACGCATCGTTCGGTGCGGGCGAACAGCGTGAAAAAGGCGAGCAGTTGATCCGGCGCAATTCCGGTGTGCTGCGAAATTGTTTCCAGATCGCAGGGACTGGCAAGGGCCAGCGCCGCCTCAAAGCCTGACGTATGCCGCTCGATATAGGCGCGATCCAAGGCCCCCTGCTCGGCCAGAAAACCGAGCAGCCCGACAAACAGCGCCGTATCCCCGTCGGAACGGATCGGCAGGTGCATATCGGCGATATCGGCGGTCATGGTGCGGCGCGGATCGATGAGGACGATACGCATCTGCGGGCGCTTCACCTTGGCTGCAGCAATGCGCTGATAGAGCACGGGATGGCACCAGGCGAGGTTGGACCCGGTCAGTACGATGAGATCGGCGAGCTCGAGGTCTTCATAGGTTCCCGGCACGGTGTCCGACCCGAAGGCACGCATATGCCCCGCCACCGACGACGACATGCACAGCCGCGAGTTCGTATCGATGTTCGCCGAGCCGATGAAACCTTTCATCAGCTTGTTGGCGACATAATAGTCTTCCGTCAGAAGCTGGCCCGAAACGTAGAAAGCAACACTATCCGGCCCATGTGCCTTGATGGCGTCGCTGAAACGGCTGGCGACGCGATCAAGCGCCTTGTCCCAGCTCGCCGCCTTGCCCTCGACCCGTGGCTCCAGCAACCGGCCATCCAGATGAACCGTTTCACCGAGCGCCGATCCCTTGGAGCAGAGCCGCCCGAAATTGGCGGGATGCTCCGGGTCTCCGGCAATGGCAACCGTTCCGTCATTGCCGGGTGTCGCGAGCACACCGCACCCGACGCCGCAATAGGGGCAGGTGGTGCGAACTGCCGGGGTGTCCATGCCGCTCTACTCCGCCGCCATGGCGGCGAGCTCAAGCCCAGCCAGAATCCGGTCGCCATCCAGCCGGATCGCGATGGTTTTCACGCTGCCTTCATCCGCGCCAAGCGCCTTGCCCGTCTCCAATGAGATAACCCAGTTGTGCAGGGGGCAGGTCACTGCGGCACCATGGACAATCCCCTGGCTAAGCGGGCCACCCCGGTGCGGACAGTGATCGTCAATGGCAAAAATCTGGTCTTCCATGGTGCGGAAAACCGCGATCCTGCCCTCGGGCGTGTTCACGCAGCGGGCGCCCCGGCGCGGAATGTCGTTGATTGTTCCAATCTCAACCCAGTTCATCACTCTACTCCGCTGCCTGCTGGTAGCCGATTTTGGCCATCGGCTGGAATTCATGCTTGTCGACGCCGGAAACCCGTTCAGACCACGGATCGACCTGCGCAAAGGTCTGGCTGAAGACGAACCGGTCAAAATAGCCGCGGCGCTTCGCCTCGTCCTGCATGATCTGGCGGCGGATTTCGTCGAGGCCGACGCGTTTGGCCCATTTGTAGATGCGCTCGAGATAGCGGCCCTGTTCGCGGTACATCTGCGTCAGCGCCACCACATGTTCCAGCGCCTCGTCCTCGGTCTTGACCAGCCCCAGAACTTCCGTCCCCTTGATGTCCAGCCCCGCCGCCCCGGCGAAATGGATCTCGTAGCCGGAATCGACGCAGATGATGCCGACATCCTTGCAGGTGGCTTCGGCGCAATTGCGCGGACAGCCCGATACCGCCATCTTGACCTTGGCGGGCGTCCACGATCCCCACATGAACTTTTCGATGCGAATGCCGAGCCCGGTCGAATCCTGCGTGCCGAAGCGGCACCAGTCGGTCCCGACACAGGTTTTTACCGTGCGCAACCCCTTGGCATAGGCCTGTCCCGAGACGAACCCGGCCTTGCCGAGATCGGCCCAGACGGCCGGCAGGTCTTCCTTCTTGATGCCCAGCATGTCGATGCGCTGGCCGCCGGTGACCTTGACAGCCGGAATGGCGAATTTGTCGACCACATCGGCGATCGCCCGCAGTTCCCTTGAATTGGTGACGCCGCCCCACATGCGCGGCACCACGGAATAGGTCCCGTCCTTCTGGATATTGGCATGCACCCGTTCGTTGATGAAGCGCGACTGGTAGTCGTCGGCATATTCATCCGGCCAGTCCGCAACGAGATAATAATTCAAGGCCGGGCGGCACTTGGCGCAGCCGCACGATGTCTTCCATTCCAGCTCCTGCATCACGGCCGGAATCGACTTCAGCTTCTTCGCCTTGATCAGCCGGCGGACATCGTCATGGCCAAGATCGGTGCAACTGCACATGGGCGTCACGGCCGACGGATTGTAGGAATCGCCCAGCGTCAGCGCCAGCAGCTGTTCCACCAGACCGGTGCAGCTGCCGCAGGAGGCGGACGCCTTGGTATGGGCCCGCACATCATCCAGCGAGGTCAGCCCCTTGCCGGATATGGCACCAGTGATCTTGCCCTTGCATATGCCGTTGCAGCCGCAGATTTCCGCATCATCTGGCAAGGCTGCAACGGCCGCCATAGGGTCCAGCGGGGACCCTCCCTGATAGGACTGGCCGAAAATCAATGTGTCGCGCATCTCCGAAATGTCGGTGCGTTTTTTGGTCAGGTCATGGAACCAGGCCCCGTCGGATGTCTCGCCGTACAGCACCGTGCCGATGATGCGGTCATCCTTCAGCACCAGCCGCTTGTAGACACCGGCAGCCGCGTCGCGCAGGACGATCTCCTGCCGGTCGTCGCCTTCGCCGAGATCACCAACGGAAAACAGGTTGATGCCTGTGACCTTCAGCTTCGTTGGTGTCTCGCTGTGCACGAATTTTGCATCCGCATCATCCGCTAGTTGTGCTGATACCACCCGCGCCATTTCATAAAGCGGCGCGACCAGCCCGTAGCATTGTCCGCCCACCTCGGCGCACTCGCCGATGGCGAAAATATCGGGATCGGAAGTCCGCATGCCGGCGTCGACAACGATGCCGCGATTGGTTGCAAGGCCCGCCTCCTTCGCAAGCAGGGCGTTGGGGCGGATACCCGCCGCCATGACCACCAGATCGGCAGGCAATGTTGTGCCATCGGCAAGCAGAACACCTTCCACCCTGTTCTGACCGATGATCTCCTTGGTGCTGGCTTTGGTCATCACGCGGATGCCGCGTTGTTCCACCGCCTGTTCGAGCAGATAGCCCGCAGCGGGATCGAGCTGGCGCTCCATCAGCGTCGGCATGATATGGAGAACCGTGACATCCATGCCGCGTGATTTCAGGCCGGCAGCCGCTTCAAGACCGAGCAGCCCGCCGCCGATCACCACGGCCCTCGCCCGGGACTGAGCCGCAAGCAGCATGGCATTCACATCGTCAAGATCGCGGTAGGTCAGGACCCCCGGCAGGTTGTTGCCGGGAACAGGCAGAACGAAAGGAACCGAACCCGTCGCGATCAAAAGCTTGTCGTAGCTTTCGGTCGTCCCGGCATCGGAGGTGACCGTCTTGGCCTCCCGGTCGATCCCGATGATCCTGTGGCCCTTGTAGAGCGTGATGCCGTGCTTGATGTACCAGCCATCGCCGTGGATGATGATTTCCTCGAATTCCTTTTCGCCTGACAGCACCGGCGACAGCATGATCCGGTCATAGTTGACGCGCGGCTCGGCATTGAAAATGGTGACATCATAGGTATCGGGCGCCATCTCGAAGAGGTGTTCAAGCGCCCTGCCCGGCGCCATGCCGTTGCCGATGACGACGAGTTTCTGTTTTTTCGCGATTGTTTCCATCTTACGCGGCCTCCACAAGACGGTGCCGTTCGTAGAGGAATTTCAGCACGGACGAACGGCAGCGGATATAGGTGGCATCGGCGGCAAGCTCGATGCGGCGGCGCGGGCGAACCAGCGGCACATCGAGGATTTCGCCGATCCTGGCGGAAGGACCATTGGTCATCATGACGATGCGGTCGGAAAGCAGCACGGCTTCATCGACATCGTGGGTGATCATCAACACCGTATTGGCAAGCTCCGTATGGATCTGCATCACCTGATCCTGCAGGTGCGCGCGGGTGAGCGCATCCAGCGCACCGAACGGCTCGTCCAGCAGCAGCACCTTGGGCTCCATGGCCAGCGCCCGGGCAATGCCGACGCGCTGCTTCATGCCGCCGGAGACTTCAGACGGGCGCTTGTCCCTGGCATGCACCATCTGCACCAGTTCGAGATTGCGCATGGTCCATTCATGCCGTTCCGCCCTGCTTTTGCTGGATGAGAAGACCTTGTCGACCGCCAGCTTGACGTTTTCATAGACCGTCAGCCAGGGCAGCAGCGAATGGTTCTGGAACACCACCGCGCGGTCGGGTCCCGGCGTGTCGACAACAGTGCCTTCGAGAAACACCACGCCGCGCGTCGCCTGCGTCAGTCCGGCGACGATGTTGAGCAGCGTGGATTTTCCACAACCGGAATGGCCGATGATCGAGATGAACTCGCCTTTGTCGACGCTCAGCGAGACCTGATTGAGAACCTGCGTGCTGGCGCCGCCACGGCTGAACACCATGTCGATCTGTTCGAGGGAGAGATAGGGTTTCGACATCATGATGGCTTCCTCAAGCGCTTGCGGTGTTGCGGGTGACGGTCCGGGCGACGAAGGCGATGGCGCGGTCGAGCAGATAGCCGACAATGCCGACATAGATCAGGGCCAGGATGATGTCGCTGATGCGCGACGAGTTCCACGCATCCCAGATGAAGAACCCGATGCCGACGCCGCCGATCAGCATCTCGGCGGCCACGATGGCCAGCCACGACAGGCCGATGCCGATGCGCAGGCCCGTGAAGATATAGGGCGCGGCGGCGGGGATCATGATCTTGGTGAAATATTCGAACTGGTTGAGACGCAGCACCCGCGCGACATTCTGGTAGTCCTGCGGAATGTTCCTGATGCCGACGGCCGTGTTGATGATGATCGGCCAGATGGCCGTGATGAAAATCACGAAGATCGCCGAAGGATTGCCGTCTTTGAAAGCGGCCAGCGACAGGGGCAGCCAGGCGAGCGGCGGCACCGTGCGCAGCACCTGAAAGATCGGATCGAGCCCGCGCATCGCCCATTCGCTCTGCCCGACAAGAGTGCCGAGCGCAATGCCCGCCACAGCGGCGAGACAATAGCCCATGGCGACCCGCCGGAGGCTGGCGAGGATATGCCAGAACAGCCCCTGATCGACACCCTGTCCGGCATAGAACGGATGGATGATCAGCTCCCAGGTCTCCGAGACCACCCGTGAGGGCGGCGGCACGCTTGCCGTCGGCGAGGAACAGAGGATTTCCCACAGCACCAGCAGGAAGACCAGCGTGATGATGGGCGGTACCACATGTGCCGCCAGGGAGGTGAGCCATGGCGGCAGGCGGCGGGGTGAACCGGTCTTCGGCGGAAGGGCAAGTGTCATGATTTTGGCCACCGGAGGCTTTTCGGTCGGACGGATGGGAACGGGGCTGGCTGTCATGCCGGTTTCCTCACGCAAAACGTTTGATTTCAAGGCTGGCGAGATAGGTTTGCGGGGCGTCCGGATCGAACACCTTGCCATCGAAAAAGGTTTCCGGACCGCGTGATGTCGAAGCCGGAATATCGGCGGCGGCAACGCCGAGTTCCCTGGCGGCTTCACGCCAGATGTCCTCGCGGTTCACCTTGCCGACCAGCGCTGAAATATCGGTGTCCGGTGCAAATTTGCCCCAGCGGATATTCTCGGTCAGGAACCATTTTTCATGGCTCTGGAAGGGATAGGATGTGTGATCGCGCCAGAACTTCATCAGATGCGGGCTGGCTGCCTCGACGCGTCCCGAACCATAGTCATAGTCGCCCTTCAAGCGCCCGGCGATATCGGTTGCGGGCACATTGAACCACGCGCGCTTGCCGACCATGGCCGCCAGCTCATCCTTGTTGGCGAGATCATCAGCCCATTGCTGCGCCTCCATCACCGCCATCAGCAGGGCCTTGGTGGCATTGGGATTTTTCTCCACCCAGTCCGCCCGCATGGCGAAGGACTTTTCCGGATGCTTGGCCCAGATTTCTGCCGTGTTGACCGCGGTATAGCCGATGCCCTGATTGACGAGCTGCGCATTCCACGGTTCGCCGACACAGAAGCAGTCCATGGTGCCGACCTTCATGTTGGCGACCATCTGCGGCGGTGGAACCACGATGGTTTCCACGTCCTTGTCCGGGTCGATCCCGCCGGCGGCCAGCCAATAGCGGATCCACAGATCGTGCGTGCCGCCGGGGAAGGTCATCGCGGCCTTTGCCGCAGTGCCTTCCGCCTTCTTCCTGGCAAAGGCTTCCCTGAGGACACCTGAGTTGACCCCGGCTTTCAGACCGGCATAGGCCGAACCAACCGAAATACCCTGCGCATCCAGATTGAGGCGCGCGAGGATGACCATCGGCAGGGGCTGATTGTTCTGGGTGACCTTGCCGGCGCTGATGAGATACGGCATCGGCGTCAGGATATGCGCGCCGTCAATGCCGTTGCCCGCCGAGCCGAGCACCAGATTATCCCGCGTCGTGCCCCACGATGCCTGCTTGACCACCTCGACATCGGGCATGCCGTGTTTGGCAAACAGCCCCCTTTCCTTGGCAACGATCAGCGGCGACGCATCCGTCAGCGCAATGAAACCGAGCGTCGCCTTGGTGGTCTCGGGTCCGGCAGCAGCCGCATGGGCGCCGCCGGGAAGCGCAGCCTTTGCCGCCGCCAGCAGCGCCAGCGTGCCGCCTGCCTGCAAAAGCGTTCGTCTTGTCAAGCCTGTCGGCAAAATCACCTTCATCGCAATTCCCCTTCGCAGCGCTGCTTCTGGTGCAGCTTGAGCCATAAAAAAACGCCGCCGGATGAAGTGCATTCACCCGATCCGGTGAATGAACTCGCCCAAGCGACGTCTGTGTCTTTGAAAGCATCCGATGGCGATGCTCGCGGTTCCTGTCTTCGTTGACGGAACGGTTTTATAAAAGCAATAAGCGTGCCAACCGGAAGTTATATTTATAAGCTATTGTAATTAATATATATTTTTATAGTTCAGCTATTTTTCACCGACGGCAGTCGAAGAGCGGCGCAGGCGAAATGGGCAGAACGGCCACCAAACCCGCTCATTTATTGTGCAGAGCACAAATTCTACCCATCAGGTTTCGTCCCGGGTTGCAACGGGGTTTTCAAGATTGTGGACATTGAAGCCCTTGAGATAGGCGGGAATGTTCTGGGGATCGAAGACAGCCCCATCGATGAACCCGTCCTGGCGCTGTCCGCCCTCCACGCGCACATCTGCCGACGGTATGTCGGCGCGGGGTCCCAGCGCATGGCGGTAGAGATCGGGACGGAAGGCGGTCGCGACCTTTTCCTGCTTTTCCTTGGAGTGATCAACCTGCCCCCACCGCATCATCTGGCTGAATATCCATTGCGCCTGGCTGATCCACGGAAAATTCGCGCCATCGCGATGGAAGGTGAAGTAGTCGGAGACCGTCCGCTCGTGCCCGTCGGGATCGGTGGTGAACCTGCCCATGAGAACCCTGTGCAGGATGTCCTCCGGCGCATCGATATAACGCGGCTCGGCCAGAAGCTCGGCAAGTACGCGCCGATTGTCCGGCACATCGCACCATGCGGCGGCGCGATCCAGCGCGACGATCAGCCTCGCCAATGTTTCAGGATTGGTCTCCGCCCATTCCGGCCGCACGCCGATGACCTTCTCGGGACTGGACGGCCAGATATCCTCCTTGACCGCAACGATCCGTCCGACTTCGCGGGCGACGGCCACCATGTTCCACGGCGCACCCACGCAGAAGCCGTCAATGGCCCCCGCCGACAGGGCATCGGATGTCATGGGCGGCGGTACGACCACCAGTTTGACGTCGCGGTCCGGATGGATGCCGCCGGCCGCCAGCCAATAGCGCAGTTCATAATTGTGCGATGAAAACGGATAGGTCGTGCCAAGCACCGGCAATGGTTCGCCGCGAACCTTTATGTCGTCAATCACGCTCTTGAGGGCTTCGGCATTGGCAAGTGCGCCCTCGTCTCCGGCCAGATCCGCCAGCGCCTGCATGCGGCGATACAGCTTCACCGACAGGGTAATGGCATTGCCGCCCCGCCCGAGCGTGAACGGCGTGATGACCGCTGACGGATTGGAACCGAGCCCCAGGGCGGAGGCAACCGGCATCGGCGCCAGCATGTGCGCGATATCAAACTGCCGGAAAGCCAGCCGATCCCGGATATTAGCCCAGGACACGTCTTTCACAAGTTCAAGTTGAATGCCTTCGCGTGCGGCAAATCCGAATTCGGCCGCCGCGATGAGAACCGAAGCATCGACAAGCGGAATGAAGCCGGCGCGAACGACGGAGACGCCGTCACGGCGGACTGCTGCCGGCGCCGCGAGGCCGCCGCCCATACCCTGGCCATTGTCCATCCGGATAAAACTCACGGCCAACCTCTCTTTCTAGCTTCCGAGCATGGCTGCCGCCATGACGACGCTCTGCGCAATATCGGCGAGCTTCTTCTTCTCGTTCATGGCGGCCTGCCGCAGCAGCGCATAAGCCTCGTCTTCCGATATTGTGCGCGATTTCATCAAAATACCCTTGGCGCGCTCGACGACCTTGCGCTCTTCCAGGGCGCTTTTTGCCTCGGCCAGTTCCTGCTGCAGCCGGCTGAAAGCTTTGAAGCGGCTGACGGCCATGTCGAGAATGGGCTTGACGCGCTCCTTCTTCAGGCCGTCGACAACATAGGCGGACACACCGGCATCCACCGCCGCCTCGATCGACGCGGTATCGGAGCTGTCGACAAACATGGCGATCGGCTTGCGCACGGAACGGCTGAGTTGGAACAGATGCTCCAGCATGTCGCGATTGGGGGTTTCGATATCGATGACGATGACATCGGGCGCGATCCGCTCGATCTGCCGGGCAAGCCCGACGATGTCGTGCAAAACAACGACGCGATCATGGCCGGCCTCCCGCAATCCCTCTTCGATAATGGAAGCGCGGATACGGTTTTCGTCGAAGACCATGATCGATAGCGGTGTAGACATGCCTTAATTTTGCGCACGCCCTCAAATTGTGCAATGCTACATTAGCGCACATCAACAAAAGTAGTGCTGGCGGCCGCTTCGCACCCGAAACGGCCGCCTTCAGTGCAATGGATCAGGCCTTGAAGGCAGCCCGCGGCAGTTCGGACAGCACTTCCGCCCTGTTGCCGCGCATGATGACGATCTCCTCAAGGCGGACGCCGAATTTGCCGCTGAGGTAAATGCCCGGCTCGATCGAGAACACATGCCCGTCCTCGAGAATAGCCTCGGAAGTCGCGGTGATATAGGGCGGCTCGTGGATGTCGATGCCCATGCCATGGCCGGTGCGGTGCAGGAAATATTCACCGTAACCCGCCTGGGTGATGACATCGCGTGCCGCCTTGTCAACTTCCTTGGCGGCAACCCCCGGTTTGGCCGCAGCCAGCGCCGCCTTGACGGCGGCATCGAGAACCGCGTGCACCTTGTCGAAATCCGCGGGCGTTTCACCGCAGACGGCAACGCGGGTCATGTCGCTGGGATAGCCGTCACTGCGCCCGCCAATGTCGATCAGCACCGCTTCATTGGCCTTCAGCACGCGCTCGCCGGTGTGATGGTGCGGATATGCGCCATTTTCACCGAAACAGACGCTGGTGAATTCCGGCTTCGCATTGTTTGCCTTGTAGTAGTCCCGGACAACACCGGCAATCTCGAGCTCGGTCACGCCGGGCTTCAACGCGGCAAAAGCCGCACGCATCGCGCCGTCATTGATGAGCGCATTGGCCTTGAGCGCGGCATATTCCGCGTCGTCCTTGCGGGCGCGCAGATAGCCGACGGTGTCGTTGAGGAAGGTGCGCCTGGCACCCGGCAATGCATCGATTACCAGCAGGGCGAAATCCGCCCGCATCGTTTCATCGAGCGCGATCCTGATATCCTGTTTTGTCCCGACGACGTCTTTCAAAACAGCGGCCAGCGCCGCATCGGGACCCTCGCCATCCGTCCATGGGTAGAACGGCAGGTCGGTATGCTGGCGCGAGCTGTCGGCATTGAGCGCCGGCATCAGTATCCCGGCGTGATCCCTGCCGACAAACAGCATGACCGGCCGCTCGTCGCCATGGGGCGAGAGCCCGGCAAGCCAGACCATGTGCGAGGACGGACCGACGACGACAAGATCGGTTCCGGTTTCAGCCATGCGCTCCCGCAGGCGCGCCATCCGAAGTTCAGACATTTTACTATTCCCGTTGTTATGGATGCCGTGGCAAGGCCGCCCGACGATCCGGACGGCCTTTAAAGTTTCTGGTCAGTTCTTCTTCACGAGGCGGTAGAAGACGAAGTCCGATGTTGCACCGTTCACATAGCCCGAAACAGTCTTGGCGAGCGCAACCTGTGTGGCCGCCTGGAACATGACGATGATGGGTGATTTCGCCTGCACCTGCTTCTGCAGGTCGACATACATCTGATTGCGCTTGGACTGGTCCGCCTCAGCACGCGCCGCCTTCGTTTTAGCATTGAGTTCGGCAGGCACCGCCCAGCCATTGCGCCACGTGGTGGTCGACTGGTAATTGCCGTCCGAATTGTCCTCGTTGAAGGCAAATGCCTTGGCGTTCGAATCCGGGTCCATGAAATCCGGGCCCCAATAGAGCAGCATGGCTTCGTGGGTGCGGGCACGGTATTTGGTGATGACCTGGCTGCCCGTCCCCGGAATGATGTTGAAGTTGATCCCGGCTTCGGCAAAGCCCGCCTGCAGTGACTGCGCCATGTCGGTGAACGGCGTCGAGTTGATCACGTCGAGCGTGACCTTGATCGGGGTTTTCACGCCGGCGTCGGCAAGGATCTTCTTTGCCTTGGCCGGATCATAGGTGTAGGGCGTTTCATCCAGCGATCCGGGGAAACCCGCCGGCCAGAATGCCTGATGCACCTGCATCTGGCCCTTGAGGAACGAGTCCGTCATGCCCTTGTAGTTGACGAGGTAGCGCGCGGCCTCCCAGATGGCCGGATTGGTCAGCGCCTCGTCCTTCTGGTTCAGGCTGAGGAAATGCACGGCGGCCTGCGGATAGGTTTCCACATTGACCGTACCCTTGGTCGAAAGGCTGGCGACCTGATCCGGCGTCAGGTTCTTGGCAATGTCCACATCGCCGGATTCAAGCAGCAATTGCTGGGTCGCCGCTTCCGCCACGTGGCGGATGATGACCGACTTCATTGCCGGTGCGCCGCCGAAATAGTTGAGATTACCGGCAAGATTGATGATCTCGGCCGGGCGGAAAGCCTTCAGGACGAAGGGGCCTGTCCCGGCGGAATTCGCCTTGAGCCAGGCATTGCCCATGTCGCCATTGGCTTCGTGGCCCTGTACCGTCACGGCATCGATGATCGAGGCCGGGCGGGCGGCAAGAACGTTGAGCACAAAGGCGGACGAGAAATCGCCATCATATTTGACGACGATCTTATTGCCCGAAGCCGTGACCATCTTGTCATAGTTTGCCGGCGTCCAGCCCAGCTGCGCCAGGATGAATGCGGGTGCCTTGTTCAGCGCGATGACGCGCTTCCAGGAATAGACCACGTCTTCCGCACGCAGCGGGTTGCCGGATGTGAATTTCACCCCGTCCCGCAGGGTGAAGGTGATGGTCCTGGCGGCATCATCCGCCGTCCATGCTGTCGCCAGACCTGGCGCCAGCGTCTTCACATCGGGCGCATCATATTGCACCAGACGGTCATAGGTCTGCGTCACGTATTCACCCGATGTGAACTCATAGGCTTCGGCCGGATCGATGCTGACGATGTCATCGATATTCTGGGCCACGACAAGCGCATTGCCCGGCGTTGCCGCATGGGCAAGCGGTGCTGCCGGTACGATCATGGAAGCGGCCAGCAATGCCGCCTTGAACAGTTTCATTCTTCATTCTCCTCTGGATTGTTCTTGTTGTTGGTTTTTTTGTTGTAGGTTTCAGAGCCGGGGCCGGAACACGGGCAGTGTCCCAGTCCACAGAACCCGCGCCGTCTCGCCGGTGTCATTCCACCAGGCATGGGGCCGGTTGCCGCGAAAATGCAGGCTGTCGCCCGCCGAGATCACCACTTCCTCGTCATCGAGCCTGTGGGTGATGGCACCCTCCAGCACATAGAGGATTTCTTCGCCTTCGTGGCTGACCGTTTCGGAACGATAACCCGCTGGTATGTGCATGATGACGGACGAGAGGACGTTCCCGGCAAAATCCGCGGCGATCTGTTCGTAGACAATGGACGAACCGTCGACCGAAAACTTCTGCCGCTCGCCCTGGCGCGTCAGCGCATCTTCCGCCGTGGGCGTGGCAATGAAATAATCCACCCCGACGTCGAGGCTGCGTGCAATCTGTGCAAGCGTTCCCAGCGACGGTGTGGCATGATCGCGCTCGACCTGGCTGAGATAGCCGACCGAAATACCTGCAGCGTCGCAGATTTCCTGCAATGTCAGCTGCAGTTGCCGCCGGCGTGCCCGGATCATGGCCCCGACCTTGGGCTGTGGCGCAGCGTTGCGAAGTTCGGACGTCATGGGCGATTCCAATCCCAGTAAAATTTCTTTGATCTAAGCAAAAATTTTTGTATGGTCCAAGCAGAATCTTCGGCGAGGTCAGGGAAAGTGTCATCGCACCTGACTTTCAGACCGGGATCAACGGGAACAATCGACACACATGGGCCAACTCAATGGCCCGAAATGGGGAAGGCTCTGGGTTTGGCATTCGAATCCGAAACAGTGGCAGATATTGTCGCCAAGCCGGTCAGACGGCCGGGCTTGCACAGGAGCCGTGGCGCCCGCCTGCTGCTTGGGCTCGCCGGGTTCACCGTCTCCGTGCTCATCACCTTTCTCGGGCTTCTGGCAATCACCTTCTTTATCGGCCGCGTGGTTCCCATCGATCCGGTTCTGGCCGTCGTGGGCGACCGGGCGCCGCGTGCTGTCTATGAAGCAGCGCGGATACAGATGGGCCTCGACCAGCCGGCGCCCATCCAGTTCATCCGCTATGTCGGCTCGGTCCTGTCGGGCGACCTCGGCACATCCGTGTCCACAGGCAAACTCGTTCTCGACGACCTGAAGCGCGTGTTTCCCGCAACACTCGAAATGGCAACGCTCGGCATCATCATCGGTGTCCTGCTCGGCGTTCCCATGGGCGTCTATGCGGCGAGCCGCCGGGGCAGCCTCGTTGATCAGGTCATCCGGGTGATCGGGCTTTTGGGCTATGCCGTGCCTGCCTTCTGGCTCGGCCTTGTCGGCCTTGCCGTTTTCTATGCCCGCCTGAAATGGGTCGCGGGACCCGGTCGCCTCGACATCTTCTATGATGGCCTCGTCGACCCCGTCACCGGCATCGTGCTGATCGACAGCCTGCTTGCCGGTGAAACCGATATCTTCTTCAATGCTCTCTGGCATCTGGCCTTGCCCGCCTCCGTGCTCGGCTTCTTCAGCCTTGCCTATATCGCGCGCATGACGCGCTCCTTCATGCTCGACCAGCTGTCGCAGGAATATGTGACGACAGCGCGCGTCAAGGGCGTGTCGGAGCGGCTGGTCATCTGGCGCCATGCCTTCCGTCCCATTCTGGTTCCGCTGATCACCGTGATCGGCCTTTCCTATGCGGGCCTGCTGGAGGGCTCGGTGATGATCGAGACGATCTTCTCCTGGCCGGGCATCGGCAATTACCTGACGGTGGCGCTGCTCAATGCCGACATGTCCGCCGTTCTCGGTGCCACGCTGGTGATCGGCGCGGTGTTCATCGGCATCAACAAGATTTCCGACGTGCTCTACCGCGTCCTCGATCCCCGTGCGCGTTAGGAGTTCCTGATGGCAAACGTCCACAGCTGGCTGATCGATGACAGCCCCGCCTCCCGCCTGCAGGCCCGGCTCGGCCGCCTCTACCGCATATGCGGCGCCCTGTCGCGCAATCCGCTGGCAGCCGTCGGCGCGATCATCATTCTGGTGCTGATCCTCACGGCGATCTTCGCACCGCTGATCGCCACCCATGATCCGCTGAAGCAGGATCTGGCGCAGCGCCTGCTGCCGCCCGGCAGCGGCAACTGGATGGGCACCGACGAGCTGGGGCGGGATATCTGGTCCCGCGTCGTCTACGGCGCGCGCATCACGCTGGTCATTGTCGTGCTGGTCGCGGTGCTGGCCGCGCCCGCCGGGCTGATCATCGGCGCCATCGCCGGATATTTCGGCGGATGGATTGACCGCGTCCTCATGGGTGTCACCGATATTTTCCTGTCCATGCCGAAACTCATCCTGGCGCTCGCCCTCGTCGCGGCATTGGGGCCCGGCATCGAGAACGCCATCATCGCCATCGCCATCACCTCATGGCCCGGCTACGCCCGCATCGCCCGGGCGGAAACACTCACCTTCAAGAATGCGGAGTTCATTGCCGCCATCCGCCTGCAGGGCGCATCGTCGCTGCGGGTCATTCTCGGCCACGTGCTGCCGCTGTGCACCTCCTCGATGATCGTGCGCGTCACGCTCGACATGGCCGGCATCATCCTGACCGCCGCCGGTCTCGGCTTCATCGGCCTCGGGGCGCAGCCGCCGCTGCCCGAATGGGGCGCCATGATTGCGCGCGGCCGCTCGTTCATCCTCGACCAGTGGTGGGTCGCCACCATGCCGGGCTTTGCCATCATCATCGTCAGCCTCGGCTTCTGCTTTCTCGGCGACGGCCTGCGTGATGTCCTTGATCCCAAGAGTGGAGAACAGCGGTGAGTACGCCCCTGCTTGAGATTGAAAACCTGCGTGTCTCCTTCCCCACGCATAAGGGCATGATCGACGTGGTGCGCGGTGTCTCCTTCACGCTTGGCCGCGAACGGCTGGGCATTGTCGGCGAAAGCGGCTCGGGCAAATCGATGACCGGGCGCGCCATCCTCAAACTCATCCGCGCACCGGGAACGATCCATGCGGACACGTTCCGTTTCGACGGTATCGACCTGCTCAAACAGACAGAGAAGGCGATGCGCCGCATCCGTGGCGCCCGCATTTCCATGGTCATGCAGGATCCGAAATTCTCGCTCAACCCCGTCATGACCGTGGGCGAACAGATTGCCGAAGCGCTGCAAACCCACCAGCGTTTGCCCCGCCGGGAAACCCGGCAGCGCGTGCTCACCATGCTCGAAGCGGTGCGCATCGATGATCCTGAACGTGTCGCCAGCCTCTACCCGCACGAGATATCCGGCGGCATGGGCCAGCGGGTGATGATCGCCATGATGCTCATCCCCGAGCCCGATCTGCTGATTGCCGACGAGCCGACCTCAGCGCTCGACGTTTCGGTGCAGGCACAGGTTCTCGATATCATCGACGAGCAGGTCAGGCGCAAAGGCATGGGCCTGATCTTCATCAGCCATGACCTCAACCTCGTCTCCAGCTATTGCGACCGCATACTGGTGATGAACACCGGCGAGATCGTCGAGGAATGCCAGGCGGGCGAATTGCGCAACGCCGTGCATCCCTACACGCGCGGGCTGATTGCCGCCATTCCGCGGCTCGATGAAACGCGTGACGAGCTGCCTGTTCTCGACCGCAGCGCATGGGTGGCCAAATGACCGCGCTTTCCCTGAAACATCTCGACATCTCCTATGGCGAGACGCAGATCACCCACGGCATCACCCTCGATATCGCGGAGGGCGAGAGCTTCGCGCTGGTTGGTGAAAGCGGCTCCGGCAAATCGACGGTGCTGAAGGCCGTTGCCGGTCTCGCACCGCAATGGACCGGCTCGATCACCGCTTTCGGCCGGCCGCGCACGCACGGTATCGACCAGCATTTCGCCCGGCATTGCCAGATGGTGTTCCAGGACCCTTACGGCTCGCTGCATCCGCGCAAGACCATCGATGCCATCCTGAGCGAACCGCTGGCCATCCACGGCATCGGCAATCAGAACGGCCGGGTCGAGGATATGCTGGTTGCGGTCGGTCTCGACCGCAAATTCCGCTTCCGCTATCCCCATCAATTGTCCGGCGGCCAGCGTCAGCGCGTCGCCATCGCCCGCGCCCTGATGCTTGAACCCAAGCTCCTGCTTTTGGACGAGCCGACCTCGGCGCTTGATGTCTCGGTGCAGGCTGAGATTCTCAACCTTCTGAAGCGCCTGCGCCGCGAACAGAACCTCACCTTCCTCATGGTGACCCACAACCTGCCCGTCGTGTCGTTTCTCTGCGACCGTCTGGCGGTGATGCGCCACGGGCGGATCGTCGAGATCGCCGCTGTGGCCGACCTCAAGCGCGGTGCGCTCCAGGAAACCTATTCGCGTGAACTGATGGATATCAGCGTCGCGCATGCCGGTTGAACAATGACCCCAAGGAAATGAAAATGACACAGGATGAAGTAGCAACGGCTTTGGCCGAATTTGACGCGGCCATTGCCGCGGGCACCCATGCCGAAGCGCCGTGGCAGGCATTGCAGACGCTGTCGCAAAAGATCATCGGCGCCAAGCTGTTCACCATCATGACCGTCGACATGAAGAACGAGCTGGCCCGCCGTGAATACACCTCCGACGCCGAGAGCTATCCGGTGTCCGGCACCAAGCCGATCCATTACGACCGCTGGTTCGACACCGTGCACAAGGACAGGCAGTCCTTCGTTGCCAACACCATCGCCGATATCGCGACGGTGTTTTCCGACCATGAAACGATCTGGGCGCTCGGCTGCGGCTCGGTCATCAACATTCCCGTGGTGATTGCGGGCGAGTTGCTCGGCACGGTCAATTGCCTCGATGTCGAGCACCACTACACGCCGGAGCGGGTCGAGCGCTCCAAACTGCTGGCCATTCCGGCCAAGCTGGCGTTTCTGGCGGCCAGCAAAGCCGCCTAGCCAGTGCGCACCTGCCCGTGCAATCAGCGGGCAGGAATGACGGCTGTCGCCTCGATTTCAACCAAGGCGCGATCTTCCAGGAGGGCCACGACCTGTACCAGGGTCATCGCCGGATAGTGCCGGCCGAAAACGCGGCGATAGGCTTCGCCCAGCCGTTTCTGTTCGGCGACGTAGACCTTCTTGTCGGTGATGAACCAGGTCAGCCGCACGAGATCGGTTGTCTCGGCACCCGCGCTTTCCAGCACGTCGACAATGTTGCGCATGGCCTGCTCGGCCTGCCCGACGAAATCATCGGTCTCGAATGTCTGGTCCTTGGTCCAGCCGATCTGGCCGCCGACAAAGATGACCTTCCCCTCGGCTGCCATGCCGTTGGAGTATCCCTTTGCCGCCGGCCAGCCCTGCGGGTGTATGATCTCTGCCATTCGAGTTTCCTGCCTGATTATTACGTGGGTTATTGCTGATATGCCTTGCGCAATTGAAAGCGCTGTATTTTCCCGGTCGCCGTCTTGGGCAGCGCATCGAGGAATTTGATCGAGCGCGGATACTTGTACGGCGCTATGACCTGTTTGACATGGTCCTGCAAGCGCTTGACCGTTTCCTCACTGGCCGCCACACCCGCCTGCAGCACCACATGCGCCTGCACGATCTGGCCGCGCTCCGCATCGGGGGCGCCGATGACGGCGCATTCGCTGACGTCGGGATGGGCGAGCAGTGCCGCTTCCACTTCCGGCCCGGCAATGTTGTAACCGGCGGAGATGATCATGTCGTCGGAGCGCGCGGCAAAATGGAAATAGCCATCCGCGTCCTGAAAGAAGGAATCGCCGGTCAGGTTCCAGCCGTCGCGCACATAATTCTTCTGGCGCTTGTCGGCGAGATAGCGGCAGCCGATTGGCCCGCGCACCGCCAGCCTGCCGATCTCGCCGCGCGGCACTTCGCACATCGCCTCGTCGACTATAATGGCTTGGTAGCCGCTGACGGGCTTGCCCGTCTTGCCCGGCCCCGAATCCTCCAGCCGGTTGCTGATGAAGATGTGCAGCATTTCCGTGGCGCCGATACCGTCGAGCAGCGGCTTGCCGGTCTTCTGCATCCAGGCTTCGTAGATCGGCGCCGGCAGTGTCTCGCCCGCCGAAACCGCGATGCGCAGCGAGGAAAGATCCGCACCCTCGTTCATCGCCTGCAGCATGACCCGGTAGGCGGTCGGCGCGGTAAAGCTGATCGTTGCCTTGTAGGTCTCGATGATGTCGATCATTTTCGGCGGCGTCGCCTGTTCCAGCAGGGTTGCCGCCGCGCCGAACCGCAGGGGGAAGATCGCCAGTCCGCCAAGACCGAAGGTGAAGGCAAGCGGCGGCGAACCCACGAATACATCGCCTGGCCGCACATCAAGCACTTCCTTCGCATAGCCGTCGGCGATGATGAGAAGATCGCGATGAAAATGCATCGTCGCCTTCGGCTCGCCCGTAGTGCCCGATGTGAAGCCGAGCAGCGCGACATCGTCGCGGCCGGTCTTCACCGCCTCGAAGCGCACGGATTTGTCGAGCGCGATCCGGTCCAGTTCCGCCTCGTGATTGGCCGTGCCGTCAAAGCCGACAACGCGTTTGAGGAACCTGCTTGTTCTGGCGCAGGCTTCCATGTCTTCCAGCAGCCGTGTATCGCACAGCGCCAGGGATATCTGCGCCTTGTCGACGATCTGGGTGAGTTCGCCGGCCCGCAGCATCGGCATGGTATTGACGACGACGGCGCCCACCTTGGTTGCCGCCAGCCAACAGGCAACCATGGCCGGATTGTTGGCGGAGCGGATCAGAATACGGTTGCCCGGCTCGACACCGTAATTTTCGACCAGCGCATGGGCGATGCGGTTGGTCCAGTCGGTGAGTTCCTTGTAGGTCCGGCGGCGGCCATTGCCGATCAGCGCCGTATTGTCGCCGAAGCCCTTGGCGACCATCGCATCGGTCAGTTCCACGGCGGCGTTCAGCCACTCCGGATACTGGAAATTCTCCATCAGCAGTTCCGGCCATTCCTCGAGCGGAGGAAGATTATCCCGGGTAAAGTGATCCGTATGCGCCGATGGTCCCAACATTCTCTTTATCCCCTTGCAAGTTCATGCCTTGCGATGATTATTTTTTGTACGTCCGACGCACCTTCATAGATGCGCAATGCCCTGATTTCCCGGTAGAGGCGCTCGACGACACTGCCTTTGCGCACGCCATCGCCGCCGTGAATCTGAACCGCCTTGTCGATCACGCTCTGCGCGCGGTCCGTGGCGTAGAGTTTGGCCATCGCGGCTTCCCGGCTGACCCGCTCGGCACCGCTGTCCTTCAGCCACGCCGCCCGGTAGACGAGCAGCGCCGCTGCATCGATATCCAGCGCCATGTCGGCGATGTGCCCCTGCACCATCTGCAGCTCGGACATGGGGGCGCCGAAGAGGTGACGGCCATTGGCGCGCTTGACCGCTTCATCCAGCGCCCGGCGGGCAAAGCCCAGCGCGGCCGCCGCCACGGTCGAGCGGAACACGTCAAGCACCGACATGGCAATGCGGAAGCCCTGCCCCGGTGAACCGATGAGAGCGGATGCTGGTATGCGGCAATTGTCAAAGACCAGCCGCGCCAGCGGATGCGGGGCGATCACTTCAAGACGTTCGGCAATGATCAGGCCCGGCGTATCTGCGGGCACGATGAAGGCAGAAATGCCCTTGGCACCCTCCCCTTCGCCGGTGCGGGCAAACACCGTATAGACATCGGCGATGCCGCCGTTGGAAATCCAGGTCTTTTCGCCGTTGAGGACAAATCCGTCCCCATCGCGCACGGCTGACAGTTCAAGATTGGCAACGTCCGATCCCGACTGCGGTTCGCTGAGGGCGAAGGCCGAGAGCGCCTTGCCCGCCCGCGTCCGCGTCAGCCATTCCCGCTTCTGCGCATCGGTCCCGAACAGGGAGAGCGCGCCGGTGCCGAGCCCCTGCATGGCAAAGGCGAAATCCGCCAGGCCGTCATGCCGCGCCAGCGTTTCGCGGATGATGCAAAGGCTGCGCACGTCAAGCTTGCCGCCGGCTGCCGGATCAACCGCCGTATGCTGGAGAAGACCGGCTTCTCCAAGCCTGGCAACCAGCACTCGGCAGGCGTCATCGACATTTTCGTGGTCGATGTGGCCGGTGTTGTCCGTCGCCCACTGCTCCACCGCATCGGCAAGCCGGCGATGCACATCGTCGAAGAAAGGCCATGACAGGAAGCTGCGATCGATCATCTCAGTCACCCTTGAACACGGGGGTCTGATGCGCGACGAAGGCATCATAGGCACGCTGGAAATCCTGCGTCTGCATGCAAAGCGCCTGCGCCTGTGCTTCCGCCTCGATGGCCTGATCGATCGACATGGACCATTCCTGGTTCAGCATCGTCTTGGTCATCATATGGCCGAATGTCGGGCCTTCGGCGAGGCGCCTTGCCAGTTTCAGTGCCTCAGCGTCCAGCGTTTCCGCATCGACAATGCGGTTGTAGAAACCCCAGCGCTCGCCCTCTTCGGCCGACATGCTGCGCCCGGTATAGAGCAGCTCGGCCGCGCGGCCCTGGCCGATGATCCTTGGCAGGATGGCGCAGGCGCCCATGTCGCAGCCGGCAAGCCCCACACGCGTGAACAGGAAGGCGGTTTTGGCGGCCGGTGTCGCCAGACGCAGGTCGGATGCCATGGCGATGATCGCGCCTGCCCCCACGCACACGCCGTCCACGGCAGCGATAACCGGCTTGCCGCAATGCATGATGGCCTTGACCAGATCGCCTGTCATGCGGGTGAATTCCAGCAGGCTCTTCATGTCCATCTGCAGAAGCGGTCCGATGATGTCGTGCACATCGCCGCCCGAGCAGAAATTGCCGCCATTGGAACCGAAAACCACGGCCTTGATGTCATCGGCATAGACGAGAGCGCGAAAACAGTCGCGCAGTTCGGCATAGCTGTCGAAGGTCAGCGGGTTCTTGCGCTCCGGCCGGTCAAGCGAGATGACCGCGATGCCGTCGGTGACATGCCATTTGAAATGGGTCGCCGTGTAATGTGCCATCTCACGCATCGTGTTCCCCCTCGCTGTGCAGTCCCTGCGCATGTTCAATCGTATCCAGCGTGGCGAGCAGCCCGGCTGTCACATCCACCGGCAGGCTGCCGAAAATCTCGTTGATCCACAGTTCATGCGCGGTCGCCATCCGGGCGAATTCATCCCGTCCCCGCTGGGTCAGCCGGACCAGCATGGCGCGTTTGTCACCCGCAACCGGCACCCGCAGCACCGCGCCATCCGACACGAGCCGCTCGATAATGCCGGTGACATTGCCGTTGGAAACCCGCAGCGCCGAGGAGAGCTCGCTCATCTTCAGCCCTTCCTCGAACCGGTAGAGCGCCGCCATCACATCAAAACGCGGCAGGGTCGTATCGAACTCGACCCGCAGGTTTTCGCGCACCACCGCCTCGACATGCTTGGTCGCCTTGAGCATTTTCAGCCAGACACGCAGGCTCTGCTTCACCTGCTCGGGCCCGGCTTTGCGGGCGGCGGACGGGCTGGTCTTGCTGCTCATACTTCGCCTCCTGAAATGGATATGGCCTGCCCGGTGACGGAGCCGGAATGCGCGCCGCACAGCCAGAGCACCGTCTGCGCGATCTCCGCAGGCTGGATCAGCCGTTTCTGCGGATTGGATGCAACAAGGGCTGCAACGGCGTCCGCATGGCTCTTGCCGGTTTTCTGCATGATCGTTTCGATGGCGCGCTCAAGCATCGGCGTTTCGGTGAAGCCGGGACAGACGGCATTGACTGTCACCCCGGACTTCGCCAGTTCCAGCGCCAGCGATTGCACCAGCCCGATCACGCCGTGCTTGGCCGCGGCATAGGCTGAGACATAGGGATAGCCTTTCAGGCCCGCCGTCGAGGCAATGGCAATCAGCCGCCCGTCATTTTTCGCCAGCATATCAGGCAGTCCCTGCTGGAAGGTCAGGAACACGCCGGTCAGGTTCAGATCGATCTGGCCTTGCCATGTCGCAAGGTCAAGTTTCTGGAATGGCGTGCTGGCAGCTGACCCGGCATTGGCAATGGCGATGTCGAGGGGACCGACGTCGCTGCGGATGCGGTCGAACAGATGGCGGGACGAGCCCTCATGCGTGACATCGGCAGCGACGGGAACAATGCGTTCCGACCGTGCCGCGATCTCATTCAAGGCATCCACCCGGCGGCCCGCGATCACCACCTTTGCCCCTTCGCCTGCCAGGGCAAGCGCGATGGCGGCGCCGACGCCGGAACCACCGCCGGTGACCAATGCGACCTTGCCTTGGAGGGATTGTGTCATCTACGCGCCCTCGATGGGAGCAATGACTTCGGCACGCTCCGCCAGCCGGTACATCTGGTCCCGGCCGGGATAATAGGGTTTCGGCCAGTCCACGCCCTTGTCACCCAGCGCCACGGCCGCATGCAGGGTCCAGTAGGGATCGGCGAGATGCGGGCGTGCAAGACAAACCAGATCGGCACGACCGGCAAGCAGGATGGAATTGGCGTGGTCCGGCTCGTAGATATTGCCGACGGCCATGGTTGCCATGCCCGTCTCGTTGCGGATGCGGTCGGAGAACGGCGTCTGGAACATGCGGCCATACACCGGCTTGGCGTCTATCGAGGTCTGCCCGGCCGACACGTCGCAGATATCGACCCCCGCCTCCTGCAGCATCCGCGCGATCTCGACAGCATCCTGCGGGGTTATGCCCTTGTCGCCCACCCAGTCATTGGCGGAAATGCGCATGGAAATCGGTTTTCCCGAGGGCCAGACGAGACGCACCGCACGGAATATTTCAAGCGGATAGCGCATGCGGTTTTCCAGGGAGCCGCCATAGGCGTCGGTGCGGTTGTTCATGACCGGCGTTATGAACGACGACAGGAGATAGCCATGCGCCGCGTGGATTTCCAGCATGTCGAACCCGGCCCGGTCAGCCATTTCGGCCGAGGCAACGAACTGGTCCCGCACCCGGTCCATATCGGCGCGGGTCATGGCGATGGGGATCTGGTTGTCCGCTGACCACGGCAGGTCGGAGGCGGACAGAACCGGCCAGTTGCCGTCAGGCAGCGGCACATCCGTTCCCTCCCAGCCGAGGCGCGTCGAGCCCTTCGCACCGGAATGGCCAAGCTGGCAGCTGACCTTGGCACCGGTCTCCGCATGGATGAAATCGACAATCCGCTTCCACGCCGCTTCGTGCTCCGGCGCATACATGCCGGTGCAGCCGGGTGTGATCCGCCCTTCCGGACTGACGCAGGTCATCTCGATGGTGACCAGACCCGCCCCGCCCTTGGCGCGCTCGCCGTAGTGGACGAGATGCCAGTCGGTGGGTGTCCCGTCGACGGCCTTGTACTGCGCCATCGGCGAGACCACGATGCGGTTCTTCAGGGTCAGATCACGCAGTCTGAATGGCGCAAACATCGGCGCGCGCTGCGTTCCCCGCTTCGCCCCGGCCTTTTCCTGAAACCAGGCTTCGGCGCTTCCCAGCCATGTCCTGTCGCGCAGCCGCAGGTTTTCATGGCTGATGCGCTGCGAGCGGGTCAGAAGCGAATAGTTGAACTGGACCGGATCGAGATCGAAATAACGCTCGACCTCCTCGAACCATTCGAGTGAATTGCGCGCCGCCGATTGCAGGCGCAATACCTGCAGCCGCCGTTCGTCCTCGTATTTGGCAAAGGCGTCCGCAACGGACTTTTCCGAATGCAGATAACCAGCCAACGCAATCGCGCTTTCCAGCGCCAGCTTGGTGCCGGAACCGATGGAGAAATGCGCGGTCGCCGCCGCATCCCCCAGCAGGACCACATTGTCGTGGGACCATTTTTCGCACAGCACGCGCGGGAAACTGATCCAGGCGGAACCGCGGATATGGTTGGCATTGGTCATCAGCGCATGGCCGCCAAGATATTTGGCAAAAATCCGCTCGCAGACTGCAATCGACTCCTGCTGGCTCATGCCGCCAAAGCCGAACTTGTCCCAGGTCTGCTGGCTGCATTCGACGATGAAGGTCGCGGTATCCGCATCGAACTGGTAGGCATGCGCCCAGACCCAGCCGTGCTCCGTCTCCTCGAAAATGAAGGTGAAGGCGTTGTCGAATTTCTGGTGCGTGCCAAGCCAGACGAACTTGCATTTGCGCGTGTCGATTTCCGGCTTGAAATGCGCGGCAAAGGTCGAGCGGGCGCGGGAATTCAACCCGTCGGCGGCAACGACCAGATCGTAATCCTTGGCAAGGGCGGCGATGTCGTCGACAGGTGTTTCAAACTGCAGCTTGACGCCGAGTTCGCGCGCCCGCTCCTGCAGCAGCATCAGCAGCGTCTTGCGCCCGATGCCGCAAAAGCCGTGGCCGGTCGACACCGTCTCGGTCTGCTTGAAATGAACGGCGATATCGTCCCAATAGGCGAAATGGTCGCGGATCGCATCGGCACTGACGGGATCGTTGGCGGCGAGATTGGACAGGGTTTCGCTTGACAGCACCACGCCCCAGCCGAAGGTGTCATCGGCCCTGTTGCGCTCGATCACCGTGATGTCGTGGCCGGGATCGCGCAGCTTCATGCTGATCGCGAAATAGAGACCGGCGGGCCCTCCTCCAAGACAGGCGATCTTCATCAGGCACACTCCCGTTTGACCTTGCTCATCGTGTCACCGCATCAAAATAATTTCAAGCATGAAATTTCAAGCTTGAATAATTTCCGATTTATAGGGATAGTCAGGTCAAGCAGAGCAAACTGCAGGGGGGATGCGATATGGAAAACTATATCCAAACCGACGTGAAGGATGGTTACGCCATCCTGACATTGACACGCCCCGAGGCGCGCAATGCGCTGAACACCAGCATGCTCAAGCAGCTGGCCGAGAGCCTCGCGCGTTTCGACCGCGACCCCGAAATCCGCACCATCATCCTCACCGGCGCCGAGGGCAATTTCGCCTCGGGCGCCGACATCGGCGAGATCGCCGACAAGACATCCGTCGATGGCGTGCATGATCTGCGCCTGCATGCATGGGACGCCATCGCCAGGGTGCGCAAGCCGCTGATCGCGGCGGTCGAGGGCTATTGTCTCGGCGGCGGATTTGAACTGGCGCAGCGCTGCGACCTGATCGTGGCGGCCGGCAACGCCACCTTCGGGCAGCCGGAAATCCGGCTCGGCCTTATTCCCGGTGCCGGCGGCATCCAACGGCTGACAGCGCTTCTCGGCAAATCCCGGGCGATGCGCCTGCTGTTGACAGGTGAAACCATCAGCGGCACCGATGCGTTCGACTGGGGTATCGCGTCGCACGGCACCCCGGCCGGGGAAAGCCTTGCGGCGGCTGAAAGTATTGCCGCCAAACTCGCCAAGGGCGCGCCGCTGGCCCAGCAGTTCGTCAAGCAGGCGGTGCTGACAGCACTGGACGATCAGAATGCCCTGGCGCTGGAGCGCCGGTCCTTCGAATTGCTCTTGTCCACCGACGACAAGGCCGAGGGCATTGCCGCCTTCCGCGCCAAACGCCAACCCGAATTCCGGGGGCGCTAGCATGGGCAAGCCGGTCAACATAGTTGGCGTTGCCGGTGCAGGCACCATGGGCCGGGGCATCGCGCATCTGCTGGCACGATCCGGAATCAAGACAATCCTCTATGACACGCAGGACGGCATGGCCGCCAAGGCGAAGGCTGCGATCCTTGCCGACATCGGCCAGCGCATCGCCCGCGGCAAATCGACGGAAGGCGAGCGCGACGCCTGTGCCGGGAATATCGTCATCGCCGACACCTTGCAGGACATGGCGCCGGCGCATCTCGTCATCGAAGCCATCATTGAGACGCTGGACGCCAAGGCAGACCTGTTTCAGGCACTGGAGAAGGTCTGCGCCACGGATTGCCTCTTTGCCACCAACACCTCTTCCCTTTCGGTCGAAGCGATTGCACGCACGATCCAACGCCCGCAGCGCTTCGCAGGGCTGCATTTCTTCAACCCCGCCCCGGTGATGAAGCTGGTCGAGGTCGTCGCCGGCCCGCAGACGGAAGCGGGTATCGCCGAACGGCTGTCCGGTCTCGTCAATATCTTGGGCAAGCAGCCCGTCGAGGTGCGCGACAGCCCCGGCTTTCTCGTCAATCGCTGTGCCAGGCCTTTTTACGGCGAAGCGCTGCAACTTCTGGAAGATCGCGTTACCGATGCAGCAACCATCGACATGTGCCTCACATCGTCGGGCGGTTTTCCGCTCGGGCCGTTCGAGCTGATCGATCTTGTCGGCGTGGATATCAACCTCGCCGCAACAGCCTCCGTATGGCAGGGATTCGACCGGTCGCCACGCTTCAAGCCGTCACCACTCCTCGAGGATATGAAGGCCGAGGGCAGGCTCGGCCGCAAAACCGGAAGCGGATTTTTCACCTATCCGCGTCAGGACAATGTGCTGCCCGGTGACAGTTCCATATCGACTGTCGACGAGTTGAAGCGGCAGCTTGAAACACGCACCGGTGTTGCCGTGCATCTGAGCGACGGGCGGACGGCCCGCGAACTGTCCACGGACAGCCGCCAGCCGGTCATCGTGCTTGACCGGCAGATCGGCCAGTGGCGCGGTCCTGTTTCCCTCGCCTTCGCCCAGCATGATCTGCGCGACGCCGATATCCGGTCCATGGCGCTGCAGGCCAAATCGCTGGGGGTTGAACTGCACGAGGTGACGGACACGCCAGGGCTCATATTTCTGCGCGTGGCGGCCATGCTGGTCAATGAAGCCGCCTTCGCCTTCGGACAGGGACTGGCCACGACGGCGGGAATCGACACCGCGCTGAAACTCGGCCTGAACTTCCGCCATGGCCCGCACGAAATGCTGGAGGCGCTCGGGATCGCGGCGATCACGAACACGCTGGAGCGCTGCGGCCGGATCCACCCTTCCGGGCGGTATGATGCCTGTCCCGCTCTGGCGGACTTTGCGGAGGATGCAACAACCAGGCGTTAGTTGGCACGGGCACTTGCATCGCGAATCAATTTAGAATTGAGATGAACCATAAAATAAGGGGAACGACGCAATGAAACGAATAGCAGCAGCGGCATTGATGGCGGGTTTGACTTTTGCCGGTCAGGCCATGGCCGAACCTGTGAAGATCGGCATGATCACGACATTGTCCGGCGGCGGCGCAGGCCTTGGCATCGATATACGCGACGGCTTCCTTCTCGCCATCAAGGAGTCCGGCAACAAGGACATCAAGGTCATCGTCGAGGACGATGCGCAGAAGCCGGAACTTGCCGTGCAGATCGCCGACAAGATGGTCCAGAGCGAAAAAGTCGACATCCTGACCGGTATCGTCTGGTCCAACCTTGCCATGGCGGTCGTGCCGGGCGTTGTCGGCCAGGGCACGTTCTACCTCTCTACCAATGCCGGCCCGTCGGCACTGGCCGGTGCCAACTGCAACCCCAACTATTTCAACGTCGCCTACCAGAACGACAATCTGCATGAGGCCATGGGCAATTATGCCAATACGGCCAACTACAAGAAGACCTTCATTCTTGCGCCGAACTATCCCGCTGGCACCGATGCGCTCACCGGCTTCAAGCGCTTCTACAAGGGTGCGCTGGCAGGCGAGCTCTACACCAAGGTCGGCCAGACCGATTATGCCACCGAGATCGCGCAGATCCGCGCTTCGGGTGCCGATTCCGTCTACTTCTTCCTGCCCGGCGGCATGGGCATCGCCTTCATGAAGCAGTATTCGCAGTCCGGCATTTCCACGCCGGTCATGGGCCCCGGCTTCTCCTTCGATCAGGACGTGCTTGGCGCCATCGGCGATGCGGCCATCGGCGTGAAGAACTCGTCGCACTGGTCGAAGGACCTCGATAACGCCGCCAACAAGAAATACGTCGCGGCCTTCAAGGCCGAGTACAAGCGCCTGCCATCGCTCTATGCGACGCAGGGCTACGACACGGCGAACCTGATCCTTTCGGCCGTCGCCAAGGCCAGCGTCAAGGACAAGGATGCGTTCCGGGCCGCGCTGAAGGAAGCCAAGTTCGATTCCGTGCGCGGCAAATTCAAGTTCGGCAACAACAACCACCCGATCCAGGACATCTATGTGCGCGAAGTGATCAAGGAGGACGGCGTTCTCACCAACAAGATCGTCGCCACCAGCTTCACCGATCACCAGGATGCCTATGCGGCCAGCTGCAAGATGTGAGCGATAAACGGGGGCGCGCGGACGAAAAAACGCGCGCCCTTTCTGCCAGTGATCGTCTCATCGGATTGGATTGAACCTTGTCTTCGGCCCTCCTCATCGAACAAGCCCTGAACGGCCTGCAGTTCGGCGTCATGCTGTTTCTGATGGCCGCCGGATTGACGCTGATCTTCGGCGTCATGGGCGTGATCAACCTTGCCCATGGCTCGCTCTACATGGTCGGGGCCTTCGCCTGCGCGGCGGTTGCTGCCTATACCGGCTCGTTCTGGCTCGGTCTGGTGGCCAGCCTCGTTGCCGCTGCCGCCGCAGGCGCCATTGTCGAAGTCACGGTGATCCGCCGTCTCTACAACCGCGATCATCTCGATCAGGTTCTTGCCACCTTCGCGCTCATCCTGATCTTTTCCGAGGGCACGCGCTGGGTGTTCGGCTCCTTTCCGCTCTATCTCGACATCCCGAAGGTGCTGCAGGGGGCGATCAGCCTGCCGGGCGGCGGGCAGTACCAGCTTTACCGGCTTGCCATCATCGGCGCCGGTCTCATCGTCGCCATCGGGCTCTATCTGCTGATCGCAAAGACAAGGCTCGGCATGCGCATCCGCGCCGGTGAATCCGACCGGGAAATGATTGGCGCGCTCGGCGTCGACATCGCTTCGCTCAACACCATCGTTTTTGCCCTTGGCGCGGCGCTGGCGGGCCTCGCCGGTGCGCTGGTCGGCGCGCTGCAGTCGGTGCAGGTCGGCATGGGCGAACCGGTGCTCATCCTCGCCTTCGTCGTCATCGTCATCGGCGGCATCGGCTCCATCAAGGGCGCGCTGGCCGGCGCCATTCTTGTCGGCGTGGTCGACACCATGGGGCGCTTTCTGCTGCCGCAGCTTTTCGCCCTGTTCATGCAGCCGTCACAGGCGGCCACGGCAGGCGCAGCCATCGCCTCGATGCTCATCTACATCGTCATGGCCTTCATTCTGGCAGTGAGGCCGAAGGGCCTCTTTGCGGTCAATGCGTGAGGGACCGAATGGCTGACCGCGAACGCCTTGTGAATATTGCCCTTGCCTTGATCGTGCCGGCCTGCGCTGTTGCCGCCCATGGCATGGGCGAGCCGTTCTACGTGACCCTTGCCACCCGCATTGCCATTCTTGCGCTTGCCGCGGTGGGGCTGAACCTCGCGCTTGGCCTTGGCGGCCTTGTCTCGTTCGGCCATGCCGCCTTTTTCGGCATCGGCGGCTATGCCGCCGGCATCTTTGCCACCCATGCCTTCAACCAGACCCCGCTGCTCACCGCGCCCGTCTTGCTCATGGCGACAAACCAGATGCCGGTGATCTGGCTGGTGAGCGCTGCCGTCGCCGGTCTCGCCGCCCTGATGATCGGCCTGATCAGCCTGCGCACCTCCGGCGTGTATTTCATCATGATCACCCTCGCCTTTGCCCAGATGATCTACTATTTCGCCATCTCCTGGCCCGCCTATGGCGGCGAGGATGGCCTGTCGATCACCATGCGCAACGGCTTTCCCGGAGTGAACACGCTCAATCCCCTCAGCTTCTTCCTGATCGCCTATGGCCTGCTCCTGCTGGCGCTGTTCGCCTTCTCCCGGCTCAGGGACTCACGCTTCGGTGCGGCGCTGCAGGCCACGCGGCAGAACGAGGTACGGGTGGCGTCCATCGGCATCCGGCCGCTGCGCATCCGCCTCGTCGCATTCATCCTGTCCGGCATGATCACCGCCATTGCCGGTGCGCTGTTTGCCGATCTCAACCGTTTTGTCGGCCCCTCCATGCTGTCGTGGAGCATGTCCGGCGAACTCATCGTGCTGATCATACTGGGCGGTACCGGCCGTCTCTTCGGGCCCGTCGCCGGCGCCATCCTGTTCGTGCTGTTCGAGTTTGCCCTCGGCGGGCTGACGGAGCATTGGCAGCTGTTCCTCGGCCTCATTCTGCTCGCCGTCGTCCTGTTCGGGCGCGGCGGTCTCATCGGGCTTCTGGCCGGGAAGGTGCGTCATGGTTGAACCCGTCCTCAGCATCCGGAACCTGTGCAAATCCTTCGGCGCCCTGAAGGCCACCGACGATGTCAGCCTTGATCTTCACCCCGGCGAAATCCATGCGCTGATCGGCCCGAACGGTGCGGGGAAATCCACACTGATCCACCAGATCGCCGGAACGCTGAAGCACAATAGCGGCTCCATCCATTTCATGGGCCGGGATGTCTCGGCGCTTGGCGTCTCGCACCGCGCGCAACTGGGGCTCGGCCGCACCTTCCAGATCTCGTCGCTGACGCCCGAGTTTTCGGCGCTGCGCAATGTCATGCTGGCCGTGCAGGCCAATCAGGGTTCGAGTTTCCGTTTCTGGAAGCCTGTCATGACCGACGCATCGCTCAAGGACACCGCGCGCGACATGCTCGGCCGGGTGGGATTGCTTGAGCGGGCCGATATACCCAGCGCCGAACTTTCCCATGGCGAGCGGCGGCAGCTGGAAATTGCCATTGCGCTGGCGCTCGGTCCGAAAGCCTTCCTGCTCGATGAGCCGATGGCGGGCATGGGGCCGGAAGGCTCGAAACGCCTCACCGCCTTTCTCGACACGCTGCGGCACGAAGCACCGATCCTTTTGATCGAACACGATATGGATGCCGTCTTTGCCCTCGCCGACCGCATTTCGGTGCTGGTCTACGGCCGCATCATCGCCACCGGCACGGTCGACGACATCCGCCGCAATCCGCTGGTGCGTGAAGCCTATCTCGGGGAGAGCGTCTGATGCTGCTGGAACTTACCGGGGTCGAGACCTTCTATGGCGCGTCGCAGGCGCTTTTCGGCGTCAATCTTGCGATGGCGGAAGGCGAAGCCGTTGCGCTGATGGGCCGGAACGGCATGGGCAAGACCACCACCATCCGCTCGATCTTCGGGCTTTCGCCGCTGCGCCACGGCACGGTCCTTTTCGCCGGCGCCGATATTTCGGCGGCAAAACCCTATCGCATCGCCCGGCTTGGGCTGGGACTGGTGCCGGAAGGACGGCGCTGCTTTCCCAACCTGACGGTGGCGGAAAATCTGCTGGCTTCGGCGCGAAAGGGATTCTGGACCATCAAGGAGGTCAATGCCCTCTTCCCGCGCCTGGCGGAGCGGTCCGGGCAATATGCCAACTCGCTGTCCGGCGGCGAGCAGCAGATGCTTGCCGTGGCGCGCGCCCTGATGACCAACCCGAAGCTGATCGTCCTCGATGAGGCAACGGAGGGCCTTGCGCCGGTAATCCGGCAGGAAATCTGGAAGGCCATCGCCGCGTTGAAGCGGCAGGGCCAGTCCATTCTGGTCGTCGACAAGACCCTGTCCGAACTTCTGCCGGTGGCCGACCGCTGTTTTGTGCTTGAGCGGGGCCGCACCGTCTGGAGCGGTGTGCCGGCCGAATTGACCGGCGCGATTCAGGACCGCTATCTCGGCGTCTGACGGCCTCCCCGACGGGAGGCCACACATATCATATCTTACGCACGGCCCTTCCAGCCGAGAAGCCGCATGGCATTGGCGGTCACCAGCACCGTCGCGCCGGTATCGGCAAGGATCGCCGGCCACAGACCCGTCAGCCCGATGATCGTCGTCACCAGGAAGACGGCCTTCAGGCCGAGCGCAACGCCGATGTTCTGGCGGATATTGCTCATCACCGTTTTCGACAGGTCGATCATGTTGGCGACATCGATTACCCGGCCGTGCAGGATTGCCGCATCGGCGGTCTCAAGCGCCACATCCGTGCCGCCACCCATGGCAATGCCGATGTCGGCCGCAGCAAGCGCCGGAGCGTCGTTGATGCCGTCGCCGACCTTGGCAACGGTCAGGCCCGAGCGCTGCATCTCGCCGACGATCCGCTGCTTGTCCTGCGGCAGCAGTTCCGCCCTCGGCTCGATACCGAGCTTGGAAGCGATTGCCTCTGCGGTGCGGCTGTTGTCGCCGGTCAGCATGACGGCCTTGATGCCCTGCTCTTTCAAAACGGCAAGACCACGCTCCGCATCGGCCCTCGGCTCGTCGCGCATGGCCAGCAAGCCCGCAAGCTTGCCATCGACAACCACGAGGGAAACCGTCTTGCCCTGGTCGTTCAACGCGGCGATGGACGCCGTCTGTTCCGTACTGAGCGGCGCCGTTGCGGCAACGGCCTGTGGTGAGCCGAGGAACACGTCCTTGCCACCAACGGTTCCCTCAACGCCCTTGCCGGAAACGGCCTTTGCCGCGGTCGACGGGAGAACCGTGACGGCATCGGCCTTGGCCCGGTCGAGAATGGCCACCGCCAGAGGGTGGCTCGAACCGGTTTCGAGTGCGGCGGCCAGCGACAGCACTTCCTGCTCCGGCAGGCCGAATGAAACGATATCCGTGACCACAGGCTTGCCTTCGGTCAGGGTACCGGTCTTGTCGAAGGCGACGGCCGTCACCTTGCGGAAGGTTTCAAGCACGGCGCCGCCCTTCATCAGCAGGCCGCGCCGCGCACCGGCGGAGAGGCCGGCGGCAATGGCGGCCGGTGTCGAGATGACCAGCGCGCAGGGGCAGCCGATCAAGAGAATGGCAAGGCCCTTATAGACCCATTCGCTCCAGATGCCGCCCATGAACAAGGGGGGGATGACGGCGACAAGCGCCGCGACAACCATGATGCCCGGTGTGTAGTAGCGGGAGAAACCGTCGATGAACCGTTCCGTCGGCGCCTTGCTTTCCTGTGCTTCCTCGACGAGACGGATCACCCGGGCGATAGTGTTGTCGCTTGCCGTCGCGGTGACGGCGATGCGCAGGACACCGTCGGTGTTAATCGTCCCGGCAAAGACCGCGTCACCGGCATTCTTGCGCTTGGGCGTGCTTTCGCCCGTGACCGGCGCTTCGTCGATCTCGCTTGTTCCCTCGGTGATGTCACCATCGGCGGGAATACGGTCACCCGGCCGCACCAGAATGATATCGCCAATGGCAAGCGCATCGGCAGGGACCGAGACGGTGTTGCCGCCACGCTCCACCAATGCGGTTTTGGGGACGAGATCGGCGAGACCCTGAATGCTGGCGCGGGCACGGCCGGCGGCAACGCCTTCAAGCATTTCCCCGATCAGGAACAGGAAGACCACGGCGGCGGCTTCTTCACCCGCGCCAATGATCACCGCGCCGATGGCTGCGACCGTCATCAGCATTTCGATGGAGAAGGGCGTGCCGGAACGCGCCGCCATCAGCGCACGGCGGGCAATGGGTACCAGCCCGACCAGCATCGCCACGACAAAGGCTCCGTTGGCGATATCCGGATAAAGCTTGCCGACGGCATAGGCCGCGACAAGGGCGAGGCCGCTGATGATGGTCAGAAAGCCCTTGCGGCTCTGCCACCAGCGGGCGGGCCCGGCGCGTTGCACCGGCGCAGCGGCGACAGCCGCGCTTGTGTCCGCATGGTTATGCCCGGAATGATCGTGGCCCGCATGGTCATGGTCATGGTCGTGATGATCATGATCCGCGTGGTTGTGGTTGGCATGGTCATGCCCGCTGCATGACGGTGCCGCCACGGGTGCCGGGCTCTTGGCTGTCAGCGGCGAAACCTTGTAGCCAAGACCGTTGACCTTTTTCTCCAGAACACCAAGATCGGCGGTGTCGTCGTGTTTGACCGTCATCGTGCCCGCCGTCACCGACACGGAAATGTCGGCCACGCCAGGCAACCGGCGCACCGCCGTATCGATCTTGGCCGCACAGCTTGCACAGTCCATGCCCTCGACCCGGAAGCGGGTTTGCGTTGGCGCTGCTGTCATGATTCAACCTCTCTTGACTCTGTTGCCGGCAAGGCTACATGCTCTAGCGACTAGAGGAGCAAGCGAAATGTTGAAAGAAATTTCGATCGGCGAAGCAGCAAGGCGCAGCGGCGTCAAAGTGCCGACCATCCGCTATTACGAACAGATCGGACTGCTGGCGGCGCCGGCGCGCACCGATGGTAACCGGCGGCACTATGAAGACACGGATATCCGCCGGTTGGCATTCATCCGCCACGCGCGCGAGCTCGGCTTCGAGATCGACTCCATCCGCACCCTGCTGCACCTGCAGGATGATCCGAACCAGCCCTGCGAAACCGCTGACGGCATTGCCAATGCACGGCTCATCGAGGTCGAGCAGCGCATCCGCAGCCTGAATGCGCTGAAAGCCGAGCTGGAACTGATGGTGGAGGGATGCCGGCACGGCCGCGTTGCCGAATGCCGCGTCATCGAAATTCTGGCCGATCACGGCAAATGCGCGCATGCGCAACACTAGGCCGCAGTCGCAACCGGCTGCGGCCTTGATGGCTCAGCCGGTCAGATGACCAGCAGCGGGGCCTTGCCGGGGACGCGCTCATAGAGATCCATCACGTCCTGATTGAACATGCGCACGCAACCCGAAGAGGCGGATTTGCCGATGGAGTTCCAGTCCGGCGAACCGTGAATGCGGTACAGCGTGTCGACACCACCCTGGAAAATGTAGAGGGCTCGCGAACCCAGCGGATTGTGGACACCCGGCGGCATACCCTGGCGCCATTTTTCCAGCTTCGGATCGCGTGAAATCATCGTCGATGGCGGTGTCCAGGTCGGCCACTTGCGCTTCCACTGGACAATGGCGCGGCCCTTCCAGGAATAACCCTGCCGGCCGAGCCCGACACCGTAGCGCATGGCCTTGCCGTTCTTCAGAACCAGATAGAGAAACTTGTCGACGGTGTTGACGACGATCGTGCCGGGCTTCTCCCCTGTCGGATCGTCGACGACCTGCCGCAGGAATTTTTCGTTGACCTTGGCAAAGGGTATCGCCGGCAGCCTGTAGCCCTCCTCTTCGACCGCCTGATACATGCTGATGTAATCGGGCTTTACCGGTGCCGGTGCGGCAACCTCGACGGGTGCCGGCTTGTCCGCCGGCACGGCATCCTGCGAACCGGCAAGATCGAGCGACTGTTTGGGCAACTGGGCACAGGCAGCGACGGCTGAAACGCCAAGGAGCGACAGGCCGGTCAGGAATGACCGGCGCGAAACGAGGGATGACATTCTGTATGCTTTCAAACGATGGAACAGGCGGGGCGGACAGGCGGTCGTGGTCACCGCTTGCCCCTATCCTTTTAAAACGGATCGCGGCAACCGTGTGTCAAAAACAAGGCAGAACGTAATGTCTGTGGCACTGTTGCATTATGATCACAGTATATATCAGGCTGTAAACTTGCGTGATAATGCAACATTACCCTAGTCCTTTGTGCTGCCCTCCCACGTTCCGTGGGAAATGCCGTGCTGCTTTTCCATATGGGCAATCACTGCGTCGATCTCATCGGGATCGATCGCCGTACTGACCAGCGTGGCCACGATTTCCACGGTCTCGTCATCGCCCTGATCGGTGATTTCGACGTCGCTGACGGGATAATCCGCCTCTTCAAGCCGTTCGACCAGGAGGTCCCGCATGGTCGGCATGGCCGCACGGGTCGATATCAGCTTGACCTCATAGGTGGCCTCCGCCGCCTGTTCGCTGATCGGGATGCGGTTGATGACATTGACCAGCGGGCGCAGCAGCGTATTGCCGGCAAGGACAAACACCGTCAGCAGCGCCGCTTCCGCGAGCATGTCCGTGCCGGCACAGGCACCCACCGCCGCCGAACACCAGAGTGTTGCCGCAGTGTTCAGCCCCCGCACGTTCATCCCCTCCTTCATGATCACGCCCGCACCGAGAAAGCCGATGCCGGAAACCACGTAGGAAATCACCCGGACGGCTTCCGTCGTGCCGGCAATCCGCTGCGCCAGATCGACGAAGGCCGCCGAACCAATGGCGACAAGCACATTGGTGCGCAGCCCGGCCGTCCGCTGCCGGTACTGGCGCTCGGCGCCAATCAGCGTGCCGAAGATGAAGGCGGCGACGAAGCTGATGGTCGTATCGAGAAAGGGATAGAGATCGAATGTCTGTATGAACTTCATGGGGTCACCGCAGCTGGCTCGTCATGCGAGGCTAGCATTTCTCCGGTTAACAATGATGACAGTTCCTGTCATCGCGAGACAGGCGGCTTGGCACGGCATGTCGCCCTCCGGACTGTCGGCGCAATGATCCGCAGGCGCCCCCGCCTCACCGTCGGAAGACCGCTCCAGGCTTCGGGCCGTGATCACCGGAGTATGCCTGGCATGGGCCTGCTGCACCAGTTCCTGCAGATGCCTGCCGCCGGGAAAGGCCAGCAGCGCATCGGGACGGCTGTCTTCCAGCATGAAGCGGTTGCGCTTCGTGTCGGCCTGTTTGCCCAGCAGCGACCAGTTGGCGGGATAGCGGACGATATGGACGTCGTTCTGCCGCGCCCAGTCCTCGGCCACCGATCCCAAGGCGGGAAGACCGCCATGGATCAGGACCGTTACCGGGCAGGCCGCATGGATGCGGTTCAGTTCGTCGAGAATGGCTTCGGCGACATCGAAATGCCGGCCGCCGGAAATCAAAAGGCGCATGATGTGCTCCTTGCAGTCTGTGTTGAAATGGGAGGCGCGCTACCAGCGTGCCCGCCGCATGATGCGGATGGCGCTCTGGTTCAGGGAGGACGACCACTGGATGAGGCGCCAGCTGCGCCGGCGATTGAGAACGCCCCGGCGGTGCAGCCGCGTGGCAAGCCAGAACAATCCCTGCCCCGTCACGGCCAGAAGCCAGCAGAGCCATCGCAGGAACTGATCCCTTATCCGGGAACGGCGCGGTTCCGGGCGTTTCGAAAGCGAGCCGCGTTTGGGCACACCACCCCATGAACCATGGGGTGGTGTGCTTGCCTGAAAGTGCAGGATGAAATCGGTCATGACCATATCAGATCTCCTCTGGCGGTCTTGCAGAACGGGAGGATGACGGGCGGCCAATGCCGCCCGCTGTTTGACGGTTCAGAACCACTGGCCGAAGCGGCGGATGTAGATCGCCTTCATGGTCTGGGCCACGACGCAGTAGCTGAACAGGGTAGCCACCAGCCAGGGGAAGTAGCTCCAGGGCAGAGGCTGCAACCCGACCAGCGTGCCGAGCGGCGAGAACGGCACGTAGATTCCGAGACCCATCACCAGGATCGACATCAGCATGACCGGCAGGGCCGCCGTGCTCTGGATGAAAGGAATCTTCTGCGTGCGCAGCATGTGCACGACCAGCGTCTGCGACAGAAGCCCCTCGATGAACCAGCCGGACTGGAACAGTGACTGATGCTCGGGCGCATTGGCGGCAAAGACGAACCACATCAGGGCGAAGGTGGTCATGTCAAAGATCGACGAGGTCGGTCCGATCCACAGCATGAAGCGGCCGATGTTCCTCGCATCCCACTTGCGCGGCTTGCTGAGGAATTCCTTGTCCATCCGGTCCCACGGCAATGCCAGCTGCGAGATATCGTACATCAGGTTCTGGATGAGCAGATGGATCGCCAGCATCGGCAGGAACGGGATGAAGGCGCTGGCCACGAGCACCGAGAACACGTTGCCGAAGTTGGAGCTGGCCGTCATGTTCAGGTACTTCATGATGTTGCCGAAGGTCTCACGACCTTTGATCACGCCCTCTTCGAGCACCATCAGGCTCTTTTCCAGGAGGATGATATCGGCCGATTCCTTGGCGATATCCGCACCGCTGTCGACGGAAATGCCCACATCCGCATCGCGCAGTGCCGGGGCATCGTTGATCCCGTCGCCGAGGAAGCCGACCGTGTGGCCATTGGCCTGCAGGGCCTTGAGCACCCGCGACTTCTGCAGCGGCGTCAGCTTGGCGAAGACGACGCGCTCTTCCACGAGCAGGCGCAGCGCGCTGTCGTCCAGCTTCTCGATGTCACGGCCAAGCAGCGGCACCCCGGCTTCAAGTCCGACCTCGCGGCAGATCTTGAGGCTGACCACCTCGTTGTCGCCGGTGAGCAGCTTGACCGCGACGCCATGTTCGGCAAGTGCAGCAATTGCCGGTCCGGCGGTTTCCTTGGGCGGGTCGAGGAAGGTCAGGAAACCTTCGACGATCAGCTCGCTTTCATCCGCAATGCCGTATTGCGCCTTGGTGTCCCCCGCCGGGATTTCCCGGGTGGCGACCACCAGAACACGGAACCCGTCCTCATTGTAGGCGCGGGCAATGGCAACCAGTGCCTTGCGGCTGGTGTCGTCGAGCACGCGGACATCGTTCCCGTCGCGCATGCGGGTCGCAATACCAAGCATTTCCTCCACGGCGCCCTTGCAGACCAGCAGGTGCTCGCCGGCCACGCCTTCGACCACCACCGACAGCCGCCGGCGGATGAAATCGAACGGCATCTCGTCGACCTTGCGATAGAAGGCGGCAGTCCGCATATTGTCGGCCGATGCATCGGTAAAGCGCAGCACGGCCTGATCCATCAGGTTCTTCACACCGCTCTGGTGATGGCTGTTGAGCCAGGCGAGGCGCAGCACCGTCTCGTCACGCTTGCCGTAGACATCGACATGATGCTCCAGAATGATCTTGTCCTGGGTCAGCGTGCCCGTCTTGTCCGTGCACAGGATGTCCATGGCACCAAAGTTCTGGATGGCGTTGAGGCGCTTGACCACAACCTTGCGCCGGGCCATGGCAACAGCACCCTTGGCCAGGTTGGACGAGACGATCATCGGCAGCATTTCGGGCGTCAGGCCGACGGCGACCGCAAGCGCGAACAGCAGGGCTTCCAGCCAGTCACCCTTGACGAAACCGTTGATCAGGAAGACGACCGGCACCATCACAAGCATGAAGCGGATGAGCAGCCAGCTGACGCTGTTGATGCCGCGGTCGAAGGCGGTCTGGGCGCGCGAACCGACGATGGATTTGGCAAGCGAACCGAAATAGGTGCGCGATCCCGTCGCCACGACGACAGCCGTCGCGGTGCCGCTGACCACATTGGTGCCCATGAAGCAGATATTGGGAACATCCAGCATGTCGGTCTGATCCGAGGCGATGCCCAGCGCCGACTTCTCGGCAACCGCGCCGAGCGTGTCGTATTTTTCGACGGGAATGGCTTCGCCGGTCAGGACCGCCTGGCTGACATAGAGATCGCGCGATTCGATCAGGCGCACGTCGGCCGGGATCATGTCACCGGCGGACAGGCGCACCACGTCGCCCGCCACGAGTTCCCGCATCGGAATTTCGAGTATTTCCGGCGGGGTCGTCGCGCGGTTCCGGCGCAGCACCGTGGCCGTCGTGCGCACCATCGCCTTCAAGGCTTCGGCCGCCTTGCCGGAGCGGTATTCCTGGACGAAGCGCATGATGCCGCTGGCCAGGATCATGACGGTGAGGATGATCACCTTGGTCGGATCCGGCGCGTCACCGTTCTGCATGGGCAGCCAGCAATCGGTGAACGCGCTGATCAGGCCGAGAACGATCAGCACCATGATGAAGGGGTTCTTGAAAGCCGACATGAACTGGAGCAGCGCATGCGGGCGCCGGTCATGGGCGACCTCGTTTGCCCCGTCCTTGGCCAGGCGTTCCGATGCATCGCGGATCGTCAGGCCGTTGCGGTGGCTTTTGACGTTGGCAAGGGTGATGTCGATATCGTTCTGGGCTTCGCGTACAGCCCGCATGGACAGCTTGCGGCTGTCCTTCTTCTCCGCATTCAATGCGGAATTCTTGAGAATGACGTTCATTTTCTGGTCTCCTGCCGCTTTGCGCGACAGCGACACCAGCTCCGGATCACCTGAAATTCAGGCGCAACAAGCCGTGCCGAGCCGTCACGTCCACGGTCGGTTTTGGGGAATTTGCTCTTTGGGATCGCCCGCCATGCTTGCCGGTCACCGGCAGCACGGCGGGCCTACTAGGATAGTCGTCCATGGGATACTCCTTCATGCCGCGCCCGATGGCCCGAAGGCGCATGCGCGGCGTTTGGCAAAACAGCGGTCAGATCATGCGGCCCGACTGATAGACCGCCAGCACCAGCCCGAGTTTTTCAACCGGGTCCAAAGCGGGTGCGGGCGGCTCATTGTCGGCATGCCAGCGCATTTCAAGCCGGCCATTGACCGGATTGACGCGCCAATCCGCCTGCAGATTGGAAAAAAGATGCTGTTTCTGGGGTGCTGCGGAAACAGTGTTCCGTTGCACGGCAAGCCGCCCGCGGGCGCGGTTGGCGAAGGCGCGAACGCCTGGAAGAGTTGCGAACGTGATGTTCATGGCTCACCTCATTGACCGGAAGCGATCCGGCCGGGGGTGAGCGACGGTGGAGCCCTAGGCCCTAACGTTGCTCATCCGGTGTACCGGATCGAGTCCTGCTCGTTAGTTGTTTCAAGCGCCCGGCCTCCCGCATCAACGGCAGTCAGGGCGCAGCTAGATTTGCTGTCCATCGTCTTCTTTGTGATTTGAAAAATGACCTGGGTAACCCAAGCAAAACCGCGATACGCCTGCTTGATGCGGGTTGTCAACCAGAAAGCTTGGCCATCGCGATTTTTGTCGCGTGAAATTGATCGTACCGGCCGCAACGGCTTGAATTCCGGCCCCAAATCGGCCTGTCCGGCATCCAGCGCCCGCAAAACATGTTCGCTTATGAGGGAGCGGCATGCTAACGCTTCCCCAACAGTTCCATTCAAGCCAGAGAGCTTCCGGTTCTCGCCATACGTGCCCATGATCAAACGCTTTTTCGCCTATTACGCGCCCTACAAAGGGCTGTTCGCGCTGGACTTCTCCTGCGCCGTCCTGTCCGGCCTGCTGGAACTCGGCTTTCCCATGGCCGTGCGCGCCTTCATCGATGTGCTGTTGCCCAGCGAAAACTGGAGCTACATTCTTCTGGCGGCGGCCGGACTGCTTGCTGTCTATCTCCTCAATTCCGGCCTCACGGCGGTCGTTGTCTATTGGGGGCACAAGCTCGGCATCAACATTGAAACCGAGATGCGCCGCAAGAGCTTCGATCACCTGCAAAAGCTCTCCTTCCGCTTCTACGACAACCACAAAACAGGCCATCTCGTCGCCCGCGTGACCAAGGACCTCGAGGAGATCGGCGAAGTGGCCCATCACGGCCCGGAAGATCTGTTCATCGCCATCATGACCTTCATCGGCGCATTCCTGCTGATGTTCCTCATCAACCCGCATCTCGCCCTGCTGACACTGGCCATCGTTCCCTTCGTTGCATGGGTCGCCAGCCGCTACGGCGGGCGCATGACCCGCAACTGGCAGAGCCTCTACCGGCGTGTCGGCGACTTCAATGTCCGCATCGAGGAGAATGTCGGCGGCATGCGCGTCGTGCAGGCCTTTGCCAACGAGGACCATGAACGCGATCTCTTTGCCCATGACAATGCCCGCTACCGGGAAACCAAGCTGAGCGCCTACCGCATCATGGCGGCAAGCACCTCGTTGAACTATATGAGCATGCGGCTGATCCAGCTGATCGTGATGATCGCCGGCAGCTACTTCGTCATCACCGGCAGCCTTTCCAACGGCGGCTTCGTCAGCTTCCTGCTTCTGGTGACGGTGTTCGTGCGGCCGATCGAAAAGATCAACTCAGTCATCGAGACCTATCCGAAGGGCATTGCCGGGTTCAAGCGCTACACCGAGCTTCTCGACACCGAGCCCGATATCGCCGACCGGCCCGGTGCCGCCGATGTCAGCGGGCTCAAGGGCAATATCCGCTACGACAAGGTGAATTTCGGCTACACCGCCGGCAGGGCAGCGCTGCACGCTATCGACCTGGAGATCAGAGCCGGCGAGACCGTTGCCTTTGTCGGTTCCTCCGGTGCGGGGAAAACCACCCTCTGTTCGCTGCTTCCGCGCTTCTATGAGGTCGACTCCGGCGCGATCACCGTTGACGGCATCGACATCCGCGACATGACGCTCGCCTCGCTGCGCAGCCAGATCGGCGTCGTGCAGCAGGATGTCTTCCTGTTCGGCGGCTCAATCCGCCAGAACATCGTCTATGGCCGCCTCGATGCGTCGGATGAAGACATTGCGCTTGCGGCCCGCCGCGCCCGCCTCGACGAAATGATAGCCGGTCTGCCTGCCGGGCTTGAGACCATTGTCGGCGAGCGCGGCGTCAAGCTGTCGGGCGGCCAGAAGCAGCGGCTTGCCATCGCCCGCATGTTCCTGAAAAACCCGCCCATCCTCATTCTCGATGAAGCGACATCGGCGCTCGACACGCAGACCGAGCGCGAAATCCAGGCATCCCTCGCCGAACTGGCGCAGGGCCGCACGACCCTGGTCATCGCGCACCGGCTGGCAACGATCCGCAACGCCGACCGTATCGTCGTGGTCGATGATGCCCGGATACTGGAACAGGGCAGCCACAGCGAACTGCTTGCTGCAGGCGGCGCCTACAAGCGGCTCTATCAGGTGCAGTTCGGCGATGCGGGCGCGGAAATCCTGCTCGACCGGGTGAACGGGAAAGCCTGAACTTTACAGCGCCGGTCAGAAACGTATGCTCCATCTGCTGAACGCTTTGGGAGGAGCAATCGATGATCAGGGAAAGCTACGTTCACGGTGCAAGCAGCCAGCCGCTGATCGGCGAAACGATCGGGCGGCATTTTGACCATATCGCCGGGCGGTTTCCCGACCGTCCCGCCCTTGTGGTCCGCCACCAGAATGTGCGCCTGAGCTATGCCGAACTGAAACAGCGCGTTGACGCCGTCGCAGCGGGCCTCATCGCCCTCGGCCTGACACCCGGTGACCGCATCGGCATCTGGTCACCCAACAATCTGGAATGGGTGCTGACCCAGTTCGCCACCGCCAAGGCCGGGCTCATCCTCGTCAACATCAATCCGGCCTACCGCTCGCACGAGCTTGAATATGCCGTCAACAAGGTCGGCTGTGCCGCGCTGATCCTGTCGCCCGCCCTGAAGACCAGCAATTACCTCGACATATTGCGCGAGATCGCCCCGGAACTCGACAGCTGCGCGCCCGGCGAACTCCGGTCAGCGAAGCTGCCGACGCTGCGGACCGTCATTCGCCTCGGGACAGACAAGACGCCGGGGATGCTCAACTTCGCCGATCTCGAACAGGCCGCGACCCCGGAAGCCAGGCAACAGCTGCAGGCGCTGGCGGCCGTGCTGCAGTTCGACGATCCGATCAACATCCAGTTCACCAGCGGCACCACCGGCAGCCCCAAGGGCGCAACGCTCAGTCACCACAATATTCTCAACAACGGCTTCTTCATCGGCGAGGCGATGCGCCTCACAGAAATCGACCGCCTGTGCATCCCGGTGCCGTTCTACCATTGCTTCGGCATGGTTCTGGGCAACCTTGCCTGCCTGACCCACGGCGCCTGCATGGTCATACCGGGCGAGGCGTTCGATCCGCTGGCGGTGCTGCAGACGGTGGAGGCCGAGAAGTGCACCGGACTGCACGGCGTGCCGACCATGTTCATCGCCATACTCGGTCATGCCGATTTCAAGACCTTCGACCTCAGCAGCCTGCGCACCGGCATCATGGCCGGCTCGCCCTGCCCCATCGAAGTGATGCGCAAAGTCATCCACGACATGCACCAGGGCGAAATCACCATCGCCTACGGGATGACCGAGACCAGTCCGGTCAGCTTCCAGAGCTCCGCCACCGACCCGCTGGAACGGCGCGTTTCGACGGTCGGGCGCATTCATCCGCATGTCGAGGTCAAGATCATCGACGCGAATGGCGCCATTGTCGCGCCGGGTGTTACCGGTGAGCTTTTGACGCGCGGCTACAGCGTCATGCGCGGCTATTGGGGCGACGATGCCAATACCGCAGCCACCATCGACGCCGCCCGCTGGATGCACACCGGCGATCTCGCGACCATCGATGCGGAGGGCTATTGCAACATTGTCGGGCGTATCAAGGACCTGGTGATCCGGGGCGGCGAGAACATCTATCCGCGCGAGATCGAGGAGTTTCTCTACACCCATCCCGGCATCGCCGACGTGCAGGTGTTCGGCATCCCGGACAGCAAGTATGGCGAGTGCCTCTGCGCCTGGATCAAGGTGCGGCCCGGCGCCAGCCTCAGCGAGCATGACGTGCTGCAGTTCTGCAAGGGCAGGATCGCCCACTACAAGGTGCCGGCCCATATCCGCTTCGTCGAGGACTATCCGATGACCGTGACGGGCAAGATCCAGAAATTCATCATGCGGCAGGCCATGATCGACGAGCTGGGCCTCATGGAGGCAAAAACCGCCTGAGTGGCGGTGGCGCCTATTCCGACGCGTGCGGCGCCGCCGCAACTGTGCCGCGTTTGCCGAAGACCCTGCGCCACAGCTGCGTCGATCCGCGCGACATGTCTTCCATGTAGAGGAAGATCACCGGCGTGATGAACAGCGTGAGGATTTGCGAGGCGAACAGGCCGCCGACCACGGCCACGCCAAGCGGCTGGCGCAATTCCGAACTGGCACCCGCACCGATGGCAATCGGCAGGGTTCCCATCAGCGCGGCGAGCGTCGTCATCATGATCGGCCGGAACCGCACCAGACAGGCTTCGCGGATCGCATCATGCGGCGTGTCACCCGCCCGCTGCCGGACAAGGGCAAAGTCGACCATCATGATGGCGTTCTTCTTGACGATGCCGATCAGCATCAGCATGCCGATGATGGCGATCACGCTGAGGTCAAAGCCGAACAGTTGCAGCGTCGCCAGCGCCCCGGCCGCCGCCGCCGGCAGGCCGGTCAGGATGGTCAGCGGATGGATGAAGCTCTCATAGAGAATGCCGAGCACGATATAGATCGTCAGGATCGCCGCGCCGATCAGCAGGCCCTGATTGGACAGCGCCTGCTGGAACACTTTGGCGGTGCCGGTGAATGTCGAGGAAATCGAGTCGGGAACATTCAGTTCCGCCTTGATCTTGTTGATTTCTTCCACCGCCCTGCCCAAGGCAATGCCCTGCGGCAGGTTGAAGGAGATGGTCACCGCCGGCAGCTGGCTCAACTGGCTGACGGCCAGCAGCCCGGCACGCCGCTCGACATGGGCGAAGGAAGACAGCGGGATGAGCTTGTTGGTGGTCGTCGAGCGGATCTGCATCTGGTCGAGCTTGTCGGTCGTCCAGGGGATGGACGGATCGAGCTCGAGGATCACCTCGTAGCTGTCGCCGGTGGAAAAGATGGTCGAGGCCTGATTGGTGCCGAAGGCGTAGTAGAGCGAATTGCGCAGCTGCGTCGATGAGATGCCGAGGAGCCGCGCCTTGTCCGCATCGATCACCAGATTGGCCTGCAGCGCATTGTTCTGCAGGTCGCTGGTCACATCGGCAAAATATTGCCGGTCCTGCTGCAGCGCCAGCAGGAATTTCTGCGACCATGGATAGAGATCGTCGGCATTGATGCCCTGCAGCACGAACTGGTACTGCGCGCGCGACGACGTGCTGCCGATGCGCAGGTTCTGGATGGCGATGGGATAGCTGTTGATGCCGGGCACCTTGGCCAGCGACTGGCGCAGGTCCGTCAGCAGCGGGTCGAGCGCCAGGCGCTGGGATTTGGGTTTGAGCTCAACGAAGAAACTGCCCTGGTTGAGGCTCGATGAATTGAAGCCGCCGCCGATGGTCGACGCCACATGCGCCACATAGGGCTTGCTCCTCAGGACATCGGCCACCTGCTTCTGCAGCGCCACCATGGCATCGAATGAAATGTCCTGCCGCGCTTCGGTCGAGATGGAAAGCTGGCCGATATCCTCGGTCGGCAGAAAGCCCTTGTCGATGGACGAGAAGAGATAGAGCGTTGCAACAACCGTCAGAAGAAAGATCCCGAAGACAACGATACGGAAGCGCAGGCAGACATCGAGCATCCAGCGGTAGCCGCCAAGGACCGCATCGAAAACCCGCTCCGTCAGCGGCTTGCGGCCCTTTCCATCGTCATGCGGAATGGCCGGCATGTGGCTGCACAGCATCGGGGTCAAGGTCAGCGATATCAGCGCCGACGCCACGATCGCCACGGTCACCACGACGGCAAATTCGTTGAAGATGCGCCCGACCACGCCGCCCATCAGCAGGACGGGGATGAAGACCGCCACGAGCGACGCGGTGATGGACACGATGGTGAAACCGATTTCCTCGCTGCCCTTGAGCGCCGCCTCGCGCGGCGGCATGCCCTCCTCGATATGCCGGGATATGTTCTCCAGCATGACGATGGCATCGTCCACCACCAGCCCGACGGAAAGCGTCAGGCCCAGCAGCGAAATATTGTCGATGGAAAAGCCGAACACATACATCACGCCCAGCGTGGCGATCAGCGACAGCGGCACGGCGATGGTCGGGATAAGCGTGGCCGCGATCCGTCGCAGGAACACGAAGATCACCATCACGACCAGCGCGATGATCAGGATGAGCGTAAATTGCACATCCGATACGGCCTGCCGGATCGATGTCGAGCGGTCGTTGAGCACGTTGAGGCTGGTGGACGCACCGAGCTCTTCGGCGAATTTCGGCAGCATGGTCCGCACGCGGTCCACCACATCGACCGTATTGGCGCCGGGCTGGCGGAAGACGGCCAGCACCAGCGCCTTCTTGCCGTCATAGCGGCTTTCGGTCTGGGTATTGGCAACGGAATCCACCACCCGCGCCACGTCGCCCAGGCGCACCGGCTTGCCATTGGGCGACGCGATCAGAATCTGGCGGAATGTGTCGGCATTCTTCGACTGCGTGTCGGCCTCGATCGCCATCTGCTGGGTGGGGCTGGTGAGCGTTCCCACCGGCGCGATCGAATTGTTGTCGGCCACGGCACTCGTCAGTTCATCGATGCCGATGCCGCGTGCCTTCATCGCATTGGGATCGACCTCGATGCGCACGGCGAACTGCTTGGCGCCAAACACCTGGACCTCGCCGACGCCATCCACGGTCGACAGGGAGGGCGAGATGACCTGCTCGGCATAATCGTCGAGCTTCGACAATTGCGCCATATCGCTTTGCAGCGCGATCAGCAGGATGGGAGCATCGGCGGGATTGGTCTTGCGGTAGCTCGGCGGCGTCGTCATGTTCGCCGGCAGCTGCCGCAGCGTCCGCGCGATGGCTGCTTGGACATCGGCGGCGGCCTGATCGATGTTCCTGTCGAGCTCGAATTCGATGGTGACGCGGGTCTGTCCCTGCGTGCTCGTGGCGCTGATCGTCGAAACGGAAGGTATCGTGGCGAACTGCTTGATCAGCGGCGTTGCCACGGCATTGGCCATGGTGTCGGGCGCGGCACCCGGCAGCTGGGCGGAAACCGATATGACGGGGAAATCGACCTGCGGCAGGGCGGCCACAGGGAGGAACTGATAGGCAAACAGGCCTGATGCGGCCAGCGCGACGGAGAGGAGGATTGTTGCGATGGGCCGGCGGATGAATATGGCGGAGATGTTCATTGCACCGTGTCCGTCTTGATCGGATCCGGCGCAACCGCATCGGCCGCCGACAGCGCGGGCGCCGCAGTGTCCACATCGGCCACCGTCTCAATGACACTCGAGCCGTCCTGCAGATGCAGCTGCCCGTCGATGACCACATGGTCGCCGGATTTCAGGCCCGCGGTGGTGACGGCGGTATCGCCGACCGTTTCAACCACGGTCACCGCCTGCTTGATCACCTTCTTGTCGGGGCCGACGACAAAGGCGAATGTCCCGTCATTGCCCTGCTGAATGGCGATTAGCGGTACGGTCACGGCGTCCTTGTGCGTGCCGATTTCGACCGTTGCGTTGATGTACTGGCCGGGCCACAGCGCGCCGTCATCATTGGCCACATCCGCCTTCAGGACAATCGTCCCGGAGGCCGTGTCGACGCTGGAATCGACAAAGTTGAGCGGACCTGACGCAATCACTTCCTTGCTGCCGGGAACCTTGACCAGAACGTCGAGCTGACGTTCCTTCATCGCATCGCGCAATGTCGGCAGATCGCTTTCCGCCACGGTAAACGACACCCGCAGCGGTGCCATGCGCGTGATGGTCAAAAGACCGCCGCCGGTGTCCGCGGTGCGCACGAAATTGCCGACGGATGTGTTGACCACACCGACACGGCCATCGATGGGTGCCTTGATGGTCATGTAGGAGAGAAGGACCTCGTCGGCCTGGATCTGCGCCGTATCCATGGCGATCGACGCCTTCAACGCATTGACAACGGCAAGCGCCTGATAGGTCTGCTGCTGCGTATTGATTCTCTGGCTTGACAGGGCCTGCGCCGCGATCAGGTCCTGGTTGGCGGAATCGAGATTGGCCTGGTCCTTGGCCAGCGCCGCCTTGTCCTTCTCGATCGTCGCTCGGATCGTCCGGTCATCCAGTTGAAAAAGCACGTCCCCGGCCTTGACCATCTGCCCGTCCTTGACATTGGTCGCCATCACCATGCCATCGGCTTGCGGCCGGATGATAACCGTGTTGATCGGCTCGATATTGCCGACAACCGTCTTGGTGATGGGCACGTCTTCGGTCTTGGCCGTGGCGGCAACAATTGATGGAACGGCGGCAGACCGCCCCTTGCCGGACCCTGCAGCCGGCGCTGTCGCGGCAACCGTCGTCGGCCCCTTGCCGGCAGGCGGCGCGTTCAGATGGGGAGAGAGAAAGATGTAGCCGAGTCCGGCCAATACAACGAACGCGATCAAACGACCCAGACGTTTCACTGCACGCTACCTCCAGGGCACCGCCCGTTAGCCAACAATGTGCTGGCTATGGACTCTCTCACCTTCCCGGCATCTTGTCGAATGACCATTTTGTCATGTTTGCTGCACTGCACAGGGCGGCAATCGCCCGGATCGGACAATGCAATCAGCACTTGAAGCCGACCAAGCAATGCGCGTACTCCTATCAGGAGAACGAAGGGGACCGCGATGCTGAAACACCTGAACATTCCATCGGCAATGCGAGTGGTCCTTCTGTGTCTGTGCACGGCACTTCCCGGCGTTTTCACAGCGGCCACAACCGCTTGCGCCCAGACCGCGGCGCCGGAAACCGTCACCATCGTGCTGCAGCGAGGCCAGAGCGAAGCCGACATCAACAACACGCTGCGGGCCGCCTATGCCAGCGGCCGCAACGTTGTCGTGCGTTGGGAGGATCCGGCACCGGCGCCCGCACCGGCAAAAGCCAAGGCCTTGCCCGCCGTGCAGCCGGGCGATAGCCCGCTCGACCAGGCCGAAGCCCTGGCCGAGAATGCGCTGGATTCATTCGGCACCGGTCTCTCCGTCGGGCTCACGGGCATCGGCCACATCGTCGAACTGCCCTTCATGATGGACAAGGGGCTGCAAAGCCAGGGCGGCGACTGGAGTCAGGTTACCCTCGTCACGCTGGGTGCACTGCTTGCCGCCGCCGCCGCGGGCTGGATCGTCTTCCGGCTTGGCACGGCCCTGATCGTCCGCCCGCTCGGCGAGGATGCCGATCTCGTCCATCGCGCCCGCGGCTCACTTGCCCGCACGGTGCGCGACATCGCCGGCATTTGCGCCTTCATTGCCGTCGGGCACATTGTCATCAACGTCCTGACGGCTGACGCGCCGATGGCCTCCACCCTGACATTGAGGCTGCTGCACGCCGCGGCGCTGACCCTGGTCTATGCGGCGGTTGGACGGCTGTTCCTCTCGCCTGGCGATCCCCAGGCAAGGCTCCTGCCCATCAACAATCCGCAATGGCACTTCCGCATGCTGGTCGCCTATGGCCTCACCGGCGCCCTGGTCGGCCAGCTCGTCCGCCTGTCCCTGGAAAGCGGTGTCAGCCGCGGCGTCACTGAAGGCTGGTTCCTGATTGCAGCGACCGTGGTTACCGTTCTGAAGCTCTGGTGGTTCATTGGCGGGCGCAAGGACATCACTGCGGTGTTTGCCGGACCGGCACCGAGCATGACCCGGCAGGTCATCGCAAGCGCGCTTCCGGCATTCCTGTCTTTTGTTGCCATCCTGATCTGGATTGTCGGCTGCATGGCAGCCAGTGCTCCGCAGCGCGCCCATTGGGGGGAAGCGGCGGGCGCAACCCAGGTCATCATCCTGCTGATACCCATCATCGCCCTTGGCATGCACGCGCTGATTGCGGCCATGCAGGAGCGGCACAAGAACGACACGCCCCTGCCGCCGCTGGCGCAGGCTTTCATCGCGGCCATCCAGACACTGGCGACCGGGGGCATCTGGCTTCTCGGTCTCTTCCTCATTATCCGTCTGTGGACCAGCTATATGGACAGCGCCTACGCCATGGCACTGTCGCTCATCACCGGCCTGCTGCGGATCAGCGTTGCCGTGGTCGTCGGCTGGGCCATCTGGAGTTTCCTGCGGCACTATTTCACCGCCCTCTCTCCGTCCTCGCGGCCGCTGCTGCCGGGACAGGAGGACACGGACGGTCCAACGCGCACCGCCGCCGGACGCCTCTCGACGATCCTGCCGCTGGTGCGCGATCTCGCCTTTGGCGCCATCGTTGCGATCACCGCGCTCGTGGTGCTTTCATCCCTCGGCATGGATATCGGACCGCTGCTTGCCGGCTTCGGCGTTCTCGGGCTGGCCATTTCCTTCGGCTCGCAAACGCTGGTGAAGGATGTGGTCTCGGGCATATTCTTCATTGCCGACGATGCATTCCGCACGGGTGAATACATCGACACCGGCAAGCTCAAGGGCACCGTCGAGCGCATCACGCTGCGCTCCCTGCAGCTGCGCCATCAGAACGGCCCGGTGCATACCATCCCCTTCGGACAGATCCAGTCGGTGACGAATTACAGCCGGGACTGGAGCACGATCAAGTTCGAGCTGCGTTTCGACCGCGACACCGATCCGGAAAAGATCCGCAAGACGGTCAAGAAGGTCGGCCAGGACATGCTCGAGGATCCGGAATTCGGCCCGGAATTTCTGGTTCCGCTGAAATTCCAGGGCATTCAGGACATCACCGAGAATTCGATGATTGTCCGGCTCAAATTCACCGCCAAACCGGGCAATCCGTCGCTTATCCAGCGTGAGGCGATGAAGCGGCTGCTCGTGGCCTTCCGCGAAGCCGGTCTCCTGCTGGCATCCAATGCGGTGACCGTGCGCTCGGGGACCAACGATACGGCCGGTGCCGGTGCAGCAACCCAGATCGCCCTGGAGAAGGCCGCCGAACTCGCGTCGACGCAGGCGGCCAAGCCGGGCTAGAGCCTTTCCGGCGTGCCGGCAAGCGCGACAGGCTGGACGATCAGCCCCTGCTCCGTCGCCTGGAGATAGGCCTCGACACCATAGATCCGGCGCATGTGATCGGCCGTCAGGACCTCCGCGGGCCTGCCGTCGGCGACGATCCTGCCTGCGTGGATCAGAACCAGCCGGCTGCACCAGTGCGCGGCAAGGCCGAGGTCGTGCAGGGATGCAACCACAGCCGAGCCCTTGCCGGCCAGATCGGCGAGCGACTGCATCAGGCCGATCTGATGTGCCGGATCGAGCCCCGCCGCCGGTTCGTCCGCAAGCAGGAGCGCCGCATCCTGCGCCAGGGCACGGGCGATCAGCACCCGCGCCCGCTCGCCGCCGGAAAGGTCGAGAGCCGAACGATGGCGCAGCTGCTGAACATCCATCCGCTGCATCGCCTGTTCGACCAGCGCAGCGTCATGCGCGCTCGGCCGGGAAAATCCGCGGCGGTAGGGCGTGCGGCCGAGCGAGACGAGATGTTCCACCGACACGGCCCAGGCGATTTCGCGGTCCTGCGGCAGATAGGCGACGTGCCTTGCCCGTTCCCCGATGTTCATCCGCCTCGCCGGTTTTCCGGCAATGCCGATGTCGCCGCTCGACGGCACCAGGCCGAGGATGCTCCGCAGAAGGGTCGACTTGCCCGCACCGTTCGGGCCGATCAGGCCAACAAATTCACCGGCGCGAACGTCGAGCGATACATCGTGCAGGACGGCCCTGGAACCGAGCGACGCATGGACATGGGACAGGCTGAGGATCGTCATATCAGCGTCCTCCGCGTGCGGAACACCAGCCAGAGGAAGAAGGGCGCGCCGATCATGGCCGTCAGCACGCCGAGCTTCAAATCCCGGCCCGGCGCTATCAGGCGCACGAAGATATCGGCTGCCAGCAGCATCGATGCGCCGCCAAGCGCGCTGGCCGGCAGCAGGCGCGACGGCCGGGCACCCACCAGCGGCCGCAGCACATGCGGCACGATCAGGCCGACGAAGCCGATGGCACCGGCAACGGCGGTGGCCGCCCCGACGGATGCGGCCGTGCCCAGAATGGCGAAGAACTGCACCCGCCGGATGTTGATGCCCATGCTGGCGGCTGCATCGGGGCCGAGTGTCAGGGTGTCGAGCGCGCGGCCGAGGCTGAACAGCAGCGCCCAGCCCGCAAGGATGAACGGCGCGGCAAGCTGCACATGCAGCATGGAGCGGTCGGTGAGGGATCCCAGCATCCAGTAGACGATCTCCATCGCGGCAAACGGGTTGGGCGACAGGTTCAGCGCCAGCGTGGTCATCGCCCCGGCAAAGCTCGAGACCGCGACACCGGCGAGAATGATGGTCAGCGTGCCCGCGCCGCGGCCGGCCAACGCCTGCACCAGGACGACCGCGAGAACGGCGCCTGCCAGCGCCATCAGCGGCAGGGCAAGCGGGAAAGCCAGGGACAGGCCGGTATAGATGGCGATCACCGCGCCGAGCGATGCCGACGCACTCACGCCGAGAAGACCCGGTTCCGCCAGCGGATTGCGCAGATAGCCCTGCAGCACCGCGCCGGAGAGCCCGAGGGTCACCCCGATCATCAGGCCGAGCAGCGCGCGCGGCAGCCGTATTTCCCGCATGACGATGACGATGGCATCGCCCTGCCCCGTCAGCAGGGCGCGGATACTGTCCGAAATGCCCAGTGCGGCCGGACCGGCGAGCAGCGACAGCACGAACAGGACAAGGGTCAACAGCGCAAGCCCGGACAGGAGAAGGCGGTAATGATCCTTCATCTGGAGCCCTCCCGCCGTGCCGCATCCGACAGCAGCTTGACGGCCTCTGCCGTGAACGGTCCGCCGCATATCCAGTACTTGTCGGGGATATCGACGGGCTGCCGCCCCTGCAGCGCCGCCCGGAACGCCGGATGGAGCTGCGCGTCATAGGCAAGGGCGGGCGCCGGATAGGCGTTGTGGGTGGCAATCAGGTCCGGCGTGGCCATGACCAGTTGTTCGAGTGACAGTTTTTGCGTGCCGTCGAGGCCGAGCTTTTCGCCCATATTGATGAGCCCCGCCCGGTTGACGACCTCACCGGCCAGGGTGTTGCGGCCCGAGGTGATCTGGTTGGCATAATAGAGCGCGACGGTGGGCGCATCGGCGCGGCGTGCCGGAACGCTTGCCAGGGCCGTGTCCATGGCGCCCAGGAGTTCTTCCGCCCTGGCTTCGCGCCCGAGCAGGGCACCCATCCGCCGTACATTGGCGCGGATATCGTCGAAGGAGGCTTCCGGCGGGAATTCCTCGACGCGAAATCCCAGCCGCCTGAGAATATCGGTCGTGGCCCGTGTGGTGTAGGTGCTGGTCAGGACGAGATCCGGCTGCATCAGGAATATCTCTTCCGCCTGACCATGATTGAGCGCAAACGCCCCCGCCTCCCCGGCCAGAACCGATACGGTCGCGTCCCCGGCGAGATAGGACACGGAAACGAGCTGCCCGCCCGATGCCAGCAGCATCGCCAGCTGATCGGTGCAAAGGTTCATGGAGACGACGCGCCCCGGCGCTTCGGCCGAAGCGGAATCGACCGTGGCAAGCAGCGCAATGGCGGATGCCAACCACGCCGCGCCTGCGCCGGCAGCCCGTCTGTATCCCCTGCTCACGCCCGCAAACTCCCCTTGCCCCTCACACAGCCGAAACCTTGGCGGCATGCGGCGACCTGCCTATAGCTGCCATCAATATCGTCCGGCGTACAGTCATTCCTGCGGCATATCCATCGTCTGACCGGTTGACATCCCGTTTTGCCGCTTCCACCATGGGACAGATTCCGGGAGAGACAATTGGACATTCGCAAGATTGGTAAAACGCCGCTGGCCGTCACTGAAATCGGCTTCGGCGGGGCGGCGATTGGCGGGCTGTATCGTGAATGCACGCGCGACGCCGCTATGGAAACCCTGCAGACCGCGTGGGATGCCGGCATACGCTATTTCGACACGGCGCCGTTTTACGGTTTCGGCCTGTCGGAACGCCGGACCGGCGACTTCCTGCGCGACAAGCCGCGTGACAGCTACGTGCTTTCGACAAAGGTCGGCCGCCTCATGCGCCCGGTGCCGGAGGATCAGGTCCCCGATCATTCCTACGTCAATCCCCTGCCCTTCGCCGTCGACTATGACTACAGCTATGACGGCATCATGCGTTCCTTCGAATTCAGCCTGGCGCGCCTCGGCCTGAACCGGATCGACATCCTATACATCCACGACATTGGTGCCTACACCCATGGTGCCGGACAAAACGCCCTCTATATGGACCAGCTGCTCGGCAGCGGGCTGAAGGCGCTGGACGAACTCAAGTCGGCCGGGGCGATTGCCGCCTATGGGCTGGGGGTGAACGAAGTCGAGGTCTGCCTCGATGTGCTGGCCCGGCATCCGCTCGACTGCATTCTGCTCGCCGGACGCTATTCCCTGCTCGACCGCGCGGCCGAACGCGGCCTGCTGGATGTCTGCCGGGCGCAGAACACGTCCCTCGTCATTGGCGGCGTGTTCAATTCCGGCATTCTGGCGACGGGTCCCGTCCCCGGCGCGCATTTCGATTATGGTCCGGCATCCCCGGATATTCTCGAGCGCGTCCGCGCCATGCAGGCCATCGCGGAGGCCGAAAATGTGCCCCTGGCAGCCGCCGCCATCCAGTTTCCGTTCCGTGAACCGGTCGTGGCGAATGTTTTGATCGGCACCGCCAAGCCCTCGAGCCTGACCCGCAATCTGGAAATTTTATCCACGAAAGTCCCGGAATCTGTATACACCGACTGCGATCGTTTCGTCCTTCGCTAAATTCTTCTAAAAGATCGCTCCGGATTAGTATCGGCATGGGTTTCATCGGGTGGCAGCAACCGCTAATTTGCTGATCTGCCTTGCAATATCAGCCATTGCATATTCCGCTCATCTGATTACATAAGGGCTCGCTGACTGCGTTCAGCGCGCCCGGCTGGCGTATGCGGCGGCCGGAAATCAGGCAATGAATGGAGCAACGCCCGGCTCTCTTTCATGTGTTGACACGAAGTATTGAGCGAGAGACCCAGGGATGACTGCATCTTCGTCAGCGACCGTCACGGCGGCACCTATTCATGCAACGGATGACCTTTCGGCACCGGTTGCATTTGCGATTCCCGACAATGTGTTCGCGGAAACGGTCACCGAGGTGCGCCACTATACCGATCGCCTGTTCCGTTTCCGTATCACGCGGCCCACGAGCTTCCGCTTCCGTTCCGGCGAATTCGTCATGATCGGCCTGCCCAATGCGGAAAAGCCTGTCTATCGCGCCTATTCCATCGCCAGCCCGTCCTGGGACGAGGAAATCGAATTCTTCTCGATCAAGGTCGACAACGGCCCGCTGACCGAACATCTGCAAAAGATCAAGCGCGGCGATACGGTGCTCCTGCGCAAGAAGTCGACGGGAACGCTTGTTCTCGATGCGCTTCTTCCGGGCAAGCGGCTCTACATGCTGTCGACGGGAACCGGCGTTGCTCCCTTCGCCAGCCTGATCCGCGACCCCGAGACCTATGAAAAGTTCGAAGAGGTCATCCTGATCCAGACCTGCCGGGACATCGCCGAGCTGAAATACATCACCGAAATGGTCGAGGGCATCAAGGATGACCCGCTGATCGGTGAATTCGCCGCCGACAGCCTGCGGCTCTACACGACGACCACGCGCGAACCATTCACCCACATGGGCCGCATCACCGACCTGATGCAGAGCGGCAAGCTGTTCAGCGATCTCGGCCTGCCGCCGCTCGATCCCGAAACCGACCGCGGCATGATCTGCGGCTCGATGCACATGATCCACGACACCAAGGCCATTCTGGAGTCCTTCGGCCTGGTCGAGGGCGCCAACAACAAACCGGCGACCTATGTGGTCGAGCGGGCCTTCGTCGGCTAAAACCTGCCTGCAGAAACATCTGGAATATCGCGCCCGGCCTCCTTGAGGCCGGGCATTTTGTTATGCGTCTTGCCTCACTGACTTGTGACACCTTGTCTCTTCTAAAACATGAGTCCACATGCTATATGTGTGAATGTTATAAGCACCCTTATGAGTTTCAAAACCCCACATCATGGACGACACACCCACTCTTGGCTTTCTGCTGCACGATGTTGCGCGGTTGCTGCGCAAGCGGTTTGAGCAACGGGCGAAATGCCTCGGCCTGACCCGGTCGCAGTGGCAGACGCTGGCCTATCTGTCCAAGAACGAGGGGATTCATCAGGCCGGACTGGCCGAAATCCTCGAAATCGAGCCGATCACGCTGGTGCGCATCCTCGACAAGCTGCAGGAGCGCAACCTGATCGAGCGGCGCCGGCACCCGACCGACCGCCGCATCTGGCTGCTGTTCCTGCGCGATGAAGCACGGCCGCATCTGGCGGATATGCGCGTCATCGGCGAAGTCACCCGGTCCGAAGCACTCGAAAATGTGCCGGCGGAAGACCGCGAACATCTCATCCGCACTCTAACCCTTATGAAGTCCAATTTGATCGATGCCTGTCAGACACCGGTCGATGACAGGAAGACACACCATGGCTGACGGATCTCCCAACTCCCGCATTCCCGCCAATACCGATCACCCCGCCGCACCGGGGCACGCCGCGCCTGTTCTGGAAAAGACCGACGCACCCGGCGAAACACCCGTTGCCGCCCGCGTCAACGAACCGGTGCCGCTGCCCGATATCACGCCGCCGAAAACCCGCCGCAACCGTCTGCGTCCCGTGCTCTTCGCCGCGCTGCCGCTTGCCCTCGTGGTCGGCGGCTATTTCTACGTCACCGGCGGGCAGGTCATGTCCACCGACAACGCCTATGTGCAGGCGGACATGGTCGGCGTTTCCACCGATATATCGGGGCTGGTCAGCGCCATCGACGTGCATGACAACGAGGTCGTCAAGCAGGGACAGATCCTGTTCCGCATCAATCCCGACGTCTACCGCATCGCTCTTGAGGGTGCTCAGGCGCAGCTCGGCACCGTTCGCAACCAGATCCTCAACCTGCAGGCGAGCTACAAGCAGACGCTGGCGGAAATCGCCCAGGCCGAGTCCGATATTCCCTTCTACCAGAAGACGCTGCAGCGCCAGGCGGACCTGACCAACACCGCCGCCGTCTCCAAGGCCACCTATGATCAGGCCAAGCATGATCTGGATGCCGCCCAGCAGAAGGTCGATGTCGCCAGGGCGCAGGCTGCCACCACGCTCGCCCAGTTGGGCAACAATGCCGACCAGCCCGTCGAGCAGAACCCGTCCTATCTCGCCGCAAAGGCAACCGTCGACAAGGCCCAGCACGATTTTGACGCGACCACGGTGCGCGCGCCCTTCGACGGGATCGTGACCAATGTCAGTTCGCTGCAGGTCGGCGCCTATCTCCAGGCCTCGCAGGCCGGTTTCAGCCTGGTTTCGACAACCCATATGTGGGTCGCCGCCAGTCCCAAGGAAACCGAGCTGACCTATGTGAAGCCGGGCCAGCCGGTGACCGTGACCGTCGACACCTATCCGGGCGTCGAATGGAAGGGCACGGTTGCCAGCATCAGCCCGGCCTCCGGCTCGAGCTTCTCGCTGCTGCCCGCACAGAATACAACCGGCAATTGGGTTAAGGTTGTGCAGCGCATTCCCATGCTCGTCAGCATAAACGACATGGCGGGCAAGCCGCCCCTGCGCGTCGGCATGAGCGTGACGACCGAAGTCGATACCGGCCATGCACGCGGCCTGCCGCAGTTCGTGCAATCGCTCCTGGGCAGCAAGGATCATGTCTAGCACCGTCGCACTGCCGGGCACCGCACCGGTTGCCAATCGCGGCGCGATCACGGCCTGTGTCATTCTCGCCGTGATCATGCAGGCGCTCGATACGACCATCGCCAACGTGGCGCTGCCCTATATCCAGGGCAGCGTTGCGGCGAGCGCCGACCAGATCAACTGGGTCCTGACCTCCTACATCGTTGCCGCAGCGATCATGACGCCGCCGTCGGGCTTTCTCGCCGCCCGCTTCGGCCGCAAGCGCGTGCTGCTCACCGCCATCGCCGGGTTCGTCGTGGCGTCGGTGCTGTGCGGCATTGCCCAGTCGCTGCCGCAGATCGTGGCTTTCCGGTTGTTGCAGGGCCTGTTCGGCGCCTCGCTCGTCCCCCTGTCGCAAGGCATCCTTCTCGACATCTATTCCGTCGAGGAGCGCGGCTCGGCCATGGCGCTGTTCGGCGTTTCCGTCATGGTCGGTCCCGTGCTCGGCCCCGTCATCGGCGGCTGGCTGACCGATAATATCAGCTGGCGCTGGGTGTTCTACATCAACGTTCCCATCGGCCTTCTCGCCTTTGCCGGCATCGTTGCCTTCGTCACCGAAACCGGGCGGGAGCTGAAGGCCAAGCTGGACTGGTTCGGCTTCGGCACGCTCAGCCTCGCCATCGCCGCCCTTCAGCTTTTTCTCGACCGCGGCGAACAGCTCGACTGGTTTTCTTCCGGCGAAATCCAGCTGGAAGCGCTGGTCTGCGTCAGCGCCTTCTACCTGTTCCTCAGCCATACCTTCACGGCCGAACGGTCCTTCGTCAATCCAAGGCTGTTCCTTGACCGGAACTTTGCCGTCAGCATGTTCTTCATCTTCATCGTCGGCGTGACCTATCTCGCCTCGCTCGCCCTGATGACGCCCTACCTGCAGACCCTTATGGGCTATCCCGTCACCACGGCGGGCATCGTCATGGGCCCGCGCGGCGTCGGCACAATGGTGTGCATGTTCATCGTCGGCCGCCTCATCGGCAAGGTCGATACGCGCTTCCTCCTGGTGCTCGGCCTCGGGCTGACCGCCTGGGCCATGTACGACATGACCGGCTGGACGCCTGACGTATCGCAGTGGACCATCGTTTCAGTGGGCTTCATCCAGGGTGCGGGCCTCGGCTTCCTCTTCGTGCCGCTGACGACGATTGCCTTTGCCACCCTGCCTGCCAGCATGCGCGGCGAAGGCACGGGCCTGTACAATCTCTCGCGCAATATCGGTTCCAGCGTCGGCATTTCCATCGTCACGGCGCTGATCACCGAGAATGTGCAGACCAACCACGCCTCGATCGCTGCCTATGTCACGCCGTTCAACCATGCCTTCAATGCGCCTGCCGTGATGCAGCATCTCGACCCGCTGAAGGCGGCGGGCCGCGCTTCGCTTGACGGCATCATCACCCTGCAGGCCACGATCATCGCCTATATGGATGATTTCAAGCTGCTGATGCTGATGTCGCTGGCGGCCATCCCGCTGGTGTTCCTGCTGCGCAAGCCGGCACCCAGCGCCGCGCCGCCGGAACATGCGGTGATGGAATGAAACAAGGGCGGGCGGTCCAATACACCGCCCGCCCTTTTATCATGGTAACCGCGTCTTACCGCGCTGGCGGCGCATACATCAGGCCGCCCGCATTCCACAAGGCGTTGATGCCCCGGTCGATCTTCAAGGGACTGCCCTTGCCGAGATTGCGGTCGAACATTTCGCCGTAATTGCCGGTTGTCGACACGATGTTGTAGATCCAGCCCTTGTCGAGGCCCAGCGGCGCGCCCGTATCCCCCTCGGCGCCCAGAAAGCGCTTGATCGACGGATTGCCGGATTCCATCTGCTTGGCGATGTTCTCCCTGGTAATGCCCAGCTCTTCCGCCTCGATCATCGAGAACAGCGTCCAGCGGACGATGTTGAACCAGCGGTCATCGCCCTGGCGCACGGCCGGTCCCAAAGGCTCCTTGGAAATGATCTCGGGCAGCACCATGAATCCCTCGGGGTCGGACAGGGTCAGCCTTTGCGCGTAGAGTGCGGAGGCATCCGTCGTGTAGACATCGCAGCGGCCGTTGTTCAGCGCGACAATGGTTTCATCCGGGCGCTCGAACGAGACGATCTCGTAGGTGATGTTGTTCGCCTTGAAATAATCGGCAACGTTGAGTTCGGTTGTCGTGCCGGTCTCGGTGCACAGCGAGGCGCCGGAAAGCTCTTTCGCGCTCTTCACGCCCAGCGACTTCTTCACCATGAAGCCCTGCCCGTCATAATAGGCGGTGCCGACGAATTTGAGGCCCATGGTGGTATCGCGCGACAGGGTCCATGTGGTCTGGCGCGACAAGAGATCGGCTTCGCCGGACTGCAGCGCGGTGAAGCGGTCCTTGGTGGAAAGCGGAATGAAGTTGACCTTGTCCGGGTCGCCGAAGATTGCCGCGGAAACCGCATGGCAGAAATCGACGTCGAAGCCGGTCCATTTGCCCGTGCTGTCCGCATTGGAAAAGCCGAGGACGCCCTGGCTGACGCCGCAATTGACGCGGCCGCGTTCCTTGATCACCGACAGCGTGTCGGCCTTGGCGGGGGTGGCGGTAAAGGCTGCCGATGCCAGCAGCAGGGCGAGAAGTGCAGTCCGTTTCATGATGTTCTCCCTCATTGTGATTGAATAAATCTTTCCCGTCCGCCGGACACCCGCCCGGCGGTTCGTTCGTTCTTCGGTGTTTGGATCACTGGTTCGCCAGGACGGCCGTGAACGTGTCCTCCAACACGTCGATCAGATAATCCGCATTCGCCCGGCTGAAAATCATCGGCGGGCGCAGCTTCAGGATGTTGTCGTGCGGTCCCTCCGTTCCCATCAGGACACCGCGCTCTCTCGCACCATTGTTGATGGCGCGGGCAATCTGCGTGGCAGGCTCCTTGCTCTTGCGGTCCGTGACGAGCTCGACGCCGAGAAACAGCCCCTGTCCGCGCACATCGCCGATGATGGCATGACGGGCCTTCATCTCCTCGAAGCGCTGCAGCAGGTAATTGCCTGTGTCCAGCGCATTCTGCCGCAGATTGTCGCGCTCGATCACGTCGAGCACCGCAAGGCCAACGGCACAGGACACCGGGTTGCCGCCGAATGTGTTGAAATATTCCATGCCGTTGTTGAACGAGGCGGCGATCTCGCGCGTCGTTACCACCGCCGCCATGGGATGGCCGTTGCCGATGGGCTTGCCCATGGTGACGATGTCGGGCACGACGCCTTGCGTCTCGAACGCCCACCAATGGCTGCCGACGCGGCCGAAACCGACCTGCACTTCATCCGCCGCGCAGATACCGCCGGCGGCACGCACCATCGCGTAGACCTCTTTGAGGTAACCATCCGGCAGGAAAACCTGACCGGCAACGCTGGGAATGGACTCGGCAAGGAACAGGCCCGGCGCTTTGCCTGCCCGGCGCATCTGTTCGATCTGTTCGGCAACGCTTTCCGCATAGCGGCTGGCAATCTCCGCCTGCGGCCAGCCGGAGGGCGCGCGGTAGGGATCGGGAATGGCGGCCTCATAGACATGCGGCTTGCGGCCTTTTCCGCCTCGACGCTTGTATTTGTAGGGGCTGAGCTCGATCAGTTCCTGCGTCGTGCCGTGATAGGCCCAATCGAGAACAATCGCCTCCTCGCGGCCCGTGTGCGCCCGCATCATCCGCAGCATCAGGCTGTTGGCCTCGCTGCCAGAACAGGCGAAGGTCGCGACCGCGAGATCACCGGGCAGTGTCGCGGTCAGCCGCTCCGCATAGGTGACGATATTGTCGTGCAGATAGCGCGTGTTGGTGTTGAGCAGGCCCGCCTGCCATGACAGGGCCCTCACCACATCCGGATGGGCATGGCCGAGATGACAGACATTGTTGAAACAGTCGAGATAGGCCCGGCCGCGATCGTCGATCAGCCAGACACCCTCGCCGCGCACGAACTTGATCGGCTCCGCATAGGAGATCGACAGATTGGGCAGGAGCGATGTGCGGCGCGCGGCAACAATGGCCTCCCTGCTGCGCCCCGTCTGCTGGAATGTCTCGCGCGGCAGGCCGATGAAATTGGCCGGGTCCGGGAAGAGTTCACCCCAGACCGGGAGATAGCGCGCTTCGCCGACACCGAGGATGGCGGTTGCCGACAGGGATGAATCCACCGACAATTGCAGGTGCAGATGCGGTGCCCAGCCGCCATTTTCCGCGGGCGCGCCCATTTGGCCGACGAGATCGCCCGCTTGAAGCACGTCGCCCGGACGCAGCCGCGTCAGGGCCTCATGCGCAAGATGCCCCCACAGCGTTGCAAAGGGCGGGCAGCCGTCCGGCGCATGTTCGAGTTTGACCAGGCAGCCATAACCCAGCGGATCGGGCTCGATGACGACTTCCGCGACAGTTGCCGCGATGGGGGTGAACAGCTTCGTGCCTGCAGCCATGAAGAGGTCAAGGCCGAGATGCCGGGTGCGCCGCTCGCCGGCAATGAAACGCGATTCGAACATCACACCGGTATAGACGGAGCGTTCCTCGCCCCACGGCCCGATGCCAAGCGCAACACCGTTTTCCGCGCAATAGGCATCCCACCATGCGGTTGCCTTGTCCGGCTGCTGCGCCGCGGACCAGACGGTCATGGCATTTTCGGGATCGCCATAGGGAACCAGCGCCTTGGCCGCGGTGGCCGGATGCTGCGTGAGAACGGGAGCAAAGGTCCGGTTGTTGCGCTTGATCCAACCGGCAACCGCCTTGGCACCCGCAGACGCATCATATCCGCAGGCATGGCGGAAAATCGCCGTGGCAAAGCCCGGATTGATCGCATCGAGGCGCCGCAGCAATGCCCATGCGGGGGCCTCGCTGATGGCAAGATAGGGATTGTCATCCGTCTTGTCCTTGCGCTGCGCCGACAGCGTGACGCTGGTGACGAGCCGCATGGCGATCAGGTCGAACAGCAGGTCCAGCTCCTGTTCCTGCAGGGGATATTCCGCATGGAAACCCGCAACGATGGCGACTGCCGCGCCGATGGGATCGTCGAGATCGAGAATGGAATAGGCGCAGGCCACCGCCACTTCCGCGATCAGCACGCTGTGCAGCGCATCGCCGAAATCGATCAGGCCGGCAATTTTTCCCGGATTGTCCGGATCGACCAGCACATTCCAGTCATTGGCGTCATTGTGGATGACGGCGGCGCGTAAGCGAGGCAGGCGCGGCGCCACCCGCGCCTCGAACCGGTCGAGGAAGCGGCCGAGCAGCGCACGATCCTCGGCATTGTCGATATATTTCAGGCGCTGGCGCGACAGGCCCGCTGCCCGCATGTCCCAGTCGAATGTCCTGAGCGCGCCGGGATGCATGAAGCCCTGCATGGCCCTGTCCAGCCGTCCAAGCATCCCGCCGAGGCTTTGCAGGACCGCCGGCGTGCGTTCGCGTTCGGCCAGGGGATCGCCGTCCTGCCACGACACCATGCGGATGCAATGCTGTTCGCCGGCCTGGGATTGAACCTGCACCAGCACCTGCCCGCCGCGCGACCGGCGCAGTCTTGGCACCGGCAGATCGGAGGCGTTTGCTTCCAGATGATGCAGCAGCGCCGTCTGGAAATCGCTCTGGTCCTTCGGCTCGCTGGAATTGACGGCTTTGAGAATCCAGATGGAGCCATCCGATGCATCGATCCGGAAATTCTGGTCGCGTTCACTGGCGAGCGAACTGATCCGGCCCTCGACGCCAAAATGCTCCTTGGCGATGGCGAGGGCTTCCGCATTCGAAAATGCCGGTGCCGGATGGGACAGATTGATCATGCATCAACTCCTTTTCGCCAGAGCTTGGCACGGGCCTCAAAATGGGGCATCCGTTAATCCGCCGGTTTGACCGTCAGAAGGACGGCCTGAACCGGCATTTGGTCGGGGGAAGAGAAGAGGGCAATGAAGGAACTCGATGAAAAGGACCGGAACATTCTGAGCATCCTGTCGCGCGATGCCAAGATTCCGCTGAAGACGCTCGCCGGCAAGATCGGTCTGTCGCGCAGCGCAACCAGCGAGCGCATTCTTTTTCTCGAACGGTCGGGGGTGATCCGCGGTTACCGGGCCGATATCGGACAGCTGAACGAGGGGGTGATCTGTGCCTTCCTGCTGATCAGCCTGGTGCGCACCCCGGCGCTCGGCGTGCTGGACCAGCTTGCGGCCCGTCCGGAAGTCCGGCGCGTTTCCTCGGTCAGCGGGCAGCTCGACCTGATTGTCGAGGTCGAGGTGCCGTCGATGAACCATCTCAACACGATCCGCAACACGGTGGCGCTGCTGGAAGAAGTGGATGACGTCACCACATCGATCATCCTGCGCCGCGACATCGACCGGATGGGCGGCGACGCGGGAGAATAACCGCCGGCCGGCCGCACTCTCGGAGGATCAGGCAATCTCTTCGGCCAAACGGGATACCGGTTTTTGACCGGACCGCGCATACTCCGTCGTGTTCACAGATCTATTTGACGAACAAAGACGAGGTATGAAAATGAACATTTACCGCAACTATATTGCCTGGCGCAATGCGCGCCGCACCATTGCCGAACTCAACACCCTGCCGCTGGATCAATTGGCCGACCTCGGCATCGATCCGCTGATCCATGTCCTTGGCATTCCCGTCCGCTCCTATTCGGGCAGCCAACGCGAAAGGAACTAGGGTCAGGACCCTAGCTGCCGCCATCGATATAAATGGCCCGGAAATCATTGACATTGGTGCCCGTCGGGCCCGGCACAAACAGATCACCGAGAGCATCGAACGCCGACCACGCATCATTGGCATTCAACAGGCTGCGCGCGTCCCTCCCAAGACCCGCCAGCCGCGCGGCGGTGCTGCCGTCGGCAAAAGCCCCGGCATTGTCCTCCGAACCATCGATGCCGTCCGTATCGGCGGCCAGCGCCGAAATGCCCCCGGCCCCGGCAATGCCAAGCGCAAAAGACAGAAGAAACTCCGTGTTGCGCCCGCCCTTGCCCTTCCCGCGCACGGTGACCGTGGTTTCTCCCCCGGACAGGAGAACCACCGGCGCCGTGAACGGCCGGTTTCTGGTCAAAACTTCGCGGGCAAGCGCCGCATGCACATGCGCCACCTCCCGCGCCTCCCCCTCGATGGCATCGGACAGGATGACGGCGTCGACGCCCTGGCGCCGCGCCTCCGCTGCGGCCGCGTCGAGCGAGACCGCCGCCGAAGCGATGATGCGGACCGTGTTGCGGGCAAAACCGGGATCGCCGGGGCTGGGCGCGCGGGCCGCATCCAGCGACAGATGCCGCAAGGCCGCCGGCGGCAATGCAAGATTGTACTGGCGCACGATCGCCCGTGCATCGTCGAGCGATGCTTCATCCGGGACGGTCGGACCCGACGCAACCAGAGCCGGGTTGTCGCCCGGAATATCGGATATCACGAGCGTGACGACCCGCGCCGGAAAGGCGGCGGCGGCCAGCCGCCCGCCTTTGACGGTTGAAAGGTGCTTGCGCACCGTGTTCATCGCGGCGATGGGTGCGCCGGATGCCAGCAATGCCCTGTTGACCGCAATCTCGTCATCGAGTGTCATGCCTTCCGGCGGTGCCGGCAACAGCGCGGAACCGCCGCCGGATATCAGCGCCACCACAAGATCGTCCTCCGTCAGGCCAGCAACCGCGTCAAACAGTCGTGCCGTGGCCCTCAGACCCGCCGCATCGGGCACCGGATGTGCCGCCTCGATGATCTCGATCCGCTCGCATGGCACGCCGAAACCGTAGCGGGTGACGACAACCCCTTGCAGCGGGCCATCCCAGGCCTGTTCGAAAGCGCGCGCCATCTGCGCCGAGCCTTTGCCCGCACCGATGACGATGGTGCGCCCTTTCGGGCGGTCCGGCAGGTTGGCGGCAACGGTGCGTTCGGCCTGCGCCGCCGCCACGGCGGCGTCAAACAGGGATGCCAGCAATGCCCTGGGGGCGGTCTTCAATGTCATTATTGTCCGCCCCCATGGCCTTGTCTGTCGAACTCAGGCGACCGCGTGGTTGGCGATGCGCTCCAGCGCCTTGACCAGTCCGGAGTGGTCGAGACCGCTGTCGCCGTTCGCAGCACAGCTGTTGAACAGTTCCTGCGTCGATGCCGTGTTGGGCAGCGAGACGCCCAGCGTCTTGGCGCTCTGCAAGGCAAGGTTGAGATCCTTCTGGTGCAGCGAAATGCGGAAACCCGGTTCGAATGTCCGCTTGATCATCCGCTCGCCATGCAGTTCGAGAATGCGCGAGGAGGCAAAGCCGCCCATCAGGGCCTCGCGCACCCGCGCCGGATCGGCACCGGCCTTCGACGCCAGCACCAGCGCTTCCGAAATGGCTTCGATGGTCAGGGCAACGATGATCTGGTTGGCAACCTTGGTCACCTGGCCGTCGCCGCAATCGCCGACGAGCGTGATGTTCTTGCCCATCAGCTTGAACAGCGGCAGGGCCCGGTCGAAGGCGCTTTGCTCGCCGCCCGCCATGATGCTGAGCGTGGCGTTCCTGGCGCCCACCTCGCCGCCGGACACCGGCGCATCGATATATTCGCTGCCCGTCTCGCGAACCCTTTTGGCGAATTCCTTCGTTTCAATCGGCGAGATCGAGCTCATGTCGATAACGAGCTTGCCCGGCTTCAAGCCGAAGACCACGCCGTTTTCGCCAAAGAGCACGTCCTTGACCTCGGGCGTATCCGGCAGCATCAGGATGATGATATCCGTCTTTTCGGCGAGAGCCTTGGGGCTTTCAACGATCTTCAGGCCGTTCTCGACCAGTTCCGGGCGCGGCTCGATGAAGAATTTCGAGGTGTAGACGTTATGCCCCGCATCCTGCAGGTGACGTGCCATGGGCGTGCCCATGATGCCCAGTCCGATGAAACCTATGTCAGCCATGTCCTCAGCTCCTCATTCTCAAGATGTCGGCGGATTTCTGCGCGTCGGAAAAGTCCTTCAGCCAGCCCAGTCCGCGTTGCGTTTCAGTCTTTGGTTTGTATTCGCAGCCGATCCAGCCGGTGTAACCGGCCTCGTCCAGTGCCTCGAACACGAAGGGATAGTTGATCTCGCCCATGCCCGGCTCATTCCGGCCGGGATTGTCGGCCAGCTGGATATGGGCAATCCGGTCCTTGTGGCGCTGGTAGGTCGCCACCAGTTCGCCGCGCGTGCGCTGCTGGTGATAGAGATCGTACTGGATGAAGAGATTGTCGCTGCCGACCTCGTCGATGATCGATGCCGCCTGTTCGACGGTATTCAGGTAGAAACCGGGAATATCGTAGGCATTGATCGGCTCGATCAGCAGGCGGATCTGGTGCCTGGCGAGCTCCTGCGCCGCCAGGCGCAGATTGTGCACGAATGTCGTGCGCAGCACATCGGCCGCCAGCCCGACCGGCGCGATGCCGGCAAGGCAGTTGATCTGCCTGCACCCCAGCTCGGTGGCATAGTCGATGGCCGTGGCAACGCCGCGCCGGAACTCATCGATCCGGTCCGGCAGCACCGCTATGCCGCGCTCGCCGCCCGCCCAATTGCCGGCCGGAAGATTGTGCAGCACCTGCACCAGCCGGTGCTGCCCGAGTTTCTGTTTGAGAACGGCCGCATCGAATTCATAGGGGAAGAGATATTCCACCGCATCGAAACCCGCCTGGCTGGCCAGTGCAAAGCGGTCGAGAAACGGAACCTCGTTGAAGAGCATCGTCAGATTGGCTGCAAATTTGGGCATGAGACCTCCGGAAAGTCAGTGAATGTCAGTCAAGGAATGCCGCGACGGCGGTCGGCGCATCCTGTTTCTGTTCGGCCAGCTCCTCGAACTCGACCACCGCATTGATGTCGGCGCCCATGGAGATATTGGTCACCCGCTCGAGGATGAACTCGATGACCACCGGCACCTGGTGTTCGTCCATCAGCGCCTGCGCCTGCGCAAAGGCGTCGGCAAACTGGTTGGGGCTGCGCACGCGGATGGCCTTGCAGCCGAGACCCTCGGCCACCGCCACGTGGTCGACGCCGTAGCCTTTCTCCGCATCATCAGACGCATTGATGTTGTCGAAAGCAAGCGACACTTCGAAATCCATGTTGAAACCGCGCTGCGCCTGACGGATCAGCCCGAGATAGGAATTGTTCACGACCACGTGCAGATAGGGCAGCTTGTGCTGGGCGCCGACGGCCAGTTCCTCGATCATGAACTGGAAATCATAGTCGCCGGAGAGCGCCACGATCGGCCGGTGCGGATCGGCGGCACGCACGCCGAGGGCGGCGGGCAAGGTCCAGCCAAGAGGACCGGCCTGACCGCAATTGATCCAGTTGCGCGGGCGGTAGACATGCAGGAACTGCGCCCCGGCGATCTGGCTGAGGCCGATGGTCGTGACATAGCAGGTATCGCGGCCGAACGCCTTGTTCATCTCCTCATAGACGCGCTGCGGCTTCAGCGGCGTCTGGTCGAAATGCGTCTTGCGCAGCAGGGTGCGCTTGCGCTCCTGGCATTCCCGCGCCCATGCCGACCAGTCGCGCAGTTTGCCCGCGGCCTTCCATTCGGTGGCCACGTCGAGGAACAGCTTCAGCGCCTTGCCCGCATCGGAGACAATGCCGAAATCCGGTGCGAAGACGCGGCCGATCTGGGTCGGCTCGATGTCGACATGCACGAATGTGCGCCCTTCCGTATAGGTCGCGACATTGCCCGTATGCCGGTTGGCCCAGCGGTTGCCGATCCCCAGCACGAAGTCCGATGCCAGCAGCGTGGCATTGCCGTAGCGGTGCGAGGTCTGCAGGCCGCACATGCCCGCCATCAGCCGGTGATCGTCCGGGATCGTTCCCCAGCCCATCAATGTCGGGATGACGGGAACGCCGGTGATTTCGGCAAATTCAACCAGGAGATCGGAAGCATCGGCATTGATGATGCCGCCGCCCGCCACGATCAGCGGGCGTTCCGCCGCATTGAGCATAACAAGCGCCTTTTCCACCTGCGCGCGCGTTGCGGTGGGCTTGTACGGCTCGAGCGGTTCATAGGTGTCGGCGTCGAATTCGATTTCCGCCAGCTGCACATCCAGCGGCAGGTCGATCAGCACCGGCCCCGGACGGCCCGAGCGCATGATGTGAAAGGCCTTCTGGAAGACGTAGGGCACCAGGCCGGGTTCCATCACGGTCACCGCCCATTTGGTCACCGGCTTGGCGATGGAAGCGATATCGACGGCCTGAAAATCCTCCTTGTCGAGACGGGCGCGCGGCGCCTGCCCGGTGATGCACAGAATGGGGATGGAATCGGCCGAGGCCGAGTAAAGACCGGTGATCATATCGGTGCCGGCCGGGCCCGATGTGCCGATGCACACGCCGATATTGCCGTGATTGGCGCGGGTATAGCCCTCCGCCATGTGCGAAGCGCCTTCCACGTGGCGCGCCAGGATATGGCGAACCGAACCGCGGGCGCGCAGCGCCGAATAGAACGGGTTGATGGCCGCGCCCGGCACACCGAAAGCGCAATCGATCCCCTCCTTTTCCAGGATAAGAACCGCAGCATCGACAGCACGCATTTTGGTCATGATCATTCCTCCAGATTTAGTGGGATCATAATCCGTTTCATAAATCGCACAATGAATTTCTGGAAATCATTCTCATTATATGGAAATAAAGATTTTCAATAAAACTGGTAAAATCAACCGCGCCGGATTATGCCAATGCATCGTAATGCAAGGGGAAAGACGGCAGCATGGCCTTACAGTCAACAGCAGCAAAAGGCAGGCGGGGACGCAAGGCGGGGGAGAATGCCGTGCCTTCCTCGGTTCAGGTGCTTGACCGCAGCCTCCATCTGCTCAGCATCGTCGCCGACAATGACGGATCGACGCTGACGGACCTCGCCGACCACACGGGCATGGCGCCATCGACCGTTCACCGGCTGCTGACGTCGCTTGCCAATCACGGCATGCTCGCGCATGACCCGGAATCCGGCGAATGGACGGTCGGCGTGCGCGCCTTTGAAATCGGCAACGCCTTCCTGCGCTACCGCAAGCTCGGCAGCATCAGCCGGCCATTCCTGAAAAAGCTGATGGACGCGTGCGGCGAGACCGCCAATGTCGCCATCGAGGATGAGGGCGATGTGGTGTTCATCTCCCAGATCGAGAGCCATGCGCCGATGCGCGCCTTCTTCCGGCCGGGACGGCGCGGCCCCATCCATGCATCGGGCATCGGCAAGGCGATCCTGTCGACCTGGTCGGACACCGATATCGGCCAGATGCTCAGCGGCAAGACGCTGGCGCATTTCACCGACCGCACGCTCGATACGCTGCCCGCCCTCTTGAAGGACATTCAGCAGATCCGCGCACGCGGCTGGTCGATCGACGATGAGGAGCACACGCTCGGCATGCGCTGCATTGCAGCACCCGTTTTCAATGAACACGGCGAGGCCATCGCCGGGATTTCGATTTCAGGCCCGGCCGTGCGCCTGCCCAAGAACAAGCTGGATGTGTTTGGACCGGTCATCCGCCGGACCGCCGATGAACTGACGCAGGCCATGGGTGGCCGCAAACCGCACGAACTCTAGCGGGAAAAGCAAAAGGGGCCGACGGCCCCTTTTTCGTCATCCTCAGGCGATCTGCAGATCGGCCGCCGACCGGGCCGGCCCCGCCGCCGGATGTTTGTCGAGCCTGCTCTTCATCGGCTTGCCCGCCACATAGACTTCGGCCACCGAACGGTCATCCCCCATGGTCTGCAGGATGAACAGCTCTTCGGCGAGCGTGGTTGCCGTGCGCATGCGCAATTCCATCGCCGGCTTGGCGCGGCTGTCGAGTACCGTGATATCGGCATCGGCGCCCGCATGCAGCGATCCGATCCGGTCTTCAAGGCCGAGCGCCCGCGCATTGCCGAGCGTCATCATGTAGTAGGACGCGAAGGGCGAGAGGCGCTGGCCCTGCACATGCAGCACCTTATAAGCTTCGGCCATCGTCTCCAGCATGGAGAAGCTGGTGCCGCCGCCGACATCCGTCGCCACCGAAAACCGCGCGCCCAGCGTCTGGAACCGGTCGCGGTCGAACAGGCCGCTGCCGAGGAACAGATTGGAGGTCGGGCAGAAGACCGCCACGGACCCGGTTTCGGCCAGCGCCGCAATTTCCCGGTCGGAGAGATAGATGCAGTGCCCGAGCAGCATCTTTTTGCCCAGGAGGTCATAGCCGGCATAGATGTCGGTATAATCCTTGGCGGCGGGGTAAAGCGACGTGGCATAGGCAACCTCGTCGCGGTTTTCCGACAGGTGCGTCTGCACGTAGCATTCGGGATGTTCACGCACGAGAACCCGGCTCATCTCCATCTGCTCGGGCGTCGAGGTGATGGCAAAGCGCGGGCTGATGGCATAGTGCGCCCGGCCGCGGCCGTGCCATTTCGCGATCAGCGCCTTGGTCTCGTCGTAACCGGACTGCGCCGTGTCGCGCAGCCCTTCCGGCGCATTGCGGTCCATCATGACCTTGCCGCCGATCATCAGCATGTTGCGCTTTTCCGCTGCCGCGAAATAGGCGTCGACGCTTTCCGGATGCACCGAGCAATAGGCAACCGCCGAGGTGGTGCCGTTGCGCAGAAGTTCGTCCATGAAGCGCCCGGCGATGAAATCGGCATGGGCGGAGGACGCGAACTTCTGCTCCTCGACGAAGATGTAGGTATTGAGCCATTCCAGCAGCTGCGCCCCGTAGGAGGCGATGGCCTGCGTCTGCGGGAAGTGCAGATGCGTGTCGATGAAGCCCGGCAGGATCAGATGCGGGCGGTGATCGACGATCTCCGCCTGCGGCCCGGCCAGAGGCGCAAGCGTTGCATGGTCACCCACGCGGGCAACCCTGCCGTTTTCGATGAGAACGGCACCGTCTTCGAAATAGGAATAGGACGCGGTGTCATCGATGGCCTTCGGCGCATCGGTAAAGGTCAGCACCCGGCCGCGCAGCAGCAGTTGGCTCATTGGATTGTTCCTCCCTTGACTGTGTTCTCATACCACTTGGCCAGCAATTGCCGCTCCTCGTTGGAGATGGCGGTCACGTTGGCCGGTGGCATGGCGTGCGAGCGCCCGGCCTGGAGATAAATCTCGCGGGCATGCGCGGCGATCTGGCCATCGGTTTCCAGCATGACGCCCTTGGGCGGGGCGATAAGCCCTTCCCAGCCCGGCTCCTTCGCATGGCACATGGAGCAGCGGCCGAGGACCGTATCGCGCACCTTGGGAAATTCCGCCGAGGCGATGAAGGGCTGCTGCACGGCCGATACCTTGTCGGCGGCCGGGCCTCCCGACAGGATTTTCGGCACCGTCGACAGCCACATGATGACGATGAACAGGATGGCGGTGACAAGCCAGGTCCAGGTCGGATCGCCCTTGCGGGCATGGCGCGTGTTGAACCAGTGGCGGATGGTGACGCCCATCAGGAAGACCAGCGATGCGATGATCCAGTTGTACTGGGTGCCGAATGCCAGCGGATAATGGTTCGACAGCATCAGGAACAGCACCGGCAGCGTCAGGTAGTTGTTGTGGGTGGAGCGCTGCTTGGCCTGCTTGCCCAGCTTCGGATCCGGCGTCTTGCCGGCAATGAGGTCCGCAACCACCTTCTTCTGGTTCGGAATGATGATCATGAACACGTTTGCCGACATGATCGTCGCCGTGAAGGCACCCAGATGCAGGAAGGCGGCACGGCCGGTGAACAGCTGGGTATAGCCCCAGGCCATGCCCACCAGAATGAAATAGAGCAGCACCATCAGCCGCGTATCGTTGCGGCCCAGCGGCGACTTGCAGATCGTGTCATAGACCACCCAGCCGCCGAAGATCGAAGCCAGCGAGATCGCGATGGCCACCGGGCGCGAGACATCAAGCACATGCGGATCGATCAGGTAGAGGTCGGCGCCGGCATAATAGACGATGCACAGCATGGCGAAGCCGGACAGCCACGTCGCATAGGATTCCCATTTGAACCAGGTGAGATGTTCGGGCATCTGCGCCGGAGCGACCAGATATTTCTGGATGTGATAGAAACCGCCGCCATGCACCTGCCATTCCTCGCCATGGGCGCCGACCGGAAGGTCCGGACGCTGCCGCAGGCCAAGATCCAGCGCCACGAAATAGAATGACGAGCCGATCCACGCAATGCCGGTGATCACGTGCAACCAGCGGACGGCAAAATTCAGCCATTCCCAGGCTATGGCATATTCATACATGCGGCTCTCCCTTTTATGCGAAAGAGTATGTGCCAAAGCCTGAGCCGCAGGAAAACGCCATAAATCGCCCATCTCTTTCAAAAAAAACTATAAAATGCTACATCATGGAACGGTGTAAGACAGGGGTGGGAACCATGTCATATTTCGATAATCTTCGTGTTTTCGTTCGCGTCGTCGAACTGGGAAACCTTTCTGCCGCCGGCCGGGACCAGCGGGCGTCCCCGGCTGTCGCCAGCAACCGCATCAAGGAGCTGGAGCGCTATCTCGGCGTGCGCCTTTTCAACCGCACCACGCGCAAGCTGACGCCGACCGAGCATGGCCGTGTCTTCTATGAAGGGGCGGTCAAGATCATCGAAGCGATCAACGAGGCGGAAGCGGCGATTGCCGACCTGTCGCAAAAGCCGAAGGGCGCCATCCGCATCACCGCGCCGCTCGGCATCGGCCGTCGGCTGATTGCCTCGGGCGTGCCGGAATTCCACGACAAATATCCGGATATCGAGGTGCGGCTGCGATTGTCGGACCACAATATCGACATCATGAGCGAGGGCGTCGACGTCGCCTTCAAGCTCGGCATTCTCGAAGACTCCAACCTGCGCATGCGCGGCATCATGAACTGCGAGCGGGTGATCTGCGCCTCGCCGGACTATCTTGCCAAGCGCGGCATCCCGGCCAGCCCGGACGAGCTCATAACCGGGCATCACGATTGCCTGCTTCTGCGCTATCCCGGCTCCAAGGAATATTACTGGACGCTGCAGACGCCGGAAGGCCCGCGCAAGCTGGAGGTCAGCGGCCCCTATGATTCCGATGACGGGGATGTTTTGACCCGCTGGGCGCTCGATGGCCGCGGCATCATCAACAAGCCGCTGTTCGAGGTCAAAAACCACATCAATGACGGGACATTGCAGCCGATCCTTGAGAATACGCCACCGGTCAGCATCCAGCTTGCAGCGATCTATCCGCACAAGCGGTTCCAGGACCCGAAGGTGCGGCTGATGATCGATTTCATGACCGAGCGCTGCCAGCGGCTGATCAGCGCCATGCTCGAATAGGCATCAGGCGTGCAGGCGCGCCTTCTGCCTGGGCAGGCGCTCCTCGCCGATCCGGTGGTTGAGGGCTGAGGTCATGATTTCGGCCGCCGCCAGCGCCGCAATGACGCACGGGCGCTTGTCCTTGACCGCGGTTCCCCCCACCGGGCAGACAAGCCCGTCAAAAATGTCCGGGCGGCCGACTTCCCGCTCCAGCCAGCTGCGGAACGTCGCCTTCTTGGTCTTCGAACCGATCATGCCGACATAGGCGGCGTCGCCCCGTGCCAGGGCTTCGGCTGTGATGAGAAAATCCAGCGCATGGTCATGGGTGAGGACAACGAAGGCGCTGCCCGCCGGCGCATCGCGCACCACCACTTCCGGCATCGCCGTCAGGCAGGTTTCGATGCCGGGGACCCGCGTGGCAGACAATTCGATCTCGCGCGTGTCGACGAGAACGATGCGCAGCGGCACCAGCGACAGGGCCATGGCCAGCGCGTCGCCGACATGCCCCGCCCCGAAGATGTAGACATGCGGGCGCTGGGCGATTTCCAAGTCGACCTTTTCCACCAGCGCCGAGCGCAGGGGCCTGTCCACCCGCTTGAAGCCAAGGGCAACCCGCCCGCCGCAGCATTGTCCGATCTCCGGTCCGAGCGGAACGGAAATATCGTCCGCATCCGCCCCGCCTTCGCTCAGCAGCCGCCGCGCGTGGTCGATGGCCATGAATTCGAGCTGGCCGCCGCCGATGGTTCCAAAAATGCAATCGACCGCAACCAGCATCCAGGCGCCCGCTTCGCGCGGTGTCGAGCCGCTGGCGGATTTCACCTCGACCAGCACCACATGTTTGCGCCGGTTGAGAAAATCCCTGATATCATCGCGGTTCGACGGCATGGGACGCTCACTTCCCGTTTCGCGCAGCGCGCAGCCGTTCGACCGCCATCAGCACGCGTTCCGGTGTCGCCGGGGCATCGAGGCGCGGTGCGACCCGGTAGTCGGCAACGCTGGCGACTGCCATGGAGATTGCCTCGAGCACGGAGATGGCCAGCATGAACGGTGGCTCGCCGACCGCCTTGGAACGGCGGATCGTCTCTTCGCGATTGACGGACCAAGTGGCCAGTTCCACATTGAACTGGCGCGGACGGTCCGAGGCGAGCGGGATCTTGTAGGTGGAGGGCGCATGGGTGCGCAAGCGTCCCTTGGCGTCCCACCAGAGCTCCTCGGTGGTCAGCCACCCCATGCCCTGCACGAAGGCGCCCTCAACCTGCCCGAGATCGAGCGCCGGATTGAGCGATTTTCCGACATCATGCAGCACATCCGTCCGGTCGACCTGATATTCGCCGGTCAACGTATCGATGCTGACCTCCGAGACCGAAGCGCCATAGGCGAAGTAATAGAACGGCCGGCCTCTGCCTTCCGCGCGGTTCCAGTGGATTTTCGGGGTCTTGTAGAAACCCGCAGCCGACAGCTGCACGCGCGCGCCATAGGCCGTGCGGATGAAATCGGGAAACGGGATAAGGCGATTGCCGACGCGGACCGCGTTGGGTTCGAAAAAGACTTCGCTCTTTGCGACCGCATAATGTTCGGCGGCAAAATCCACCAGCCGCGCCTTGATCTGCTGCGCCGCATTGGCCGCGGCCATGCCGTTGAGATCGGACCCGGACGATGCTGCCGTCGCCGATGTGTTGGGCACCTTCGCCGTGGTCGTCGCGGTCACCTTGACGCGGTCGAGATCGACCTGGAACTCGTCGGCCACCACCTGCGCCACCTTCGTGTAGAGCCCCTGCCCCATTTCCGTGCCGCCATGGTTCAGATGGATCGAACCGTCGCTGTAGACATGTACCAGCGCACCCGCCTGGTTGTATTCGGTCTTGGTGAAGGAGATGCCGAACTTGACCGGCGTCAGCGCGATGCCGCGCTTGATGATCCGGCTGTCGCGGTTGAACGCAAGAACCGCTTCACGCCTTGCCGCGTAGTCCGACGACACCTCCAGTTCGGCGACGATCTGCGGAATGATATTGTCTTCGACGGTCTGATGGTAGGGCGTGACGTTCCTGCCGGCGTCGCCGTAGAAGTTGGCCTTGCGGATCTCCAGCGGGTCCTTCCCCAGCGCATAGGCGATATCCTCGATCATCCGCTCGCCGCCAACCATGCCCTGCGGGCCGCCGAAGCCGCGAAACGCCGTGTTGGACACCGTATTGGTCTTGAGCGGCCGCGAACGCAGGCGGACATTCGGATAGAAATAGCAATTGTCGGCGTGAAACAGCGCCCGGTCGGTGACCGGTCCTGAGAGATCAGCGGAGAAGCCGCAGCGCGCCGAAAACGTCGCATCCACCGCTTCGATACGGCCGTCATCGTCAAAACCCAGTTCATAGGCCACGTGGAAATCGTGGCGTTTGCCTGTGGCAACCATGTCGTCATCGCGATCCGGCCTGATTTTAACCGCCCGCTTGTATTTCTTCGCCGCAACCGCTGCGACGGCGGCGAACAAATTGGCCTGCGTTTCCTTGCCGCCGAAGCCGCCGCCCATGCGCCGCACATTGACCGTGACCGCATTGGCGGGCACGCCGAGAACGTGGCCGACCATGTGCTGGGTCTCGCTCGGGTGCTGGGTCGAGGAATACACCGTCACCTCGTCGTCCTCGCCCGGCATGGCAAAGGCGATGTGGCCTTCGAGATAGAAATGATCCTGCCCGCCGATGCGCATTTCACCGCTCAGCCGGTTCGTTGCCTTGGCAAGCCCCTCGGCGATATCTCCGCGCTCGAGCTTGAGCGGATCGATGACCAGCGGATAACCGGCTTTTTCAGCGTCGAGCACGTCGATGGCGTGATCGAGATCGCGATATTCCACCTTGACCTTCGCGGCCGCATTCCGGGCAATCTGCCGCGTTTCGGCAATGACGGCAAACATGGGCTGGCCATGGAACTCCACCTTGCCCACCGCAAAGACCGGATCGTCATGCTTGCCGGCCGGGCTCACATCGTTGTGGCCGGGGATATCGTCCACCGTCAGCACGCCGATCACGCCTGCACACGCCCTGACCGCTTCGAAATCAATCGACACGATGTCCGCGTGCGCACGCTGCGACAGGCCGAGATAGGCATGCAGCGTGTCGGCCGGTTCCGGCATGTCATCGATATATTCGGCGGAACCGGAAACGTGCTTGTGGCCGGATTCATGCGGCTGCTGTTCGTGCACCCCGCCCTTGATGCGGGCCAGCGGCTGGATCGAATTCATGCTCTCCTCCTAGCCCGCAACCGCGGCATAACGGTTCAGCCGAATATTGTCTTCGCCCGTCGTCTCCAGATGGAAGCGGCGCAGCAGGTTCCTGGCGGTCAAAAGGCGGTAGTCCGCCGAGGCGCGCCAGTCGGTCAGCGGCGTGAAATCCGCTGCAAAGGCCGCCATCGCCCGCTCGATAGCCGCGTCATCCCATGAGGAGCCCGTCAGCACCTCTTCGACGGCGGCCGCGCGCTTTGGCGTCCCTGCCATGCCGCCGAAGGCGATCGTGGCAGCCTGTACCTTGCCAGCCGTGTCGAGCAGCACCTTGAACGCACCGCACACCGACGAAATGTCCTCGTCGAGCCGTTTCGATATCTTGTAGACGGCGAACAGTTCGCCCGGCTTGAGCGCGGGAATGTGGATCGCCTCGACGAATTCTCCCGGCACGCGGTCCTGTTTGCCATAGTCGATGAAGTATTTTTCCATCGGCACGGTCCGGCGGTTCGGCCCCTTGCGCAGGCGCACGCTTGCACCAAGCGCAATCAGCGCCGGGGGCGTATCGCCGATGGGCGAACCATTGGCGACGTTGCCGCCGATCGTGCCCATATTGCGCACCTGCTCGCCGCCGATGCGGTTCCACAGCTCCGACAATTGCGGGAAATGTTCCGAGATGGCCGGATAGGCATCGGTGTAGCTCACACCGGCGCCGAGCGTCAGCCCGTCCTCGTCGGCCGTGATCCGGCGGAGCCCGTCCAGATGCGAGGTGAAGATGACGGGGCCGATCTCCCGCATGAATTTCGTCACCCACAGCCCGACATCGGTCGAACCGGCAACGATGGTTGCGCCGGGATTGGCGTCGAGAACAGCGGCGAAATCATCCACATCGGCGGGCAGGATAAAGCGCCGCTTGCCTTCGCCGATATCGACGCGCCTGCCGTCCTTCAATGCCTGCAGCTGTTCGATGACCCGTGCGCGCTCGGCGACAAGCGGATCATTGCCGGCATTGCGCGCCGACACGCTTTGCGCTGCGCGGATGATGGCGGCATAGCCGGTGCAGCGGCACAGATTGCCCTGCAGCGCTTTTTCAATGTCCCGCACCGCCGGGCTCGGATTGTGCATCCACAGGCCGTAGAGCGACATGACGAAACCGGGTGTGCAGAAGCCGCACTGGGAAGCATGGGTGTCGACCATCGCCTGCTGCACCGGATGCAGCGTACCGTCGGCTGCGGCAAGCGCCTCCACCGTGACGATATGGCAGGCATCGAGCGAGCCGACAAAACGGATGCAGGCATTGACCGATTCATAGGTGAGCTGGCCATGGGTCAGGCGGCCGACCAGGACAGTGCAGGCGCCGCAATCGCCTTCGGCGCAGCCCTCCTTGGTGCCCCGCAACCGGCGATCGAGGCGCAGGAAATCGAGTAGCGTCTGGGTTGCCGCCACATCGGTCAGTTCGACATGCCGGTCATTGAGCAGGAAGCGGAGGCTGGTGCGCGTCTGGATATCCATGGCCGGTCAGCTCCCGCGATAGGTCGAATAGGCATAGGGCGCGACGAGCAGCGGCACGTGGTAGTGTGCGGCCTCGTCACCGATGCCGAAGCGGATCGGCACCACATCGAGGAACGGCACGGCGCCATCGGTCTGCCCGCCGAGATAGGCGCCGACATGAAAACGCAGCTCGTAGGTGCCGGCACGCATCTCCGCGCCGGCCAGAAGCGGTGCATCGCAGCGTCCGTCCGCATTGGTGCGCGTGCTGCGCAGTGCCGAGAACTGCTCGCCGTCAAGACGCAGGAGATCGACCCGCAGGTTGGCGGCAGGCTTGCCGCTGGCGGTATCCAGCACATGCGTCGTCAGACGGCCTGTCGTTTCGTTCTGAGAACTCATGAGCGTTCCTCCCTCCCGAGGCGGATTTTCCACTTTTGCATCGCCCAGTTTGCCCGGCGCGGCGGCGGTGCAGTAGGCGGCGCTTCCTTGCAGGACTTTCAAAATTTTCTGGGGGAATGCATCTCCGCTTATTTGATTATTCATGGGATCGGACCAGCAGAGTGGAGGACGGATCGCTGCCATGAGATACCCCAGAGACTTGCATGGATACGGAGAAACCCCGCCGCAGGCCCATTGGCCGGCCGGCGCAAAAATCGCCGTCCAGTTCGTTGTGAACTATGAGGAAGGCGGCGAGAACTGCGTCCTGCACGGGGATGCCGCGTCGGAAGCCTTTCTCTCGGAAATCATCGGCGCGCAGGCCTGGCCGGGCCAGCGGCACTGGAACATGGAATCGATCTACGAATATGGCGCGCGGGCCGGTTTCTGGCGCCTGCACCGCCTGTTCACCGACCGGAAGGTGCCTGTAACCGTCTATGGCGTGGCAACCGCCCTGCAGCGCTCGCCTGCACAGGTCCGCGCCATGCTGGATGCGGACTGGGAGATCGCCTCGCACGGGCTGAAGTGGATCGAATACAAGGATTATTCCAGGGAGGCGGAGCGCGAGCACATGCGCGAGGCCATCCGCATCCACGCGGATATCACCGGCGAGCGGCCGAAGGGCTGGTACACCGGCCGCTGCTCGGTCAACACGGTGGACCTCGCAACGGAGGAAGGCGGCTTCGACTATGTGTCGGATTCCTATGCCGACGACCTGCCCTACTGGCACGAGGCCGCCGGCCGGCAGCAGCTGATCATCCCCTATACGCTGGATGCCAATGACATGCGCTTCGCCACGCCGCAGGGCTTCAATTCCGGCGAGCAGTTCTTCTCCTACCTCAAGGACAGTTTCGACACGCTCTACGCCGAAGGCGAGGCCGGTTCTCCCAAGATGATGAGCATCGGCCTGCATTGCCGCCTTGCCGGCAGGCCGGGGCGCGCGGCCGCCGTCGCAAGGTTCATCGACTATGTGCAGAGCCACAGCCATGTCTGGCTGGCGCGGCGCATCGACATTGCCCGGCACTGGGCAGAAACCCATCCGCAGCCCTCCGGCGAACCGCGCCCGTCGGGACTGGCGGAAGCGGCATTCGTGGCGCGCTTTGGCGGCGTGTTCGAACATTCCGAATGGATCGCGCAGCGCGCCTTTGCCGGCGAGCTTTCCCATGGGCACGACACGGCAGCGGGGCTTCATGCCCTGCTGACCACCGTCTTCCGCGACGCGTCGGCGGAGGAACGGCTTGCCGTGCTTACCGCCCACCCGGATCTCGCGGGGAAACTGGCGCAGGCCAAGCGGCTGACGGAAAGTTCCACACAGGAACAGGCATCCGCCGGTCTCGATGCCCTGACCGACGCGGAGCGCGCGCAGTTCGAAGCGCTCAACGGCCTCTACGTCGAAACCTTCGGCTTCCCCTTCATCATCGCGGTCAAGGACCACAGCAAGGATGGCATCCTTGAAGCCTTCCGGGCGCGCGTCAAGAACGACCGGGAAACCGAATTCAACACCGCCTGCCGGCAGGTGGAGCGGATCGCGTTTCTCCGCCTGCAGGGCCTGCTGCCAAACTGAGGGATGACCATGTCAGGTTCAACAGCCATGCGCGAGATTCGGATACAGCCCCTTACCCGTGAAGCGTTCCAGCCCTTCGGCGACGTGATCGAGGTGGAGGGATCATCCAGCTTTCCCATCAATCACGGCATGTGCATGCGCTATCACGACCTGGCGAAGGTCGAGACAACCGGGGAAAACCCGCGCGTGCTGATCAGCCTCCTGCGCGGCAAGCCCTATGATTTGCCGCTGACGCTGACGATGGTGGAGCGGCATCCGCTCGGCAGCCAGGCCTTCATGCCGCTGTCCGCCCATCCCCTGCTGGTCGTGGTCGCCCATGACCTGCCCGGCGGGGCGGGCGATCCCATCGCCTTCCTGACGGGGCCGGGACAGGGTGTGAACATCCATCGCAATATCTGGCATGGCATCCTCACGCCCCTCGGCGGTATCTCGGATTTTATCGTCGTGGATCGCGGCGGCGACGGTAACAATCTCGAGGAACATTTTTACCCCGAACCGTTCATCGTCCGCTGAGCGTGGCCGGCGGCATGCCGGCTTTCCCGAAGCGCTCGACAAGCCACTGGATAAAGGCCTTCAGCCTGGCGCTCTGATGCCTGCCGGGTGGATACACCACATGGAACGGCAGCGGCGGATGGCTCCATTCGCCGAGGATTTCAACGAGTTGCCCGGACTCCAGGTAAGGCTGGACGAACGGCCTGAGATTCTGTCCGATACCGAGCCCTGCCAGCATCATGGCGATCTGGCCATTGTCCTCATTGGCGGAGAATTGCAGCTCGCTGACGGTGTACCTGTCACCGGGCTTCACGAACAGCATCGGCTTGGCCCTGCCATCCGCATGCGAGAAGAAGCCAACCTTGCAGTGGCGGCCCGCGAGTTCCTGCGGGGCCGCAGGCGTCCCCATGCGTTCGAGATAGGCGGGCGACGCGCACGTCACGAACCCGGCATCGAACAGGTGCCGTGCCACGAGGGACAGGTCGCCGATGTCCCCGGCCCTGATCGCACAGTCCACGCCCTCGCCGACGATGTTCGCCGTTCGGTTGCTTGTGCCCAAGGCAATGGTTATGTGCGGGTATTGCGCATGGAAATCCGGCAGGTGCGGGATCAGGATATTCTGGGCGAACGTGGCGGTGGATTCGATGCGCAGATGCCCTCGCGGTGTCAGCTTGCTGCCGCGCACCGCTCCGTCGGCCTCGTCGATCTCCGCCACCAGACGGGCCGCATGGCGGTAATATTCCTCGCCCTCCGGTGTCACCGCGACGTGGCGGGTGGTCCTGTGCATCAGCCGGGTGCCGAGATGCTTTTCCAGATCGGTCACGAGCTTGCTCACCGTCGAGCGCGGCAGCAGCAGCTGGTTGGCAGCGCCCCGGAAGGAACCGAATTCAACGACCCGTACGAAGGCGCGCATCGCAAGCAGCTGATTCACCGCGTTTCTCCACGTGCGAACGATTGTCCACGATTATGGACAGTGATGCCATCAATGCGGCATTTTGTTTCCGATTTCAATCACCTATTTCCTGCTTTCAGCGCGGCCGGAGCCCGTCCGGCTGCTCGTCTCCCACAGGAAAGAGTGAATCCATGACCATCGATCCGATGAAAATTCTGCGCCTGAACCTGCCGCAATGGCAGGGCGGCGACCATCCCGACTATGCAATCGGCGCCCGCGTGCTCGCTGCCTTGGCGCCGCAGGCGCCGGGACCGGAAGAGACGGTGGCCGTGCCGGAAGCCGATGACGCCCAGCGGCCGGTCGAGCGGGGCATCGTCTCCCGCCAGCCGCTGCTCGATCTCATCGCCGCAACCAGCGCATCCATCGCCCGGCACGATCCCGAGGCCATTGTCACCCTTGGGGGCGACTGCCTCATCGACCTCGCGCCGATTGCCTATCTCAATGCGAGATACGGCGACGATCTCGCGATTCTCTGGGTGGATGCCCACCCCGACGTGATGGGACCGCAGCAGTTCCGCAACGCCCATGCGCATGTCCTTGCCATGCTGATGGGCATGGGCGATCCGGATTTCGTTGCCGCCGTGCCCAAGCCGGTGAAGGCCAGCCAGATCCTCTATGTCGGCCTGACCGAGACCACCCCGTTCGAAACCGATTTCATCCCGAAGCACGGCCTGGCACGGCTCAGCCCGGAAAACCTGGCGGGTTCGGCCGAGCCCGTCCTCGCCTGGCTGCGCGCGTCCGGCGCCAGGAAGGTGGCGGTGCATTTCGACCTCGATGTGCTCGATCCCGCTTTCTACGATTTCCTTCTTTCGCAGGACCCCGCTGCCAGTCCGGATGCCTTTGACGGCGTCGCGAAAGGCCGGATGCGCTTCGAGGAAGTGGCCGGAATTCTGCGGGCGGTGAATGCCGAAGCCGATATTGTCGGGCTGGCGATCGCCGAATACATGCCGTGGAGCGCGATCCGGCTGGCAAAATCGCTGCGGACACTGCCACTTCTCGGCAGCGGTTAGCCAAAACGGACGAGACGGGGCGCAAACCCCGTCTCGTCCATGTGTCGATGGGTCGACCCCCTAGTTCAGCGGGATCGAATTCTGATCCTTGCCCGCCTGATACTGGTTCGACAGATCCGCATATTTCTTGGCGATCCGGGCGGCACGGGCATGCAGCCTGCCCCGGTCCGGCTCCGGCAGCGCCGCGATCAGCGCGTGGATGGCAAAGCTTTTCCAGAACGCATTTTCAGTGTTGTAACCGCCGGGCTCCAGCGTGAAGACTTCCTTCAGAATCTTCAGGTCATGCGGGATGGCGAAGGCATCGCGGGAATCCTCATGGCTGAAGAAATAGTAGAAATTGTCGAAGCCGGCCCAGGTGATGGCCGAAAGGCACATCGAGCAGGGTTCGTGCGTCGACAGGAAGATGAGATCCCTGGGGTCCGGACGCTTGTCCGGGTTCACTTCGTAGAAGCGCTTGAGCGTATGCACCTCGCCGTGCCAGAGCGGGTTTTCCGTCTCGTTGTTCGTCTCCGCCAGAACGAGCGACAGATCCGATTTGCGCAGCAAGGCGGCGCCGAAAATCTTGTTGCCTGCCGCCACACCCTTTTCCGTCATCGGAATGATGTGATGCTCCATCGCGTCGAGCAGCGCATCGATCGTCGCGGTCGTTGGTCTTTCCACAGTCATTGACGTGTCCTTCGCTTAAGCCTGCAAACAGTCTGGCCCGGATGCGGCATGCATCCGGGCCGCTTTTTCACACAGGGAACAGGGTGTAACGGACGACAAACAGGATCGCCACGAGCCAGGTTGCCAGATGCACGTCCTTGACCCGGCCCGTGAACGTCTTGATCACGACGTAGCTGATGAAGCCGAAGGCAAGACCGTTGGCGATCGAGTAGGTGAACGGGATCATCAGCGCGGTCAGTGCCGCTGGGGTTGCCTCGGTGACATCACCCCATTCGATGTCGGTGAGTTCACGCATCATCAGGCCGGCGACGTAGAGCAAGGCTGGTGCCGTGGCATAACCCGGAACGGAACCGGCCAGCGGCGAGATGAACAGGGCCGCCAGGAACAGGACGGCAATGGTGAGCGCCGTCAATCCGGTCCGGCCGCCGGCCTGAACGCCCGATGCGCTTTCGACATAGGCGGTGGTGCTGCTGGTGCCCAGCAGCGAACCGGCAACGATGGCGGTGCTGTCGGCAAACAGGGCGCGTCCGAGACGGTTGGGTTTCCCCTCCTCGATCAGGCCGGCACGCTTGCTCACACCGATCAGCGTTCCCGTGGCATCGAACACCTCGACCAGCACGAATACCAGGATCACCTGCAGCAGGCCCGTATGCAGGGCGCCCATGATATCGAGCTGCAGGAATGTCGGCGCGAGGCTCGGCGGGGCGGAAAACACGCCCTTGAACTCGCTGGCGCCCACGGCCATCGACAGGACGGTGACCACGAGAATGCCGATGAGGATCGCACCGCGCACCTTCAGGGCATCGAGCGCCGCGATGATGAAAAAGCCCAGCATGGCGAACAGGGCGGGCGTGCTGCCGAGATGGCCCAGACCGATGAAGGTGGCGGGGTTGGCGACGATGATCCCGGAATTCTTCAGCGCGATGAAGGCAAGGAAGAGGCCGATGCCCGCCGCAATGGAACTGCGCAGCGATTTGGGAATGCCGGCAACAAGCCAGCTGCGCACGCCCGTAACGGTGAGCAGGATGAAAATACATCCGGAAATGAAAACGGCACCCAGCGCCTGCTGCCAGCTGAAGCCCATCGCCGCCACGACTGTGAAGGCGAAGAAGGCATTGAGACCCATGCCCGGCGCCATGCCGATGGGCCAGTTGGCGACAAGCGCCATGACCAGCGAACCGACCGCCGCGGCGATACAGGTGGCGACAAAGATGGCATTGCGGTCCATTCCCGTCGACGACAAAATCTCCGGATTGACGAAGATGATGTACGACATCGTCAGGAATGTCGTCAGTCCCGCGAGCATTTCAATGCGTGCGGATGTGTTGTGTTCTCGTAGCTTGAAAAGCTTTTCGAGCATGATTCCTCCCCCTGGCTCTCGCCGAGTCTCCGGTTGCTGCGTGACCCCCTTGGATCGGCGAGTCGCATGGCTGCCTGTTTTGAGTTTTCGAACGTCTTCAATCAAGAGAAAACTGGCGCAGCTCCTCCACAGCCAGCCTCTCCTCAGTGCTTCCACTGCGGGGCTGATAGTGCGTCTTCCGGCGCGGCGATGCTAGGCCATGATTTCCGCAGACATGAGCGAAACAGCTTCAATATTTTATTGATGCCAGCTAAGTTTCGGATGGGAAAAGAGACAGATAGCGGCTGCCGCTATCCCGCTCATTCATAGAAACATTTGCCGCATCCCGCAAGCATCCCTCGCTGACTTAACTCAACCACAGGCTGGACAGCGGCATTGCATGCAGCTTTTCACCGAAGGGCGTTATCCGGTCGTGATCGTGCAGCACGATGCCGTGGACGAAGCGGTCGCCGACCGCCTCCTGCAGCTGGCGCAGCCCGCGCAGATCCTGCTGGCGCACGGTGGCCGCCGCCTTGACCTCGATGCCGATGACCCGGCCACGCCTGTCCTCGATGACCAGATCGACCTCGTCCTGATCCTTGGTGCGGTAATGCGAAAAGGTCAGGCGGCGCTCCGACCAGGCCGCCAGCTTGAAGATTTCCGACACGACAAAGCTTTCCAGGATGGCGCCGAACCGCGTGCGGTCGCTCAGCACGTCGTCGGCATCGGTGTCGCGCAGGGCGCCGAGCAGACCGGTATCGAGAAAATGCAGCTTGGGCGTCTTGATCAGCCGGGTCAGGCGGTTGGTGGACCAGGGCGGCAAGGTGCGCACCAGGAACAGGCGTTCGAGAATGGCGACATATTTCTGCGCCGTCACGCTGGAAAGGCCGAGCGCCGCACCGAAACTGGAATGGTTGGTCAGTTGGCCCGCATGTTCGGCCAGCACATCGAGCAGCCGCGGCAGGCGGTCCAGCTGATCGATATTGGCAATGTCCCGCACGTCGCGGTCGAGAATGAGGGCAACGTAGTCTTCCAGCCAGGCCTTGCGGCGCGCTGGCGACGACCGGCGCACGACCTCGGGGTAGCCGCCGCGCAGCACGATATCGCTCAGGGCCTGTCCGGTGACCGGGCGGGCTGCCAGCTGCAGATCGTCCCCGGCAAACAGCCGGTCGAGAAAATTGCCCGGCGTTCCCGCCAGTTCGCATTGTGCAAACGGCAGCAGCGGGATGACCGCCATGCGTCCCGCGAGGGAATCGGCGATGGCCGGAACCGTGGCGAGATTGGCCGATCCCGTCAGCAGGAAGCGCCCTGGCTCCTGATCGGTATCGACGCTCTCCTTGATCGCCAGCATCAGTTCCGGCGCGCGCTGCACTTCGTCGATGACGGCCCGTTTCAGCCCGCGGATGAAGCCGACCGGATCGGTACGGGCCGCCTGCAGGGTCGCGGCATCGTCCAATGTCAGATACGGCCTGTCGGCACCCGAGAACTGGCGGGCCAGCGTCGTCTTGCCCGCCTGGCGCGGGCCGGCGATCAGCACGACCCGCGTATCCGACAGGGCGGTTGCGACGTGCGGCCCGACGCGTCTTTCGATCAGGCCATGCTTTTCAGGCGGGGAATCACTCATGCGTCCACTCCTAAATCATTTACCGTCTGATTTAAAGCGAATAGACGTCTATTTTTAATCACATGCGCGATGCAATACAGGCGAACGAGCGGCGCTTCAGTTCGGAACAGGCGGCACTTGCAGCCTGTAGATCCGTGAAACCACCAAACCGCACCCGAAAGCGCTTGGCTGCGGGTTCAATATAACCCTTGGCCTCGGGCAAAATCGAACGGACCAGCTGATCCGCCTTGCCCAGCAGCCGGTTGGCATCGGCGCGCGTATCCACCGCACCGATCTGGATATTCCACTGGCCGCTTGTTTTCAAAGGCTGAAGACCACCGTCGCCCTGCTCGATGGCGGATTCATCGATAAGTTCGGCAATGCCGGGTTTGCGCTGCGGTTCGGCTTTGGCAATAAGATTATTGCCACGTTTGCCCGCATCGCTTGCAAGCGGCATGTACTGGGTCAAAAGCTCCGCCATCCGGTCATCACGCGACCGGCCGGTCTTGCCGCCGAGGACAACGCCGACAATATGCCTGTTGTTGTCAGTGAACGAGGATACGAGATTGAAACCTGAAGCGTCGGTATAGCCGGTCTTGATCCCGTCAACGCCGGCATAGCGATACATCAGATTGTTGTGACCGTTGATCTGCTTGCCGCGGAAGACGAAGGACCGCTGCGAGAAAAGACCATATTCCTTGGGGAAATCGCGCATCACGGCCACGCCCAGCACGGCCATATCCCGCGCCGTTGTCGTCTGTCCCTTTTCCGTCAGGCCGGATGCGTTGCGGAACACCGTGTTTCTGAGACCAAGCTGCCGTGCACGCTGGGTCATCTGCTGTGCAAAACGCGCCTCCGATCCGGCCAGATGCTCACCCATAGCGGAAGCCGCATCATTGGCCGAAAGGATGATCATGGCATCCACGGCTTCGCGCACGCTCAGCGTATCGCCGCCGCGCATCCACAGCTTCGCCGGAATCTTGCGGGCAGCGTTGGCCGACATGACGATACGATCATCCCACTTCAGCTTGCCCTTCCGGATCGCCTCGAAGGTTAGATAAAGCGTCATCATCTTAGCCAGCGAGGCCGGTCCGTGCGGCGCATAGCCGTTGCCCTCGCCTAGGACCTTGCCGGTCGGCACGTCGAGCACCAGCCAAGGCTGGTCCGCTGCCTGCGCCGCGCCCGCCAAACCGGTGGCAAGGGCACAGGCCAGCGCAAGCGTTCTGACGCGGTACAACAGGCTTTGACGAGCGAAACCAAGGAGCATTGCGGGATCTCCATGCGAAAGGGGCGAAGGGCATAATTCAACGGGTTGGGCGTCGGTTGAGACTACTGAGGCCGAGGTTGACAAGGTGTAAACAACCATGGTGAACGGCGTGATCTTCACCGCTGATTGAGCAGAAATTGCGGCCGGCCTATCCGCCCTGTCCGCCCCGCATGGGGCAACGAGGTTCATTGAATTGTCATTGGCTTGAAACGCAGCTGTCACAGACCAAGCCTAAGAAGACCCCGCGCCGGGTCGGGTCGAAAATGGCTTTCCCCCAGCACCACATGCGCCCCCATTGTTCGATTTTGAAGAGAGATATCCTGTGCGGATCATCCAGATCACCGACACTCACCTCAGCCCTTCCAAGGCCCATTTCAACGCCAACTGGTCACCTCTGGCCCAATGGGTCGCGGAGCAGAAACCGGACCTGGTGGTGCACACGGGCGATCTGTCCATCGACGGCGCGGATATCGAGGATGACCTGGCCTTCTCCGCCGGATTGCTGAACGCGCTTCCCGTCAAGGTCCTGAGCCTGCCCGGCAACCACGACGTCGGCCACATGCCCGGCAGCCCGCAGCCGGTCAACGCCACGCGCATCGACCGCTGGCGCGAAATGGTCGGACCGGACCGCTGGATTCACGACATGGACGGCTGGCGGCTGGTCGGCCTCAACAGCCTGATCCTCGGCAATGACAGCCTCGAAGAGGAAGAACAGTTCGACTGGCTCGAGGACGCGCTTGCCGAAGCGGAGACCCGCCGCATCGCCCTCTTCGCGCACAAACCCTTGTTTGTCGACGCGGCCGACGAAGGCGAAACCGGTTACTGGAGCGTTCGCCCTGCGCCGCGCAAACGGCTGCTCGACCTGATCGGGGAATATGATGTGGCCCTGCATGCCAGCGGGCACCTGCACCGCGCCTGGCAGGGCATGCACAACGACACCAGTCTCGTCTGGGCCCCGGCTTCGTCGTTCGTCGTCGGGGATATGGAGCGGGACATGCCCGGCCAGCGCATTGTCGGCGCGGCGATCCATACGCTGACCGACACGGTTGCAACAGACATCGTCGAGATCGGCAGCCTTTCGCGCTTCATCCTCGATGACGTCATCGAGGAGGTCTATCCGCGTGCACGCATCGCGCAGGCACCGGAGACAGCCGCATGAGCGCGTTCGCCCTCAGGAACATCTCGAAGTCCTACGGCACGAACAGCATCCTGAACGATGTCAGCATCGAAGCGGAAGACGGCGAGTTCATCGCCCTCGTCGGGCCATCCGGTTGCGGCAAGAGCACCTTGCTGCGCATTGCCGCCGGTCTTGACCATGGCGATGCCGGCAGCATCTGGATGGGCGACCGCGAAATCACGGCGGAGCACCCGGCCGACCGCAATGTGGCGATGGTGTTCCAGTCCTATGCGCTCTATCCGCACCTGACCGCCGAGCAGAACATTGCCGTGCCGCTGGCCATGCGCACGCTTTCCACCCTGCAGCGCATGCCGTTGCTTGGCCGCTTCATCGCGGGCCGAAGCGCCGCGCAGGCGGCAATCAAACAGCAGGTGCTGGCCACGGCAACCAGCCTGAAGATCGACCACCTGCTCGACCGCAAGCCGGGACAGATGTCCGGCGGCCAGCGCCAGCGCGTGGCGCTCGCCCGGGCGCTGGTGCGCCAGCCCGGCGTGTTCCTGATGGACGAGCCGCTTTCCAATCTCGACGCCAATCTGCGCGTGCACACCCGCGCGGAGATCGTCGACCTGCACCGGCGCACCGGCGTGCCGACCATCTACGTCACGCACGACCAGTCGGAAGCCCTCAGCATGGCCGACCGGGTCGCCGTGATGATGGGCGGCAAGGTGCTGCAGTTCGCCTCGCCTGCCGAGATCTATGACGATCCGCGCCATGTCGAGGTGGCAAAGTTTGTCGGCAGCCCGCGCATCAACATCATCGATGCCGTGACCGCGGACAATGGCACGGTGTTCTTCAGCGGCAAGGCCGTGGTCGACGGCGTCACCGGTCCGGTCGGCACGCCGGTCCAGCTCGCAATCCGGCCGGAGCGCATCAGGCTGAGGCCGCAGGGCGCCAAGGGCATTGCCGCCACCGTCACCCGGCTGGAGTTCCTCGGCTCGGAAGTGCTGGTGACAACGCAGGCCGATGGCGCCGGGGACGGCATTGTCATCAAGGCCGCCCCGGCCGACGTCACCCATCTGGGTATGGGATCGCCGGTCACGCTCGAGATCGACAGGGATGCCTGCCTCGTCTTCGGGCAGGACGGGCTGCGCGTGCCGCTGCGGGCAACGGCAAGGGTTGCCGTCGATGCATGAGACCGCGATACCCAATCTTCTTCCCGCCAGCCGGACCACTGCTCGGCAGGCGGCCATCCGCGCCGCCAAACGCGAAGAGCGCGTGGCCTGGCAGCTGGCTGCACCGGCAATCCTGCTCATCATCGTCCTGATATTGCTGCCGACACTCGCCGTCTTTGTCTTCAGCCTGACCAATTATGAGCTCGGCTATGACGACTTCCAGTTCATCGGCCTCGACAATTATATCGAGCTCTTCGCCGACCGGACGTTCCTCATCTCGCTGAAGAACACCGCCGTCTATACCGCCATCGTCACGCCCTTTTCCGTGTTCATCGGACTTGGCGTCGCTCTCCTCATCGAGAGCGAGACGCGCGGCCGCGCCTTCTTCCGCACCGTGTACTTCCTGCCCGTCGCCTCGCTGCTGGTGGCCATGGCAACGGTGTTCCAGTACCTGCTGCACCCGACCATCGGCCCGGTCAACGCCATGCTGTCCATGCTCGGCATTGCCGGTCCCAACTGGCTCGGCAGCAGCAGCACCGTGCTGATCAGCCTGGCGATCATCGGCATCTGGCAGTCGGTCGGTTTCAACATGGTGCTGTTTCTTGCGGGCCTGACCGCCATCCCGCGCGAACTTTATGCCGCGGCGGAAGTGGATGGCGCCAAGGGCAGCTGGGAGCGCTTCCGGCTCGTCACCTGGCCGATGCTCGGACCGACCACCCTGTTCGTCGCCACGATCAGCGTGATCAATGCGGTGAAGGTGTTCGAGACGGTCAAGACGCTGACCGAGGGCGGCCCGAACAAGGCTTCGGAAGTGCTTCTGTGGACCATCTATCAGGAGGGCTTCGTCTATCTGCGCGTCGGCTATGCCTCGGCCATGACCGTCATCTTCCTCGCTTTCCTCATCGTGCTGATGCTCGTCCAATACCGGGTTCTCGACAGACGGGTGCACTACACATGAAAAACACCGCCTTCTTCTCCATGCGCAACCTGCGCCTCGGTGTCCTGTCCGCCGGTGCGCTCGTCTTCCTGGCGCCCTATATCTGGATGATTTCCACGGCGGCGAAATCCCGCGAGGAAATCTTTTCGTCCTCGCTCACCCTTTTGCCGCAGCACTGGGCGCTGTGGGAAAACCTTGCCAAGGCGCTCACCCGGGTGCCGATGGGCCAGCTCCTGTGGAACGGGCTTGTCGTCTGCGGCCTGATCTTCTTCTTCCAGGTGGTCATCGCCATTCCCTGCGCCTATGCCATGGCCAAGCTGAAATTCCGCGCCGCCCGCACGATGATGACGCTTGTCATGCTCGGGCTGCTCATCCCCATTCATGCCACTGCCCTGCCCATCTATGTGGCCCTGAACAAGGCCGGCATGCTCAACAGCTATTTTGCCCTGTCCGCGCCGTTTTTCATCTCGGTCTTCGGCATCTTCCTGTTCCTGCAGTTTTTCCGCGCCATGCCGGACGACCTGATCTCGGCTGCCCGGCTCGATGGCATGTCGGAGCTTGCCATCGTCAACCGGGTGATCGTTCCCAATGCCTGGCCGGCCGTCACCGCCTTCGCCATCTTCTCGGTGGTGGCGCACTGGAACGACCTGTTCTGGCCGCTCATCGTCATCACCGGCAGCGAACGGGCGACACCGCCTTTGGGCCTCCTGTTCTTCCGCGCCGCCGAAGCCGGCGACGATTACGGCGCGCTGATGGCCGCAACCCTCATCATCACCCTGCCGCTCGTTGCAGCCTTCCTGCTGGCGCAGCGGCGTTTCATCGAAGGCATCACCCTCACCGGCCTCAAAGGCTGACCGTTCCCAAGACCAGGAGATAACAATGAGCTTCTTCCGAAAGACGATTGCGGCAGCCGCGATCGCCACCGCGTTCAGTGTTCCCGCTTTCGCGGAAACCACCCTGAACGTGCATTACCCGATGCCCGGCTTCTTCAAGGATGTGATGGATGTCATCTCCAAGAAGTTCATGGAAGAAAACCCCGATATCAAGATCAGCTTCGTCAGCCCCTCGGCCACCTATGAGGAAGGCATCCAGACGATCCTGCGGCAGGCGGGAACCGCCGAAATGCCCGATATCACCTTCATCGGCCTCAACCGCCTGCGCATGATTGCCGAGCGCAGCGTCAACGTCGACATGAAGCCGCTGATCGCCAAGGAGCCTGATATGGCGGCCCAGGGCTTCAGCGACAACATCCTTCGCCTCGCCCAGGTCGGCGACCAGCAGGTTGGCCTTGCCTTCGCCACCTCCAACCCGATCATGTACTACAACGCCGACCTGATCCGGCAGGCGGGCGGCAATCCCGACCAGCCGCCGAAGACCTGGGACGAGGTCATTGCCCTCGGCGCCAAGGTCAAGGCGCTCGGCAACGGCAATGAAGGCATCGATTTCCGCTGGCAGGGCGATGACTGGATGTTCTCCGCCCTGCTGTTCGGCGCCGGCGGCACCATGCTTTCGCCGGATGAAAAGAAAGTCGCCTTCAACGGCCCGGAAGGCATCGCCGCCTTCAACCTCGTCAGCCGTCTGGTCAAGGAGGGCGGCATGCCCGTCCTGACCAAGCAGGCGGGTGAACAGGCCTTCGTTGCCGGCAAGGTGGGCTTTGCCTTCCAGACCACGGGCGCGCTGCGCAACACGATCAAGAATGTCGGCACGAAGTTCGACCTGCGCACCGGCCCGCTGCCGCTGCTCAATCCGGAAAAGGGTCATCTGCCTACGGGCGGCAATGCCGTCGTCATCCTGACCAAGGATGCCGCCAAGCAGCAGGCTGCATGGAAATTCGCCAAGTTCGCCGCCGGTCCCTACGGCGCTTCGGTGGTGGTTCCCGGCACCGGCTATGTGCCGAACAACGAACTTGCTGCGAAGTCGCCGGACTATCTCGCCGATTTCTACAAGCAGAACCCGCTGTTCCAGGCTGGTCTCAACCAGATGAACCGCATGATCCCCTGGTATGCCTTCCCCGGCACCAATGGCGTCAAGGTGACACAGACAATCGTCGACAACCTCTCACGTGTCGTCGAACAGTCGGCCACACCGCAGGAAGCCCTGAACAACGCGGCCGACGAGGTCCAGAAGCTTCTGCCACGCCGCTGACACCGGTTCAATCAAGGACAGGCGCCCTGCCCACCACGACAAGGCGCCTGTCCGCATCACACGCATTTGCCAACTTGGTATAACGGTTTTGCAATGGTTTGAGACTATGACCATCAGGGACAACCACCGGCTTGAAATATGTATCCCGGATACGTACTCGCGCCGGACCATCAATCCTTGCTGGACCAGCCATCGATGCCACCAACCGAATCCGGCCACAAGACGGAAAAGCGTATTGAAGAACGCAAGCGGACACGCCTGCGCTCAGGAAAGCTTGCAACGCTTGAAGGCCAGTTTCTGACCGAGTGCCACTTTCACAACATTGCCGGCGGCGGCGCCCGCATCCGCACCGTGGGGCCCTGCACCATTCCCAACCGCTTCTGGCTGTTCGACGACCAGTATCGCGGGGCGCTGATGACCGAGATTGTCTGGCACCGGGATGGCGACTTCGGCGTGCGCTTCATCGAGGATGCGAATGTGACACCGCTGAGCGAAGCGGTCCTCAGCGCCCTTGCCGGAAAATACTATTCCCTGTGAGGCGGATCAGGGTGCCGCGGGTGCCTGCCGCTGCAGGCCCTTGGTGTTCTGGTCGCGGATTTCCTTGGCGGTGATGTAGTTGAACTGTTCGACCAGAAGATCGCGCACCAGCGGTTCGGGGAATTTGGCGTTGACCCCGTCGATGACCGCTTGCTTGACGCTGGCAAATTCAACCTTCTGCACGTCTTTCACATCGGAAAAGCGGCCGTAGAACTGGCGGAAGATTTCATCATTGATGAACGGCGCAACGGGCACGGTGACCGAGGCCTTGACGCGGCTGTCGAGCGTGTAGCCGAGCTGCACCACGATATAGCCTTCCACTGCCCCGTCCAGAATGATCGGGACACTGAAACTGTCGGTCTTGCCGAAATCGAGCACATCCTTGCTCTGCGACGCCACAGCCGCCGTCGCCGAATTCTGCCACACGGCAAAATACAGCGATCCCAGCGCCACGCCGCAGATCCAGAGGCCGATCAGGACAATACGGATCATGCGCCTTGCCCGTTCCTCATCTGCTGGGCGGTATAGGTGCCGTCGGCTTCCTGCGTTTCCAGCGCATCCCGGATGAGGCCGGTCAGCTCGGTCACGGCACGCAGATGCAGCTTGATGGCATCACAATTGCGGTCCAGCTTCTGCTTCAAGGCATCCAGCACCGGCTGCAGCGATTTCAGCGCCGGTACCCCGGCGGTTTTCGCAGCCTTGTTCATCGCCTTGTTGAAATCGCGCAGGCCACGGCTCTTGTGCGAGTTGATTTCGGCAAGATCGATGGTCTCGCCATCGAGCAGCAGTTTGGTTTCGCGCTCGACGACCTCTTCGAGGCGCTTGATGGCAAAGAGGACTGGCTCAAGCGCCGGTTCGACCTCGGGTACAAGGGGAGCGTGTTCGATCACGGTGCCGTTCTCTTCATTATCGTTGACTATATCCATATTCATTTCCTCCAATCTTGCCGGCATCAGCCCCGTTTGATCGCGTCAAGAGGTTTCGTCGTCTTCAATTGCTTGTGAATGAGTTGCCGTTCGATCTGGTACAAAATGACATTCGGGTCCGGGGTCTGATCGCCGGAGACCGCAGGCGCGGCGCTCGCCGCCGCGCTTTTCGCCTTGTTGGCGCTTTGCTGTTCCAGCATCCGCGCCACGCCGATGCCGCCGGCATCGGCCATCTTCTTGGCCACCGCCTCCGCCATCATGGATTTCCAGTAATCACCGGCGATGCCCTTGCCGAACACGGCCTGGTTGTCGCCGGTAAACATGGATTCGACAAAGGACTGCAGCATGAACGACTCGAATTTCTTGTAGGCGGGGTTCGGCGCGCCCGGCGCGCTGGTGCTCCCGACGGAAACCGTTGGTGTCCCGGCCTGCTGGATGGACGCGAATGTCTCGCGCGACAGCCGTGTCTGGGCTTCGACGCGCGCCGCTGCAAGGCTGCGAAGCTTCTCGACCGACGCCTGCAGGGTTGCCGGATCGGCTGCATTGGCAACATCCAGCACCAGATCGGAAGGTGGATTAATGGCCATCGGTCACTGTCCCATCGTGTTTCATGCTTCGTACCTTACCGCGCCAAACTTACGGGAGGCTTGTGCCGCCAACGATTGTATGGATGACATATTCCTCGATTTCCTCGGCAGCAGCGGCCCGTTCCAGCGCCTGTTCCAGCTGGCGCAGGCGGTCGCACAGAATATCGATGGTGCGCGACACCGCCAAAAGATCGCGCTTTTCCCGCACCATCCGTTCGGACAGGCCCGCCTGCTTCGCCTTGTTGGTTTCCAGCCGTTTCATGACGAGATCGGGCGGAACGATCCCGGCGCCATTCTCGAAGCGGTCGTTCTGCATCCTGAACAATGCCGTATTCTCTTCCGCGATGGCCGAGGACTGCGCATTCAGGCGCGCCAGCGCCATCTCGTGCCGGGCCTTGGTCAGCCGCTGCAGTTTGATCATTCCGCGCAGGGATTGGCGCGAGCCGGGCCTGATGCTCATGTCAGAAGTTCCGAAGGTAAGTGCCGGCCTCGCTGGTGAAGAAGCGCAGGAGATCCGGCATGCTGAAATAGAGAAGCATCAAGCCTCCGGCGAGAACGAACGGCATGGAGATGAAGTAGACGGGAATGGTCGGCGTCAGCTTGTTGATCAGCCCGACCGCAATATTCACCACGATGGCGAAGACAATGAACGGCGCGGCGATGCGGATGGTGCTGAAGAAGGCCTTGGACAGCGTATCGGTGAGGTTGACCATGGCGGTTGCGGGCTGGAAAACCCCATCCACCGGAATGGCCGAATAGGATGAAAGCAGGGCGCGCAGCACCTCGAGATGCAGATCCATCACGAAGAACATGAGTAGTGCCGACAAGGTGACGATGGTGGCGATGGCCGCCTGCGGTTCCTCCGATTCGATGCCCGCCCCCGGCGCGCCGGAATAGCCCGTCGCCATGGCGATGGTGTTGGCCATGAACTGCAGGGCCCAGAAATACATGCGCGCCAGGATGCCGATCAGCGCGCCCACGACGGCTTCGATAAGGATGATGCGCATCAGCACCAGCGGCGCGGCATTGGCCACCGGCGCCATCTGCTTGAACACCAGCGGCACCACCATCAGCGAACAGGTCAGGGCGAGAAACAGCCTTATCTGCATGGGAATGCGCGGGCTGGAAATGCCCGGCATGATCAGAAGGCACGAGCCGACGCGGGCGAACACCAGAAAGGCGGCGATCACCATGTCGCTGAGCGCCAGGTTCTGCAGCATCGATCAAGGCCTCACGAGATCGTGCCGAGCGAACGCACTTCGACGCCACGGGCAATCTCCACATGGGACAGCACGGACAGCGTGGCGAACAGCCGCTCGATGATCATGCGGATGTAGGGGCGCGCTTCCGGCGACGCGACGAGCACGAAGCGCTCGCCCGCGTCCAGATGCTTGCGGATGGCGGTGCTGGCTTCGGTGCCGAACTGTTCGAGCAGGCGCGGATCGATGTCGAACTCGACGATTTCGCCCTTGGCATCGCGCTTGAGGCTCTGGTGGAACACCATGTCCCAGCGGTTGCCGAGGCGCAGCACGCTGAGCACGCCATTGTCCGCCAGATCGCCGCAGATCTGCTGCGACATGCGCATGCGCACATGCTCGACGATCATTTCCGCACGGCGGATATGCGGCGCGACTTCCGCGATGGCTTCCAGGATCAGGTTGAGATTGCGGATCGATACGCGCTCCGACAGCAGCAGCTTGAGCACGGCCTGCAGGCCGGAATAGGACAGGTGCACGGGGCAGATGTCGTCAAGCAGCTTGCGGTATTCCGGGCCGAGCCGGTCGAGCAAAGCGCGCATGTCCTTGTAGGACAGGAGCTGCGCCAGATTGTTGCGGACGATCTCGCTCAGGTGCGTCAGCAGCACCGAGAGATTGTCGACGGTCATGTAGTTGTCGCGCTTCAGATCGGCGGCAAAGGTTTCCGGCACCGAATAGGCCTTCATGCCGAAGGCGGGTTCGCGCACCTCTTCGCCGGGAATTTCGGGAATGGGCCGGTCGCCGGGGATCACCAGGATTTCACCGACGCGCAGTTCCTGCGAGACCACTACGGTGCCGTGGATCTTGATGCGGTACACCTTCGGCGGGATGAGGAAATCATCGGTGACCTTGATCTCGGGAACCACGAAGCCGTATTCGGTGGCGAATTTCTTGCGCATCTTGTTGACGCGGTGCGCCAGCTCCAGCTGCGAGGCCATCAAGCGGGTCGACAGCTGCTTGCCGAGGCACAGCTCGATCTGCGCGGTTTCGAGCGAGGCGCGGACGGAATTGCGATCCTCGTCCTCCGCCTCTTTCTTCCTCTGGTTCTGCTCGGCCACGGCTGCTGCCGCCACCCGGGCGATCTTGCGCGGAACGGCAATGCCGATGGCGACGAGACCAAGGGCGAGAACGAAGAAGGGAAAGGAAGGCAGTCCCGGCAGCACGCCCAGCACGAACAGCAGCAGCGCGGCCACGAACAGAGCCTTGGGATAGGCGCCGAGCTGGCCGAAGACGGCCTTGTCGGTGGAGCCCCGCGTGCCGCCCTTGGACACCAGCAGGCCCGCCGCCAGCGAGACGATCAGCGCCGGAATCTGCGTGACCAGACCGTCACCGACGGAAAGCTTGGTGAAGACGTCGGCCGCCTGGCTGACTTCCATGCCGTGGCGGGTGACGCCGATGATGATGCCGCCGAAAATATTGACAGCGGTGATGATGAGGCCGGCGATGGCATCGCCGCGCACGAATTTCGACGCACCGTCCATCGAGCCGAAGAAGGCGCTTTCCTCTTCCAGCTCGCGGCGGCGGTGCTGCGCTTCCTTTTCGTCGATCAGGCCGGAGGAAAGATCCGCATCGATTGCCATCTGCTTGCCGGGGATGGCATCGAGCGTGAACCGCGCGCCGACTTCCGCGATGCGCGTGGCGCCCTTGGTGATGACGAGAAAATTGACGATGATCAGAATGGCAAAGACCACGAGGCCGATGACGAAGTCGCCGCCCATGACGAACTGGGAGAAACCGTGGATCACCTGCCCGGCGGCGGCATAGCCTTCATCGCCGTGGGTGAGGATGACGCGGGTTGTCGCGATGTTGAGCGACAGGCGCATCATGGTGGCAATCAGCAGGACCGTCGGGAATGCAGAGAAATCGAGCGGGCGCTGGATCCACAGGGACACCATGAGAATGAGAACCGAGAGCGCAATGGAAAAGGCCAGGCCGATATCGAGCACCATCGGCGAGACGGGCAGAAAGAGCACGGTCAGAATGATGACGATGCCAAGCGCCAGCCCGACATCGCTGCCGGTCAGATAGCCCTTGTCGCCCAGTTTCTTTACGGCAGCCTGTTGCACAGCATTCTCCTATGATCACAGCAAGCATAGGGAGCGAAGCTTACGCGAAGCCAAAGCGGCCACGTCGACCAGTTGCCACGCCCGCAATTGCGTCTGGCCATTGAGAAGGTGGGAAAGACGGGCGGTCCCTGGAACGCGGGTCTTGGGTATTCTGGTATGCTATGCTTGCGATCCTGGGGACCACCCGCCCCGGCAACCGGTTTCGTTCAATGCGGCATCATTGAACGCTCCCTCTCCGGCCGCACAGGTTTTCTTCCCTGTGAGGCCGAAGCGCCGGTCCTTTCCCGACTTTCGAAGGTTTCCGGAAGCATTCCCGCCGGAAAGGACAGGGATGAGAATAATGCGGGTTGGGATGTGGTGGATAAGTTGGCGTGATTTTTTGTGATGAGGGATGCGTTGCATAGCTGTCGTGCGCCCTTCGACAAGCTCAGGATGAGGGAGGTTGCATTTTTGCAGAGCGCTGGATTCCCTCATGGTGAGCCTGTCGAACCACGCACCAAAGACTCAAAAGCCCTTTTCGATCCGCGAATAGGTGAGCAGGGTCAGCGTGTTGATCTGCGAGCCGACGAAGGGGGCGGTCAGCGCAAGCACAGCGAGAATGACGATGATCTTCGGCACGAAGGTCAGCGTGACTTCCTGGATTTGGGTCAGGGCCTGAAACAGGGCAATGATGACGCCCGCCAGCATTGCGGCGCCGACGGCCGGGCCGGCGGCGACAATCACCGTCCAGATCGCCTGGTTGACGATGTCGAGCGCATCGGCCTCATTCATGGTCGGCGGCGGGCTGTCAACTGATGACGATGCCGGCGGTGATCGGCAGTGTGGCCCCGCCCTTGAGCGTGGCGATCATGCCGTCGCTGTAGATCTTGACCGATTCCACCACGCCGGTGACCTTGCCGTCGGCGCTGGTGACGGTCTTGCCGATAACGCCATCCGCCTGGGAAAGCGAGGCGCTGGCAAGAATCTGGTCGAGCTTCTTGTTCATCAGCGTCGCCTGCTCGACATTGGAGAACTGCGCGAGCTGCGCGACGTATTGCGTGCCGTCCATCGGCTGCGTCGGGTCCTGGTTCTTCATCTGCGCGACGAGCAGCTTCAGGAAGGACTGGTAGTCGACGCTCGGTCCGCCGGTCTTGGACGTGTCCGGTGTATTGCCGGTTGATGATCCTATGGGAGGTGTGGTGGTCATGCGATTGCCTCCGGCCGGTTTGGCTGATCCGAATGGGTGGGATGAATGGTTTCAAGCTCGCCGGAGAGGATTTGCGCCTCCAGCGGATAGAGCAGCCGTATGGCCTTGAGCGCCTCGAACACCCGATCGTTGCAGACGATCTCGTCGATCAGCTTCAGCTCCTTGAGCATCAGCGGATTTTCGAAGGTGGCCAAAAGGTTTGCCAGCATGCGCTTGAAGGTGATGCTGGCTTCATTCCTGATCAGCGGATTGATCAGCATGATCTGTGCGGCGTAATAGAGCTGGCGCAGCGGCGTCGTCGTCTCGTCCGCCTGCAGGACGTGACTCTCGAGCAGGAACGTCACATCGTTGAGAAACTCGAGGGAAACCTTGCGGTCAGCACAAAGGATAGCGCCGTTGATATAGACTTTCTCGCCGGCGCGCAGGGTGATTTTCATGGTGTTCAGATCCCGTCCCGAATGGTTCTGGTGATCTCGATAATGCCGTCATAGTCGGTCGACCGGCCCTGGCGGATCTCTTCAAGCTCCTTGAGGATATAGATGCCGATCGAGATCAGCGACGCCCGCAATTGCGGCGGCAGGCCGTTTTCCGGGCTGCCGAGATCTTCGATCACGATCACCCACAGGCGCGAGGTGAAATGCACGGCTTCGATGCCCTTGAAGGAATAGGCGCCCTCGTCGCGCGCTTCCTCCAGCATCATGATCGACTGGTCGAACAGCGAGCGTTCGCGCTCCTTGGCGCTGGCAGCGCCGTCATCCATGATGTCGTTGTATCGGGCCTGGTACATATGTTTTTCCGGTATCGGCGCAGACGGGCGCGGCAACCGCGCCCGCTACAGCTATTTCAGGTAGTTGAGCAGGCTCAGGCTCTGCAGCTTGACGGTCAGGGCGTAGGAAGCCTGGATCTGGTTTGAGAGTGCGTTCACGCGGTTCGCCGCCTCATAGGGATCGACGGCCTCCAGATCGAGAACGGAGCTGTTGAGCACCTTGATCTGCACGGTCAGGCGGTCCGTCGCATCCTTGGTCCGCGCCTGGGCATCACCCAGAAACGCCTGTGCGCCGGTCAGCGAGGTGACGGCCTGGGTTGTCGTGGAGATCGCCTTGTCCATGACCGCATCGAAAGCGCCCTGGTTCAAGCCGATATTGCTCAGTTCGGCAACCATGGTGTAGCTCAACGCCATCTGCCGGAACCCGGCATTGTTGGCACTGACCGAGGTCTCGGCCAGCTCCGTCGGCGCGATCCGGCTTTTGACGACGGTGTCTGACGCGGACGACCAGTTGCTGGACCACGAGCCGGCGCTGAACTGGGCGGTCATCGTGGTGTCGAGGAAGGTCTTCATCTGATCGGCGGTGATGTTCTTCACCTGCGGATCGGTCATGGGAAAGCCGAACTGCGTCTGGAAAGCCGTCTGGATGGCTGCGCGCGCCGGACTGCCGGCGGCGTAGTAGTCGTCCATCGGCTGCACGTCCGTGTTCACGCCGGCAAAGACATACTCGCCATTGTAGTTGGTGTTGGCGAGGCCCGTCATGGTCTGCAGACCGCTTTTCGCCTTGTCCAGGGCAACCGAATGACCGTCGGACGAACCGCGCAGCGCGGTCACGGTACCGAGAAAATCCGTCGCGCCCTTGACCATATTGCCAAGCGCATTCTGCGATGTCGTCATGCGCTGGCCGATCAGATTGTTCGTTTCGGTCAGAACCGTCAACCGGTCGAACTCCTTGCGCAGGGAGATGGACTGGCCCGTCCGGCTGCCGAGTGCGAGACCGGTGTCGGACACGAATCCGGTGGTCGACTCTTCCTTTGCCTTGATCAGGTCTGCCTGCGCCTTGGCCAGGATATTCCGGGTGGAATTGGCCAGCATGTAAGATGAAATCGATTGGGTTTTCATCGTCATTTCACCGCATTCATGAGTTCGTTCAACATGGCATCCACGGCGGAGAGAATCCGGGCCGACGCCTGATAGGAGTGTTCAAGCTGCAACATCGACTGCATCTCGACATCGATGTTCACACCCGACGCATTGGAGATCGCGTCTTCGGCCCGCGATGCCAGCACGCCGTTGTAGGTATTGGTCTCCGTGGCAGCCTTGCGCTTGGTTTCAAGCGAACTGATCGAGGCGGCGGAATAGTCCAGGAGGTTCTTCTGGCCGGTGATGCCGGCATTCGCATCGTAGCTGCGCGGCGCATTGATGGCGCCGATCAGCCCCTGCAGGCGGGATGAAAAGCCAGCCGACCCCGAAGTGTTCTGCACATAATCCGGATTGGCCGGGTTGGTGCCGCCGTCACGCAGGAGCGTCGGGCTGCCGCCTTCCGACTGGATATAGGCCGACGAGACCTTGATGGTCCCGGCGATACCGGGCGATATCGTTCCGTCCGCAGGCATGGCCGGCGCGCCGGAATAGGTGAAAAGCCCCGGAACGTCCGGCAGGGTCGGCGGCGTCTTCTGGTCTTTCTCGGCAAACATGCTGACAAGACTGCGCGCGATCTCGTCGAGCTGGTTCTGGTAGGCAGGCGCGGTCTGGTCGCGCAGCTGCAGCAGGCCGCTCAGCCGTCCCGTCCCGTAGGGCTGCTGGAACGTATCGTGCGACAGCGGCACGCCGTCCACATAAACCTGGTTGCCGGTGGTTCCCGCGGCAAATGCAGCGGTCGGCGTGAAGCTGACCTTGCGCGGCGATCCTTCGAACAGGGTGACCCCGGACTCGGCGAAAATCACGACATCGTTGTCGCCGCGCACCATCGTCGTGATGCCGATCTCACCGGAAATTTCCTTGAGCAGACCATCGCGCTGATCGAGGAAATCCGACACATCGGCGCCCGAGCGGGTTCCGTTGACCACCCGGTTGTTGATGGTTTCGAACTTTGCCAGCAGCGCGTTCAGATTGCTGACGGAGTCCTTGATGTCGTTGTCGGCATCCTGGCGCAGCTTCTGGATGTCGCTTGTTCCCTTGTTCAGGGCATTGGCCAGGTTGACGGCCTTGGACACCGCTGCCTCACCAACGGAGTTATTGCCCGGCTGCGATGCATAGAGCTGCAGGGAATCACGCAGGTCACCCAGAAGAGCGCTCGGCGAACCGGATGCGTTGTTGGCGGAGTAAATGCCGGAAAGCCTGTCAAGGCCGCTCTTCAGCGTCGAGGACGAGCCGTACTGGCTGTTCGTCTCGATGTATTTGGACAGGAGCGCATCGTCGGCCGAGCGGCTGACGGACAGATAGGTCGATCCGTTGGGGCCGCTGACGACGGAGCCAATGCGGCGCGTAAAATTGGGATCGTTGGCACCCGCAAGATTGCGGGATACCAACGCTGTCTGTTTCGACGTCGTCGTCAGAGCACTCTGAGCGGTAAGGAGCGCCGAGCTTAGTGACATGCCTTAGGTCCAATCAACATTTGCGATGCTACCTCTTCAGATTGACCAGCACGTCCATCAAATCCGCACCGGTCTGGAAGACCTTGGAATTGGCCGTGTAGCTTCTCTGCGCCTCAATCATCTCAGTCAGTTCCTGCGCGATATCCGCGTTCGATTCTTCCAGCGCGCCGGATGTCAGTGTTCCGAAGCTGCCCTTGCCCGGCCTGCCGAACTGCACATCGCCGGAATTGGCGCTGGTCGCAAACACATTGCCGGACAGGACAAGCAGATTGTCGGGGCTGGGAACGTCAGCCAGAGCGATCTGGTAGATGGCGCGCTGCGCGCCGTTCTTGTAGCGGGCAACGACGGTGCCGTCTGCCGCGATATCGACGTTCTCGATCGGGCTCGGGGTGCTGCCGTCGATCTTCGCCTCGATCGGCGTATAATCGCCTGCCAGCTGCTTGGTGGCCGACATGTCGATCTCGAGCATCTGGCCATTGGGAATCTGCACCGAAAGGGATTTGTCGGCCGACGTCATCTTGCCGGTTGCGCCATCGAAATTGAAGGTTTCGCTGGCCAGGGGCGCTTTTGAGTAGGGGAAGCCGCCGCTGGCCGCCGCATCGGCCTTGTTGTAAACCGTGGCCTCCCACGTGGCGTTCTTGGTGACCGGATCTTCACCCGTCTTGGTGAAGTAAACATCGAGAACCACCAGATTGCCGAGATTGTCAAAACTCTGAAGCGATGTCTTGGCGGTGTATTTTGCCGTCCCGGCGGCATTGGCGGCCGCATTGGACGGAAGGTCGGCGGCAGCGACAACGGCGGAACCCGCCGGCAGGTTGGCCGTGAACGTGCCCTTGCGGCTTGGATCGGCGACAAGATCGTTCTGCTTGACGTTGATCTTCTCGAGCCCCTGGTAGCCGTTGATGACCGAATTGGTCTGGCCGTTCACGATCGGATTGCCCATGAGATAGTAGCCGGCCGCATTGACCAGATTGCCCTGCGCATCCGGCACGAACGAACCGGCGCGTGTCAGGTATGGCGTGCCGCTGCTGTCATTGACCACGAAGAACCCGTTGCCCTTGAGCGCAAGGTCCGTCGACGAGGTGGTGAAGCGCAGCGAACCATCGTCGGAAATATGGTGACGCACAACCGTTTCGACGCCGCCGGAATTGTAGGAGCCGCCCGAGCTTGGCAGAACCAGCGAGGCAAACTGGGTGCTGGCGCGCTTGTAGCCGGTGGTGCTGGAATTGGCGATGTTGTCGGACACGGTCGACAGGCGATTGGCCTGGGCGTTCATGCCCGATACACCCGTCCGCATCATTCCATAGAGGCTCATTTCCGTCTCCTTGCGCGATGATTCCGTTGCGAATCGTAACCTGACGATGCTTGCGTGAACCTGACGCCTTGAATGTTTCGAGAACTTGCTGAACGCCCCGCCGGCGGCGGAGCGGTGGGGGCTCAATCGAGATTGATGCAGTAACCGAGGAACCGCTTGGAATCGATCGGATCGTGGCCGAGCTGCTCGCGCAGTTTCTTGCGCAGCTTGCTGATGTGGCTCTCGACCACGCTTTCCTCGACCTCACTGTCGAAAATGCCGTAGATCGCGCTGAATATCTGCGCCTTGTTCAAGCGCCGCCCGCGGTTGGCGATCAGATATTCCAGGATGCGGCGTTCACGCCGCGGCAGCGAAAACTCGACCCCGTTGACCTGCGGATCACGGCCGTCGGAGAAGACGCGGATCGGACCGACCTGCGTGCCCGTATCGCCGTTGCCGTAGCGCCGGCGGATTGCGTTGATGCGGGCGAGAATTTCCCGCACATGCATCGGCTTGCGCACCACGTCATCAACACCGGCCTGGAAGAGTTCGAGCGTGTGTTCGAGCGACTGCGTTTCGTTGACCGCAATGACCGGAGCCGAGCAGCGCTCACGAATCTTGTGGGGAAACTGGCTGCGGTTCGCACATTCCCCTATCAGAAACGCCTCAACCGCCATAATGTCGCTCTGCTGGACGGTCGAAACCCAGTCACCGAAATCATCGGGAGCGAACCCTGTTGTTGTAATGCCCTCGCGGGCGAACCACGCCGAATACCCACTCGTCACCAGACTTCGTTCGTCGACGACTACAATCACGGCCCCACCTTCCGAATCAGTAAAAACCCCACACAACACACACCTAGCGGGGTCGATGACTCGCCGACAATCCCCAACTAATTGACCGCAATTAATTGGGAGTCTGAAATGGGGAGTCCGAAGGGAAAACGGGAGGGAAACGCGATGCGACTCGCATGGCTGAATGTCTACCGCTCATACCTTAACGAAAGATGACCGCGTCAACAAATTCACGTTTTATTACCGATCATTAACACCCTCACTTATCGCAGAACATTCGCGCCTTTTGCGTCCAGTTTCCGAAGCCCGAAGCCACCATGTTTTCCATGACCCGGCAGACATATTGCTTCTGTGCCGGATTGTTGTTGGGACCCGCATGGTAGCGTGCCACCGCCATGGTCCAGTTGCCTTCGCGTGCCCGGAGCTGCTTGAGAAAGCGCGCGGCGTAATCGACATTGGTTGCCGGGTCCAGCATTGCCCCCACGGAGGGAAAGGCGCTGGCATGAAAATAGTGATTGATCTGCATGCAGCCGAGGTCGATGAGCTTGGCTCCCTGGCCATGCGCTTCGTTGAATTTCATCACGGCGGCCGCGGCTGACGGCATGAAAACCGCTTTGCCTTCGATGTTCATGGCGTAGGGCTGCAGCGAGTCCTTGCGCCCGGTTTCAGTCAATCCAACCGCATAGAGAATGCCGATCGGGATGTCGTACTTGCTCGACGCCCGGTGCATTTCGCGCTCGCAGAGATTGTCTGCAAGCGCAGCATGCGCGGTCAGCAGACTGCTACACGACCAGACCGCGAGACACAGTGCGATCAGCCATGGCTTTGGCAGTCTTGTCATCGCTTTCATCGGGTCTGCTGTCTCCAAAATGCTGCTGCCCGGACGAGCGGTCGCCCTGCGTTCCCTGCGAGCCGGTGTTGGCCTGTCCCCGGCTCCCGGCCGGCTGGTCCTGGCCGGTCATGGCCTGCTGGCCGGGTTGCGTGCTTGCCACGGCTCCACTGCGATCGATCACCGAAATGGTGACGGCGGATGCGTCATCGGCAACACCGGCGCGCTGCAGGGCCTTGCCAAGGGCTTCGTGGTCGCGCGCGAGGTGCTCGGCTGCCGCCTTGCTTTCCGCCATGAGCTGGATATGCATGCCTTCGCCGGTCAGACGCAGGCGGGCCGTGACCGTACCGAGTTCGACCGGCTGCAACTGGATCACCAGCGTTCGTGCCGCACTGGTGCTGTGATCCGAGATGATCTGGACATCCGCGATGGCGGGGCGGCTCTGCGGCGCTGCCGGTGCTGCCTCGGCGAGCGTTGTCAGGGTGACGCGCGGCTCGGCGGCGGGGGCCGGCTGGGCAACTGGAGCCGGGGTGCTGACGGCGGGCGGCGGCGCCTGTTCGGGAGCCTGTTTTGCACTGACGCGGGCCTTGGGCGCATCGGCCGCCGCTGCTTCGGCAGGCTGCGGCTGCGGGCCATCGGCCTTGTCCGGCTGAGCCTTGGTATCAGGATTGGCGGCGGTCTTCACAGCCGGCTTGCCAGCCCCATCGGCAGCGGATTTCCTGTCGGCCAGCGACGCAGGCGCAGGCGGTTCGTCCTGACCATCATTTCCGCCGGTATCGAGCGCCGTTTCCCCGTCGGTCAGGGCATTGGCGTCCAGTGCCCGCAGCGGCTTGTTCTCACGTCCCGGCTGACCGCCACCGGCCGATGCCTGCCGGTCAAGCAGCTGTTCCAGGGCGAGGATGGACTGGCCGAACATGGCCTGCACGGACGGGCCCGTGCTTGCCTGTTCATCGTCCGCTTCAACCGCCGGTTCGTCATCCATCGCGGCGACGTCATCCGGCGCGATCCCATCGCCCGCCTCGGACGGCAGGCGCAGCGGCTTTGCCTCCAGCATGGACTTGAAGTCAACCGCGTCGTCCTTGCCCTTGGCCGCTTTCCTGTCGGGCAGGCGGTTTCCCTTGCCTGTCTCCCCGACAATCGCGTCCTTGAGTGATCTGAGCGGCATATCCGGTCCGATGGTCATTTCCTGGCCTTCCCTAGAAGCGCATCGATTGCGTCAAGCTTCTTGCGTGTTTCATCGATCATCGGATCAACCGCGATGGCCGGTTTGGGTGCACCGGTCTTTGCCCTGGCGTCCGTTGGTGCGGCACCGGCCCTCACGACGGATCGCTGCGGTGTTTCCGCAACATCCGCGGATGGCTGCTCGAGGATTTTGCCCCCCATCGCCGCCGCTGCTTCCAGCAGTTTGACATCGCGTTCATGCAGGCGGTCGCGCGGCAATTCCGAGAGCATTTTCATCGCATCGTCGGTCTTTTCCGTACCGACATTGCTGATCCCGAGATAGAGCCGTGCCTGCGTGTCATCCGCCTTGAGCGACTGGGCCAGCGCTTCGGCTTTTTCCGACATGAATCGGGCGCGCTGCATGTCGCCGCCGACGATCGCACCGCGGGCTATGCGCAGGTAAAAGGGCATGCGGGCACCGGTCCAGGCCAGCGACGCCATTTCCTCGATCTCGTCATTGCTGATCTTGGCCTTGAGGACCATGACCGCATCGACCAGCTGGCGGAAGAAGTCCTCCGAATAGGGTGAAAGGGCAAAGCGCTGCAGATAATTGCGGGCCAGCAGCCTGACCTTGTCCTTGTCGCCCAGATTGGCGGCCATCATCAGGCCGCGCCGAAGGGCAGCCTCTTCCAGCAGGGTTCCCGGCGCCGTCAACCGGATATAATCCAGGCGCTTCAGCGCTGTCGGTACATCGATGGCGGCGAGCTGTGCTGCCGTCACCAGCGAGATGGAAGCGATCAGTTCGCTCGGCACATCCGGCGGCAGCTCCTCGCTGAAGTTTTCAACAATGCCAAGCGGGTTGCCATCCGCATAGGCCAGCGAACCGGCGACCAGCTTGGGACTGATGCCATCCAGTTTCGTCGTGGTGAGGATGGTGCGCACGACCTGCGGATTGCCGCCATTGAGGAGATAGATGACAATGGCGTAGGCGTTGGCCGGCTTTTGCCAGACATCCGGATTGGCCGCCTGGAGCTGCGCCGCAATATGGCCCAGCACCCGGTTGAGCATGGGCAGGGCTTCCGGCTTGCCGGAGGCCACCTGATCCTGCAGCATGCGCATGGAGCGCACCAGCAGATAGGGTTCCGGCGACAGAATGTCGGCCCGGGCCATGCCAAGAGGCAGGCTCACAAAACCGATCAGCAGCCATCGCAGACGGGAGCCCCACATCATCTCTTGGCCGTTTTCAAAAAGATGTCGATACGCCGGTTCTGAGCCGCGTAGGGATCGGCCGGCACCTTGGGATCGCGGTCGGCATAGCCTTCCACGCGCAGGATGCGCTTGGCATCGAGGCCGCCGCGCGTCAGCATGTAATAGGCCATGTGCGCGCGCGCCGACGACAACCGCCAGTTGTCATAGGTATCGCTTTTGAAGGGGCGTGCGTCGGTGTGGCCGCTGATGATGACGTCGCCCTTGCGCGTTGCGATGATCTTGGCGATCTGCTCGAGAACCTGCACCACCCGCTTGTCCGGCTTTGCCGATCCGATGGCGAACATGCCGTAGTCGACCTTGTCGGTCAGCTGGATCAGGACACCCTCGTCGGTGGGCACCACGGTGATGTCAGGCGCCTTTTCATCGGCGGCAGTGCCGGTCTTCTTGGAAATTTCCGAGGCAAGCTCGCGCGCCGAAGCAAGCTGCGCCGAATCCGGCTGCTTGTCGCCCTTCGCCGGATCGACGGTTACGCTGGCGTCGGCGGGCTTGGCTGCCGCCTTTTCCAGCTTCTGCTGGTTCGCCTGCTGGGCGGCACTGGCCGTATCCATCGGCTTTGCATCGGGCGTCTGCGCCTGCGCACCGGCCTTGTCTTCCACGCCCGCGGCCCGCTTTTCCAGCTGTTCCTGCGAGGGCGGCGGCACGGCGGGACTGTCGGTCAGCGGAAAGAGATCATCCTCCACATGGGTCGACCAATAGTTGGGATTGAACGGATCGCGATAGGCGTCGCCGCCCTGCGCGCCCGTGGATGGGCCGGCATTGTTGGACCCGCCGTCACCCTTGGCAGACCTGTTCTGCAACACGCCGGAATCCGTGGCGATTTCCGCAAGCACCGCATAGGGGTCCTTGAACATCTGCCGCTCTTCCGTCTCCGGCTTGGCTTGCAGTTCCTTTTCGTTGCGTGCGCTCTTGGTTTCCGCATCGGTCGAATTGGGGCGCTCGAACCGAACCTTGCCTTCCTGATTGTCCGTGGCTTCAATGCCCTTCGGCCGCGCCTGCCGGTCCATCAGCTTGACCGGATTGAAATAGCTGGCAACGGCCGCCTTGGTTTCCTCATTGGCGGCATTGATCAGCCACATGACCAGGAAGAAAGCCATCATCGCGGTCATGAAATCCGCATAGGCGATCTTCCAGACGCCGCCATGGTGGCTGTCTTCGCCGTCATTGCGGCCGCGCCGGACAATGACGATTTCGCGGCGGGTTTCCGGGTCGATATTCATCGGGTCGTATCCTTCACCGCATCAATCAGGTGACCAAGCCGCGTTTCGACAACCACATCGTCGAGTTTCATCGACAGTTCCGGTTGATCGGACCGGGTGAACGTAAAGCGCATGAGATCAATCCCCGGGCGATTGCGCAAAGCATCGATGAGGTGCGGTGGCCCGGAAATGTCGATCATCACGCCCTCCAGGCCCTGTGTCAGCCGCTCGATTTCCCCGACAAAGCCGGTAACAGCGCGCTCACGCAGATTCTTTTCAACCAAAGGGGAAAGAACGGTTGCAAGACTGCTCGACAGTCCCGCCGATATGACCGCCAGCCCCGCTTCCACCTGTTCGTACAGGCGGGTTCCGATCCGATCCATGAAATCCGCTTCCGCCGCCGCCAGCTGTTCCTGAAAATCCCGCTCCAGCCGCAGTTTTTCCGCATCGAAGAGCACGGAGGCCTCCGCCTGCCCCTCGGCGCGGCCGAGCTCGAAGGTTTCCTTGATCTTCAGCTCGATATCGATGAGATCGACAACATCTTCGGGAACCGCATCGTCCACCAATGTTTCAACGCGCTCACGCGTCGCGGCGGCAAAAACCGTCACCCGGTCATCGGGCACATGTTTCGGCGTGAAGTCGGTGAGCATACTGGCAATCGATCGGGCCATATCAAGCTGCCTCGTGAACCCATTGCTTCAGGATCGCCGCCACGCGCTCTTCATCCATATCGATCATCTGTTCCAGCCGGTTCTGCGCGGGAACGCGCATGCGCCGCCGCAGCTCGCTCAGGTCGTCATAGGGCAGGCTCTGGTCGGCATTGGCGGCCAGCGCCGGTTGCGGCCGCGATGCGGCGGTGAAATCGGGAACGGCCACGTCCGTGCCGGCCGCCAGCTGCAGCGCATCCTGCGGCTTGGTCATTTCGCGCATCAGCGGGCGAACGCCGAACCACAGGATCAGACCCACGGCGACGATCAGTGCAGCGGCATTGACGAAGCTGCCCGCCTGCCGCGATATCGTCTCCGACAGCGGCGTGGCGGCCGGCTGCAGCTGATCGTCGGTTGCTTCCATGAAGTTCAGCGCGGTCACGTTGATGACGTCCCCACGTTTCTGGTCGAGGCCGGCCGCGGTTGCCACCAGTTGGGTGATCTTGGCGATCTGCTGTTCGACGAATTTGTCCGGAACCGGCGTGACGCCTGCGGTTGCCAGCAACCGCGCCTGGTCGATGACGACGGCGATCGACAGGCGCTTGATCTGATAGCTGTCGCTGACCGTCGAGATCGTCTTGGAATTGACCTCGTAATTGGTCAGCTCTTCGCGCTTGTCGGTCTTTTCGGTCGAGCTGTCGCCGTTCTTGCTCTGGATTTCTTCCTGCGGGATGTTCTGTTCCACACCGGTCGCGTTGTCGCTCTTCGAGTTCTTCGAATCGCCGCTTTCGCGCACGACACGCACGGACCGCTCAACCTTTGATTCTGGATCGAACACGGTTTCGTTGGTTTGGCGCTTGTCCGTGTCGAGCGCCACCTGGACGCTGGTCTGGAAATGGCCGATGCCGAGATAGGGTGCCAGCGCCTTGCGGATATTGTCATCGACCGAGGCCGAAACATTCTGCTCCAGCGTCGCCGACATGACGGCACCGGCATTCGAGCCATCATCCTTGGATGCCAGGAGCCGCCCGTTCGTATCGAGCACGGTGACTTCGGAGGCAGTCAGCTGTGGCACGGCAGCCGCGACAAGCTGGCGGATCGACTGCGCCGACTCCATCGAGAACCCGCCTTCGGTGCGGATCACCACGGAAGCGGAGGGTGCCTGATCGCCGCGGCGGAAACTGCCCTTTTCCGGCAGAACAATATGCACGCGGGCGGCCTTGATGCCGCGGATCGCCTGGATTGTCCGGGAAATTTCGCCTTCCAGCGCCCGTACCCGGGTGATTTCCTGCATGAACGAGGTAAGGCCCAGCGAGCCCATATTGTCGAAGAGTTCGTAACCGGCGTTGTTGCTGGTCGGCAGCCCCTTCTCGGCCAGATACATGCGGGCCTGGTCCGCCTTGCCGAACGGGACGAGCACGGAGGTGCCGTCGGCCTTCACGTCGAACGGTATGCCGGCTTCGCCGAGAGCCATGCCCATGCGGTTGACGTCGTCGCGGCTGAGACCGACATACAGCGTCTCATATTGCGGGCGGTTGAGATAAATGCTGGAGACAAGGATGGTGGCGAACAGGGTGACGCCGACAAGGGCGAGCCCGATGAGCCGCCGCGCGCCAAGCTTTTTCATGGCACCCAGAAACTGCTCCAGAGACTGTCTGATATTCTTTTCCATCGATGCCCACCACGCTTGCGTCGTCCGACCATAGAGGCCGAAGCTTGCGCGAAGTTAGAGCGTGCTGCGAAGTGGAAAAGAAAAAGGCCACGCACGAGGCGTGGCCCAATTCAGTACCGATCCCGAGGGATCGTCATCCTTAGCGGAACAGCTGCTGGATGGTCTGGTTGCTTGCATTGGCAATCGACAGCGCCTGAACGCCGAGCTGCTGCTGAACCTGCAGAGCCGACAGACGAGCCGATTCCTTGTTCATGTCAGCGTCGACCAGCGTGCCGATACCACGATCAACGGCATCCGAAAGCGCGCTGATGAACGACTTCTGGCTGTCGATACGGGTCTTGGCAGCACCGAGCTGCGAAGCACCGGAAGCCAGGCCCTTGGCAGCAGCTTCGATACCGGTCAGCATGCCGTCAATCGCCGTGTTGTCGACGCCTGCAGCGGAAACGTCGATCGTCAGGATCGAGGTCTGCGTTGTGACAGGTGCGGCTGCTGCGTTGGTAACAGCAAACTGCTTGTCGAGAATGCCGGTCTTCGTTGCAGCGGTGCCGCCTGTGTCGATAAGACGGGTATTGGCAAGCGCAACGTCGATCGAGCCGGTCGTTACGACGCCGGTCGAGCTGCGGCTGTAGGAAGCGATCGTGCTGAAGTTTGCCGTTGCAGGAGCAGCGTCGACAGCCTGGTCGGTGGTGAGCAGGTTGGAACCGGCGTAGGAAGCGCCTGCGTTTTCCTTCAGGGCGCCGATAGCCGAGTTGATCAGCAGCTGGTTCTTGGCGCGGTCTTCAGCGCTGGCATTCTTGGAAGCCAGAACCAGGTTCTTGATGGTGTTTACCGAGTCAATGGCCTTGTTCATTGCGGAATAGGCAGTATCGATCTTGGAGCTGCCGAGACCGAGAGCGTCCTGGATAACCGAGTTGGCACCATTGTCCGAACGCATTGTCGTGGCAATCGACCAGTAAGCGGCGTTGTCGGAAGCTTCGGAGATCTTCAGGCCCGTTGCAATGCGGTTCTGAGTGGTGGCAAGGTTTTTGCCGGTTGCAGTAAGTGTCTGAAGCGCGGTCATTGCTGACGCGTTGGTAAGAATGCTGGCCATGGAAAAAGCCCCTATAAAAGATACATGTGATGGGGACATGTCGGATCAGAACCGACCTAACAGAGCGGCATGATGCCTGTAACCGAAGCGGTCACCTGTTATGACGAGCAGGAGTACGCCAGAATTGTTACGGTTTCAATAACGGCCAGGATTAATTTTCATCATGGTTACGAAAACGATCGTATCAAACTGCCGACCAGAATATTCCAGCCGTCGATCAGCACGAAGAACAGGATCTTGAACGGCAGCGACAGCACGGTCGGCGGCAGCATCATCATGCCCATGGACATGGTGAGTGTCGCGACGATCAGGTCGATGACCAGGAACGGCAGGACGATGAGAAAGCCGATCTCGAAACCGCGGCGCAGCTCGGAAATCATGAAGGCGGGCACGAGGATACGCATATCAATGGCCTCGTTGGCCTTGGTGCGGAAGGATTCGTCCGCCAGATCCTCGAACAGCCGCAAATCCTTGTCGCGCACCTGCCGCAGCATGAATTCACGGAACGGCGACATGATCTCGCGGATCGCCACATCCTGGGTGATCTGGTTATTCACCAGCGGCTGCACGCCATTCTGCCATGCCCGGTCGAAGACCGGCGCCATGACATAGAAGGTCATGAACAGCGCAAGGCTGATCATCACGAGATTGGCCGGCGTTGTCTGCAGGCCGAGGCCCGAGCGCAGCATGGAGAAGGCAATGGCGAAGCGGGTAAAACTCGTCGCCATGATCAGGATGCCCGGCGCGATGGAAAGCACCGTCAGCACCGCCAGCATCTGGATGATCTGGCCGCTGGTCGACGCGCTGCCCTGCGGGATCAGTCCATCCAGGAGCGAGGGCGTCTGGGCCATGGCGGTTCCGCCGAGTACAAGCAGCAGCAGGGGTGTCAGAAGACGCCGTTTCATTCCATCACCAATGCCCAGATGTACACTTTCTCGATCTTGCCCTCGGAGCGCATCCGCGCCCTCTCCTGCAGATCCATGCGCAGATATTCCAGCCCCGCCGCCCCGCGCAGCTGCATGAGATTGACGGTGCGCAGGAAGGCCATGAAGTCGCCAGCAACGGTTGCCGCCATTTCATCGGATATCTTCTCGCCGGGCTTGGCCACGATGCCCGCTTCCAGCCTGATCCAGACATCCTGCGGGATTTTCACGTTGGTCAGGATCGGTTTGAGCGCCACGACATTGCCGGATGGCAGGTCGGTACCGGCGGGGCGCGTCTTCTCACCCGCCCCGGCGGCCTGACCGGCCGGCACGCTCAGGCCGAGCTGTGTTCCAAGAAACCAGCCGCCTGCCGCAGCGACGAGCGTGAGGACCGCCACCGCAGCAATGACCGCCACGCTGGATGGTGCTTTCGGGGCGGGTGTCGTGTCTTCGGCGAGCGTGCTCATATCGGTCAGATCGGCGATACTTGATCGAGGATCTGCTGACCCCATGCCGGCTGCTGCGTTTCGCTCTGGCGCCCGCGGCCGCCATAGGAAATGCGCGCCTCGGCGATCTTCTCATAGGAAATGACATTGTCGCCGGAAATGTCACGCGGCCGTACGACGCCGGCGACATTCAGCACCCGCAATTCATAGTTGACGCGCACCTCCTGCGAGCCGCGGATGACCAGATTGCCGTTGGGCAGAATATTGGTGACGATGGCCGCAACCCTCAGCACGATCTTTTCCGACCGCTCGATCTTGCCCTCGCCCTTGGTGCGGCTATCGGATTTCAGATCGAGATTGCCGCCGATATTGCCGGCGGAGAAGCCGCTGCCGCTGATATCCGCCTTGCCGCCGACATCGGATGAGGCGACGCGCGAACGGCTGTTCTTGTTGTCGAACGTCGCCTTTTCGTCGATCAGAATGTTGACGGTCAAAACGTCGCCCGGATTGGTGGCGCGCGGATCGCGGAAGAACCCGGCCGCGCGGTCCTGCCAGAGCGAATAGCGTTTCGGCTGCGGCTGGGACGGATAATAGGATGGATCCGAGACGCTGAAGCTTTGCCCGACGCCCGCGCCCACCGGCGACATCTGTGGTGTGCGGTTCAGATCACGAAAATTGTCGGCGCATCCCGAAAGGGCAACGGCACCGGCGATGGCAAGCAGGGATGCCGCTTTCTTCATTGTGCGGTTCTTTCTTTGTTTGTGACCACACGGGATCCGACAATCACGCGGGCAAGACGCGAGGATTTTTCCGCGGGCATTTCATTCAGGATAACGCTGGAGACACGGGGATTGAGCTTCAGCAGCAGCGCGGCTGCCGGCTCGTCGCCCATCAGCGCCATCTGGGCCGCAGCCGCATCCGGCCGCATCTTGGAAATGATGCCCACCAGCGAATCTTCGGCCTTGTCGATGAACTCGTCACGCCGTTTCAGCCAGACTTCATATTCCTTGCGCTTGGCCTCCAGCTCCTGAATGCGGCTGTCAATATCCGCCCGCAGCTGCTCCAGTTCGCGCGTCTGCATGGCATAGCGCGCATCGGCCGCCTTGTCGGTGATGTTGGTGCAATAGCGGCCGATTTCCTGCCCGGTTTCATCCTTGGGGGCCGCATCCTGCGCCATGGTGGCGGATGGCAGCAGGGACATTGCCAGCAAGAATGCAGCGGCCTTGGAGGATGCCGTGATTTTCCGTCGCGCGTTCATGGCAACACTCATTGGACCACCAGCTCCGCATGCAATGCGCCGGCCGTCTTGATGCCCTGAAGGATGGCGATGATGCCCTGCGGCTTCACGCCGATCTGATTGAGACCCTTCACCAGGCTTTCAAGATCGGTTCCGCCAAGAACACCGATCTTGGAGGTTTGCCGAACCTGGATGTTGGTGTTCGGTTCGACCGCCGTCACGCCGTCACTGAACGGTTCCGGCTGAATGATCGTCGGCGTCTCGGTGACCTTGACGGAAAGCGTGCCATGGCTGATGGCGACCCGCGATATCCGCACCTTCTCGCCGATGACCACTGTCCCGGTGCGCTCGTCGACGACGACGCGCGCCACCTCGTCGGTCGGCACCGGCAGACCTTCGATTTCCGCGAGGAAGCGGGCCGCGGTGATATCCTTGGGCTTGCGCAGGCGGATCGACTTGGCGTCGCGCTCCTTGGCAACAGGCTGGTTGTACCGCCGTTTGGCAAAGGCATTGATCGTATCGGTGATGCGCACGACCGTGGTGAAATCCGGCTGCCGCAGCTCGACGAGAAGTTCGCCGTCCTGGCCGAAATTTCCGGAAACCTCCCTTTCAACCAGGGCGCCGTTGGGAATACGTCCGCTGGTCGGCGTACCCTGCGTAACGGTGGCGGCGTTACCGGATGCCGCGAAGCCGGACACGATCAGGTTGCCTTGAGCCGCCGCATAGACCTGGCCATCGGCCGCGGCCAGCGGCGTCATGACCAGCGTGCCGCCGGACAGCGAGGTGGCATCACCCAGCGAGGAAACGGTGATGTCGATCCGCGAGCCGCGCCCGGCAAAGGGCGGCAGATTGGCGGTGACGATGACGGCCGCGATATTCTTCGAACGCGACGCACCGGCCGGCGGGCTGATGCCGAGATTATCGAGCATGGCGCGCATGGATTGCTCGGTGAACGGCGCATTGCGCAGGCTGTCGCCGGTTGAGTTCAATCCGACAACGAGACCATAGCCGACGAGCTGGTTTTCGCGCACGCCCTGAATGGCGGCGATATCCTTGAGCCGTGCGATGACTCCGCCGTCGCCGAACTGGGAAGCCGGTCCGCCCCAGCGCCCGTCGTCGACGTCCTTCTGCCAGGCGGCCTGGGCTTGGGCCGGCGTCTTGTAGCCCCTTTCCTTGGGCGACGATTCGCCCGCATGCAGTGCGGTCGATGCAAGGAAGGCCAACAGGACAATCGCGAAACGCCGCATCATTGCATGCCTACCTGTATGCGCCCATCGGCGAGGATGGTGCCCGTTACGGTGATGCCGCTGTCGATATTGCGCACCTTGATGAAATCACCGACACGGCCCGGCTCCAGCGGCGTGCCCCGCGCCGTGATGACGAGCGCACCGGTATCATAGACCAGTACCGCCGGAACCCCGCGCTGCACCATGTCGGGTTCATTGACCGAAGACAGGAGGATAGGCTGCCCCGGCAGCAGTGTCCGGCGCGATATCTTGCCGACGAGTTGATCCGGCGACAGCACATATTGGGCGGCGGCGGAGGCACGGATTGTAAAATACTTTTCCGTCAATCCCGCATTGCCGATGGTCTGGCCGGGATAGATGATCTGGGAAGGCACCAGGAATGCAATGCGCTCGGCGCGGGCGGCGACGGAAAAGACCAGCGCGCACAGGCTGAGTGCCAGCACGCGAAGAGCCCAGTTCCCGATGATCTTTGCCGCCGTCATGATCGTCCTCAGCGCAGGTTCTTCGACACGACCGATGCCATTTCATCGGCTGCCTGGATAACTTTCGAATTCATTTCATAGGCCCGCTGGGCCGTGATCAGATCGGTGATTTCCTTGACAGGGTCGACGTTGGAATTTTCCAGATAGGCCTGCTTCAGCGTACCGAAACCGGGATCACCGGGGACGCCGACAACCGGAGCACCGGACGCATCCGTCTGCTTGTAGAGGTTATCGCCAAGCGGCTCGAGACCGGCTTCATTGGCAAAATTGGCAATGGTCAGCTGGCCCAGATTGATCATCGGAATCTGGTCGGATTGCTTGGCAAAAACCTGGCCGGAATCGGTGATTTTCACTTCAATGGTGTTGGGCGGAACAACAATGTTTGGCTCGACCAGATCGCCGTTGAGCGTCACGAGCTGCCCCGTCGCATTGGTGTTGAATGCCCCGGCGCGGGTATAGAGCGTTTCGCCCGCGGTGTTCTGGATCTGGAACCAGCCGCGGCCCTTGAGCGCCACGTCGAAGGGATTGCCCGTCTGATTGAGCCCGCCCTGAATATGCAGGTTGCGGACGGCCGAGGTCTGCACGCCGAGCCCGACCATCGCGCCCTCGGGAATGATGCTCTGGTTTGCCATGTTCGGCACACCGGCGCTGCGCTCCGTCTGATACAGCAAGTCCGAGAACTCGGCCTTTGCGCGCTTGAACCCGGTCGTGTTGATATTGGCGATGTTGTTGGCAATCACTTCCAAATTGAGCTGCTGGGCATTCATGCCGGTCGCAGCAATGGTGAGCGCTTTCATTCTGATTCCTTAAATCGGCATACGGCTGATTTCGAGATAGGCCTGGACGATCTTGTCGCGAATGGCGATGGCCGTCTGGAGCGATTTTTCCGCATCCATGACCGCGTTGACGACATCACGCGTCGGCACGTCGCCGGTCATGCTCTTGAGCGAAACCGCTTCGGCATTCTGGAGTTTGCCGGTGAGCTGCGACAGAATGTTGTCAAAGGACGGCTGACCGGTTGCGGCTGCCGCCGGCGACGCGGCACCGGGCATGGATGTCTGATTGACGGTTTCCGATAGTTTGGAAAGCGCGTTGCGGGTGGATACACTGAGAAGCTGGTCTATCATCAGGAGTTCCTTAAGAGATCGACGGTCATGGCAATCAGTTCACGTGCTTGCTTGACCACCTGGAGATTGGCTTCGTAGGAGCGGTTGGCTTCGCGCATGTCCGCCATTTCGACGACCATGTTCACGTTTGGATATTTGACCATGCCCTTGGCGTTGGCGGCCGGGTGGCTTGGATCATATTCTTCGGTAAAGGCGGAAACGTCATGCCCGACTTCCGCGATGCGCACGGTCTCGACGCCGCTGCCGCGGTCGAGCTCGGTGGCAAAGGAAACGGTCTTGCGGCGGTATGGATCGCTGCCCGCCGTCTTGCCGGTCGACTGGGCATTGGCCAGATTCTCGGAGACGATGCGCAGACGGGTCGATTGGGCATTGAGGCCGGAAGCGGCAACCTTGAGCGCGGCCTGGAGCGGATCTGACATCTGTTTCAGCCCTTTACTGCGGAGAGCATCATGCGGTGAAACGCCTTCACGATGCTGGTGTTGAGCGCGAACTGGCGATTGATCTCGCCGGACTTGACCATTTCCCCTTCGAGGCTGACCGTGTTCTTCGAATGGTTCTGTTCCGTCACTTCATTCTTGCGCAGCGCGGTGGCGGCGATGCCGGATGCATTGATTTCAAGGTGCTTCGCATTTGTCGCCGCCATGGTCAGCTGCGTCTGCTGCAACACGTCCTTGAACGGCTCCACGTCCCGCGCCTTGAAACCCGGCGTATTGGCATTGGCGACATTGCCGGAAACCGCGGCCTGCCTGACGGACAGCCACTCGGCCTGACGTGATGCCAATTCGAACAGATGAATCCCCTGCATGTGCCTGCCTCGCGTCCCGGACCAATCAATTGAGGTCACTCTATGCGGTCAATCTTGCGTGAGACTTGCGGCGGCGACAGCCACGGAACTTATGCATGGACAAAGAGGCATTTGATCAATTGGTTCGGCTGATCACTTCGCCGTCGGATGTCTTGATCTGCCACGAACCGTTACCATTGCCGCGCTCGATCGCAACCAGGGTGCTTCCGTCCGGCAAGGGCGATCCCTTCTCGACAAACCAGTAGCCGGTATTGTCTTCGATCATCACCAGACCGCCGACCACTTCGCGCACCAGGAACACCGGCTTGTCGGGAAATGGCTGTTTGCTGGCGGCATTGATCCCGGCCAGACGATCGCCGGTCAGGGCAGAGGTGGTTGCCGTGGTCATGAGGTCCACTTCGCCGGTTTTCGTTCTCGACAACGACACTTCGGTGCCGTTGTTCTTGCGCACGACCTTCTGGTTTGTCCGGTCCAGGGGGTCCCGAACGGTTTTGCCTGTGGCTTCCGGCTTGGGCCGTGCTTCCCAGATGTCGTAATACATCACGAAGGGCAGGATGGCGCAGATGGTTGCAAGGACAAATCCAGCACCCTTGATATAGCCGTCAAAGCGCTTGTCGCGCTGGCGGGGTGCGGGAATTTCCGTTGCGGGATCGCTTTCAGGCGCCAGGCCCGTGGTCTTCTGTTTTGTCATGCCCCCTCCTTTGGCCGAAGCGCCGCTGCCAGATCGCTGTAGGGATCCAGCGAAAGCGGCGTGGCCGGTGTCTGCTGCATAGCGTCGTAAATGCGTGGAACCAGATGCACGGCCTGATCGAGCAGGGGATCACCCCCCTCCTGATAGGCGCCGATCATCCGCAGGTCGCGGGTCTCTTCGAACCGCGAAATGAGGCCGCGCATGCTGGTGACGAGTTTCGCCTGTTCCGGCGACCAGTTGTGCTGCGCCAGGCGCGAAATGGAACCGAGAATATCCATGGCCGGAAAACGGCCCTGCGCGGCGATAGCGCGGTCGAGCACGATGTGCCCGTCCAGCGTGCCGCGGATCGCATCGGACACCGGATCATTGTGATCGTCGCCATCGACCAGAACGGCATAGATGCCGGTAATCGTACCGCTGTCCGACAATCCGGGGCCGGCGCGCTCAAGCAGGCGCGGCAACTGGCTGAACACGCTCGGCGGATAGCCGCGCGAAACCGGCGGTTCACCCGCGGCAATGGCGATTTCGCGCGCCGCATGGGCAAAACGCGTCACGGAATCCACGATCAGCAGAACATTGTCGCCCAGATCGCGAAAATATTCGGCGATGGCCGTTGCCGTATTGGGGGCAAGCCGGCGCATCATCGGACTTTCGTCGCCGGTCGAAACAACAGTGACCGTCTTGCCAAGCTTGCCGGCCATGGTGTCTTCGAGCATGTCGCGCACTTCGCGGCCGCGTTCGCCCGTCAGCGCCAGGACAACCGTGTCGAAATCCGTTGCCTTGGTCATCATGGCCAGCAGCGTGGATTTGCCGACGCCGGACCCGGCAAAGACACCCATGCGCTGGCCGAAACACATCGGCGCAAAGACGTCGACGACATTGACGCCGGTGCGCAGGCCGATTTCGACGCGGCTGCGGTTCATGGCGAGCGGAGCCGGACAATCCACGGGCTTGGGATTATTGCCTGCGGTGAGCAAACCCTTGCCGTCGAGCGGTAGACCGAGGGCGTTGATGACCCGCCCCTTCCAGTCGGGCGCCGGGGCAATGCGAAACGGCCCCTCGGGGAAGACGGGCGTTCCGAGCGATGGCACGATCCGGTCATCGAACGGCTTGACCAGGACGCGCGACTGCTCGATCCGCACGACTTCGGCCGGGTGCAGCCGGTTGTCGCTGCGGATGGTCACCATGTCGCCGAGCTGCGCCCGTTCCGAAATGCCGCGCACGCCGATGGCGGAGCGTGACACCTCATTCACATAACCGCCGACGGCCACGGGAGCCGGAGCCGTCACGACCTGCGAGACAAGCCGGGCCAGCGCCTCGAGACTGCCCGTCCCGGTGCTCATCGTCGGCAGGGCTGCTTCAAGATCCTGCATGCTTATCCCGCCGGTTCAAGGAGACGGTGCATCAGGTCTTCGATCCAAGTGTCTTGATGGCTTCGGAGAAGGTGCCTTCATTGCCGCGCAGCAAGGCATCGACCCGCTCGAAAGCCCGGGTAACGCTCATGAGCCGGGTCATTTCGCCGATCGCATCGACATTTGATCCCTCGATGGCGCCCTGAACAACCCCCGCATGCGGATTGTCGATGGTCGGCTGCGCGGTAATGCTCGGAATGACAGCCGAATTGTCGAAATAGGTCAGCTTGGCATTGGGGCTGATCGTGAACAGGCCAATGGAGCCCAGCTGGCGCTTGTTCTGATAGACCGCCCCATCGGCGGAAATCTGCGGCGGACCGCCATTGGGGTCGATGACCAGGGGCTGGCCGCCCGCATCCAGGATGGGGTAACCCTTGACCGAGCGCAGCTCGCCGGTCGTTGTCATCTGCATGCGGCCGTCGCGGGTGAAAACCTGCCCGGCCGGTGTCTGCAGCGAAAACCATACGTCGCCCTTTGCAGCGATATCCAGGGGATTGCCTGTCTGGGTGATCGGGCCCGCATCCGTCTTGATATAGCTCTGACCGGCTGAAACGAAGCTCGAATCCTCGGCCGCCTTCGACACCATGGTTTCGAATTTCATGCCCGTGGCGCGAAACCCCGGCGTCGACATGTTCGCCACATTGTGCGCCAGGGCATCCAGGCGGCGCTCCAGCGATATCTGCGAGGACAGGCCGACATAGATCGAGTTTTCCATCAGCGGCCACCCAGCTTGAACGACTGCAAGATCGTCAGGATATTCTGCGAAATGCCGATGGTGGTATCCCCGCCGAAAAGCAGCGAGGGAATGGTGGAGGCAGTCGAGGGATTGTTCATTTCATACATAGCCGTAAACCGGGTGAGGAATTTCTCAAGCTTCGCCGGATCCTTGAGAGATGCGAGATCGAGCTTGTCGGTGACCATCTTGGCCTGCCGGTCGATATCCATGTTGGACGCCTGCGTCGGGATGGAAAAGGTTGTCTGGAAGACCTTGAGCAGTGCCTTATCGCCGAGAATTTCATAAGCATTGGTGATCGTGGGCGCCTTGCGGGCAAAATACAGGGCAAGCCGCACGCCTTCATTGTCCTGCCCGGCTTCCTGCTCCAGTGTCTGGCGGGCATATTTGTCCGTCACCGGCTTGAGCACGGCCGGCTGGCTGGTTGCCTTGTCGCCCAGTTTGGCGAAATCGAACGTCGTGGCAAACTCCAGGTAGCGCTTGTCCGTCAGTTTGTTGGCAAAGCTGTCCTTGCCGGTACCTTCGGTGAGAACTTTGCGGATAAAGGCCTTGGCGAAAGCCATGTCCTCAAGCCCGATAGCCTTCAGGGCGTATTTATACAGCCGGTCATCCTTCATGAAATCGTCAATGGTTTTGACCTTGCCGATATTCTTCAGGTAGTAGTCCGTATCGCGCTGCACGACCGGTTCGGCCGCCACCCTCGTCAGCGAACGCGTCAGGTTCGACGAGATCAATTTATAACTGGTCATCGTATTGATCATGGCAACGGCACTCCCACGGCTTTCGCCTATCTGTGCCAAAGCAAGCTTGCCTGAAGCTGTCCGCGCAATTTCACCCCGACCACAAACCTGCGTCTCCATGCAAGGTTCACGCAAGCCGGACTTGCTACTCCTCGGCCGCTGGCAATATTTGCAGGAGAGCGCTTTGGGAATCCTTGTTGGACTTGTGGTAACGATGGGATGTCTCCTTGGCGGCTTCATTGCCATGGGCGGGCATGTGAGTGTTCTCATGCAGCCGTGGGAATTCGTCATCATCGGCGGCTCCGCGCTCGGCACGTTCCTCGTCGCCAATCCGTTTTCGGCGGTCAAGGATACCGGACGCGCCTGCATGGAGGCCTTCTCCAACAAGGTTCCCAAACAGCGCGACTACCTTGATGTGCTCGGCGTCCTCTACGCATTGATGCGGGAACTGCGCGCCAAGTCGCGCAACGAGGTGGAAGTCCACATCGACAATCCCAATGAATCACTGATTTTCCAGGCATTTCCGAGCGTTCTGAAGAACCATGATCTGACGCAGTTCATCTGCGACTACTGCCGCCTGATCATCATCGGCAATGCGCGCTCGCACGAAATCGAGGCGCTGATGGATGAGGAAATCCACACGATCTCCCGCGACAAGCTCAAGCCCTACCATGCCATGGTGGCCATTTCGGAAGGTTTGCCGGCACTCGGCATCGTTGCTGCGGTGCTGGGCGTGATCAAGGCCATGGGCGCCCTCAATGAATCGCCGGAAGTGCTGGGTCATCTGATCGGCGCGGCGCTGGTCGGCACCTTCGCCGGTATCTTCCTTTCCTATGGTGTGGTCGGCCCGATTGCCACCAAGATCAAGACGACGCGCGAGAAGCAGAACCGCCTTTACATGATCGTCAAGCAGACACTGCTCGCCTACATGAACGGCGCCCTGCCGCAGATCGCGCTCGAATATGGACGCAAGACGATTTCGGCCTATGATCGTCCGTCCATCGATGTGGTCGAGCAGGAAACCATCTCCACCGTTCCGATGCAGCAAGCGGCGTAGGCTGAACAATGGATGTCGAGACAGAACAGAAAAGACCGGACGTGCTTGCGGAAAGCATCCTGCGCGCCGCCGGCATGTCGGTGGACGATCTCAAATCCCTCGAGGCGGTGTTTCGCGACCTTGCAACGACGTTTGCCGGCAAAATAACCAGCCAGTCCGACGTCGCCATTGCGGCCGAATTCGTGCGCATGGAATCAATCGAGAAGGATGCCATTGCCAGCACCCTGATGCGCTCAGGACTGATCGGAACCGTGCAGGTCGTCAAATGGGCATCGCGTCTGCTGCTGGCTGCCGACCGGGCTTTTGTCGATTGCGGGGTCGATGCCCTGTTCGGGTCCGGCGCCAGCCAGGACCACCAGCCGCATCGCCCGATGACCTCGGTCGACCTTGGCATCGCCCGCCAGATCTTCACCGACGTCACCGCATCGCTCGATCACATGTTCTCGGGTGGCAGCGACACGCTGTTCCAGATCGCCGAACTGACGGAAGCCGCGCATTTCTCGGTTGCCTCGGTGACCGATACGCGCATGATATGCTGCACGATGCTGCTCAAGGTTGGCGGACACAGCGGCCAGATCATCATCATGATGCCGCGTTCGAGCTTCCGTCCCATGCAGGACGCCATCGCGCGGATGCTGCAACAGCCGGCACACCATTCCGATCCGACCTGGGCAAAGAAGCTGCGCCTTGAGGTGAGCCGGGCCCATATCGACATTGAGGCCTTCATCCAGCAGGGGTCCATGACGCTGGAACAGATCACCCTTTTGAAACCCGGCCAGATCCTGCAGCTGCCCAAGGATGCGATCAATCAGGTACGCCTGCGCAGCGGCAAACAGGCACTTTACAAATGCCGTCTGGGCAAGACCGGCACGGCATTCACCGTGCGCATCACCGATCCGATCAATGAAGAAGAGGACCTGCTCGATGAGCTTGCTGCTGGCTAATCTCATTTCCGCCGCCCTGATCGCAACCGGGCTTGTGGTCTTCCTCGTTGCCCTGCGCAAGGCCAACCGGCTGACGGCCATGAGCCGCGCCATGGCGCAACAGGTGGCCGGTTCGGCCCGGAGCCTCGAGCAGGCGCTGCTCTTCCTGCAGAACGAGCGTGAAACCTGCCGGGACGAAAGCGTGCGTCTGGAGGCCAAGCTCAAGGATTCCGACCGCGCCCGTTCGGAAATGACGCGCACCATCCGCATGGTTGAACGCGCGAAGAACGAGTTCAAGGACAATGTGCGCCCCTTCCCGGCCGTCGATGCCGCCCAGCGCGCTGCCGCACCCGCTTTTGCGCAGCAGCCGGTTCCGGCAGCCCCGGCGGAGCTTCGTCAGGGCGCGCCTATCCACAACCAGCCCGCGGCTCCGGCGAAAGTCCTGCCCGTGTTCGTCAATCGCATCGTCCGCAGTGCTGACGTGGCGAATGCCGTCCTTTAACCCAGTGTGAACGGGATTTCCCATCATGGCCATTTCCGACAAGAATTCCATCGAAGACGAGCTCAACGAGGCAATCGAAGATCTCAAGCGCGATGAACCGCAACCAAGCCGCAAACCTGCGGGATCGAAGCCGAACATCGATCTCATCATGGGCATTCCCGTCGACGTCCAGGTTGTTCTCGGCAGCACGTCGATGCCGGTGGCCAATCTGATGAAGCTCGGCCGCGGCGCCGTCGTGACCCTCGACAAGCAGATCGGCGATCCCGTCGATATCGTCGTCAACGGGCGGGTGATCGCACGCGGTGAAGTCATCGTCCTCGAAGACGACTCCTCGCGCTTCGGCGTCAGCCTCACCGAAGTCATCGGCAGCGGCAGCTAAGTCATCCGCCGCCGCGCCGCCTTCCCCCCTACAAGCACGAGAAGCCAGACCGCATGAGCGATCAAGACACACCTCAGGGCGAAAGCACCATCCAGGACCTGAGCGGCCCGGAAAAGGTGGCCGCATTGCTTGTGGCGATCGGGCGGCCATCCGCCTCGCGGCTTCTCAAGCATTTCAATGCGGACGATCTGCGCTCGCTTGCCGGCCATGCCCGCAAGCTCGAGCCGATCACCCCCGGCGACTTCGAAGAGCTGGTCAAGGAATTCGAGAACGCCTTTGCCGACGGCGCGCCGGTTTCGGAAGCCGGCATGCGCTTTGAGGGGCTGCTGCGCGAAACGCTGTCGGCGGAAGAGGCCAGCGCGGTGATCGAGAACCGCCGCCCCGAACTGCTGACGCAGGAATCCGTCTGGGATATCCTGCCGCGCGTGCCGCTCGACGTCCTGCAAGCCTATCTGTCAACGCAGCATCCCCAGGTGACGGCCTATGTGATTTCGCGCCTGCCTTCCGATATCGCGGCCCGGCTGCTGATCGGCTTTGCACCGCAGGAACGTGGTGCCATCATTCAGCGCACGCTGCATATCCGCAAGGTGGGTCCATCGACGATCGCGATGCTGGAAAGCATCCTGCAGCGCGAGGTCACCGGAAAAGACAATTCGGGTTCCGAGAAGAGCCATCACGGCACCGTTGCCAACATCATCAACCAGCTGGAAAAATCGGAGATTGACGAGCTGCTGGCGAGCCTCACCGATCTGGGCGCGGAAGACCTTGCCAAGATCAAGGCCAAGCTCTTCACCTTCGAGGATATCGTGCGCATATCGCAGCGCGCGCGCCTCATCCTTTTCGATGAAATCCAGACGGATGTGGTCACCTCGGCATTGCATGGCTGCGAGCCGCGCCTGCAGGAACTCATCCTCCAGTCCCTGTCCACACGCGGACGGCGCATGGTTGAAACCGAATTGTCCAGCCAGACCAACATCAATGCCAACACGGTCACGGAAGCGCGCCGCGCCATTGCCCGCACCGCCATTGCCCTGGCCGAACGCGGCGAGCTCAAGCTCGAACCGCAAGAATCCGAAACATGATCGGCAGGGCCTGCTAGAGCATGTCGGACGGGCCCGACAAAGAGAGTAAAACCGAGGAAGCAACTGAGAAGAAAATCAGTGATGCGGTCGAGAAGGGCAATCTGCCCGTCTCGCGCGAAGCGCCGATCCTCGCCTCCATCGCCGCCTTTCTCGTCATCATGGTTTTCGTCGCCGTGCCCAGCGGCTCGAAACTGGTGGCGTTCCTCTCGGCCCTGCTCGACAAGCCCGAGGAATGGCGGCTCAACAGCGCGCAGGATGCCCGGCAATTGTTCGGCATCGTCGGCCTGGCCGTGGGTGCGGCCTTGCTTCCCGTGTTCATCATCATTCCCACCGCCGGCATCCTCGCATCGGTGCTGCAGAATGCCCCGCGCATGGTCTTTGACCGTATACAGCCGCAGTTTTCGCGCGTATCCATTGCCAAGGGCTGGACACGCATCTTCGGCGCGTCGGGCCGCATAGAATTCCTCAAGTCGGTCTTCAAGTTCGCGGCGGCCAGCATCATCGTTTTCATGATGTTCTTCCGCAGCAGCCATTTCTTCGTCGACACGATCATCACCGAACCCAGCCAGCTGCCCGAGCTCATCCGCAGCAACATCACCCGGCTTCTGGCATCCGTGACGATTGCGGTGACCGCGCTCGCAGCCTTCGACCTTGCCTGGGCCCGTATTCACTGGCGCAGCGAACTGCGCATGACCAAGCAGGAAATCAAGGACGAGCACAAGCAGGCAGAGGGCGATCCGCTGCTGAAGGCCCGCTTGCGCTCGCTCGGCCGTGACCGGGCGCGCCAGCGCATGATTGCCTCGGTCCCGACGGCCACGCTGATCGTCGCAAATCCGACACACTTCTCCGTTGCTCTACGCTACAGCCCGGCGAAAGATCCGGCCCCTATCGTGGTTGCCAAGGGGCAGGATCTGATCGCTCTCAAAATCAGGGAGATCGCCGAAGCCAATGACATACCGGTTTTCGAGAATGTGCAACTGGCGCGCGCGTTGTACAAGCAAGTGCAAGTGAACAATGCCATTGCACCAGAATTCTATAAAGCCGTGGCAGAACTGATCCAATTCGTTAATGTACGACGTAAATAATAAAACCGTTTCCAATCGGGTAAACAGCAGATGAAAAGAACGCAGTATTCGGTTGCCCGGGTTGATATCATTTCAAACCATCTGACAGAGGTCATCCATGATCTTCGTCTTGTGGATGTTGCCGACTATATTGCCTTCATACGGTGTGAACTGTTCGGCAACATCGCCGATATCGTCAATTCAGCGACGGAACTGACATTCTATCCCGATACGTTGACGTTCGGTCTTGGCGGCGAATATGCACTGGACTGGAACACCGCGCCGAAAGTGATGCTCGATCTCGAGTTCAGCAATATGGGGGTCAATGCCTATTTCCGGCTGACGCTGTCCTCCGAAAGCACCGAGATCGATCTGCACCATCTGCGGTTTGCCGAAACGGGGCATAGTCCCACGCAAAACACCGCATTGCTGGCCCAGGCCTTCGAGAATGCACGCCTGCCGCAATTGTCGGCATCGGCAAAGGCGCAATAAACGCCTTCCTACAGATAGGCCTTGGCAACGGTGGGTATGTCGATCACGCCGAGAGCAAGCGCCGTCGCCACGGTCGATGTTCTGTTGGAACAGCCCAGCTTGTTCTTGGCGTTCTGCAGATAGGTAACCACCGTCCAGCGCGCGATATTGAGAATCTCGCCGATCTCGCCATCCGTCTTGCCATTGGCTGCCCAGAACAGGCAGTCGATCTCGCGCCTGGTCAAAAGATTGGAGATGATCGCGGCAAGGGCCGGATTGCGGGTGCCGTGCAGGGCGTTGTGGATACGCGCCGAAGCTGCCGATAACTGTTTGCGCCTGCGCTCGACAAAGGCACCCTGTTCAGCCTTTTCGACGTCGAAGGTGAAGAGCGTGATCCCGCGGAAGCCGAAGGCATTCGTCGCACAAATCGCAAGGTACAGGTTGCCAAGCCCGCGCCGTTCCGCGTCCATCAGATAGCGTTTTACGGCTGGCGAAGGGACGGCGTCGCCAGTCAGGTTGCAGATCGTGCCGGGCGCGTCGGCACGCGGCTGGAACAGCGTCATCCCCTGCATCACCGGATCGATCTTGAGATAGTCCTTGGCAAAATACCGCAACATCCAGCTGACCGGATAGGTCATCAGAAGCGGGACATTTTCATCGACCACATCGCTGCCAGGCCGCGGTTCCGGGTGCCCGACATGGGCAATATGGCGGCAGCCAGTCTGCTGTTTGACCTCGTGGAGCATTGCAAGCGTGTCCGAAGCCACCACGTCCTTGAACAGGCCCTTTTGAAAATCGGGAAAATGAGCCAGTTCAAGCAGCATTGGATACAAGTCATTCCTCTTGGCCCGCAAAGTGCCGGCTTCCGCAACGGTATTCTTCTGGATTTCAGATGGCTTTTCATCGCATGGGATTAAAAGCCCCTTCATGCTCGCACGAGACAGGCAGGCAGACAAGACGATGAACAATTGTATTTGCAGTTTTTCACATAAATGCTGCAAAAGGCAATTTATGGTTGAACCCTGCCTGCCAAGCTTTGATTGTCAGTATCAATCCTGACAAACCAGAAAACGCGCGTTTCCTTTAACCCACATTTTCCGGTATTTTCGGTCATTTTGCCGCAAAATTCGGGCACAGGCGCCCGACTGTTGCGATCGCGCCAGCCGTATCCACAACCGCTGCGCGCATGGTTCGCGCGCTTGCCTTTGGCCGGGAAGCGGCCCCGCAGCGGTTGCCGGCAAGGCCGGTTATTCCCGCTTCATCGCCGTACATTCATCCTGCCCGTCGCCTGTTCCCGCACAATGTGCTAATTGCCTTGCATGGGTGCCATTGCAAACGACGATTTCTTCGACTCGCTTCCTGTCTTCGTTGACTTCGAAGGCGTGGCGGATGCGGGCAATTATCGGCCGCTCCCCAACGACTGGATACTGGCGGTAGCCGATATTGTCGGCTCGACCGGGGCGATCGAAGCCGGGCGCTACAAGGCCGTGAACATGGCAGGCGCAAGCGTCATCTCCGCCCTGCTCAATGCTCTGGGCAGGCACAACTACCCTTTCGTCTTCGGCGGCGATGGCGCGCTTGTCGCCATTCCGGCCTCCGCCGCCGTGCAGGCGCGTGAAGCGCTTGCCTCGGTTCAGGCCTGGGTGCGTGAGGACCTGCAGCTGACCCTGCGTGCCGCCCTCGTGCCGATGAGCGAGATCAAGGCGCAAGGCCTTGACGTGCGCGTTGCCCGGTTCAGTGCCAGTCCCGAAGTCTTCTACGCGATGTTTACGGGCGGCGGCAGCAGCTGGGCGGAAGCGCAGATGAAAGCCGGCAAATATGCCATCGCCGCCGGTCCCTCCGGATCGCGCCCGGATCTGACGGGGCTTTCCTGCCGGTGGAATCCGATAGTGGCACGCAATGGCGAAATCCTGTCCATCATCGCCATTCCCGGCGACGCCGGCGCAACGGCGGCGTTCCAGCAGCTTGTTGCCGATGTCGTTGCGATTGCCGCCGAACAGAATCGCGGCGCGCATCCCTTGCCGGCGGATGGACCGCCCATTGCATTCAATACCAGCGGTGTGGAGACGGAAGCACGCGCCACGGCCCCCAGGGGGCAACGCCTTCTTCGCAAAATCGCGATACTCTGTCAGATCGGCCTGACCGTTGCGATGGACAGGCTTGGCCTGCATTGGGGGAAATTTGATCCGAAACAGTACAAGCGCGACGTCGCGCGGAACTCGGATTTTCGCAAATTCGACGATGGTCTGAAAATGACGATTGATATCGATCCGGCCCGGTTGCAGCGCATTGAGGCGCTGCTGGAAAAGGCATCGAAGGCGGGCATCGCCCGCTTCGGCCTGCACCGGCAGGATTCTGCCCTGATGACCTGTCTTGTCCCGACCCCCCTATCGCGCAATCACATGCACTTCATCGACGGGGCATCGGGCGGCTACGCCATGGCGGCCAGCAATCTCAAGGCCAAGCTGTCCTGACCTTAGGATTTCACGATATGCCCGGCGGCGAGCCCGCGCCTGGTGAAAATGTTGCGTGTATCGACGATCAGCGGCGACCATTCGGCCAGCGCCGCATAATCCACGTCGTCATGGTCGGTCGAAACCAGAATGGCATCGTAGGATTTCACCGTTTTCTCATCCAGAGGCACGGATGCACGGCCTTTCAGCGCCATATATTCGCGGGTCGATGGTATCTCGCTGACAAACGGGTCGTGGTAGTCCGCATGGCCGCCGCGCTCCTCGATGATTTCGATGAGGCGCAGCGACGGGCTTTCACGGATATCAGGCACGTTCTTCTTGTAGGCAAGCCCGAGAACCAGCACGCGTGAGCGGCTGAGCGCCTTGCCCGCCCGGATATCCAGCGCTTCCGCCAACTTGCCGACCACATAACGCGGCATGGCCGAGTTGATCTCGCCTGCCAACTCGATGAAGCGGGTCGGCAGCTCGTACTCGCGCGATTTCCAGGTGAGATAGAACGGATCGATCGGGATGCAGTGGCCCCCGAGGCCGGGGCCGGGATAAAACGGCATGTAGCCGAAGGGCTTTGTCTTGGCCGCCTCGATGACCTCCCAGATGTCGATGCCCATGGCGGCGTAGACGGTTTTCAGTTCGTTGACGAGCGCGATGTTCACCGCCCGGAAGATGTTCTCGGTCAGCTTGACCGCCTCGGCCGTGGCGTTGGACGAGACGGGAACAACCGTCTTGACCGCCGCACCGTAGAAAGCCTGCATCAGCCGGCTGGCTTCCTCGCCATCGCCCGCAACGATTTTCGGTATGGTCGAGGTCTGGAAATCGCGATTGCCGGGATCTTCCCGCTCCGGGGAAAAGCCGAGGAAGAAGTCCTTGCCGGATGTGAGACCGGTCTTTTCCAGAATGGTTTTGACCACATCATCGGTTGTTCCGGGATAGGTCGTCGATTCGAGCACGACAAGCTGGCCGGGCCGGAGCGCCGCGGCAATCGAGCGGCAGGTTGCCTCGACGAAGGACAGGTCGGGATCGCGATGTTTCGTCAGCGGTGTCGGTACGCAGATGACGATCACGTCGCACTGGGCGAGCCGGACAAAATCGCTTGTCGACCGGAACCGGTTCTGCGCCGTTTGCGCACCGAGCGCCGCGTCCGTGACCGCCTCGATATAGGAACGGCCGGCGTCGAGGGCGACAATCTTCTTCGGATCGATATCAAAGCCGGTCACCGAAAACCCGCTCTGGGCAAGGGTGATGGCGAGCGGCAGCCCGACATAGCCCAGCCCGATCACCCCAGCCTGGGCGGTGCGCGCGTCGATTTTGGCGGAAAGGTCGGAGAAGGGAGAGGAGGAAACGGCCAAGGCGATCTCTTCTTTGCGAAGCACGCCGCGTGAGCGGATGCGGTTGAGGGCGCAGTGGCGGCCCGGAATTCGTCCGGTTTAGATGGCTGCTCCGGCCACCGCTGTCAAGCAAGGCCGGCTGCGTCCGGCCTGTCACAAACAGTTGATGCGACGGCAAGCCCGCGCCAGCAGGCTGCTGACAGGAGGTTGTCAGGAGTGCGCGCCGATCCGGTGAATTAACCCCGGCGCCTCTATTGTTTCAGATCGGTGACATGCCCATTTCAGTGCCAGCACGCAATCAGGATCGATAGAGAACCGCCAGCCAGCCATCCATTTGAACAGAACCGGGCAGTGCAATTGTTGCCGGCGACCCCGCTGCCAGCGTTGACACCATTGTCCGGTTCGCTCATCTTGTCTCCGTATCTGCTTGTTTTGGGTATGATTTTTCATGTGCCCGGCCGATCACGGAACAGCGCATCGAAGCTGGACGCGGTTCGCAAGGACAAGGACGAGTGATGAGCACGCAAACGGATGTTTCCACCATACTTCTCGACAAGGTCGCAGACTGGCTCACACGTTCTTCTCTCGCCGGCGAGAATCTTGAGACAATCATACGCGGTTTTTGTGAACGCATTGCCGCGGCGGGCCTGCCGATTGCCCGTGTCCACCTGACGTTCTCCATGCTGCACCCGCTCTACGACGCGCTTGGCTTCACCTGGCAGCGCTCCAGCGGGCTCGTGGTGGAAGGCTATCGCCACAATGCGGGCGAGAAACCCGAACGTTTTCTGCTCAGCCCCTATTATTATCTGCTGTGCAACAACCTTGAACATGTGCGGCGGCGCATCGATGCGGACGGGCCGCATGAATTCCCCATCTTTGACGAGCTGAAGAAGCAGGGCGTAACGGACTATCTGGCGTTCGTGCAGCCCTTCAGTGGCGAGTCGACCCAGGGCATGATGGGCTCCTGGTCAACGGACAGCAGCGCGGGTTTCAGCGAAAGCATGATCGGTGCACTGCTGAAGCTGCAGAACCATCTGGCCGTTGCTGCCAAAATGGCGGTTCTCGGCAAGCTCGCCGACAACATGCTGACCACCTATCTCGGCGGCAATGCCGGCAAGCGCGTTCTCAACGGCCAGATTCGCCGGGGTGACGGCGAAACGATCCGGGCGGCTCTGGTGATGGGCGACATGCGCCAGTCGACCATGCTGGCCGAACGGGAAGGCCGTCAGGCCTATATCGACACACTCAATCATTTCTTCGATGCGATCGCCGCGCCATTCAACCGCGGCGGCGGCGAAATCCTCAGTTTCATGGGGGACGGTTTTCTTGCGGTCTACCCCTGCGGCCGGCACAAGGACGCTTCAAAGGTTGCCTGTCAGGCGGCTCTTTCGGCTGTTTTCAAGGCACAGGCCCGCGTGGCGGAGCTCAATCGCGACCGGCGCAAGGACGGCCTCAGCGACATCCGCTACGGCATCGGCCTGCATGTGGGCAATGTCATGTTCGGCAATGTCGGCCTGAAGGACCGCCTGACCTTTTCCGCCTTCGGTTCCGCCGTCAATGAGGTGCAGCGGCTGCAGGGCCTGACCAAGAAGTATTCGCGCGAAATCGTCGCCAGCCAGGCGTTCGCCAACTATTGCGGTGGCGACTGGACAACCCTCGGCGAAGAAAAATTGCGCGGCGTCGGGCAAAAGGTCACTGTTCTCCTGCCCAAACAATCGGCTACTGTCGTGGCGGAAGATGCCTTTGATGAAGTGGCCTATGACGGCCTGTCGGAAGCGGAACAGGTCATGCTGCTGCACCGCGATGCGAAAACACAGGATCAGAGGCCCCTTCTGGAGAAGTTCATGCAATGAAGCGAAAGACCGTTCTGATGGCTGCCCTGGCTGCAAGTTTGACTCTCTCATCCCAAGCCGGCGCAGAGCCAAGGAGCGACGTGCTCATCGACCGTTTTGATGGTCAGGACTTTTCGCCGGCCGGCGGCCTCTACTACCGCAAGAATTTCGAGCAGAGCGCCGGAACGGTTGAATTTCAATCCGAGGTCACGCGTAACGGCAGCGGCGCCCTCAAGCTGAGCGTCAAGCCATTGTGTCCGGGCACGAAGCACAATTGCAGCGAACGGGCGGAAATCTGGGAAAAGACCGACAAGCGCGTGCCCTACAACCAGGGGGTCTGGTACGGGTTTGCCGTCAAATTTGCCGATCCCATTCCCAGTGACGATCACCGCTATCTGATTGCCCAGTGGAAACGTGAGATCGGGCCGAAGGCGGTCGGCGATTTCAGCCCCTTTCTGGCGCTGCGGCTCAACCAGGGAAAGCTGTTCGCCACCATCGAGACCAATTACATCGCGCCGGCCAAAAAGAATGGAATCGCGGCGGATCCGGCGTGCGCCGGCGGACAGACACCGGTGTGGCTGCGCCCTGAAACCAACCAGATGCGCGCCCTCGTGGCGACCGATTCGAACTGGTCGGCCGAGAACGGCAAGCAATTCTCCACCTGCACCAGCGCCATGACGGTGACGGATCGCGGCAACAAGCTGCCGACGCCGGATTCGGGCTGGATCGACTTTGCGATCTACACGAAGCCCGGACCTGACGGCTCGGGCCATGTCGAGATTTTTGCCAACAACAAATGGATCGTGACGGTCAAGGGCCATATTGGCCATGCCGACAAGGGACTGGGCAAGAATCAATATTTCAAATTTGGCCCGTACCGTGCAGCCGACGACAAGGAATGGACGCTCTATTACGACGATTTCCGCCGTTCGCCGCGCTGTGAAGACGTCATGGACGCGCAGTTCTGCCCGGTGTTTTGAAGCTTTCCCATTTAAAAATAACCGTTAAAAGCCAGAGTGATGTCATCGGCGTGTGACCTAGCTAGACTCACTGTATATCGTGCGATAGTCTTCATCGTAATGGCGATAATAAAAACGCTCTGGGGGAATGAAAAACTGGCATGACGTCGGGGTCTGATCTGTTGCGTATCGAGAATCTCGGCATTTCGTTTTCGATGCTGGGCGGGCGTATGCATGTCGTCAAGGGTGCGAATCTGCGCATCCTTCCGGGAAAAGTAACGGCATTGGTGGGCGAATCCGGATCGGGAAAATCCGTCATCAGCCAGTCCGTCATGGGCATTCTGCCCAACACGGCCGCCGTAACCGGCAAAATCCTGTTTACGGACCCGATCGACGGCAAAACCACCGATATTCTGCAATTGGAGCGGGACGGACCCGAAATAAGAGCCCTGCGCGGCAGCCGCATGGCCAAGATATTTCAGGAACCCATGACGTCGCTCTCGCCGCTGCACACCGTCGGCAACCAGATCAGCGAAGTCCTTGCCATCCACACCAAGGCGACCAAATCCGAACGCCGTTCGCAGACCGAGGAAATGCTCGGACTGGTCGGGTTCTCCAATCCCAAACGCACCTATGACATGTACCCGTTTGAATTGTCGGGCGGCATGCGGCAGCGGGCGATGATTGCCATGGCGCTGATCTGCCGCCCTGCCCTGCTCATTGCGGACGAACCGACAACGGCACTCGACGTCACCATCCAGGCGCAGATCCTGGAACTGCTGCGCAATCTCCAGCACAAGCTCAATATGGCCATGCTGCTGATCACCCATGACCTCGGTGTCGTGGCCAACATGGCCGACGAGGTGGTGGTGATCTACCACGGCGAAATCATGGAGGCCGGGCCGGTCGATGCCATTTTCCGCAACCCCCAGCATCGTTACCTGAAGGGGCTGATGGCTGCCATACCGCATTTCGACATGAAACCCGGTGAACGCCTGAAGGCATTGCGTGAAGTACCGGTCAATTCCGGCGCGTTGTGGGGAAAGAGAAAGCACGAGGAAACGGCGCCTGACGTGCTTGTATCCGTGCGAAACCTCACCAAGAGCTACGGCATCCGCAAATCCGGTCTTTTCGGCAAGCAGGACAAGACCCGCATACGCGCCGTCGACGGTGTCAGCTTTGATATCCGGCGTGGTGAATGTCTTGGTCTCGTCGGCGAGAGCGGCAGCGGCAAGACCACCGTCAGCAAAATCCTGATGCGAGCGGTGACCCCGGATAGCGGCTCGGTGACGTTCGATGACGGCCGGGGCAAAATCGACGTGCTTGCCGCGCAGGGCGCCAAGCTTCTGGAATTGCGCACCAAAATCCAGATGGTGTTCCAGGATCCGGTTTCTTCGCTGTCGCCGCGCATGACCGTACAGAACATCCTCAGCGAGCCCCTGGAAATTCACGGGCGCGGGGATCGGGCCTATCGTCTGGAAACGGTGCGCGCACTGATGCAGGCGATCGGTCTTGACCAGCGGTATCTCAACCGTTACCCGCACAGCTTCTCCGGCGGCCAGCGCCAGCGCATCGGCATTGCACGGGCACTGGCGCTCGGACCGCAATTGCTGATCTGCGATGAGCCGGTTTCGGCGCTCGACGTTTCGGTTCAGGCGCAGATCCTCAACCTCCTGAAAGACCTGCAGAAGGAGCTGGGCCTGACCTATCTGTTCATTTCCCATAATCTTGCGGTGGTTGATTACATGGCCGATCGTATCGCCGTGATGTGTGCCGGGCGCATTGTCGAGATTGCGCCCCGCGAAATTATCCTGCGCGATCCCGTCCATCCCTACACGAAAGCGCTCCTTGCTGCCGTGCCCTTTCCGGACCTCGACCGGCCGCTGGATTTCAAGACGCTCAAGGCCAGCGGTGCCTCGGATGAACGTGCCTGGGGACCAAAATTCTCCAGCGGCGACAACGATGATCCGCTCTCGCCCGCGGATCTCGGCAATGGTCACGTGGTGCTGGCCCGGCGCAATGTCGATACACGGGAACTACGCTCGTGGTGACGCGGCGGACAGTCCTGGGCGCCCTTGCCGCCGCCGTGGTTCCGGTCACGGTCAAAGCGGCCGATCGCGAACGCGAACCGGAGTTTCTCGAGGACCGGCTGCGTGCCACCAGCCTGCCGCCGCTTGCCCAGCGTATTCCCAAACGGCCGCGGATTATTAACCTGAAGGAAATGGGCCGCGTCCCCGGACAGTACGGCGGAACGCTGCGCACCATCATCGGCAGCCAGAAAGATATCCGGTTCATGACCATCTACGGCTATGCCCGTCTGGTGGGATATGACGAACATCTCGTTTTGCGGCCTGATGTGCTCGAATCGTTCGAATCGGAAAACGACACTGTTTTCACCTTCAGGCTGCGCGAGGGGCACAAATGGTCCGACGGTTCGCCGTTGACAACCGATGATTTCAGTTACTGGTGGAACGATGTTCTTCTGAATTCGGACCTGACGCCCGCCGGCGGCGCGCTGGAGCTGCGCATCGACGGGAAGTTGCCTAAGTTCGAGGTCCTCGATCCGCTGACCGTGCGCTATTCCTGGGAGTCGCCGAATCCTGATTTCCTGCCCAGCCTGGCGGCCCCGCAAGCCCTGGTTGTGGTTGGCCCGTCGCTCTATCTGAAACAATTCCACAAGGATTATCAGGACAAGTTCCGCCTTGCCGCCCTGATGAAAGAAAACCGGGTCAAGAAGTGGGCCGATCTTCACATCAAGATGGCGCGCCAGTACCGTCCGGAAAACCCCGAACTGCCGGTGCTCGATCCCTGGCGGAACATGACAGCCCCTCCGGCCGAACAGTTCGTGTTCGAGCGCAACCCGTTCTTTCATCGCGTCGACGAGAACGGGCGGCAGCTGCCCTATATCGACCGATTCATCCTGAACATCAGCTCGTCGCCGATCATTCCGGCAAAGGCGGGTGCGGGCGAAAGCGAACTGCAGGCCACCGGCATCGATTTTGCCGACTACACCTTCCTCAAGGATGCCGAAAAGCGCTATCCGGTGAAGGTCGACCTGTGGAAACTGACCCGGGGTTCACGGGTCGCAATCCTGCCCAATCTCAATTGCGCGGATGAGGGATGGCGATCGCTTTTTCGCGATGTGCGCTTCCGGCGCGCGCTGTCGCTTGCCATCGACAGGCATGAAATCAACATGGCGGTGTTTTACGGCCTGGGAACGCCAAGCGCCGACACGGTGCTGCCGGAAAGCCCGCTGTTCAGACCGGATTATGCCAAGGCATGGATTGCATTCGATCCGGACAAGGCCAATGCGCTCCTGGACGAAGTGGGCATGCACAGGCGCAACGACGATGGCATCCGCCTGCTCCCCGATGGCCGCCTTGCGGAAATCACCATCGAAACGCCGGGCGAGAGCACACTGGATTCCGATGTTCTCGAGCTCATAGTGGATCATTGGCGCAAGATCGGCCTGGCGCTGTTCACCAGAACCTCCCAACGCGATATCTTCCGCAGCCGCGCCAAGTCAGGCCGGATCATGATGTCCATCTGGTTTGGCATCGCCAATGGCGTGGCAACACCGGACATGAATCCGGGACAGCTGGCACCGACCACCGACGATCAATGGCAATGGCCGCTTTGGGGCATGCATTACCTGTCGCTCGGGCAGAGCGGCCAGGCACCCGACCTGCCGGAAGCACAGGAACTCGTCGCCCTGCAAAACCAGTGGCGGAAATCGGCCCATTCGGCCGAGCGCGCGGACATATGGCACAAGATGCTGTCCATCTACACCGATCAGGTGTTTTCGATAGGGTTGGTCAACGGAACGTTGCAACCCATTCTGCGCTCCTCGCACTTGCAGAATGTTCCCGAAAAAGGTCTCTACGGCTTTGATCCGACCTGTTGGCTCGGAGTTTACATGCCCGATACTTTCTGGATGAGCGGGGGGAAGTAGACGTGCTGCGATATATCCTATGGCGCATTGCCGCGATGGTGCCCACGCTGCTGATTATTTCGGCGCTGGTTTTCGTCATCATCGATTTGCCGCCCGGCAACTTCTTTGAAAGCCAGATCGCCGAAATGCAGGCGCAGGGCGAAACCGTCAACCTGCAGGATCTGGAACAGCTTCGCCACCAATATGGCTTCGACCAGCCGCCGGTTCTGCGCTATTTCCACTGGCTGGGCGGCATGCTGCAGGGGGATTTCGGCTACTCCTTCGAGTATCAGTTGCCGGTTACCGCTGTCGTGGGCGACCGGTTATGGCTGACTGTTCTCGTTTCATTCGTCACAATTCTGGTGACCTGGCTGCTCGCCTTTCCCATCGGCATGTACTCGGCAACGCATCAGTACAGCTGGAGCGATTACGGGCTGACGCTTTTCGGCTTGCTCGGTATCGCCATTCCCAACTTCATGCTGGCCCTGATCCTGATGTATTTCGCCAATATCTGGTTTGGCACATCGATCGGCCATCTCATGGATCAGAAATATCTCAGTGAACCGATGAGCTGGGAAAAGGCGCGATCGATCCTCGCCCATCTGTGGATTCCCGTCATTATCGTTGGAACGGCCGGGACGGCCGGCATGATCAGACGCCTGCGCGCCAACCTGCTCGACGAGTTGCAGAAGCAATATGTGATGACGGCGCGGGCCAAGGGGCTGCATCCCTTCCGTACCCTGGTCAAATATCCCTTGCGCATGGCGCTGAATTTCTTCGTGGCCGATATCGGCTCGATCCTGCCGCATATCATTTCCGGTGCGGAAATTACCGCCATTGTCCTGTCGCTCGAAACGACCGGGCCCATGCTGATCAAGGCATTGCAGAGCCAGGACATGTATCTTGCCGGTTCGTTCCTCATGTTCCTGGCGTTTCTCACGGTGATCGGTGTGCTCATCTCCGACATTGCCCTGGCCTTTCTCGATCCACGCATCCGGTTGCAGGGCAGGAGCACGAAGTGACAGCACAACTCCCGCTCCCCGGCGCGCCCCTGCAGCACTATGTCTCAAGCGCACCATTCGATCCGATGTCGATCGAGACGATGACCGAGGCTCAGGCCAAGGTTCATCTCGCGTCACAATTGCGGCTGATGTGGTGGAAATTCAGACGCCACCGCCTTGCGCTGGCGTCCGGCATTTTCCTGATCGCACTCTATGGCATGATCATCATTGCCGAGTTTCTGGCGCCCTATAACCTGCACACACGCAATGTTGATTTCATCCATGCCCCGCCGCAGCGGGTCCGCCTGTTCCATGACGGAAAGCTGATCGGACCGTATGTCTATGGCCGTGAAATGATCCTGGATATGGACTCGCTGAAACGCGTATACACGGACAACAAGAGCGACGTGCAGCCGCTGCGCTTCTTCTGCCGCGGCGACGATTACCGCTTCTGGGGCCAGATTGCGACCAATGTCCATCTGGTCTGCCCGGCCAAGGGCGGGCAGCTGTTCCTTCTGGGAACCGACCGGCTGGGCCGCGACGTGCTTTCCCGGATTATCTACGGCGCGCGTATTTCCCTGACCATCGGTCTTATCGGCATCACCATCAGCTTCGTCCTCGGCATCATCATCGGCGGGCTCGCGGGATACCATGGCGGCTGGTTCGACCTGCTCGTTCAGCGCGTCATCGAGGTATTGCAATCATTGCCTAGTCTGCCTCTATGGATGGCGCTTGCCGCCATCATGCCGGTGACATGGAGCCCGATCATCATCTACTTCGGTATCACGCTCATTCTTGGTCTGCTCGACTGGACGGGCCTTGCCCGTGCGGTGCGCTCCAAAATTCTGGCGTTGCGCGAAGAGGATTATGTTCTGGCGGCCCAGTTGATGGGAGCAAAAAGCGGACGTATCATCGGGCGTCACCTCGTTCCGGGATTCATGTCACACCTGATTGCAACGGCAACCATATCCATCCCGGGCATGATTCTGGGCGAGACGGCGCTGAGTTTTCTCGGTCTCGGCCTTCGTCCGCCCATCACCAGCTGGGGTATTCTCCTGACCGAAGCCCGCAGCGTCAGTGTAATCGCTTTTTATCCCTGGCTGCTTTTCCCAATGATTCCGGTCATTCTAGTTATTTTGGCATTCAATTTTCTGGGAGATGGGTTGCGCGACGCCGCAGACCCCTACAGATAAGTGGAAAGTTGACATACCAATGGATTTGCATTCTCCCAGCCGTCCCGAATGTGCTGCGCAGCGAAACCTGCCAAAGCTATTCGTCTCAAAGAGGTTTTGACCATGATGCGGCGTTTTGAAGATGCTCGGATCCTCATGTACAGCCATGATACGTTTGGCCTCGGCCATCTCAGGCGCTGCAGGACCATCGCCCACTCGCTTGTCGAGGACTATCGCGGGCTCAATATACTCATCATTTCCGGCGCGACCATCGCCGGGGCATTCGATTATCGCGCCCGCGTTGACTTCGTGAAGGTTCCAAGCGTGATCAAGCTGCGCAACGGCGAGTACACCTCGCTTGCCCGGCACATCGATCTGCATGAAACCCTGAAAATGCGCCAGTCGATCATCCGGCACACCGCTGAAACGTTTCAGCCGGATATTTTCATCGTCGACAAGGAACCCATGGGCCTGAAAGGCGAGGTCGAGGAAACCCTGGCCTATCTCAAGTCGCGCGGCACGACGCTTGTGTTGGGCCTGCGTGAAGTCATGGACGCACCGCATCTGCTCGAGGCCGAATGGAAAAAAGCCAATGTGATGCAGAAGATCGATCAGTATTACGACAATGTGTGGGTCTATGGCCCGCCGGATTTCTACGATCCGCTGGTTGATCTCGACGTGCCGGCCGGCGTGCGCAACAAGATGGAGTTTGTCGGCTTCCTGCAGCGCAGCCTGTCGCACGACAACGCCTCGGTGCATGTGCCGGAAGGCGATTACATCCTGGTGACGACCGGCGGCGGCGGCGATGGCGCCGACCTCGTCCACAACGTCATCCACGCCTACCAGCAGGACCCGACACTGACGCACAAGGCCTTCATCGTGCTCGGGCCCTACATGCCCGCCAAGCAACGGGCCAAGCTGGTGAAAAAAGGCGGCAAGATCCCCTATATCGAGGTCATCGAGTTCGACAACCGCATGGAAGAGCTGATTGCCGGTGCGAAGGCGGTCGTGGCCATGGGCGGCTACAACACCTATTGCGAGATTCTGTCGTTCGACAAGCCGGCATTGATTGTCCCACGCATCCAACCGCGCGAGGAACAGCTGATCCGGGCCCAGCGCGCCTCGGAACTCGGCCTTGTCGACATGCTTCTGCCGGAAGAGGCCGAAAACCCCCAGTTGCTCGCCGAAGCGCTCAAGCGTCTGCCCGACCGGGCACCGCCATCGAAAAGCGGCAAGGGCGAAGGCATGCGCTTGGAAGGACTTGTCCATATCTCGACGATTGTCGGCGATTGGCTGGATGAGCGTCAGCAAGAACAACCTTTGGCCGTTGCCGAGTAAAGAGCCGATTTTGCCCATACGCCGTAAAACACTGGTGGTGCTGAAGGGTTATCCGCGCCTGTCGGAAACCTTTATCGCCCAGGAATTGCTCGGGCTGGAACGCGCCGGGTTCGACCTGACGCTCATTTCGATGCGCAAGCCGACGGACAAGAAGCGCCATCCCATCCATGACGAGATCAGGGCGCGGGTGGTCTATCTGCCGGAATATCTGCACGAGGAGCCGCTGCGGGTGCTGCGGGCACTGTTTGCCGGCTGGTCGAAGCCGGGCTTCAAACCGCTGCTGCGGCGCTTCTGGAACGATCTGCGCCGCGATGTCACCCGCAACCGGTTCCGCCGCCTGGGCCAAGCCCTTGTGCTTGCGCATGAATGGCCCGATGCCGGGGAATGGCTGCATGCGCATTTCATCCACACGCCCGCCTCGGTGACCGCCTATGCCAGCATCATGACCGGCGTGCCGTGGACCTGCTCGGCCCACGCCAAGGATATCTGGACGTCGCCGGACTGGGAATTGTCGGAGAAGCTGGCGGAGGCCCGCTGGAGCGTCACCTGCACCCGCAGCGGCTATGAACACATGCGTGGGCTGACCGATCGCCGGGAACAGGTGCACCTGAGCTATCACGGTCTCGATCTGGCGCGGTTCGGCCATTTCACCGGGGCGCGATCCGGCCGCAACGGTTCGAGCCCGGCAGATCCGGTGCAGATCCTGAGCGTCGGACGCGCGGTGGAAAAGAAGGGCTATGACGTCCTCATGCGCGCGCTGGCGGCTTTGCCCGGCGATCTCAACTGGACGTTCGTCCATATCGGGGGCGGCGACCAGCTGGCCAGGCTCAAACCGCTGGCGCAGAAACTTGGCATTGCCGATCGCATCACCTGGAAGGGCGCGCTCGCGCAGGAAGAGGTGCTGGAGCATTATCGCCGCGCCGATATTTTCGCTCTGGCCTGCCGGATTGCGGCGGATGGTGACCGCGACGGCCTGCCCAATGTTCTTGTGGAAGCCTCAAGCCAGAATCTTCTCTGCATCTCCACCAATATTTCCGGCGTTCCGGAACTGCTGACTGACGGGGAAAACGGTTTTGTCGTGCCGCCGGAAGATCCGCAGTCCCTGGCCCGGGCGCTGGAGGAAGCAATCCGCGCGCCAGACCTGCGCCACAGTCTCGGCCAGGCGGCCGAAGCGCGCGTGCGCGAGCACTTCGACCATAATTCCAGTATCCGGCAATTGACCAACCTGTTTGAAACCGAATGGCAAAGGACGGAATGACCGCTCCCCGTGTGCTCTTCTATGTCCAGCATCTTCTCGGCATCGGCCACCTTGCCCGCGTCAGCCGCATTGCCGCAGCGCTGGCCCGCGATGCATTCGATGTGACGGTCATTACCGGCGGATTGCCTGTTCCGGGATTTCCGGGCCCCGACGTCAAATCCGTGGCCCTGCCCGCCGTTGTCGCCGGCAATGCCGGTTTTTCCGGCTTGGCCGACGAGCACGGCAACCCGGTTGACGAGGACTTTCTCCACCGCCGCCGGGATCTGCTGCTCGAGACATTTCATGCCGTCCGGCCCGATATCGTCATCATCGAGGCCTTTCCCTTTGGCCGCAGGCAAATGCGCTTCGAACTGCTGCCGCTGCTCGACGCCATAGCAGCCACCTCCCCCCGGCCCAAACTCCTGACCTCCGTGCGGGACATATTGCAGGAACGGTCCAAACCCGGACGGGACGAGGAAACCGTTGCACTGATCAAGGCGCATTTCGATCATGTTCTCGTCCATGGCGACCCGGATTTCGTCACCCTGCCCGAGACATTTCCGCTGGCCGCCGAGATTGCCGGCAAGATCATCTATACCGGCCTCGTGGCTGCACCTGTTGCCGCCCTCCCTGCGGAAAACTTCGACATCGTCGTTTCCGCCGGCGGCGGCGCCGTCGGCCTTGATCTGATCCGCGCGGCCCTCGAAGCGGCGAGGACCTCGAACCATCGCAGCCGCTGGTGCCTGATAACCGGGCCCAATCTGCCGGAAGCCGATTTTGCGGCACTTTCACACGCCGTGCCCGACAATGTCAGCGTGGTGCGTTTCCGCAAGGACTTCCCTTCCCTGCTGCGCGGCGCGGCGCTTTCCATATCGCAAGCCGGCTACAACACGGTCTGTGACGTGCTGCGCGCGCAATGCCGTTCAATCCTCGTGCCATTCACCGCGGGGGGCGAAACCGAACAGACGGTGCGGGCAAACCGCCTCGCAGCGCTTGGACTGGCCGTGGCCCTGCCTGAAAACGGCTTGACCGGGCGCCTGCTCGGCGAGACCATCGAGACATCGCTCGCACAGCCTAAACCGGGCAGCCATCGTCTCGATCTGAACGGAGCGGCGCACACTGCAAAGCTGCTGCGGGACATGCTGTAGCGCAGTCGGGCTCCCGGCAACAGTAGCGTTTTGTACATCCGAAATCCGAGCGGAGAATTTCCGGTTCATTACCACTTGTTATCCCGCCTGCGATACAGTCGCCCAAATATAGTGCGGATGAGATCACGCGAATGCCAGTAATACGATCCTTTAGATGGCGGATTGTGCCGCAAATTACTCTGGCCATCGCTCTCATTGTGCTGGGAAGCTTCGCCGGATCGTGGATCGGCAGGCTTGTCATCATCCGCAGCGACCGCGGGCACATGCTGTCCCTGTCGAACCAGCTGCTGAAACGCGCCGACTTCGTTTTCGCCGAGGCGGATACGATCCTGTCCATGGCAAATGAAACTGGTTTTCCATTCTGTTCGAACGATGAGATCAACCACCTGCGCGATGCGCTTTTCGATACGAAGTATCTGAAGGACATCGGACGCGTGCGGGATGGCGCATTTCATTGTTCCGCCGTCTTCGGTTCAGCCAAGCCCACCCCACTTGCCAAGCCGGATCTGGCAACGGCTGACGGCACGCTTGTCTACGCCAATACGCCCCTTGCCATTTCCAACACCACGGCGCCCATAATCGGCAGGGGGAATGCGAACGTCGTGCTCGACCCCACCGCTTTCGACGCCATGGCCGACCCGAACTATAGTTTCGGCATCCTGTTCAAGCCGCCCGGCGCGCAAAACCCCGTCGCGATGTTCGGCGGGCTGAATGCTGGAAAGCGGCGAGAAAAGCTGCCGGAGGGTGCCGGGCGGGATGGCGATATCGTCTTTCGCAATCTTTGCGGCAAACGGGCCTGCGTTTCCCTGCAAGCCCATGTCAAGGACCTGGAGGAGGACGCATTCCCCATCGAGGCCAGCATCACCGGGCTTGGCGGCACCCTGGGCGGGGCACTCGCCCTGATCATCCTCCTTCTGCAGCGCAAGCGGCTATCGCTCGGTGCCAGGCTGGCCCAGGCCCTCGACAAGCGGCGTCTTACCGTCGTGTACCAGCCCATTTTCGATATCGGGACGAACACGCCGCGCAGTGCCGAGGCACTGGTGCGCTGGACGAATGGCAAGGACACCATCTCGCCGGACATCTTCATTCCGGTAGCCGAAGACGAAGGGCTGATCAAACGCATCACGCTCTATGTCCTCGACCGCGTTCTGGCCGATATGGATGCCTTCCTGCAAGCGGACCGGACCTTCCGCATCAACGTCAACATATCCGCTGCCGACCTTGTCGATCCGGCATTTGCTTCGGCGCTGGAACAGCGCCTGCGGCAGGCCAATGTCGGAAGCGACCAGCTCGGCCTTGAAATTACCGAGCGATCAACGGCCAATGCCGCTGCTGCGGTTGGCGCCATCCGGACACTTCGCGCGCGCGGCCACCGAATCTACATTGATGATTTCGGCACCGGCTATTCCAGCCTCGCCTATCTCGGCAACCTCAATGTCGATGGCATCAAGATCGACAAATCATTCACCCAGACGATCGGAACCGGCTCGGTGACGGTCTCGATTGTCCCGCAGATCATCGACATGGCCCGTGTCCTCAACCTCGGAATCGTTGTCGAAGGCATCGAGACAGCCACGCAGCGGGACTACTTCGCCGGGCTGCAAACGCCGATCGACGGTCAGGGATGGTTTTACGGCAGGCCGGTCAGTGCCGCCGCGCTGCAGGAACTGGTGCAGGAAAAGTTCTAGGGCCGCGGTGCCCAGAACGGCGCGGTGTCCTTGAACGCCCGCCATCTGCCGATCAGCTGTTCGCCGCCGGCTGCCTGGCGGTGCCCCTGCCAGCCGATGATGGCCCCAACGGCCCGGTTTGCCTCCGCGCCGAGGGAATCATGGTCGAGCGTATCCATGAGCTCATGCGCGCTCTTGATGTCGTTCGCCTCACCCAGAAGATCCTGCAGCCGCGACAGGCGCTTCAGGTATTTTGCGGTCACCGGCCGGCTGGAATAGAGCGGCAGAAAAAACTCCGCGGCATAGCGCAAACGCTTCAGGCCAAGGCGTAGCCGATGGCGCGCATCGGCGTGAAGATGGCGAAAGCCGTGCCCCCGCCTGCGGACCTGCCGTTCTACCCGGTCCAGCACCCGCGCCGCAAACTGCCCGAGCGGCTCGGTCAGGATGCGCAAATCCTCGCTGGCAATGTCGTTGCGCCAGCTCCTCTGTTCGATCACCAGCCCCAGGGACAACAGGAACCGGTTGGTCCTGGGATCGCCGATGATACGCCGGACGGCCTGGTAGGCCTGATCGTGGGAGGACATGCATGCCGCACGGAAGGCGGATATATTGACATGCGGCAGAGCGGCTTCCTCAATCTCCGCCAGGGTCGAATGCAGGAAAACGTCCCAGTTTCGGGCGGGACCCAGCGCCTGCCCGAACAGTTTTGCCTCGGTGCTGAGGTTCTCCAGCGACGGCGCCTGCAACTCGCGGCAGAGAAAATGCAGCGCCACGCGCAATCGCCGGAGCGCGACACGCAACTGGTGGACGCCTTCCGGCTCCTGTCCGGTTAGACTGGCGCAAAGATTGGCCACGATCTGCTGCTGGCAATTGGTCAGAAGCTTGGCAATCGCCTCATCGACCGTATCAGACCTGACGAAGCCGGACGGTGTCGCCTTGACCGCCGATGGTTCATCGCCAAGCGCCAGCGCATAGCCCCGCGCCGATTTGCTCTGCGTTTCCAGGCAAAGCGGCGCAACATCCATCAGATTGAGACCGAACTGATAGAGCGCCGCGACTTTCCCCTGCTTCAGCTCAAGTTCGACTTCCGACAGCGGCACGCGCGACGCGCCGAATTCAATGACGCCGTCATCGAGCGCAAGTTCGATCCGGGCGTCCTGATGGTCGAGCATCAGCAGATGCCGCCGGACCCTGGTCGCAAAAACCGGTGCCAGTTCATCCACCGTCATTCCGTCCAAAGGCGCGCCGATGTCGGCAAGCGGCAGCAGAGCAAGGTCGGGCGCCATGCCGCTCACCACCGTCTCCCACTCATTGCGTTGCAAAGAACCGTGATCCGCTGCCCGCTTGACCGTCTGCACATGTTGACGGCCCTCACGCCGGACACGCAGCGACAATCCCGCCGCAAACAGCCGATGATCGGAGGTGTCGTAATAGGTGGCATCAAGCCGCCGGATCAAGCCCTTGTTGCGGGCCGCCTGCTGAACCGCTGCGGAGGCGCGAATTTCATCGAGCGTGCCCACGGGTGCCCGCAGCTTCAACTCGATCTCGACAGGGGCACGCGGCGGAACGGCAGCAGTCCCAACGCCCGCACCGTCCTCCGTTCCGTGAACCGAAACTCCAGCCATTCCGTCCGCTCCCGTCGATCATCCCGTTGCACGAACTATACTATCGCGTGTGCGCCGTCTTGGTAGCGCAAATATTGTTGAGCCGGGTTGCCCGACTGATGGCCAGCCGGACCCAGGGCCGTCGCCGCTGTCATGCGCATATTACATTCCGGTTCTAGACCCTACCGGAAAGGTCTCCTTGCGCGATTCCAGGGGGCGGTCTTTTCCCAAGATCGACCCCGAGACCACCCGCCACACTGTCTTGTCAAAGGATTTTTCCATGCGCCATCTGCCGTCAATCCTGTTGCGGTTGCTTGCAACCTCCATGGCCATACTTCCGGCCGCAGCCTTTGCCGATAATTCGGTTGCGATCAGCGGTGCAACGCTCGTCAACAAGGGGCTGGTCGGCGTTGGACGAATTCCGGCCAATCAGCGCGACAAATTCGGCGAAACCTTCGGTTCCGGCTCGGGCATGGCGATGAACCCGGCCGACTGGAGCCGCGATGGCGACAGCTACAAGGGCACGATGCTGCTCCTGCCCGACCGCGGCTACAATGTAGCGGGAACAACCGACTACCGCCCCCGCCTCAACATGCTGTCGATCCGGTTCACGCCGGTGGCGCCCGGCGCAACACCGTCCGCCGACAAGCAGCAGAGCGGCGTCGAGGCCGCACTCACCGACACTTTGCTGCTGGTGGATGACAAGGGCACCGATACAACCGGCCTCGACCCGCAGTCCGATGTTCGCGCCGCTGCCGGGGATTTTCCCATGCTGCCGCAGGCCGTCAATGGCAAGATATCCCTGGACAACGAGGCAATCGTCCGCCTCGCCGATGGCACGATGTTCATCAGCGACGAGTATGGACCGAATATTTACCGCTTTTCCGCCGAGGGCCGCATGATGTCGGCAACCCAGCCTCCGGCAGCGCTGGTTCCCATGCGCCATGGCAAGGCGAATTTCTCATCCAACAATCCGGGACCTGGCGCACAGGCGCCTGATCCGAAGGATCCCGATACCGGCCGCCAGAACAATCAGGGCCTGGAAGGCATGGCACTGACGCCCGACGGCAAGTTCCTGATCGCCGTTCTTCAGTCGGCAGCCCGGCAGGATGGCGGCGATTCCAGTTCGACCCGCCAGAACACCCGCGCCCTCGTCTATGACGCGGCCGATCCGGCCCATCTGAAGCTGGTGCATGAATATGTCGTGCCGCTTCCCGTCTTCACCAATGCCAAGGGCAAGAAGGCTGTGGCAGCGCAGAGCGAGATCGTGGCTTTGTCGGACAAGGCATTCCTGATGCTGGCACGCGACAGCGGCAATGGTTATGGCCTTGACGGCGACACGTCGCTCTACCGCAACATCACCGTCGTCGACACCTCGGCGGCCACCGATATCGCCGGAAGCGCCTTCGATGCCGACAAGGCCGTTGCGCCCAAGGGCAATGTCGACCCTTCCGTTACACCGGCGACACTGACCCCCTTCATTGATATCAATGACAATGCGAACCTGTCGCGCTTCGGCCTGCACAACGGTGCGCCCAATGACCGCAACAACCTGTCGGAAAAATGGGAAGCCATGGCACTTGTCAGTGTCCTCGATCCCAAGCTGCCGGACGACTATTTCCTGTTCGTCGGCAACGACAATGACTTCCTGACCCAGGACGGCTTTCAGGTCGGCGCGAGCTACAAGGCCGAGGGCGGTGCCGATGTCGACACCATGTTCCAGGTGTTTCAGGTCACCATTCCCGGACTGCATAAGTAATCCGTTCGACTTATCATCGGAGAGGATTGCCCTCTCCGATGATACCAGCCTCCATGCATTCCCGTTCATGTTATATGATCGAGTGAGCTGAGTGCCCATGGAGCAAAACAGATGCTGCGACTTCTCCTGCTTCGCCACGCCAAATCGGACTGGCCTGATGGTGTTGACGACCACGACCGCCCGCTTGCCGAACGCGGCCGCCGGGCCGGCCCCCTGATGGCCCGATACATGACCGGAGAAGGGCTCATACCGGATCTCGCCCTTATCTCTACGGCACGGCGGACACGGGAGACATGGGAACTGCTGCGTCCCGTCATCGGAAACGGTATACGCTGGCGGGAGGAGCCGCGGATCTACGAGGCGCCCGCACGGGTGATCCTGGATGTTGTCAGGGCGGTGGAGCCGGGGATCGGGACATTGCTGGTTGTCGGCCATAATCCAGGGTTGCACGATGCAGCCCTCCGGCTTGCCGGTAGGGGACGGGAGGCCGATCTCACCCGCCTCCGGCAGAAATACCCCACGGCGGGGCTAGCCGTCATCGATTTCACCGCCGGGCGCTGGTCCGATCTTGCCGATCAATCCGGGGAACTGGAACGGTTTGTGACACCAAGGACCATCGGCCACGGGTGAGGCCATTCGCCCAAACCCCGATTCCACGGGCGTTCATGCGCCAAAATAGCTGCACTGAGGCGGTCATTTCAACTTTCAGCTGTTGATTATGACAATCATTTTTCGAATATGTGACAGGACCATTCACTGCAAACCGCGATTGGACGTCAGGATGCGCCTTAGAGAACTTCAGGAAATCAGGTACGAAGAGGAAACCGCCAACCTCAAGCTTTCGGGCCTCAACCCGTTCAAGGAAGCCAAGAGCGTCAACATTTCCATCGACAATCCCGAAGCATTCCTCAATGCGATCAAGACGGCGCTCTCGGACCCTGACGGCAAGCCCATCAAATTCGGCAAGGTCAAATAGGCCCCCACGCGCATCACGAAACAGCTTCCCCTGGCGGATGAAATCGTGCCAAGCCAGCAAGATAATGCTTGCCAGGCCGCGCGTTATTCCGTTCATTCTCGGAACGAACCGGCCAAGACCCTCACGCGCTACCCACCATGTGCCCAGTGTTGAACCAAAGGAGCTCCCGTGACTGAACCGACCATCGCGCCCGCTCCGCCCGTCACTCTGGTCATCTTCGGTGCAACGGGCGATCTGACGCGGCGGCTGCTCGTTCCCACCGTCCTCAACATGACGCAGAGCGGCCTCGTCAGCGACAGCCTGCAGATCCTTGGCATCGGCATTGAACCCGGCGATGACGAAATGCTGCGCGCCAAGCTTGAGGATTTTCTCACGACGTCCAACATCAAGGCCAACTACAGCGCCGAGACATGGCAGGGACTGCGCTCGCGCATCTTCTATCGGCAGGGCGACTTCACGCAGGATGCCATCTATGCCGAGATTGCCGGCCAGATCGGAGCGCAGGCCGGGCGGAACGCCGCCTATTACCTTGCGGTGCCGCCACTGTTCTTCGGCGATATCGTCGACAAGCTCGCCGATCACGACCTGCTGAAAGAAACGGGTGGTGCCTTCCGCCGCCTTGTGATCGAAAAGCCGTTCGGCACCGACCTCGCTTCGGCCAAGGCGCTCAATGCCAGGATATTGAACCGCGTCCCGGAAACGCAGGTCTATCGCGTCGACCACTTCCTCGGCAAGGAAACCGTGCAGAACATCATGACGGCGCGGTTTGCCAACATGATGATCGAATCCCTGTGGAGCAACAATTTCATCGATCACGTACAGATCACCGCGGCCGAACTCGTCGATGTCGGCACCCGCGGCAAATTCTACGACGCAACGGGCGCGCTCAGGGACATGGTGCCCAACCATCTGTTTCAGCTTCTTGCCATGGTTGCCATGGAGCCGCCGAACAGCTTTGACGCCGAGGCAATCCGCGACGAGAAGGGCAAGGTCCTGAAAGCCCTGCGGATCTACTCCGGCGAAGAAGCCGAGCAGAACTCGGCGCGCGGCACCTATACAACGGGGGTTTCCGGCGGCAAAACCATACCGAACTATACGGATATCCCGGATGTGGCGCGCGACAGCGCAACGGAGACTTACGTTGCCCTGAAGCTTTTTGTCGATACGTGGCGCTGGGCGGGTGTTCCCTTCTATCTGCGCACCGGCAAGGCCATGACGGCCCGCGATACCGAGATCGTCGTTACCTTCCGCCAGGTTCCCTTCGCCCAGTTCAAGGGGATGGGGCCGCAGCGCCGCCTGACGCCGAACCGGCTGATCATCCAGGTGCAGCCGGACGAGGGCCTGCACATCGAAATATCGATCAAGTCGCCCGGTCTTTCCGTCGAGACGGTGCCGGTATCCCTCGATTTCAACTATGCGGATTTCTTTGATATCGGCAAACTGACCGGTTATGAATCCCTGCTCTACGATCTGTTCGTCGGCGACCAGACCCTGTTTCAGCGCGCCGACAGCATCGAAGCGGGATGGGCGGCCGTGCAGCCCTTTCTCGATCTGTGGGCGACATCGGCAGAACGCCCTGATCCCTATCCGGCGGGCAGCATGGGGCCGCAATGCGCCGATGCACTGATCGAGCGCGATGGCCGCAAATGGCACCAGCCCGATGTGCAGCACCGGGTGAAAGCGAAGGTTTCCTGACTTGATCTGACGAACAAGAAAAACGAGAGGGACGGATATGACCGAGACATTCGTAATTGCGCAGGGCGGCGGACCGACAGCAGTCATCAACCAGACCCTTGCGGGCGCCACGCTGGAGGTGCGCAAGCGTTATCCCGGTGCCCGTGTGCTCGGTGCAAAGCACGGCGTACGCGGTATTCGCGCCGGCAACTTCGTCGATCTCTCGGCTCTGCCGGAACAACAACTGCGCCTGATCGCGGCAACACCGAGTGCTGCGCTCGGGAGCACGCGCGACAAACCCGATGCGGCCTATTGCGAGGCGATCCTGAAAAGCCTGCGCGAGGTCGGGGCAACGGCCTTCATCAATATCGGCGGGAACGATACCGCCGGAACCCAGCAGATCCTGGTGGAAGCGGCGGGCAAGGATATTGCCTTTGTTCACGCACCCAAGACGATCGACAATGATCTGGTCGAGAGCGATCACACGCCCGGTTTCATTTCCGCTGCCGAGTTCATCGCGGGCGCTTTCCTCAGTATCGATCTCGACTTCCGTGCGCTGCCCGGCATCTATGTCGGGATCGTCATGGGCCGCCATGCGGGATTCCTCACCACCGCGGCAGCCGCATGGCAGCACGACGATGCGAGCGCGCCTCATCTTGTCTATGTGCCGGAGCGGGCCTTTTCGGCAAAACGGTTCATCGATGACGTGCGCGAAGCGCAGAGCCGTCACGGCCGCTGCATCATTGCCATGTCGGAGGGCGTGACCGGCGAGGACGGGCGGACCGTGGTTGAAAACCTTGTTCCCGCCGATCGCCTTGAACGCGACGCCCACGGCAATATCCGCCTGTCCGGCGGAGAATTGGGAATGGCCATCGAACAGCTTCTCAGGGACGGCTTGCCGGGCGCCCGCGCACGGGTGGATACGTTCGGCTACCTGCCGCGCGGCAACATCGCCACAACCAATGCGACCGATGCACAGGAGGCTTTCGAGGCGGGGGTCTTCGCCGTCGAAACGGCGGCGCGCGGCGGCGGGTCGGTGGCGCTGCAATATGCCAATGGCAGCACCCGTCCGCAGATCGTTCCGCTTGCCAGCGTTGCCGGCAAAACACGCCACCTCCCGGACGATTTTCTCGAGCCTGAGCGCAACCGGATTTCAGCGCCGTGCCGGGCCTATTTCGAACGGCTGCTGCCAAAGCGCTTCACGCTCGCCGAGCCGTTCGCATAGGTGGCGTCACCCGCCATTGACCAGGCGAAGCACAAGCTGCTGGATGTTGCCGCCGTCGCCCATCTCGACCCGGTCGAAATCCCGCCCCTTCTGCCGCTGGGCAAGGGAAAGCTCGGAAAGGCGCTTCGTCATCTCGACCCGGATTTTCCGGCAGCCGGGATCTTCAGGCACCGACAGGCCGATGGTCGCGGCCTCGATCCCCTTGACCATGTCCTTGATCGTCTCGCCGTGCACGGCTTCATGGGTGCGCACACCGGCAATGAACGTATCCCAGTTCGCCTGTACCGCAGCCGGCAACCGTTCGGCGGGCTTCGGCAGCGTATAGGTGATGATGAGTTTCGGCGTTGCGGCAACCAAGGCGCAAGCATTGCCCTGCCGCTCATACTTTCTTTGCCACGTCAGTTTGAAATTGGTGTGGGCGATTGTCCGGGTGGCGCCGGCTATGATGGGCCCCCGCTCGCCGATCGACGCATAGAGCGCCGCACCGGATTTTCCGGCAATTGCGTAGGTTTCCACCTGTTCGACAGCTTTCCACGCCGCCTGTGCCGCCGCAGGCATGCCGACAAGGCAGACGGCAACCAGGCAGTACCCTGCAGTTTTTATCATGTGGCCCCTTCCCGTCACATCGGGGCGGACAGCATCAGGCTCTCGATGCCGCCGCCTTGTCCCGCACAGGAAGCTTCCAGCCGGGCCGGACGAAATGACAGGTATAGCCGTTGGGATACCTTTCCAGATAATCCTGGTGTTCCGGCTCCGCCTCCCAGAAATCGCCGACCGGTGCGAGCTCGGTCACGACCTTTCCCGGCCACAGACCGGACGCATCGACATCGGCAATCGTGTCCTCGGCAATCCGCTTCTGCTCTTCATCCGCATAGAAAATCGCCGAGCGGTAACTCAATCCCAGATCGTTGCCCTGGCGGTTGAGCGTTGTGGGATCATGAATCTGGAAAAAGAACTCCAGAATGTTCCGGTAGCTGATCCGTGCGGGATCGAAAATGATTTCGATGGCTTCCGCATGGGTGCCATGGTTGCGGTAGGTCGCGTTAGGGACGTCACCGCCGGAATAGCCGACGCGGGTCGACAGGACGCCGTCATAACGACGGATCAGATCCTGCATGCCCCAGAAACAACCGCCGGCAAGGACTGCGCGTTCGCTTGTCATCCGATTTCCTCCACCTGATTGAGATAGGCTCCATAGCCTTCCGCCTCCATGTCATCCCGATGGACGAACCGGAGCGAGGCCGAGTTTATGCAGTAGCGCAGCCCGCCGCGATCCTGCGGACCATCGGGGAAAACATGCCCGAGATGGCTGTCGCCATGGCTGGAGCGCACTTCGATGCGCACCATGCCGTAACTGTCGTCGCGCAGCTCGTTCACATGGGCAGGCTCGATGGGCTTGGTGAAGCTGGGCCAGCCGCATCCCGATTCAAACTTGTCGGATGAGGCAAACAGGGGCTCGCCGGAAACGATATCAACGTAAATACCCGGTTCCTTGTTGTCCAGATATTCGCCCGTTCCGGGACGTTCGGTCCCGTTCTGCTGGGTGACACGAAACTGCTCCGGAGAGAGTTTCGAGATCACGTCAGAGTTCTTTTCATATTTGCGCATATGTTTCCCTTCCATCAGGGGTCAGCGTGATTGCGGCATGTCCGGCCAACCATGAAGTGTGTTGGTGCATATTTGTGTCCGCCCGCCCCGGTTATCAAGCCCGGAGCGGCGCAAACATCATCCGCTGCAAGCGTTTACACCGCACCATAGCGCGCACGGATATGGCCGATGAAGTGGTCCGCATTGAGCTTTTCGCCGGTGGCGCGTTCAAGCAGTTCCGGCGTCGACCAACGCGATGCCTGAGACCAGATCTTGTCACGCCGCCAGCTGTTGATGGCCGCAAACTCTCCCTTGGCGATATCCCTATCGGCAGCCGGATATTCCGTTGTCAGCGCCGCCCATTGTTGCGCAGCCATCATCGCCCCGAGGGTATAGGACGGGAAATAGCCAAAGGCGCCGCTTGCCCAGTGCACATCCTGCATGGGCCCGTCCGCCGGGTTATCAATCGTCGACAATCCGAGGTAGTCGCGCATCTTCGCATCCCATGCCTCGGGCAGGTCAACCGGCTGCAATCTGCCCTGGATCAGGTCCTGTTCGAGTTCGAAACGCAAGATGACATGCAGCGGATAGGTCACCTCATCGGCATCGACCCGGATCAGACCGCGTTCGACCCGGTGAACATGCGGAATGATGTCATCCATGGACCAGGATTCAGCCAGATATTTGTCGACAACCGGAAGAGCCCATTGCCAGAATGCGGGGTTGCGGCCGAGCTGCTTTTCGACAAACAGGCTCTGGCTTTCGTGCACCGTCATTCCCCGCGCCTTCCCCAGCGGCCAATGCGACCACTTTTTCGGCAGGTTCTGTTCATAAAGCGCGTGACCGGTTTCGTGCAGCACGCCCATCAGCGAGGAGAGAAACTCCGTCGTCCGGTAGCGTGTCGTTATGCGCACGTCGCTCGGCACGCCCCCACAGAACGGATGGTGCGATACGGAAAGGCCGCCATGGGAAAGATCGAAGCCAACTGCCGCCATCATGGCAAGACCAAGCTCACGCTGCCTGTCGACCGGATAAACACCGGACAAGGGTTTCAGCGGGCGTTTTGCCAACCTTTCCGCCTGCACGGCCAGCGCCTCCGGCACGAAGTCCTTGAGGAAGGTTTTCAATGTGTCGAATACCGGCGCGATATCCGCCGTGCGATTGCCGGGGTCATATTGCTCGATCATCGAATCATAAAGACCAAGGCCGAGAATCTGCGAGCGCATGGCTGCTTCTTCGCGCGCCAGCGCAACGACACCTTCGAGCGCCGGCAGGAATCCGGCCCAGTCATTCTTGGCACGCAGGTCGCGCCATAACTGCTCGCAGCGCATACGCGTGTTCGTCTGGCGCTCGACGAATTCAGCGGGCAGGCAGGTCAGATTGACATAGTGCCGCTTGAACTCCCTGACAGCCGCGACCTGCTCCTCGTCCAGGTCCTCCCGCTCCGCCGCATCGATCCAGTCGGCAATTTCGGGCGCGGATGCCTGGCGATGATACATCCCCGCCAGCGTGCCCATGGCTTCCGCCCGCTTTTCACCGCCGCCAACGGCCATATGGGTGGCCTCGTCGGCGCCGAGAATGGCAAGCGCATGTTCAAGGGCTTCAAGCCTGTGGCCGAGTTCATCGAGTTTCTGGAAGGACATTCTGTTCCCCTTGGGCGAATCCTGATTCAAAACAGGGCCCGAGAGGACTTCAATTTTCCGGCGAGTGCAAGATTGAATCACGCGCCGGGATGTCAGGAGTGTGCATGGGGGAGATTGACAATCGGCGTTTCGAGGCGTTGAAGTATGGCGTGCAAGCCGCGATTTTGAGCCCCTTGCCGCCAACCCGATCCCGATCCCGCACATATACAGCTCGCCCGAGGTCTTCCGTGACCCGTCAACCACTATCCCGGCGAGTGGAAAGCCAGAACAACACATGTCTCAATCGGTTGAACGTTCAAAACGTCCGTTGATTGTTGCCTCCATCATGCTGGCAACATTCATGGTCGCCATTGAAGCCACCATCGTTGCCACGGCAATGCCGCGCATTGTCGGGCAGCTCGGCGGTTTCACCTATTACAGCTGGGTCTTCTCGGCCTTCCTGCTGGCACAGTCGACGACAACGGTGATCTACGGCAAGCTGTCCGATATTTTCGGCCGCAAACCCATGCTCATCGATGGCATTGTGATTTTCCTTGCCGGCTCGGCACTGGCCGGTTTTGCCTGGTCGATGACGTCATTGATCGCATTCCGCTTGCTGCAGGGGCTGGGCGCCGGAGCCATCCAGCCGGTGACGATGACCATCGTCGGCGATCTCTACAGGCTTGAGGAACGCGCCAAGGTGCAGGGCATTCTGGCCAGCGTCTGGGCGATTTCCGCCGTAACCGGCCCCCTCGCCGGCGGCCTGATCGTGGATCATGTTTCTTGGGCGTGGATCTTCTGGATCAACCTGCCGATCGGCCTGTTGACGATCATCGGCTTTACGCTGTTCCTGCATGAAAAAATCGAGCCGCGCAAAGCCCAGATCGACTATCTCGGCACCATCCTGTTTTCGATCGCCATCGTCTCGCTGATGGTCATCCTGACCGAAACGGACGCCGATCTGTCGATCCTCGCCGCGCTGGCTGCCGTGTTCATCGTGACTGCCATCCTGTTCTTCATGCAGGAGCGCCGGGCGCCGGAGCCCATCATTTCGCTTGCCCTGTGGAGCCGCCGGCTTGTCGCCACCAGCAACATAGCGACGCTTCTCGCCGGCATGGCGCTGATCGGGTTGACCACCGTCCTGCCGATCTATGTGCAGGGCGTCCTGGGACGTTCGCCGCTCGTTGCCGGTTTCACGCTGACCATGCTCATCGTCGGCTGGCCGCTCGCCGTCATGCTGTCCATCCGGCTGTTTCGCGCGTTTGGAATCCGCAGGACCCTGCGCGCCGGCAGCCTGATGTTTCCGATCGGCGCGTCCTTTCTGCTCTTCCTCACGCCCGAAAGCAGCCCAGTCTCTGCCGGCGTCGGTTCCTTCCTCATGGGTTTCGGCATGGGACTGATCAGCGTCACCAGCGTCGTTCTCGTACAGGAAAGTGTCGAATGGTCGATGCGCGGCAGTGCCACGGCATCGATCATCTTCTCGCGCAGCCTCGGCAACACCCTCGGCGCAACAACCCTCGGTGCCATACTCAATATCGGGATTGCGCATTTCGGCAGTGGCGATCTCGCCAATAAACTGCACGAGGTGATCAACCAGCCGTCGGGCCTGTCCAGCCTGGCGACGAACCCCGCCATCCGCCTGGTGTTTCACTCCGCCTTGCACTGGAGTTTCTGGGGGGTGTTCACCGTTGCCATCCTCACCTTTGCCACGACCTGGCTGATTCCGGTTTCACGCGAGGCCGGCCGCAAGCCGCCGACACAAACCGAGATGCAGGAAGCACTGTCGTCCTGACGGCAATGCCAGGGTTGCCGCATCACTCCGGCAGCCCTGCCTTGCGCAGCGCATCGAGATAGCGCTGCAAATGCTCGGGGTTTCGCCAGGGAACACCGGCACGTGTCGTGGCAATGCTGGTCCCCGGGGCGACATGGAGAAGGCGGTCAAGCGCGGCACGCGTCGCGTCTGCATTGTCCATCTCGCCGAGTGCCGCCAGAAGAACCCTGTGACCGGTCGGAAAATTGGGATTGAGATGCAGCGCCTTGCGCGCCCATTCCGCCGCAGCGTCATAGTGCCCGTCGGCAAACTCGGCCATGCCGAAAAATGCGAAGGTCCAGTAATTGGCCGGGTCGCGCGGGCTGAGCCGTATGGCCATCTTCAGGGTTTCGCGTGCATTGCCGCTTTCACCCGCCAGCGCATAATATCCGCCGCCCCACATGCGTGCGAACGCCAGATTGGGATTGATATCGATGGCCGTTTCCAGGCATCGCCGTGCATCGTCGAACCGCCGCATGAACAGGGCGACCGAACCGAGGATCGTATGCGCTTCGGCATCCCGTTCATCCAGTTCAACCGCGACGCGCGCCATTTCGTGGGCTTCGTTCATGGCCTGCAGCGGATTGGGGCTCCAGGCGTACAGCACATCGATGATATCGCACATGGCATGCACCACCCGGGCACGCGCCAGGTTCGGATCAAGGGCTATTGCCTTCAGGGCAAAATCCTTGGCTGCCGCGCTGTCTTCCCTTGTCCAGCGCCAGGCATGCCAGTTCGCTCGCATGACATAATCCCACGCGCTGAGGTTGGCGGGGTCTTTCCGGCGAGCCCGCTTCATCTCCGCGCCGATGAGTTCGGGCGTCACCACGCCGACAATGCTCGCCGTGATGTCGTCCTGGACAGCGAAGATGTCATCCATCTGCCGGTCGAACTGCTCGGCCCAGATGTGATTGCCGGTCGCCGCATCGATCAGCTGCGCGGTGATCCGCACCCGGGAACCGCTGCGCCGCACGCTGCCTTCCAGCACATAGCGCACGCCGAGTTCCCCGGCGACCTGCTTTATATCGACGGCACCGCCCCTGTATGTAAAGGATGAATTGCGGGCGATGACAAAGAATGCCTGGTTGCGCGCCAGCCCCGTAATGATGTCTTCGGCGATACCGTCGGCAAAATACTCCTGGTCCTTGTCGGCACTCATATCCTGGAACGGCAGGACGGCTATGGCCGGCTTGGCGACACCGTCGGCCGATGGCGCATCGGATCGGGGGCGTTTGGCACCCGCCATGATCTCCAGCACAACCCGGTAGACGCGTATGCGCTTCCTGATGTTCTTGACCTGCCGTTCGCCCAGATCTTCAAAGGTGAAGGCCACCTTGCCCGCGACCTGTTCAAACACATTCGCGGTGATCGATATTCCACCCGGATCAGCCAAGGCTTCCATCCTTGCGGCGATATTGACGCCGTCGCCAAAGATATCATCACCGTCAATGACGATATCACCTATGTTGATGCCTGCACGATATTGAATGCGGTGTTCCCGCGGCATATCCGCTTCGGCGTCCGCCACGCCGCGCTGGATCAGAACCGCACTTTCGACCGCGTCGACAACGCTGCCGAATTCGACAAGCAGCCCGTCACCCGTTGTCTTGACGATGCGTCCATTGTGTTCCCGCAGAACCGGATCGATCAGCTGCTGACGATGAACGCGCATGCGCGCTATCGTGGCGGCCTCATCGGTTTCCATATGGCGCGAATAACTGACCATATCGATTGCCAGAATGGCAACCAGTTTGCGTGCAACGCGGTCGATAGCCAACACTGCTCCCCATCTGAATGGCTCTGCAACCGACTTTATGAGTCTATGCCAGCCGAGTCCATGTGAAACAGGTGATCAGAAATGCAATCAGCAAGCCGCCACCGCTCCGGTGGCAAGGAAAGGCAGAGCAATCTGCCTGAGCCGCAATCCCATCGGCGGCTCCGTTCTCTAGGTGGAACTACCAATTTTCAAATCGATTTAAATGGCTAGAGTATCTTTCGAGGGCTTTGGTCTTCAGATGCACTCTTTTCCAATGACCAATATCTTTTTCAACGATCAAGGCACCGGTCTGGCAACAGACCGGTGTTTTATTGCGTATTCCGCCGCGGCAACCCCCGGTGCAGGACGACCCATCAACCATGCCGCGTTGATTATACTCAGCAATTTCGAAAGCATTGGTCAAAGCAGATTTAACGCACCGATCCCACGATTTTGCCGGAATCATGGAGCACGATTTTTGCGTGCCGCTTTCAAAGCACACCATAATCCTGCTGCACGTGCGTGCTTTGCAATGAGGTGATCGAGATGCGAATAATCCGGACATGTCTTGCCGTACTTCTGGTGCTCGGCTCCCTAGCCATTCCCGGCCTGGCCCAAGCCCAGGCGCCGTTGGAGAAAAGAATCGCTCTCGTCATCGGCAATTCGGCCTATCAAACCGGTCCGCTGCCGACACCCGCCAACGATGCCGGCCTGATTGCACAAACATTGCAGGCCGCAGGATTTGATGTGGTCGGAGCGAGGGACCTCGATCAGGATTCGTTGCGCCATACCTTCCGGGATTTTCTCGACAAGGCAACGGCCTCCGGACCCGACACCGTCGTCTTCGTTTATCTCGCCGGGTATGGCCTGCAGTATGAAGGCGAAAACTATTTTGCCGGTGTCGATGCGAAAATGACGCGCGCAACCGATGTTCCCGTCGAAGCCATACGGGTCTCCGATTTCACCAAATCGCTTGCCGCTTTGCAAAACAAGGGCACCATCATGGTGCTCGACGCGGCCCGAACCAACCCATTCGTCCGATCGGATCAGCCGCTGGCAGGGGGATTGGCCATTGTCGATCCCGATCCCAATGTCCTGATCGGCTTCAATGCAGCGCCCGGAACCGTCGCTCCGCCAGAGCCCGGGCCTTACGGCGCCTATGCGCACGCCCTTGCCGAGATGATCCGTGTCGGCGGGCTGGGGCTTGATGACGTCTTCGATCGCACGCGCCTGCGGGTAAGCGATGCGACCAAGGGCGGGGAACTGCCCTGGAATGCCTCGAAATTCCGCACGCCGTTCCTTTTCTTCGACAAAGGCCCCGATGCGCCGGCACAGCAAGTCTCCGCGCTGCAGGGCGGTGCGATGCGGGCCAAGGCCATTCGCGATTTCGATGCCCGCGACGCCTATCTCGCTGCGCTCGATCGCGATACGCTGCGCGGGTACGAGGATTTTCTTGCTGCTTATCCCAGCGACCCGATGGCCAAGCGTGTGCGGGCCATTGTCGCTGCCCGGCGTGAAGCGATCACATGGCGCCAAACCTGGGTCACAGACACGCCGGAAGCCTATTGGTCATATCTGCGCCGCTATCCGCATGGTCCCCACGGCTGGGATGCGCGCCGGCGACTTGACCATTTCGAGGCCGCGCTGGAGCCGCCCGCATCCTTCACAGTGATTGCTTACGACGTGCCGCCGCCACCTGAAACGGAAATCATCTATGTCGACCGCCCGGTCCTGTATTTCGATGATCCCGAATTCGACTTTGCGCCGCCGCCACCGCCGCCGGTGATCTTCCTGCCGCCACCACCGCCCGATTTCATCGTGCTGGCACCCCCGCCCCCACCTGTCGATCTCTATGTTCTTCCGGTGCCTGCATTCGTGCCCGTGGCGGAGTGGGTCCGCCCGGCGCGTGACATTGCACCGCCTGAAAACAACGTCATCTTCAACAATATTCATAACACGGTGATCAACAACACCACGACGATCGTGCAGGAACCTGCGGCTGCCCCCAGCCCTGGCCTGAGCACCGGCGCGAAAGTTGCCGGCGCCGCCGTTGCGGTGGGAGCCGCGGCGGCCGCCCTGCACGTTGCCCTGCCGCCATCGGTGCAGAAGAAGGCGGCAGTCATGCCAAATCAGAATCCCGTCGCACCCGCCAAACCCGCCGCTCCGGGCCCGGTACCCGCGGCCATCAAACCACAGGACAGCCATTCGCTCCCAGGAACCAACGGCAGCCGCCTCCCCCTCATCAACGGCAAACCCGCACTGCAAAACCCGGCACCGGTGCAGACACCAGCCCCGCAGGCTGTGACGAAAACACCCGGAAAAGCCAACGCCGCAGTGGTCAAGCCGCCATTGCCGGGGCACGCCCTCCCGGCTGCCCCAAGCAGTGCCGCACCGCTTGCCCCCGGGAAAGCTGCCGTGTCGACCGGCCGGAACAAAGCCGGGAAAAACGCCTTGCCGGCTGCTGTCAACCGCCAGCCCACTATTGCCGCACAGGCCAGGCACAAGGCTGCGCCCAATCCTCAACCCCGGACCATTCCACCGGCGGTCGCAAAACTGAATGCCAGCCCACGTCCGCACAATCAGGCCGCTCCCCGCCCGCCGGTTCAAAGGGCTCAGCCGCAGAACCAGGCACGGGTCAATGCGCAGGTGAGCAGGCCGCCCAGTCCCGTGCCGCAAGCCCATACGCCAGTGCAAATGCAGCCGCGGCGGCAGGTCGAGGCAAGGCCGCTAGCCGGAAGGCCCCAGCCACATGTGCCGCAAAAGCCCGGCATGAAGAAAGAGTGCGGCGGCCAGGATCAGCCCGCCTGCCCCAAATGAGAATCGGCATCTGCAACGGGAAACGCCGTTGCGATGCATCCATCCTTTATTCGGCGGAGTGAGAGCATGCACAGGGGTCGAATAGCAAGATTTTCAATCTGCGGGCTGATCCTGCTCAGCCCGCTCCATGCGGCGGCAGCGCCGGCCGCTGACAACCCTGCAGCGCAGATCGTGCGCGATCTTGCGCTGGTCGATGCAATAACGTGGGGTGTCAATCCATCGACGATGGCGGCCTATCACACGCTTGGCCGGGAAAAATGGCTGCAAACGCAACTCCATCCCGCGTCCGACGCGCTACCGGCAACGGTCCAGACACAGATCGGGGCCTTGCCGGTCAGCCAGAAATCCGCCTTCGATCTTGCCACGGACTTCGACGCGCAGGGGCGCACCGCCAACCAGACGGCCGATCCCGACCAGAAAGCCATTGCGCAAAAGGCTTTTCAGGATGGCATGAGCGACATGGCCCGGCAGGCAGCAACCGCCAGCCTGTTGCGGGCGCTCTATTCACCTGATCAGCTGCGCGAACGGATGACGTGGTTCTGGTTCAATCATTTCAACGTGCATCAATACAAGGCCAATCTGCGCATCCTTGTCGGCGATTACGAGAACAAGGCCATCCGCGCGCACGCGCTCGGCCGGTTTCACGACCTGTTGGACGCAACGCTGCGTCACCCCGCCATGATCCGCTACCTCGACAATGCCGACAACGCCGTTGGCCATATCAACGAGAATTACGCCCGGGAGATCATGGAGCTGCACACCATGGGCGTCGGCTCCGGCTATACGCAGAAGGATGTCGAGGAACTGGCGCGCATCCTCACCGGCGTCGGGATCGATCTCAAACCGGACAATCCCAAGCTGAAACCGGACCTGCAGCCGCTGCTCGTGCGCGATGGTTTGTTTGAATTCAATCCGGCACGCCATGATTTCGGCGACAAGGTTTTCCTGGGGCGAACGATCAAAGGGCGCGGCTTCGCCGAAGTTGAAGAAGCGCTCGATATTCTATGCAAACAGCCGGCAACGGCCCAGCATGTGTCCCGGCAGCTCGCCACCTATTTTGTCGCCGATGTCCCGCCGCCTGCCCTGGTTGACCGGATGGCCCAGACCTTCATGCGGACGGATGGCAATATCGCCAGCGTCCTCGACACGCTGTTCCATTCCCCCGAATTTACAGCCTCGCTTGGCGGGCATTTCAAGGATCCTGTCCGGTATGTTCTTTCCGCCATCCGTCTTGCCTATGACACGAAAGTCATCGTCAACAGCGCGCCCGTCCAGAACTGGCTGAACCGCCTGGCGGAAGGCCTCTATAACCACCAGACCCCCGATGGTTATTCCATGATGTCGACGGCGTGGAACGGATCGGGGGCGATGATGACGCGCTTTGAGATTGCCCGCCAGATCGGGTCCAATTCCGCCGGGCTTTTCAAGGCGGCAACGCCCGATGCGGTGGATCAGCCGGCATTCCCGCTCATCGAGAACGGGCTGTATTTCTCAAGCCTGCATCTGAAGCTTTCAGCGCCCACGCAGACCGCCCTCGACAAGGCGATTTCACCGCAGGACTGGAACACGCTGTTCCTGTCCTCACCCGAATTCATGCAGTAACAGCAACCCGACGAGGAGACGATCATGCATATCAATCGCCGTGATCTCATTGGTGGACTGGCAGCCGTGACCTCCATGACGGTTGCCGGGCGTGTCTGGGCAGCGCCCAAAACCGACGCACGCCTGCTCGTGGTGTTCCTGCGCGGCGCCTATGATGCCGCCAATGTGGTGATCCCGGTCAGCAGTGATTTCTACTATGCATCGCGGCCGAACCTCGCCATCGCCCGTCCGGACGCGGCCAATGCCGCCTCGGCACTTTCCCTCGACGTCAATTGGGGCCTGCACCCGGCCCTGAAGGACACGATCCTCCCCTTCTATCAGAAAGGGCAGGCCGCCTTCATTCCGTTCGCCGGTACCGACGACTTGACGCGCAGCCACTTTGAAACCCAGGACACCATCGAGCTCGGACAGGACGTCAACGGCACGCGGGATTACCGGTCCGGCTTCATGGCGCGCCTCGCCGGCGCCCTGACACGCGTGCGGCCGATCTCCTTCACCGACCAGATGCCGCTCACCTTCCAGGGCGGAGAGCCGGTCCCCAACATCGCGATCAACAGCGTGGGCAAGCCGGGCATCGACAGCCGCCAGGCGAGTCTCATCAGCGCCATGTATGACGGGAAATCATTGGAGGGGTCTGTGCGGGAAGGCTTTCGCGTCCGCGATGATGTCTATCATGCGATCACCGATCACATGATGGAAGCCAGCCGCGGCGCCGTCTCCGCCAAGGGGTTCGAGCTGTCCGCACGCCGGATCGGCCGTCTCATGCGCGAGCAGTTCAACCTGGGTTTCGTCGATGTCGGCGGCTGGGACACCCATGTCAACCAGGGGGCGGCGAACGGGTATCTCGCCGACAGGCTGAGCGAGCTCGGCCGGGGAATTGCCGGGTTCGCCGAAGAGATCGGCCCGCAATGGCAGGACACTGTCGTGGTGGTCCTCTCCGAATTCGGCCGCACGTTTCGCGAGAACGGCAATCGCGGCACGGATCACGGCCATGGCAGCGTCTACTGGGTTCTGGGCGGCGGCATCAAGGGCGGACGCATCGCCGGTGAGCAAATCGCGGTCGACCAGGCCCATCTTTTCCAGAACCGCGACTATCCCGTTCTGACCGATTACCGCTCCCTCCTCGGCGGACTGTTCCAGCGCATGTATGGCCTTGACCAGACCGGACTGCACCGCGTCTTTGCCGCCGTGCAGCCCCGTGACCTTGCCTTGATATGAAAGTGCGGAAAAAGGCCCGGTAGACTCAGCTTCCGGCCAGGCTTTTGACGGAGTCCCAGAATGGTTTCATCTGGTCGGACTGGGTGGAGAAATAGCCCGGAGCGATGACGAGAAACGCCCACAGGAAGCCCGACGGAATATTGGCCAGCTGAAACCGGAATTCCGTCATGCCGGCCACCCCGGCGACAACCGGAATGACAGCACGAACCGGACCGAAGAAATGGCCGAGAAAAACGCTGAAGACGCCATATCGCTCGAAAAACCGCTCTGACCGCTCGACCATGGCCGGATAACGGGAAAATGGCCAGTTTCTCAAGATGGGTTCGTGAAAGTGCCGCCCCACCCAATAGGAAAGCGTATAGCCCACGCATGCGCCGATGCCGCCGGAAACAAGCAGCGGCCAGAAGGGAAGCCCGCTCGCCCCGAACAGGCCGCCGATGCCCAGAAGGATGATCGTGGAGGGAACAAGCAGGGAGAGCAAGGCCAGGGATTCAACCAAGCCGAGCGCAAAGACGATGACCGGCGCCCATTTTTCATGCTCCCGCGTGAAGGAAATCGTGGCTTCGATAGTACTGGAAAGATCCATTGTGCCTGATGAGAATGAGAAATCGTGGTGGTTGCAGAATGGCCGGCAACCGAAAGGGACAGACCGGACGGGCCCGTCCCTTTCATGATGGTCTCCGGCTTTCCGGTTACTTGGAAAAGCCTTTCGTCGGGTCTGCCGGGAATGCGGCATTGGCCTGTTCGCCGCGCAGCAGCTTCAGGGCTTCGATCAGCTGCAGGTCGTCCTTCGGATCCGGCGGGACATAGGCAATCGAGCCCGATCCTTCCGCATCCTCCTGAACGCCCTTGATGTGGCCCTTCAGGCTGGATTCGCTCATCGGTTCGGCCCGACCCTTCAGATCGTCCGGCAGCGGCTGTTCGACCGCGATATCCGGCACGATGCCCTTGCCCTGGATCGATTTGCCGGCCGGCGTGTAATACAGCGCCGTCGTCAGCCGCAGTGCGCCATTCTCGCCCAGCGGGATGATCGTCTGCACCGAGCCCTTGCCGAAGGACCGCGTGCCCAGCACCGTCGCCCGGCGTTGATCCTGCAGCGCTCCGGCAACGATTTCAGCCGCGCTGGCGGAACCGCCATTGATCAGGACGATCATCGGCTTGCCGTTGATCAGATCGCCCGGACGGGCATCGAAGCGGGTTATGTCCTGCGGATCGCGGGCGCGGGTCGAGACGATCTCACCCTTGTCGAGGAAGGCATCGGAGACGGCAACCGCCTGGTCCAGCAGGCCACCCGGATTGAGGCGAAGATCCAGCACGAAGCCCTTGAGCTTGTCGGCGGGAACCTTGCTCTGGATGTCCTTGATCGCCTTCTGCAAATCTTCGTAGGTCTGTTCGGTGAAGGAAATGACCCTGACATAACCGACATCGTTCTCGACGCGGTATTTGACGGCCTTTACCTTGACCACGTCGCGCACGACGGTCAGCTTGATCGGCTTGTCGGCGCCCTGACGGATCAGCGTCAGCTCGATGGGCGTGTTGACATCGCCGCGCATCTTGTCGACCGCATCGTTCAGCGACAGGCCGCGGACATCGGTTCCGTCGATCTGCGAGATATAATCGCCGGCAAGAACACCCGCCTTGAATGCGGGGCCATCTTCCGTTGGCGTGATCACCTTCAACAACTGGTTTTCCATGGTGACTTCAATGCCAAGGCCGCCAAACTCACCCTTGGTCTGCACCGACATTTCCTTCGCCTGTTCGGCGTTCATATAGGACGAATGCGGATCAAGCGATGTCAGCATGCCGTTGATGGCGCTTTCGATCAGCTTCTGGTCATCCGGCGGCGTGACATACTGGTTGCGCACCCGCTCGAAGACTTCGCCGAAAAGCGACAACTGCTTGTATGTGTCAGTGCCCGCAGCTTCCGCGGCGGTTATATGCAGCCCGCCCTGCACAGCCACCATTGCCGTTGCACCCAAAAGGGCTCCGGCCATGAGAAGCGTTAACCTGCGTACCATTTGCATTCCTTCCAGAAAATCTGCCTACCCCAAAATGTGGTAACAGGATAATTATATGCCAACCAAGGCAGGATTAACACGACCAGAATATGACCGACACATACTGTGATCCATAATGCTACACTGCCGCTTCCGGTAAATTACACAAGAGCCGTTCGCGTGGCTTTTTGGCCCGAGCGAAACATATTTCGCTTGCTCCTATAGCCACTCGAGGATGCAGATTGACACCCGATTGTCAAACGGCAGCCGCGCATTGACGCCCTCGAACGACGAGCGGCATGCAAATTCCGGTTGCAGAGCGGTGCGCGATGCAGAACAGCAGCAGTGAATTGGACCATATCCTGGCAAAGCGCCACCAACTGCGCCTGAACACAGCGCAGGAGCTCGCGCGAATCCAGAAGGCGCATCGCCAGATCCGCAACCCGCATGCGCCGTCCGGTCTTCGCCTTCAGCGGTGGCTGCAGGCGTGCCTGCGCTTCACGGAGGTCAGGGCCTGTGCGCATCTGGTTGCCATATTGAACTGGTGTTCCCTGCGCCTCATCTGGTTCGCGCTGCCCCGGCTGGCCACCGGCCGCCTGGCAAAGCGGCGTGCCCGATCCCTGTGGCGGGTCATCGGGAAACTCAACCGGATTGGCATGGGAATTGTGCGCTGGCAACTGCGCCGCCACGGGTGAAACAGCCGCAGCCGATCCGGCGATCCGCGCAATTTCTTCCGCTGCCCATTTTCCGTCATGACACTGTCATGATCGTCCTTCTTAAGTCCCTTGCAAATGCTTCGGCAACGATGGCAGAGTACCGCGAATAGCGTCCTTTATTCATTGCATTCAAGCCATTAGGGGCCCGGTTCATGGCGTTTCATAAATATACACCGCCTGCCATCGGTCGCTCGATGTGGCTGAGCATGTGGGACCTGATGGCTTTGCTTTTGGTGATCGGCGCCATCGTGCTGATCGCCTATGGCGCTCGCGTGACCACGGTTCCGCTGTCGACGCTTGAAGCCGCCCCGCTTTCCCTTGATCCATCCAATCTGCCGGTTTACGCGCTCCGCACCATGCTGCGCATGCTCCTGGCCATTGCCCTGTCGCTCGTCTTCACCTTCATCTATGCCGCAGCCGCCGCCAAGAGCCGGCGTGCCGAGATGGTGCTGGTTCCCATTCTCGATATTCTCCAGTCCGTGCCGATCCTCGGCTTCTTGACCTTCACCGTCACCTTCTTCCTCAACCTGTTTCCGGGCAGTGTCCTTGGCGCCGAACTGGCATCCGTGTTTGCCATCTTCACCAGCCAGGCCTGGAACATGACGTTCAGCATGTATCAATCCATGCGCAACGAGCCGAAAGACCTGGAGGAGGCAACGCAGAGCTTCCACCTGACGGGCTGGCAGCGGTTCTGGCGGCTGGACGTTCCGTTTGCGATGCCCGGTCTTGTCTGGAACACCATGATGTCGATGTCGGGAGGCTGGTTCTTCGTCGTGGCGTCGGAGGCGATCACCGTCGGCGACACCACCGTCACCCTGCCGGGTGTCGGCTCCTACGTTGCGCTGGCCATCAAGGAGCAGAACATCATGGCAATCTTCTATGCCACGATGGCGATGCTCGCCGTCATCCTGCTCTACGATCAGTTCCTGTTCCGGCCTCTCGTGGCCTGGGCCGACAAGTTCCGCTTTGAAACGACCTCGTCGGAAACGGTTCCAAGCTCCTGGATGCTGGACCTGTTTCGCCGGGCCCGGATCACACGCCTGCTCGCCGCCCCGGTCGCCTTTCTTTCCCGTCTGGTCTGGAACCTGCGTTTGCCGGCGCTGCCGACATTCGGCTCGGGTGAGGCAAAGCCCGCGACGTCACGCCTTCTCGACCGGCTCTGGCTTGCCTTCATTGTTCTTGCCGCAGGCTATGCGGCCTATATCAGCATCATCTATCTCAAGGCCAATATTGCCTGGTCCGATGTGGCGACCGCCGTCGGCAACGGGTTCATCACCCTGTTGAGGGTGACCGTTCTGATGATACTCGCGACACTTGTCTGGGTGCCAGTCGGGGTGTGGATCGGACTGCGGCCGAAACTGGCGCAGAAAGTCCAGCCACTTGCCCAGTTTCTCGCCGCATTTCCCGCCAACATCGCATTCCCCGCCTTTGTCGTGCTGATCGTGCATTTCGGTCTCAACGCCAATATCTGGCTCAGCCCGCTGATGATCCTCGGCACGCAGTGGTACATTCTCTTCAATGTCATTGCCGGGGCCAGCGCCTTTCCCAGCGATCTCAAGGAAGCCGCGAACAGCTTTCATCTCCGTGGCTGGCGCTGGTGGTTCAAAGTCATTCTCCCCGGCATTTTCCCCTATTACATCACCGGCGCGATCACGGCCTCCGGCGGTGCGTGGAATGCCAGCATCGTTGCCGAAGTGGCCAGCTGGGGTGACACGCAACTGACGACACCGGGGCTTGGATCGTACATCGCCAATGCCACCACGGCGGGCGATTTCCCGCGTGTCGTGCTTGGCATCGCCGTCATGTGCATCTTTGTAACGCTGTTCAATCGCCTGTTCTGGCGCCCGCTTTACGCTTTTGGCGAGCGGCGCCTTCGTCTCGGTTAGTGCCGGATTATCGGATCAAAGGAATGTTCAATGCTTGATCAAGCTGACAAAAACCTGCTCGTCGACATCCGCAATGTTTCCCGGTCCTTCAAGAAAGGCAGCGGCAACGATGTCATGGTGCTCGACGATGTCGACCTGAACATCAGGGAGGGCGAGATCGTCGGGTTGCTCGGCCGCTCCGGCTCGGGAAAGTCGACGCTGCTGCGGATCATCGCCGGCCTGATCGCGCCGTCCTCCGGCGAAGCAAAGTGCCGCGGTTCCGTCATCCAGGGGCCGCCCCTCGGCATTTCCATGGTGTTTCAGTCCTTTGCGCTTTTTCCCTGGCTGACAGTCCTGCAGAACGTGGAGCTTGGTCTTGAAGCGCAGGATGTCGACCGGTCGGAGCGACGCAAGCGTGCGCTCGCGGCCATCGATCTCATCGGCCTGGACGGGTTCGAAAACGCCTATCCCAAAGAACTGTCCGGCGGCATGCGCCAGCGCGTCGGTTTTGCCCGGGCGCTGGTGGTGCATCCCGACCTGCTGCTGATGGACGAACCCTTCTCGGCCCTTGATGTCCTCACCGCGGAGACCCTGCGCACCGACATGATCGATCTGTGGATCGAGGGGCGCCTGCCGATCAAATCGGTGCTGATCGTGACTCACAACATCGAAGAAGCGGTGCTGATGTGTGACCGCATCCTGATTTTCTCGTCCAATCCCGGCCGGGTAGCGCAGGAACTCAGGGTCGATCTTCCCCATCCGCGCAATCGCCTCGATCCGGTCTTCCGGCAGCTTGTCGACAATATCTATGCCCGCATGACCCAGCGTACCGAGCCTCGCCTGCCATCCGTGGAAGGTATTCCGGGTACGGGAATGGGCATGATTTTGAACCCGGTTTCGACCAATATCCTGGCTGGCCTGATCGAGTCTCTGGCGGGCGAACCGTATAATGGGCGCGCCGACCTGCCTGTTCTTGCCGGTACGCTGCAGATGGAGGCCGACGAGCTGTTTCATCTCGGCGAAGCCCTGCAGCTCCTGCGCTTTGCCCATCTGAACGAGGGCGACCTCGTCCTGACCGACGCCGGCATGCGGTTCGCCCATCTCGATACCGATGCACGCAAGAAGGTTTTCGCGGAACACCTCGTCACCTATGTTCCGCTCGTCGGCCTTATCAGACGCGTGCTTGACGAGCGGCCGACGCATGCGGCTCCGGCAGCCCGTTTCCGCAACGAGCTTGAGGACTTCATGAGCGAAGATTATGCGGATGAGACATTGAAGACGGTGGTGTCCTGGGCGCGCTATGCCGAGCTGTTTGCCTATGACGAGCAGGCCGAGCTTTTCAGCCTGGAAAACCCCCAGTAGCGGTTAATCCGCGGAAGATCGACATTTATGGGAGTTGGGGCCGATTTGGCGGCGAACCGGCCTTCGCACGCTTCAAGATCAGTATGGCAATGAACCCGCACGCCACGACGCCGAGCAGAATCGCACTCGGCGCTTCAATGCCAAACAGCGACGCAATACCAAAAAGCAGCAAGAGTCCCAGCAAAGCCAGACCGGCGGTCCGCTCGGCCCGCCATTGATAGCGGCAAGCGCCCCAGAGGACACCCATGCCGACGGCAAGTGCCAGCACGCCGATAATCATTGAGCTCAAGACTTCTGAAAACTCTGCCACTGCGATCCTGCCGATTGTGCGCTTTAAATTTCACGCGCTTCTAGTGCTTTATACTACATCACAAGTTGCGGCTTATTAAAGTCGCAGCCGCGTCAATTGCGTGGCGGACGGTACCGGGCAACCGTGACATTTGGCGCTGCTGTTTTCTGTTGTTTCAGCGGCTCCAGACGTGCGTGGCGACTACACTTGCAGCGCATTTGCATGTAGCCTCCGCAACGGTCGAAGCAATCGATCGACATCCATCACCCAGATCGAGGGAAACACTTTATGAGTGGCGTATGCACGCAAGGGGTAGATACCGGCTTTGTGGCTTTGGGCACCGCCAAGGTCGCCGTGCTGGGCGTGGTTCAGGGCATTACGGAATTGCTGCCGATATCATCCACCGCGCATATGCGGCTGGTTCCGGCACTTCTCGGCTGGCAGGATCCCGGATCGGCTTTTTCGGCGGCGATGCAGCTGGCCGCGTTGACGGCGGTCATCTGCTATTTCCGGCGCGATATCTACGCCATAACCGGCGGATCGCTCAGCGCGATCAGGACGGGCGACTGGATGTCGCCCAAGCTGCGCATGGCTATCGGCATCGTGCTCGGCACCGTGCCGATCGTCATCGCCGGCCTGCTTCTGGCGCCGGTTCTCAATGCCTGCGACAGTCCGTTGCGGACCTTGCCGGTCATCGGCTTTTCCTGCCTCGTCATGGGTGTTCTGCTCGCGGTTGCCGAATGGGTATGCCAGCATAAACGTCCAGCGGACAGCATGCGGCTGCGCGATGCGCTTATCGTCGGCGTCGCGCAGGTCGGTGCCCTGATCCCCGGCGTTTCACGCTCCGGCTCGACCCTGACGGCGGCCCTGTTTCGCGATTTCACGCGGCAGGACGCCGCGCGCTTTTCCTTTCTGCTCGGCATTCCGGCTATCGCGCTGGCAGGCCTGCATGAACTTGTTGTCCTGGCCCGCGCTCATCTTCCCTTTGAAGGCTGGATGATCCTGCTCGTCGGACTTGTCATCGGATCGCTGTCATCCTTCGCAGCCCTGTGGGGCTTAATGCGCATTCTGGAGCGTTTTTCAACGCTGCCCTTCATCTGCTACCGGATTCTGCTCGGCCTGGTGATCCTCTGGATCTCATACGCCTGACAGACCTTCGGTGAAAGAACGGGAAGACGGGCGATAAACAGGGCGCTGTCCTGTTTATCGCCCGGTGCGTCACGCTACATTGTCGTCGTCGGTATCGCTGTCCTGTGCATCGTCATAGGCGTCGTCGAGACGGTCCATTTCGGCGTAATCGTTCTGCGTGCCGGTGCTCTTGTCATCGTTGTAGTAGTTGTTGATGACCGTCTCGCCGGCTTGCGGCACAGTGCCGGTTCCGCCGCCCGAGCCGCCAAACAACGAATTGCCGCCCATCATGTTCTTGATGCCCTCGAACATGAGCGCGCCGCCGGCCACACCGGCTGCCGTGGTCAATGCACCTTGCAGAAAGCCGCCGCCTTGGGCCTGCGGCGGGGCTGCCCAGCGCCCGGCCTGAGGTGGCTGTCCCTGTGCTGCATACGCGTCCTGGGGTGCTGCCCCGCCACCGCCCCACGGTCCGCTGAACCGGCCGGGAGAAGGCTGGGACGGCTGCGCACTTTGGGAACTGCCGAAGATCGAACCCAGCAAGCCGCCCGACTGTGGTTGCGGGGGCGGGGTATTCTGCAAATCCTTCACTTGCGCTTCCAGTGCCTGGATGCGCTCGTTACATGCGTTCAGGCCATGTTCCTGGACGATGACGGCCTGAGCCAGGAGATAGGGGGCCGAAGGCTGGCTCTTGATCTGGTCCAGAATGAAGCGCTCGGCTTCCGGGTCCCGGGGCGTATCGGCTGCCTGCCTTGTACGGTCAAAGAGGCCACTGAGAAGTTTCTGTTCATCGGCATTCATTTTCACTCACCTCCTTTAGGGGAAATGTGACTTCGATCCAGATTCATGGCATTTAGATGGCCTTAACAAAATGTAATTTTGCAAGCATAGCGGCCTTCCCGCCAATGTTTTTAGCCGCATAAATGGCTGCAGCGCCGGAAAAGCCGAAGCGCTCCCGGTCACGCCATCCGGCGTTTCGTCCCCTAGAACGAGTTCACAATCGGGCCGGTCTGCATCCGCGCGATCATCGTATGGGCGTGATAGTGCATCGCGCATTTTATCGCGTAGATCTGCATTACCACCGGCGAGCGGCGGCGCTTCAACATGGCCCATATCCGCCGGCGGTAGGTGCGGCGCAGCTCCTTGTCGGGAACCTGCCGCATCAGGCGCAGAAAGATGCCGACGGCTTCGAGCATCCATTCGGCATTGAGCTTTGCAAATTGCAAGGGATGGCGGCGCAGATGGCGCAGCCGCGTCTGTTCCGGTTCGATGCGTTCATCCAGATAAAGCGCATCGAGCCGGTCGAAATAGGCTTGGGGATTGTGAAGATCCTGCATGACCGCGAGATAGCCGTCGCGCAGTGCCTCGCGGCTGAGGTTGAGCGGAATGACATTGGTGCCAAAGGGCTGCTGATCCTCGGGATCAAGCCGCCCCTCCTTGAGCAATCGCGTATAGAGCGGCGTCTTCGGTATGGCCGCCAGCATGCCAACCATGGCGTTGACGATCCGCGCTTCCTTGATAAAGGCGCGCTGCGCGTCGAAAATCGAGGCATCGTCGCTGTCGAAACCGAGGATCATGCCGCACCACACTTCCATGCCTGAGCGCTGGATGGTGTGCACCTTTTCCAGCATGGTGGCGCCCTTGCGCAGATTCTGCAGCTTTTTTGTCTCCCGCAGTGCTGCCTCGTTCGGGGTTTCAATGCCGATGAAGACCACGCGAATGTTGGTATCGACCATCAATTGCATCAGTTCCGGATCATCCGCCAGATCAATGGAGGCTTCGGTCACGAAGGTCATGGGATAATTGTGCGCGACCTGCCAGGCGATGACCTCGCGCAGCACTTCCTTTATCGCCTTCTTGTTGCCGATGAGGTTATCATCGACAATGAAGGCGGTATCCATGCCTGTCGCCAGCAATGCCTCCACTTCGGCCAGAATCTGTTGACCCGTCTTGATGCGGGGCTTGCGCCCAAAGACAACGATGATATCGCAGAACTCGCAGGTAAACGGGCAGCCCCGGGAGAACTGGATGCTTCCCACCGCATAATCGTCCATTTTCAGGAGATCAAAGCGCGGCACCGGAACCGTGCTCATATCTGTCTTGTCAGCCTGCTCGTACCGGCGTGAATGCCGGTGTTCCGCCCATTCGGTCAGGAATTGCGGCCAGGTTTCTTCGGCTTCACCAATGAACGCCACATCAGCGAGATCGGCGAAATAGTTCTCCTGGACGGTGATCCATGGGCCTCCGACCACGACAAAACAGCCCCGTCGCTTCAATTCCGTGATGATTTCCTTCATGCGGAAGCGCTGCACGATCATACCGGTAACCCCGACAATGTCGGCGCTGGCACACAGATCGTAGTCGATGTCTTCCACGTTCTCATCGATGAGCGTGACCGTGTGTTCGGCAGGGGTCAGGGCCGCCAGCAAAGGCAGGCAGGCCACAGGAAGGTTGGCTTTTGCGTCGAATATGGGCAGGGCATGTTCCAGCCCCCAGTAAGAAGCTTCAAAACGCGGATTAATCAGCACGATATGGGGCATTGCAGTCACCCTTTTTGTTTGCTGTTAAAATGCTATATGTCTGTCCCGTTCCCGCTTGCGAATGGTATGCCTGTCCTTGAGGCCGATCCCTGCGACGTCATCGCCTTGAGAAAAAACCTGTTCCCGTCTGTATACTCCCCAATATTGGCCAATGATATCTCCAACTATCGGCCAAAATATGATGCGGCGAATAGTAAATTCATTGGCGGGCTCAGCTCCGGACACCGCTCCTCTGGCGCATGAACCAGCGGATGCTGCCGGCAACCGCAAAGGCAAGCAGCGGCCATGCGGCCCAGAACGTCCCGCTCCAGGTGATAAGGTTGATGCCGAGGAGGACGAACCCGACCATCGCCAGCATGGCGACGAACCGGTCAAGGCGGGTGGTCCGCACCCACAGACCGAAAGCAAGAGCAGCAAAGGCCAGGAGAGGCCATGCAGCCCAGAAATAGCCACTCCATGTGAGAAAATTGATGGCGGCAATCCCGGCGGCGATGGTTGCCAGCACACCGAACCGCCCTCTCCTGAACGGCAAAGGCTCCGGGTGTGCCTGCGTTTGGGTTCGCCGCAAATGGTCATGATGCGGCGGCGGCCCGGATTGCAGGGAAGGCCGCTGCGGACCAGATCCTCGGTCTTCTCCGATACGCACGGCATAGCTGGCTATACCGCCTTCAATGTTCTTGAGCGAAAGCTCGCCGAGATAGTCAAACCCGACGGTCAGCTTGTTGCGGACCTGATCGAAAACCGTGCTTGAAATCACGATGCCGCCGGGAGGGGCAGAGGCCTGCAACCGCGCGGCGACATTCACCCCGTCGCCATAGATATCGTCGCCTTCGGCAATGACATCCCCGAGATTGATACCGATGCGGAAAAGCATGCGGGCATCGTTCAAACGTTTGGCGTTATAACCGGCAAGCTCGTTCTGCACATCGATTGCCGCGCGCACCGCCTCGACGACGCTGGAAAACTCGGCAATCAGCCCATCGCCCCATGTGTTGATGACCCGGCCGGCATGCGCTTCGATCAAACGTCTCATCGCATCGCGGTACTGGTTGAGCGTATCGAGCGTCCGCTCTTCGTCCACTTGCATGAGACGGGTGTAGTCCTGAACATCCGCAGAGAAAATCGTGGTGAGCTTGCGACGCGTTTCAGACATGGTCTTCATTTTCCCGGTTCCTGGCTCTGGCAAGAAATCCATCCGACGTCGGCGGAGAATATAGCGTGTCGCTGAATGTGGGAAGCACCTGCCGGGGCAGGAGAACAAATATCGAGACCTGCCGTTCGAACAGCGTTTCGCAATGGGCTTGACATAGTATTTTTATTACTAGTATATATATGACTATGAAAACAATCAAACGCTCCCCGATCGCCCTCGCAATCCTCGCCATGCTGTATGAGGCACCCATGCATCCCTACCGCATGCAACAGCTCATCAAGGAGCGCGGCAAGGATGAAGTCATCAATGTCGCCCAGCGCGCCAGTCTCTATCAGACGGTCAACCGGCTGGAACGGGAGGGATTGATTGCCTCGCAGGGCACCTCCCGCGAGGAGAACCGGCCCGAACGCACCGTCTATGAGCTCAGCCCGGCCGGGCGCGCAATCATGCTGCAATGGATGCGGGAAATCCTTTCCACGCCATCACAGGAATTCCCGGATTTTCCCGCGGCGATCTCGTTTCTGCCGCTCCTGACGCCCGATGACGCCCGGCTGCAGCTCGAGCAGCGCGCCGTCGCGCTGCAGGCGGAAATCGACCGGATCGAACAGAATTTGCGCCATGCAATCGCGATGCCGGTGCCCCGTCTCTTTCTCCTGGAAATGGAATATCTGAGCGCAACCTATGGCACGCAGCTTGCTTGGGTACGCGCCATCACCGCCGACCTTCAGTCCGGCAAACTGACCTGGAGCGAAGCCTGGCTTCGCCAGATTGCAATGGAACTTTCCCAGCCCAGCGAACACACGTCTTCCTAGCGAAAGGCCGAGACCATGAAAACGAATACCTTGCAGGTGATCATCATCGGCGCGGGGACCGGAGGACTTTGCCTTGCGCATGGTCTCAAGCGGGCCGGCATCGGTGTCCGGGTGTATGAACGCGACCGCACGCGACGCGATGGCCTGCATGGCTATCGCGTCGGCATCAGCCCTGCGGGAAGCCAGGCGCTCAAGAGCTGCCTGCCGCCAGAGCTTTTTGATCTCTTTGTTGCCACCTGCGCGCGGGCACCCCGCCATTTCAACATGCTGACGGAAAACATGTCCGAGCTGATATCCATGCCGGTACCCGGCAGCGATGATCCGGTCGACAGCGAAAAATCGGTCAGCCGCATGACACTGCGCCAAGTCCTGCTCACCGGGCTCGAGGATTGTGTCGTGTTCGACAAGACATTCTTGAGCTACCGGAACAATGAAGACGGCACGGTTACCGCCGTCTTCGATGACGGTTCAACGGATACGGGCATCGCATCCATCGGCGGCAAGGTTGCGCTCACACCCGAAACCAGAGCGCTTCTTCCGGACAAGGTTTTTCACGGCATATCGATGATCATGGCACCGAAGGGCTATGGCGCCATTCTTCACGTCATGGAGTTCAAATGGGACAATGACGGCGTGAAGCACGGAGTCGGCGGCAATGATGCCGACCTGATTACAGAATGGCCCGGACTGCTTTTCGACAACACCCGCGATTACATCATGTGGGGTGTCTGGGGTGCGCGCAAGAACCTGCCGGAGGATCCCGCGTCCCTTCCCGGCCCCGACCTTGCCAGGATCGCCATGAAGATGACCCGGGACTGGCATCCCGACCTGCGCCGCCTGATCGCGCTTTCCGATCCAACCACCATCTTTCGCGTCAATATCCGCACGTCGGTTCCGGTTTCCCCGTGGCAATCGTCGAATGTGACGCTGCTCGGCGATGCCATACACACCATGACGCCCGGACGCGGCGTCGGTGCCAATACCGCCATGCGGGATGCTTCCTTGCTGTGCAGGCGGCTCACCGAGGTGCGCGACGGCGTCAGGCCGCTGGTGGAAGCCCTGCACGCCTACGAAGCTGAAATGCTGGAATACAGCGCGCGGGCAGTGCTCGAGTCACGCAAGCAGATGGACGCAAACGGCCTCAGCCACAGGCCGGTGCTCGGCCGCATCCAGCTGGCGGTCATGCGTGGCGCATTGCGCATCATCAATGCCGTCCCGGCTCTCAAGCGCCGCATGACTGACTCCGAAACCCGCCTGCGCAAAATCGACAACAAGCATGAATTTACGGCTTAGACGGGGTCGCTTGCCGGGGATGGAGGCCAGCGTTTCAGCGCATCCATTCCTGCCTGCGTCAGGGCATAGACGCCCCTGTCGACGCGCTCGAACCATCCGTAGACATTGCCGCGCAGTATCTGCGGAGCATTGGGGGCAACGGCGCGCAGATCGCGCGGCCGCAAATGACCGCGCTGCAGCGCCTCGGCACAGGCAAGCGCCTGCTGGCGGTACGCCGTCATGATCGGCGTGCGGGAACCGCCGCCCGATGTCGGATCGCCCTTGCGGCGCCGGTGCTCCGCAACCAATCGCGAACGCTTGCGCGTATTGTTTCGCGGCATCGGCGCCGCCGGACTGACAATGACGCTGACCACACCACCATCCGACACACCCAGCATGCCGAAACCCAGCCGGCGGCAAAGATCACGGAACCGGCGGTCGCTTTCACGTCCCTTGCCCCGCGCCGAAATGCGCGCCGCAAGCCAGACTTCATCGCTGAGAGCCGCCCGGTCGACCGCCTGCAGGAGGAGCTCAAGATTGAAACTGAGCTTGAGTTCGCAGATGACCACCAAAGGCGGCTCACCATCGCTCAGCGCGACGATATCACAACCGACGATCTCACCTTTGACGCTATAGCCGGCCTCTTCAAGAAAGCCTTTGATCGGGAGATAGAGCGCAGTCTCCAAGGTACATCCTTTGCCATACATGCCGTCCCCTCGCATTCGCAAAGCAACCGTGAGAGCGGGTGTCGCCCTATAGCATTTGAGCGGGCAAAGCGGAAAGGGTCAGAAGACGGCAAGCTCCGTTTCCGGATCGAACAAGTGCACATTCCCCGGCGCGATAAAGAGCTCTGTCTCGCGACCCCGGCTCACCTCAGGCCTGCCGCTATGGGCGGCCACCACCTGCTGGGAGGCGATGGATGCCGTCACGAATGTCATGCTCCCCGTCGACTCGACCGCTTCCACGACGACCTTGATCGCCAGATCACCGGCTTCGCGGGTGAAGGCAAGATGCTCCGGACGCAGGCCGGCCAGCAAACGCCGGCCGGGCGCCAGCGCTCGACCGAGCATGAGCGATTGAGCCTGATCCTTCTCCAGCATCAGCCTGTTGCCATCGGACCCGACCGTGACCGGAATGAAATTCATGGCGGGCGACCCGATAAATCCGGCAACGAACCTGTTGGCAGGCCGGTCGTAAAGATCGAGCGGGCTGCCCTGCTGCTCAACCACTCCGGCGCGCATGACAACGATATGGTCGGCCATGGTCATGGCCTCGACCTGATCATGCGTCACGTAGACCGATGTCGCCTGCAAGCGTTCATGCAGCTTGCGGATCTCGCTGCGCATGTGCACCCGCAGCGCCGCATCGAGATTGGAGAGAGGTTCGTCGAAGAGAAACACCTTGGGGTTGCGCACGATGGCACGCCCCATGGCGACGCGCTGGCGCTGGCCGCCGGACAGGGCTTTCGGCAACCGGTCAAGCAGGGCGCCAAGACCCAGCGTTTGCGCGGCGGCACGCGTGCGCTCGGCAATCTCCTGCTTCGGGCGCCGCTTCAGGCGCATCGAATAGTTCATGTTGTGCTCGACATCCATATGCGGATAGAGCGCATAGGACTGGAACACCATCGCCACATCCCGCTCGCGCGGCGGCTTGTGGACGACACTTTCCCCGGCGATGCGCAGATCGCCGGAACTCGTCTTCTCAAGGCCCGCGAGGGTGCGCAGCAATGTCGACTTGCCGCAGCCCGACGGCCCCACCAGCGCAACGAAGGCGCCCTGCTCGATGGCAATATTGATGTCCTTCAGCGCGTGAAACCCGCCATAATGCTTGTTCAGGTGGTCGATTTCGATCTGAAACATGGTTCACCTCATTTCAGCGCGCCGGCGGTAAGACCGCTGACGATGCGCCGTTGCAGCAGCATGAATACGAAAAGGATGGGCGTGACGTAGATGGCGGCATAGGTCATGATCCCGTTCCAGTCGCTGGCATCGGGACCCATGAAGGTTTGCAGGCCGACCGTCGCCACCTGCAGCTCGTTCTTGGCAATCAGGGACCTGGCGTAAACATATTCGCCGAAGGATTGCAGGAAGATCAGCACAGACGTGACGAGAATGCCGTTACGCGCCAAGGGCAGCATGATGTTGAAGAACGCACCGATGCGCGAAGAGCCGTCAACGAGGGCGGCATCCTCCAGTTCGCGCGGCACCTGCACAAATGTGGCCCGGCACAGCACGATATAGAGCGGCAGCATCTTGGCTGTCTGCGCCAGGATGACCGCTACGCGCGGGCTGGCCAGAAGGCCGATCTGATTGAACATGACGAAGATCGGCGTCACCATCAGCGAGGACGGCAGCACCTGCATCATCAGGATGGCGAAGAGAGCCATGTCCATCCAGATGTTGCGGACACGCGAGAGAACATAGGCACATCCCGTCCCCATGAACGTGACGAGAATAGTGACCCCAACCGCGATCAGCAGCGAATTCCAGATATACCGCCCCATGCCCCGGCTCTGCCACACCTCGGCAAAACTCCACTGGGGATTTGTCGGCCAGAAAGTTGGCGGATATTGAAAGATCTCGGAGCTGCCTTTGAAGGCGGTGAGATACATCCAGTACAACGGGAACAGATAGATCGCCGTCATCACCAGACCGATGGCGAGGAGAATATAACGTTTCACCGGCGCTCTCCTCAGTAACTGTGTTCGTGGCGGGTGGAGCGGACATAGACGGCGGCAACGACAATGACGAAAAGGATCATCATGACCGAGACCGCGCTGCCCAGCGATATTTCATAGGTCTGGAAGGACAATTGCCACGACCAGTATTGCGCGACGTTGGAACTGTCGGCCGGACCGCCCTGCGTCAGGGCCGCAATGAGATCGAACTGCTGCAGGGTGAAGATCACACCGAGCGAAATGACCGCGCCGAGCTGCGCCCGCATCAGGGGCAGTGTGATCGACCGGAAGCGTTCGAAGGGTCCCGCGCCGTCGAGTTCGGCAGCCTCGTAGACATCGCGCGGAATAGCGGCAAGACCAACGGAGAGCAGGATCATGTTGAAGGGGATGCCGAGCCACACATTGGCAATGATGACCGCGTAAAGCGCGACATCCGGGTCGGACAGCCAGAAGACACGCTCACCGGCAATGCCAAGCGACATCAGCACATAATTGATGACACCGAAATCCCCGGCGAACAGCCATTTCCAGATCGCCCCGACCACCAGAGCCGGCATGATCCAGCCGGCCAGGAACAACCCGCGCAGATAGGTGGCTCCCGGGAAATCCTGCTGGAAAAACAGCGCAAGGCCGAAGCCAATCGACAGCTGGAAGACGATCGACAGGACGACGAACTTGACGGTGTTCCACAGCACCGCCATCGCAATGGGTTGCGATATCACGTCATAATAGTTCTGCAGGCCGACGAAGGGGCGGTTGAACGAGGTGATCGTGAACATGTCCACCGTCTGCAGCGACATGATGATGTTGTAGAGAATGGGAAATGCCGAAAACGCAATCAGATAAGCCAATGCCAGACCGAGCAGCAGGATATCAAAGCCGCTCCCGTCCCTGATGGTCCTGATAATGCCCTGCATAGTGCCCTCCCGCCCCATGTGGATTGTTGGCCTGTCCCCGCATAACGAGTGCGAGGACAGGATTTGATCTACTTTTTCAGAACCACGTCGATCTGCTTCTGCGCCGCTGCCAAGGCCGTTTTCGGGTCGCTCTTGCGGGTGAGCGACGACTGTATGGCCGTGTAGATGGCCTTGGAGATTTTCGGCCATTCCGGATGCGGACCACGGTTGCGCGCATATTTCATGCTTTCCTCGAAGACCGCGTAGATGGCCGGTATTTTAGGGTTGTTGGACTGAATCCTCGCTGCGGGCAGAAAGCCGAAACGGTTCCAGACATCCGGCATCTTGCCGTAGAGAAATTCCAGCAGGATGAAGGCTTCCTTCGGGTGCTTGCTGTTGGCGAGAATGACATTGTCGCCCTCGCCCAGGGCCGAAGCCCGGGTGGCGCCCTCATGCGGAACCGGCAGCAGCGCGGCGCGGAAATCGAACTTCGCTTCCTTGCTCATGCGCGGCAGCTCCCATGGTCCGGAGATCGCCATGGCCGCATTTCCAGCATTGAAGGTGCCAGTCGAGTCGTATTGCCCGCGGATGAGCGTATCGGGCGAGGCCAGCTTCTCATCGAGCAGCTTGCTCCAGAACTGCAGCACTTTCACACCGCCATCCGTATCCACCTTGTTGTAGTCGCCGCCCGCCATTTGCAGCCACGGCAGAAACTGGAACGTTCCCTCTTCCGTTGCCACGGCGGAAAAGGCCATTCCATAAATGTTCTTTGCCGGATCGTTCAGCGTCTTGGCAGCAGCATAAAGCTCATCCCAGGTCCTGGGCGGCTTGTCCGGGTCGAGCCCCTTTGCCTTGAACATGTCGGCATTATAGTAGAGCGCCAGCGTGTTGGCACCGCGCGGAACACCATAGATCTTGCCATCCCATGTCACCGACGACAGCGGACCCGGAAAAATATCGTCCTTCCTGATCACCTTCGATTCCGCCAGCATCGGCGAGAGATCAAGAAGCAGTCCGCGCGAGGCGAAGAGCGCCACTTCGGGATTGTCGATATAGGTGACATCGGGCGATTCACCGGTTGCCGTGGCGCGCGCCAGATCATTGACCATGTCGCGGAATTGCACGGTTTTGACATTCAGCTTGATGTCCGGGTGCGCCTGCTCGAACTCGTCTTTCAGGAGATAGATATACTGATCCGGCCGGTCGATGGTCCAGATATCAAGCGTCACCGGCTCGGCATGCGCAGCCGTGCCCGACAGCATCAGTGCGGCAGCGGCAATCCAATGCGAAATGCTCTTCATAGGTTTCCTCCTCGTGTTGCTCGACACCGGCGTTGCGCTTCTTGGCGGCGCGTCTTTCCTAGTCGGATTTAATCTCCATCATCACCGGAACTCCCGTCCGGCAGCGGGCCCGCTCGGGGAAATCAGGGATTGGCGATGAAATCACCGCCACGGCTGTGTTTCAGATAATTCAGGGAATGCACCTGCCCGGTCATTTCCAGATCATTGCGATAGACCGGATCGTGCCAGCCCTCGATATCGATTGATCCCGACCAGCCGGCGAGGCGCAGTTCCGATATGACATCGGTCCAGTTGGTATCGCCAAATCCTGGCGAACGCATGAACACGAACTTCTCCTTGCCGAAAATCCCATGCTCGCGGATAACCTCCCAGCGGATCGTGGCGTCCTTGCCATGAACATGGAAAATCTTGGGTGCCCATTTGCGGATCTGCGGCAGGGGGTCGATGAGATAGACCATCTGGTGACAGGGCTCCCATTCGAGCCCGAGATTGTCGGCCGGCACTTCGTTGAAGATCATTTCCCAGGCATCCGGCGTATGGGCAATATTCCAGTCGCCGGTTGCCCAGTTGCCGTCCATGGCACAGTTCTCAAAGGCGAGCCTGACGCCCTTGTCGGCTGCTCGCCGCGAAAGTTCGCCCCAGACCTTCTTGAACTGGGGCAGACTGTCTTCAATCCGCTTGCCGCGCACGCGGCCGGTGAACCCGGCAATGGTGTTGGCGCCGAAGAGATGGGCATTGTCGATCAATGCTTCCCAGCCTTTCAACGTCTCACGATCAATATCGGTATCCTCCAGCGGATTGCCGAACATGCCGAGGGTCGAGATTGTCACATCGGCGTCGCCGATGGCATCCTTCAACTGCCCTGCGAGCGCCGGCAGGTCCTTGTTCATCACCTGCCAGAAGAACGGCTCGATGCTCTCGAAGCCATGCGGCAGGATGGTTTTGACATAGGCGGCAGGATCAGGCGCATTGCCTCTGATCATGGTGCCGATGCGGATCGATTGTGGCGGGTTGCTCATTCCGAATTCCTTCAGATCGTGATTTCAATACGCCGTCCGGTTTCGGCGCTTTGAATCGCACCGAACACCATGGCGAGGCTTTTGATATTTTCGGTCCCGGCCGTTTCCGGCGCGGAGCCGCCCCGGGTTGCCGCGATGAAATCCTGCATGACTCCGAGGTGACCGCCGATGCGGTGGGACGCATCAAGGGGAGGTATCTCGACGGCGGTCACCCCGGAGAACAGGCCATCCTTGCCGGAGGTGACGGCTTCGGCCCGTATGTCGTCATGCCCGTCCCAGACAATCGTTCCCTTGCTGCCGACGATGCGCCAGCTGCTTTCCCAGCTGGTCCGCAAGCCGTCGGCGCACCAGCTGCCGCGATAGGTGAAGACGGCACCATTGCTGAATTCGAAGATCGCGGCGGCGGAAGAACCCTGACTGTACCAGGAATTGCTTGGCTCCCACTCCCGGGCATAAACCGCGCTGGCGGCGTCCCCGGTGAGAAAGCGCGCCGCATCGAACGTGTGGATCGCCATGTCCAGAAACAGCACATGGTGCATCTCCTCGCGAAATCCGCCGAAATGCGGCCCGAGAAAGAAATCACAATGCAGGCTGGTCACATCACCAATGGCTCCAGAGGCAACAAGCTGGCGGATGCGACGGATTTGGGCAAGATAACGCCTGTTCTGCACAACCGCATGAATGCGTCCGGCCCCGTGTGCACGCCCGACGAGGTCCCGCGCCTCGTCCATGGTTTCAGCCATCGGCTTCTCCGACAGCACATGACAACCCGCGTCAAGCCCGACGGCCACGGTCGCATGGCGGGCGGCCGGAACGACGACGTCGAACAGGAGATCAGGGCTGGTCTTTGCCAGAACAGCGGAAAGACTGTCTGAGGCGATTGCCGCGCCGAGATCAAATTCTGCGATGCGCGCCTCCGCGCGCTCCCTCGCCAGGTCGACAACACCGACGATGTCGATATCGCCAATGGTCCGGACTGCCTCGAACCATGCTTTGCTCATGGCTCCGCAACCGACTAAAACGGCACGCTGCATTGTCTCTCCTCCCAACGAAATTCACCAGAAACCGGCTAAATCGGTTGCAAATGCCTTCCGTAAACGTTTACGATTTCATATCGGCGAATTATTTTTGTCAATCCCCCTTTCGGTGTTTTAAGAATGAAAGGGCATCAGCGCCGAGTCGCACAGGGAGAAAAAGCGTGAGCATCCGGGACCTTGCCCGCCATCTCGATATTTCGATCGGAACAGTTTCCCGTGCCCTCAACGGGAAGGCTGACGTCAATCAGGAGACGCGCGCGCGCGTGCTTGAGGCGGCCAAGCAACTTGGCTATGTGCCGAACCAGTCCGGCCGCAGTCTGCGACAGGGCACCACCAACACGATCGGCTTCATGATTGAATCAACCATCGAGACGGTCGACACCGGCGGCAGCTTCTTCATGCCTGTCTTCGAAGGCGTTCAGTCGGTGTTCCGGCGCCATCACCTCGACCTCGTCGCACTTCTGTGCGGCACCGACGAAGAGCCCGCCGCCTACCTCAACCGCGTGGTTGCGCGTCGCTTTGTCGACGGGCTGATCATATCGGCAACCACACGTCACGATCCCCGCATTGATTTCCTGCTGGAGCGAAAAATTCCCTTCATCACGCTGGGCCGCAGCGAAACAGCGGGCAATTACCCATGGATCGACCTCGATTTCGAAGGCGTTGCAACGGCCGCGGTCAGGCGGCTTGCCGGGCTGGGTCACAGCCGCATTGCCATTGCCGTACCAGCCAGCGACATCAACCTCGGCTACATCTTTCTCGATGCGTACAAACAGGCCCTCGCCGCCAGCGGCATAGCGTTTGATCCGGACTATGTGTTCCGGTCCCATGCCAACGAGGAAGGCGGCTACCAGATTGCAAGTGCCGTCCTTGCCCAGGGGCGAATGCCGACGGCCATCATCCTCGTCAATGAAAACATGGCCCTCGGACTGTACCGGCGCTTCTATGAGTCCGATATTCACCCGGGCCGCGACATCGCCGTCATCGGTTTCCGCGAGAGTACCCAAAGCCGGTTTCTGTCGCCCACGCTGACCTGTTTCAGGATTTCCCTGCGCGATCTTGGCATCAAGCTGGCGGAATCCCTGCTTTCAACCATGCCCGCTTATGAAGACCATTATCCGCAGGAAAGGGTGCAGCTCGTCTGGCCGCTGCAACTGATCCCCGGCGAGAGCGACAGGCACCAGCCCGTCAATTGACGCCGGTGATCATCGATACGATTTCGTTCTTGTCCGTCTCGGACGTCTTGCGGATACCGATCTGCTTCCCGCGCCGCAAAACACAGATGCGGTCGGAAAGCTTGAAGACCTGATCCAGACTATGGCTGATGATCAGCACACCGATGTTGCGGGTTTTCAACGATTGTACGATGGCTTCGACCTTGGCCGTTTCGGCCACGCCCAGCGCCGCCGTCGGCTCATCCAGCAGGATCAGCTTGCTCGCCCAATGGGTTGCCCGCGCGATCGCCACCCCCTGACGCTGCCCGCCGGACAAATCCCGGATCGTGGCATGGGCCGAAGGTATCCGCACATCCAGCTCCTGGACCAGCTTTTCAGTATCGCTGATCATCTTGCCGCGATCGAGCAGACCGAAGCGGTTGACCGGCTCGCGGCCGAGGAACATGTTCATGTAAACGGTCTGCTGGTCGGCGAGCGCCAGATCCTGGTACACGACTTCAATGCCATGGGCGCGCGCCATGCTGGCGCTTGCCATCGTCACTGTTTCACCCTCGATGGTGATCGTGCCGGCAGATGGGGCGTATACGCCTGAGATGATCTTGATCAGCGTGGATTTTCCCGCCCCGTTGTCGCCGACAAGAGCAACGATTTCACCGGGAAAGATATCCAGCGAGAAATTTTCAATGGCCGTCACGGCATCGAAATTCTTGCGGATGTCGGTCAGTTTGAGAACAGGTGACACGTCGGTGACAGTCATTCGATTTCTCCTATACAGGCCAGGCGGCGGTTTCACCGAAACCGTTTTCGATTGTCTCGACCTTGGGCGCACCTTTTGAAATACCGGACACGCCGACAATATAGGCGCGCGTCACGAAAGCCTGGCCGCGGAAGCCGAAAACGGCCGTATCGCCAGGGCGGGGTGAGTCGGGGGAAGTCGCGTCGATCATGGCGTAGTAATCAATGGCCGCGGGCGGCGGCACTTCAACACTGCGCAGCGCCGCGGCACTCACCGTCGGTTCGCGGCTTACAATCGCTCTCACGTCATAATCCGGGAAGATCGGGTCGATGTAGAAGCCGCCACCGAAGCAATAGGCCTTGCCGCCGGCAAGGTGCGATACCTCGGTCACATACAGTACGGCCGGAAGTTCCGGCAAATCCTCCATGACGTGAAGCGCCGTGGTTCCGTGCAGACCATTGCCCGGCTCGCATTGGGTGGCGCCCGCTTCGGCCAATGCGGCCAGCAACACCGACGATGTCGTTCCCGGCGCGTTCACCTCGACATTGGTCCGGCCCGCCTTCTGCAGGGCCTCGGCAGCCTTGGTGAGCGTTGCCAGATTGGGCGTGGGCTTCACCTTGCGCGCGGCATGATCGAACAGGAGTGCCGGGAATGTCGTGATGCCGGCGAAGCGGCCGCCCTCCACATCGTCTAGACAGTCGGCAACCCCGGCAATATCGTCCGCATCAAATCCGCCCTCATGCCCGCGATAGAAGGTGTCGCCTTCAGCCTTGATGCGGGCAAGCAGGTTCTGCGTGTAACCGGCAGCGCTGGCGCCCTTGCCGGCCTCCGCCGCTTTTTCCGTGTTGAACACAGTCCAGTAGTCCGGGCGAAAACGGGCAGCTGCAGCGGCGGCTTCATGACGTGCGACCTGCTGCAAATGGCCGAGATGCCCGAGCTTGAGGCCGGCATTGTGCACGGCCCGGGCACAGGCCATATCGACGGCAACGGCGGCATCGATACCGCCGCGCTTGATGGCACGGCAGAATGAACTGGACCGGCCGACCTGCTTGGTCATGCCGAAGATTTTCAGGCCCTGCCTGTCCGCTTCCGACTTGAGGACGCGCGCATTGGCTTCAACCGCGTCGAGATCAAGCACATAGGCATTGGCCGGAATGCGGCCTGCCTGATGCAGCTCGATTGCGCTTTCCACAAAGGCTGGGTTGCGGCGGCGTAGAATATCGAGAAACATGGAAAACTCCCTCAGCGCGACTTTTCACGCAGCGAAACCGCCACGGCAGCAAGAATGATGAGACCACGGACGATCATCTGGTCAGAGACGGACAGCCCCATCAGGATCAGACCGTTGTTCAGCATGCCCATCATCAGCGAACCGACCAGCGCACCGATGATGGAACCTTTGCCGCCGTTGAGCAGCGTTCCGCCGACGATGACCGCGGCAATGACCGTCATCAGATCGGTTTCACCCAGCGTGTATTTGGCGGCCTGCAGGCGGCCGGCATAGAGGAGGCCAGCCAGTGATGCCAGCACGCCGCTCATCATCAGGACCGTCAGGCGGATGCGTGGAACGCTGATACCGGATACGCTTGCAGCCCGGTTGTTGTCTCCCGTGGCAAGCACATGCGCCCCAAAGCGGGTATGGCGGTAGACAATGTGGCCGATGCATATGGCCCCCACCGTCCACCACACCAGCGAGGGGACGCCGAGCAGTGTTCCGGAGCCGAAAAAGCCGGTGAAGGTGCTGTTGGTCACCGGAATGGAGCGAAGATCGGTCAGCGACCGGGCAACACCGGCAAACAATCCCATGGTGGCAAGCGTCACCAGAAAGGACGGAAGTCTTACGTAAGCGACGAGAACGCCATTGACCAGGCCGATCAGCAGACCCGCACACAGGCCGGCGGCAATACCGGCCGTCATGCCGTAGCCGTTCATGGCAACTGCGCCCGCAAGCGCGGAGACGGCGACGATGGACCCGATCGAAAGATCGATTTCCCCGGCGGAAAGGACAAACACCAAGCCGATTGCCATGATGGTCACCGGCGCTGTCTGGAGCACAATATTCGACAGGTTGCGGACCGTCAGGAAGCCGCTGTCTCTCAGCACGATCGCAAAGAACAGAAAGATGGCGAGAAACCCGAGATAGACGACATATTGCTGTAGATTCGCCTTGCCCAGAAGGGACAGCGACCGTCCGGACGGCATCAGGCTTGGGTTGGTTTTTGACATGGTATCTTCCTCAAAGGAAAGTGAAACGGGAGCGGCCGATCCCTGCCGGGACGGCCGCCCGCACAGTCATTTCAATGCTTCGACGATGCTCTCGGGGGCGTCCTTGTTGAGCGAGGTCTTCCATCCCGCAAGGACGTTTTCTTTCGTCACAGCCAGTGAGTCGACGACCAGAAAGGGTTCGGCTTTCTTCCCGATCAGCGACCCCGCCGCAGCGCGCGCGGCGGTGCGGCCAATATTGTAAGCCTCGTCGGCAACGAGCGCGGTGAAGCTGCCGCCCTTGACCATGTCAAGCGCTGCCGGTTCATTCAGGTCGAGGGCGACAATCCGGGTGCTGGTATTGCCGGCAGCCTTGAGCGCCGCCAGAACATTGAGCGCCGGTTCGGCCCAGGTGACATAGATGCCGTCAAGATCGGGATGCTTGATCAAAAGGCCCTGGGCGATTTCCTCACTGCGCGCGGGATCGGCCATGCCGGCTTCGGCAACGATCTTCATATCGGGATATTTTGTCTCGATGGTTGTTTTGAATGCCCGATCCCGCTGATTGGTCACATAGAAATCGGCATCGTGATAGATGTAGCCGAGCTTCCCCTTCTTGCCGAGGGAGGCAGCCATGGCGTCGGCCGCCTTGCTGCCCATCTGGAACAGATCGTCGGAGACAATGGTCACATAGTCCTTGCCATGCTCGTATCCCGCCGGCGAATTGTCGATGAAGGCAAGCTTGACGCCGGCCTTGCGCGCGGGATCATAGACCGCTGCTGCGGTAGTCGGATCGACGGGCAGTGACACGATGATCGTCGGCTTCTTCGCCAGGACCGTTTCCACGTCGGATTGTTGGCGGGCACTGTCAAAGCTGGCATTGGTCTCCGCTACAATCGTGATGCCGAGCGCGGCGAATTCTGCTTCCGCCCCGCGATTGACCGCATTGGTGTATTCGCTCATCTCGTGCCAGACCAGCGCGGCGGTATAGTTGCCGTCCTTGATCTTCTGGACCTCGTCCGCGGTGAGGGTCACGCTGGCGGCGGGCGTCGGCTTTTCGCCATGCGGTCCGACGGTTACCCCTTCAGCCGCGAAGGCCTGCGTTGCGAAGATGCTGACAGCAAGCGCTGCCGATAATGTGAGAAATCTGGACATGACTGCCCCCTTGATTGGTTTGTCGAACGTTGAACCGTACTGCTTCGCGCTATTTCACGGCGTCGAGGATGGATTGCGGTGCATCGCGGTTGAGCGATTCCTTCCAGCCTGAAGCAATGGTCTCTTTGGTTACGGTCAATGCCGGAGCGACGATAAAGGGCGGCGTTGCCTGATTGAGCAGGGATTTCAGGCCTGTCGCCGCCATTGTGCGGCCAAGCTCGTAGGCTTTGTCGGCAACCAGCGCCGTCACGTTGCCGCCCTTGGCCATATCGAGCCCCACCGGCTCGGCAAGATCGAGCGTGACGATCTTCGTCTTGGTGTTTCCGGCAGCGCGCAAGGCAGCAAGCACGCCGTCGGCGGGCTCCGCCCAGGTCACATAGATGCCGTCAAGATCAGGGTTCTGCAGCAGCATCGCACTTGCCAGTTCCTCGGCGCGTGATGGATCCGAAATACCCTTTTGGGCAACGATCTTGATGTCCGGATAGTCTTTTTCGATTGTCGACTTGAACGCATTGTCGCGCTGGTTGGTGACATAATAGGTGGCATCGTGGAAAATCCAGCCAACCCTGCCTTTGCCGCCGATGGATTTCGCCAGGGCATCGGCCGCCTGCTTGCCCATCTGGAAGAGGTCATCCGTCACAATGGCAGCATAGTCGGAGCCTTGCTTGTAACCCGCCGGTACATTCGACAGGAACACAAGCTTGGTATGATCGGCAATCGCCTGCTTGAAGGCCTCGGCCGAGGTCACCGGATCAAGCGGCAGGGCCAGGACGACATCGGGCTTGGCGGCAAGCGCCGTTTCGATATCGCTGCGCTGGCGCGCGGCATCAAACCCGGCATCTGTCGTGACAACGACTTTCACTCCGGCGCGGGCAAACTCATCCTTTGCGCCAGCCGAAACGGCATTCACGAAATCCGATGATGTATGCCAGAGCAGGGCCGCCTTGTAGCCCTTGTCTTTCAGCGAGGCGAGATCGGCATCAGACAGGGTAATGGCGGAGCTTGGCGTTGCCGCTTCTCCCGACGGCCCGACTGTCTGCGCAAATGACGCAGAAGCCGACAGCAAGAAACAGGTCAGAGCCGTTGCATTCAGAAATCTTTTCACAAGCATTGGAATGTTCCCTTTTTATTATTGTGGTGTCGTTGGTCATTCAATAACGCCGCAGTATTCGGCGATAAAGCTGGCAAACGCGACGATTCCGGCCAGGTATTCCTCCACGTCGACGCGTTCCTCATAGGTGTGGCAGTTGCGGATATCGCCCGGGGCGCAGTACACAGCCGGCGTTCCCAGTTGATTGACGAAGAATGGTGACTCGGACCAGAAAGGCGCGCCCTCGATCACGCCGCGCCCCTGCATTGCATCGGCAACGGCCTTTGACAGCATTATAACCTCCGGCGCATGCCGGTCGATCTCGGCGGCGGTGCCGCCCAGCGGATGGTCGCGGCCCGCCGGATAGGAGATGTCGATCCTGATATCCGGATCGGTCACCGCGCCGCGAATGACGGCTTCCATCTCCGCTGCAGCCGTATCGAGGGATTCACCCGGTACAAGCTTGCGGATCAGCGAAAGCGTGCACTCCTCTGGAACAGCAATGAAGCCGCCGCCCTTCAGCCCGGTAATCAACAGGAAGCCGTGACCGATGAGGTCATGCTCCGCGCGCGCCGCCACCGCGTCAGAATGGTTCCACAGGGCCGACATGATGGCATGGCTCGCCTTCAACGCATCCTTTCCGAGCTCCGGCACGCCGAAATAAGCCGACTTTCCGGTTACCGTGATGTCGGCGATGAAAAAGCCGATCTGTGCCGAATAGACCGACAGCTGGGTCGGCTCGACATAGACGGTAAAGTCCGGCTTCGGGATGGCGCCTGCCTCGATGCGCGCGACATAATCCTTGATGCCCGCCGAGACGCCCGTTCCCGGCTGCCCGCTCTCCTCATCCCCGACAAAGGCGAAGGCGACATCCCCGGCTAGCCGGATACCGGCCTTGTCCAGCAGCGAGAGTGCGGCAAGCGCGGTGCATATGCCCGCTTTCAGGTCTCCGGCACCCCTGCCCCAGATTTGGCCGTCGATGACGGGAGCGGCGAACGGGTCCGCATGGGCGGTCCCCACCCAATGTTCGGCCCAACCATCGACATGGACCGTATCCGTGTGGCCGATGAACAGGAGCCGCTTTCCACCGCCATTGCCCCGGCGCTCGCCCCAGATATTCGGGCGCCCCGGCAGAAAATCAGCGGTTTCAATGGCGGTGAGCGGACGGGCGCGCATTTGTTCGTTCAGATAGGCAACAAAATTTGCTTCATTTCCGGTGATGCTGTTGCGCCCAATTGCACCCCGCAGCAGTGCCACGGCGTCATCGGCATCGAGAACCTCGCGTAACCGCGAGGCGAGATTGCTTGCATCCTTCATCATACAACCTCCCGCAATGTGACCGTGCTGGCGGGCGGAAGCGAGATACGGCTATCGGGCGCATCAGCACCGAAGAGCGTATTGTGCAGGTGCCCCAACCCTATGGCGGCAGCGCCGATAATGGCGGCACGCGACCCAAGCACACTGGCCTCGACATCGATCGGATAGGGAAAACAGCGTGGCAGCAGGTCTTTTACCCGCGACAGCATCTCCGGCCGCAGGCCTATTGAACCGCCGAGGATGACTTTTTCCGGATTGGCAATGGCCGCAATGGCGCCGATTCCGCGCGCAAGAAGGCGGGCAGTGTCATCGAGAACCCTGTTGGCATTGGCATCGCCTGCCGTTGCGGCCTCAAAAATAGCGGGCACACCCAATGATATCCCCGACAAGGCCTTATAACGCTCGATGATGCTCATCGAGGCGACCGCGCGCTCGAAGGCACCAGCGCTCAAGGATTCCGGATCGAACGGGTCGGAACCGAAGGGCAGAAAGCCGAGTTCGCCCGCCGCATGGATATTGCCGCGCACCAGCTGCCCGCCCACCATGAGGCCGCCGCCGATACCGGTTCCGAGCGCAATATAGGCAAGATTGTCGATGCCTTGCCCCTGGCCCAGCCAGTTCTCACCGATGACGGCAAGATTGACATCGTTCTCCAGCATGACGTCGACGCCGAACGCGCGTTCAAATGCCGTTGCCACATCCATGACGTCGAAACCGGCGATATTGGGCGCAAGCAGGATACGGCCGGTGTCGCTGTCCGGCGCACCCGGCGCACCGACGACGGCAAGCCTGATCTTCTCGCGCGGGATAGCCTGACGAGCGGCCGCCTGAAAACACATGTTGGCGATCTGGTCGATAACCGCCTGCCCGCCCCTCGGGTCCGTCGGCGCCGTATCCTCGGCAAAGACCTGGCAGGCCAGATCGACGATGGCTACGCGTACCTTCGTGCCGCCCAAATCAACGGCGGCGATGTAGGCTGCGCTTGGAATGAGCTCATAGGTGACCGCGGTGCGGCCGACGTGACCGCTGGTACGTCCGGTTTCCTGAACCCAGCCTTCCGCTTCCAGCTGGCGGACAATCTCCGAAATCGTCTGTTTCGACAGGCCTGTCTGCTTGGAGATCGAGGCCCGCGAAATCGGACTACCCTGCACGATAGCTTCGATTACAGCCCGCTGGGAGAACTTACGGGACAGGCGCACAGCTTCGTTCAACACAGCCTCACATATTTAGTTCGTTCTATCACCGAACTAATAACGTCTCGTCAAACTTGTCAAGCGTGCAACGCCAAAAATCGAACTATTGTTGTGGCAGGATGAAGAATGTCGACCGGGTGCAATTCAGGGGCATGGAGCCGTCGACAAGGACTGCCTATGGCGCGAAGCTGGTTGCCGAACCTTGTGGCGATATCCGGGCATAGGCGAGATCGGGTTGGGCAACCAAACCGGACGGACCGTGCCAGCCAGTTTTAATCAACTGACGGCTCACTATCTCGTCTCAAGCGGAGACACGACGCACACTTTCGAGCGCGTCAGGAACCGCACTTCGCGGCCATTGTCGAGCGAGAACATGCCGCCACGGCCCGGCACGACATCGATGATCAGTTCGGTATGTTTCCACACGCCATACTGGGAGGCGCTGATATAGACCGGTGCGCCGCCGATTTCACCCAGACAGACGTCCTGATCGCCGACGATGAAGTCCCCTTGGGCGTAGCACATCGGCGACGAGCCGTCGCAACAGCCGCCCGACTGGTGAAACATGATCGGCCCGTATTCCGCCTGCAGCGTCCGAATGAGATCGAGAGCAGCGATCGTGGCACTGACCTGATTTTGCATGATGCCTCCCCAATGGTGACACTGGCAGCGCCACGCAGGCGCCGCCAGCTTTGCAATGTCAGAGTGCTCAGAAGAATCCGAGCTTCTTCGGGCTGTAGCTGACCAGCATGTTCTTGGTCTGCTGATAATGATCCAGCATCTTCAGATGGTTTTCACGGCCGATGCCCGACTGCTTGTATCCGCCGAATGCCGCATGGGCCGGATAGGCATGGTAGCAGTTGGTCCAGACACGCCCGGCCTGAATGGCCCGACCGAAGCGGTAACAGGTGTTTGCATCCCGGCTCCATATGCCGGCACCCAGGCCGTAAAGCGTATCGTTGGCAATCGACAGCGCTTCGTCATTATCCTTGAAAGTGGTGACCGAAACGACCGGACCAAAGATTTCCTCCTGGAAAATGCGCATCCGGTTATGGCCCTTGAACACCGTCGGCTTCACATAGAAACCGCCGGCGAGATCGCCGGCCAACGCGTTGCGCTCACCGCCGGTCAACACTTCAGCGCCTTCCTGCTTGCCGATATCGATGTAGGACAGGATTTTTTCCAGCTGCTCGCCGGACGCCTGGGCACCGATCATCGTCGCGGGATCAAGCGGGTCACCCTGGACGATTGCCTCGACGCGCTTCAGCGCTCGTTCCATGAACCTGTCGTAGATGGATTCATGGATGAGGGCGCGGCTTGGGCAGGTGCAGACCTCGCCCTGATTGAGGGCAAACATGACGAAGCCTTCAATCGCCTTGTCGAAGAAATCATCATCCTCCGAGGTCACATCCTTGAAGAAGATGTTGGGTGACTTGCCGCCCAGTTCCAAGGTCACCGGAATGAGGTTCTGGCTGGCATACTGCATGATCAGGCGGCCGGTTGTCGTCTCGCCGGTAAAGGCAATCTTGGCAATGCGCGGACTGGATGCAAGCGGCTTGCCTGCCTCGAGGCCAAAGCCGTTGACGATGTTCAGAACGCCCGGCGGCAGGAGATCACCGATCAGTTCGGCCAGCACCAGAATGGAAGCCGGTGTCTGTTCCGCCGGTTTCAGCACCACGCAATTGCCAGCGGCCAGTGCCGGCGCGAGTTTCCAGATCGCCATCAGGAGCGGGAAATTCCACGGGATGATCTGGCCGACGACGCCCAGCGGCTCGTGGAAGTGATAGGCGACGGTATCATGGTCAATCTCGGAAATGCTGCCCTCCTGCGCCCGGATCACGCCAGCGAAGTAACGCAGGTGATCAATCGCGAGTGGCAGGTCTGCGGCGGTCGTCTCGCGGATCGGCTTGCCGTTGTCCCAGGTCTCGGCCTGCGCCAGCAGTGTCAGATTGTCCTCCATAACCTGCGCGATCTTGTTGAGGATGACGCTGCGTTCGGCAACGCTCGTGCGGCCCCACGCATCCTTGGCCGCATGGGCCGCATCGAGGGCTGCCTCGACATCGCTGGCGTCGGACCGGGCGATCTCGCACAGGACCTGGCCGTTCACCGGCGAGGTATTGTCGAAATACCGTCCCGACTTCGGCTCGACAAACTTGCCGCCGATGAAATTGCCGTAGCGTTTCTTGAAATTGGGTCGAATGGTGCGGTTGAATTCTACCTTGTTCATGGTGTTCCTCCCTGTTGCAGGGCCCTCCGCGCCGTGAAAACTTCGGAAAGGCCATCTGCACGCTGATTGATACCGCCTCCTGCGGCCCAGAGAGGATCGCGCGCGGAGGTGCGGGTGTCATCCCGCATCGACCATGCGGGCGAGCGCATTGTCTCACTTTTGAGACAATTGCCGGTGGCAATCAGCGAATACGCCGCAGCGTCAGTGAATACCGAGTTTCTTCAACTTGCGATGCAGGGTGGCACGCCCCATACCCATCATCGTGGCGGCAACCGAGATATTGCCGTCGGCTTTGGCAAGCACGCGCTGGATGACGCTGCGCTCGGCGGCAGCAAATTCCTGCTCGACATCCATGCTTTGCCCCAGGAGACTGGCCGCCGGCAGCGGCTTGCTCAAGGATTCATCGATGAGACCAAGAACATGCCGGACAGTGCGGGAAGCCCCGATGACAAGGTCGTCTTCATCGACGGCAATCAGCGCGCTGGCACTGCGCTCATAGCTCACATCCGGCCCGAGCTTGGCGAGCATGATCCGCGCCTTGGGAAAGGCCAGACGAAAGTTTTCCGCTTCCACGCGGCGCGCGGCATCAACGACAGCCATGGCGATCAGTTTGACGAAATCTTCCGTGAGGTCGTGACGCGCGGATGATACGTCAATGGCCGCCATCAGGCGCCCGCAATGATCGAAAATGGGCGCAACCGTGCAGGACAAGGCCGTATTGCGGCTGCGGAAATGCTGATCCCGATGAATTGTCAAAGCCCGCTGTTCCGCCAGCGCGGTTCCAATGCCGTTCGTGCCTTCGCGTTCTTCGCTCCACACCGCTCCGGTCCACAAACCAATCTTGCAGAAGGTTGCATCGTCCGAAACGCTGCCGCGGCGGTCAACCGGCACGCCGTCCTTATCCGCCAGGAGCACGCAGCATCCGGCACCGCCAACGGCAGAATAGAGACGGTCCAGCGTCGCCTGCGCGGTGGTGATCAACGATCCCAGCCGTTCGCGGGCGTCCGTCAGTTCCCGTTCGCTCAAAAAATCCGGCGGCGTCCCCTCTTCCGGATTGAGCCCGTAGAGACGCATGGAGCGCCCCCAGGAGGCAACGAGCGCAGATTGCGCAGCGGCACTTCCCAGAAGGGCGGACTGGATGTGTTCCGCATGCTGCCCATCGTACCGCGAAGCCATCGGTCTCCTCCCAAAGTCCAGGCGTCCTGACCCTAGGGTAAGCTAGTTTGCTTTTCGGTCAAGGGTGGGCCGCGGCGGGTGAAGCAGCACGCGGCCACAAATGGCCGCATGCTGCGTTGTTTTCACGCTAGGACAGGTGATGCACCGTCTGAAGACCATAGACCGGTGTCGGAATACCTTCCATGCGGGCCTTCAGCTGGAGCGACAGGTACTGTGAGTAATGGCGTGACTGGTGCAGATTTCCGCCATGGAACCACAAGGCCTGCTGCTGCGTCGGCTTCCACATATTGCGCTGTTCGCCTTCCCACGGTCCCGGATCCTTCGTGGTGTCCGAACCGAGCCCCCAGCACTTTCCGACTTTGTCGGCGACCTCGCGCGAGATCAGGTCCGCCGCCCAGCCGTTCATCGAGCCGTAACCGGTGGCGTAGACAATCAGATCGGCCGGGAGTTCCCGACCATCGTCCAGCACGATACCGCCTTCATTCAGTTCGCGGATATTCACGCCGCTGATCAGCTTGATCTTGCCGTCGGCGATAAGGTCGCAAGCACCGACATCGATGTAATAGCCGGAACCGCGGCGCAGATATTTCATGAACAGTCCGGACTCATCATCACCGAAGTCCAGCATGAAGCCAGCCTTTTCCAGCCGCTCGTAGAAGGCCGCATCCTTCTGACGGATCTTGTCGTAAACCGGCTTCTGGAACTCATGCATGATGCGATAGGGCAGCGAGGCAAAGATCAGATCAGCCTTGCGTGTGGTCATGCCATTGGCGACGGCGCGCTCGGAATAGAGATCGCCCAGGCCGATTTCCATCAGGGAATCGGATTTGACAATGTGGGTCGATGAGCGCTGCAGCATGGTCACGTCAGCGCCTGCTTCCCACAGCGCTGCGCAGATATCGTGGGCGGAATTGTTGGACCCCACAACCACGACTTTCTTGCCCGCATAGGCTTCGGGGCCGGGGTGCTGGGACGAATGCTGCTGCTCGCCCTTGAATACGTCCATTCCCTTGAATTTCGGCCAGTTGGCTTTGCCGGACATGCCGGTTGCGAGGACAAGCTGTTTCGGCCGCAGCGTGATCTCCTTCCCATCCCGCTCGACGATGACAGTCCATTCATTGCGTGCTTCGTCGAACTGTGCCGACTTGCAAACCGTCGAGCTCCAGTAATTCAGCTCCATCACTTTCGTGTACATCTCGAGCCAGTCGCCGATCTTGTCCTTGGGAGCAAAAACCGGCCAGTTATCGGGGAACGGGATGTAGGGCAGATGGTCGTACCAGACCGGATCGTGCAGGCACAAAGACTTGTAGCGCTTGCGCCAGCTGTCCCCCGGCCGCTCGTTCTTTTCGATGATAATGGTTGGTACACCAAGCTGCCGCAACCGGGCCCCGAGGGCGATCCCGCCCTGTCCGCCGCCAATGATGAGGCAATAGGGCTGGACGGAGTAGCCAAGCTCAGCCGCTTCCGTCTCGCGCTTTTCCTTCCAGCTCTTCCGTCCGGGTTCGCTGCCATGCTGCGCACCCATGGGCCGCAGAAAACCCTTTGGTTCCTCATGTCCCTTCAATTCGGACATGGTCGTCAGCAGCGACCATATGCGGCCGTTCTTGAGGCGGATGTGCCCGTATCCCCGCGCCGCGCCGGTATCAAATTCGATCCAGCCCTGGGTGACACCATCATCCTCGGTGGCAACTTCGTTCAGATCCTGCCGCAGGTCATGCGGTTTGATGCGCGCCAGCTGTTCGGTCAGCATCGCACGGATCTGATCATGGCCTTCAAGGGTCTTCAGATTCCATGTGAACGTGACAAGATCACGCCAGTAGCAGTCTTCCTGAAACAGGTTGACTGCCGCTTCAATATCGCCGTTCGCGAAAGCCTTTTCGAGCTTCCCGAGTACCGTTTCAATCTTCTGGTGGGGGCTGTCGTCAAGCATGAAATCTCCTCCATTCTGCCTGCCAATTGTATGAACTCTGTAAGATCGGATGCGGGCCCCTCCAGCCCGCACGACCTATGACGTCAGATCAATCAAGATCTTGAGATGTTTTCCCGCAGGATCGAGCAGGGTATCGAAACCCTCAGTCACCGCTTCATCCAGGGTGATCCGCTTGGTAACGACCTTATGTGCAGGCAAGAGACCAGAACTGATCAGTCTGATGACCCGCGGCCAATAATGCGTCGGGTAGGCCCATGACCCGCGGATATCGATATCCTTGAAGGTGACCTGGAACCAGTCGAGCGGATTTTCATGCGGATGAAGGCCCGTTTGTACCACCACGCCCTGCTTGCGGACGGCATCGGTACAGGCTTTCAAAGCGTGCTCGTTGCCCACGCATTCAATGGCCACATCACAACCGACACCGCCTTCGGTTCTCGACCGGACGATGTCGCCGACCAGCTCGCGCTTCGGGTTGATGGTGATCAAATCCGGCAGGATGCCGACCGCCAGTTCCAGCCGCGTATCGTTGATATCGGAGAGAAACAGCTGCGCGGCACCGGCCGCCCTGGCCGCAAGCAGTGTCAATACGCCAATCGGACCCGCGCCGGTCACAAGGACACTGCTTCCCGCCGTCACCCCGCCGCGATCACAGGCATAAACCGCCACGGCCGCCGGTTCGACCAGCGCCGCTTCCTCGTCGGTCATTTCATCCGGGATGCGCTGCACATTGTATTCATTCAGCAGCGCATATTCCGCCATGCCGCCGGATTGCCAGCTCAACCCGGCCAAGGCCAGATCCGTGCTCAGGTGAAAAAGACCGCGATCGGCAAAATAGTCGCCGGAGCGCGGCATGATCAAAGGCTGGACGGAAACGCGATCGCCCGGTTTAACCGAGGTCACCCCCGCGCCGACCGCTTCAACGACACCACCGAATTCGTGCCCCAAGATCTGCGGCCCGCTGGCCCTGGTGAACGGATGCGGTTCTACCGGAATAAAGATGGGCCCCGACACATATTCGTGCAGGTCCGTTCCGCAAATGCCGACAAACCGGTTGCGGATCAATACCTGCCCGGCCTGCGGCGCCGACGAAGGCGCGTCGATATTTTCAAGACGAAGGTCTTTCGCCGCATGGAAACGCAGTGCTTTCATTCATTCCTCCCGGCCCCGTTTCGCGACAAGGCCTGCCTGTTGTTCGCATCAAGCTTCCAGCAGTGCGATCAACGCACGCAGCTGGTGTGCGAAAGCATTGCAAGGAACGTGCCAGCAGCCGGAGTTTCCTCTATCTGACTGACTTTCAAATGTTTTTGTGACGAAGGACGAATTGGCGACAGCGCGGTTGTTGCAATTTGCCACAGCTGTGGCGCGACGCCCTGCAACAGTTGCAACACCAGGGCAGGCCTGACATCAATGCGCTGCCTTTTGGCGGACGCGGCGCAGCTGCCTGTGTACGGTTGAACGGTCGACACCAAGCAGGCGCGCCGCAGCGGAAATGTTTCCGTCCGTTGCCGCAAGAGCTTCCGTCAACCGGGAGTGTTCATCAGGCTTTTCACGCCCTGCGCTGACCGGATAATTTTGGGCCTGTCGCTGGACGTGCTCGGGAAGATCCGTCAGGTCTACACACCCGTTTTCACAGAGTGCCGCCGCAACATCAAGAACATTGAAAAGTTCGCGGATATTGCCCGGCCAATTGTGCCGCCGCAACGCCAACAGCGCTTCGGCGGAAACGACCGGAGCCGAACCCGTATCCGCCGTGCATTTCTTCAGGATTTCCGCAAGCAGCCAATCAAAATCGCTGCGGTTCCGCAGTGCCGGCAGTGACAGGGTGGCGGCGTTCAGGCGATAGAACAGGTCCTGGCGGAATGTGCCGTTGCGCACGAGTTCGGCAAGGTCGCGGTGGGATGCGGAGAGAATGCGTACATTGACCGGTTTGGCCCGCGATGCGCCGAGAGGCAAAACCTCGCCTTCGGCCAGCACCCGCAGAAGCCGGCTTTGCAGCGCCAAAGGCATGTCACCGATTTCATCGAGAAACAACGTGCCGCCATCGGCTTCCTCGACAAGCCCCTTGCGCCCCTTCGCCAAGGCTCCTGTGAAGGCGCCAGGCGCATAACCAAACAGCTCGCTCTCGATAAGCTGCTCCGGCATGGCGGCACAATTGACGGCAATAAAGCGTCCGCTGGCACCACTGCTGTCATGGATGGCGCGCGCCAGATATTCCTTGCCTGTACCGGTTTCGCCCTGGATCAGAATCGGCAATGACTTGCCGGCAAGCTTTGCCGCCTTTGTCTGCAGCCCAGCCAGATGCGGATCGCCGCCGCTCAACCGGCGCAGCGAGGCGGGGATGCGCTCCTGAACAATCGGTGCACCGCGCGATGGGTAGTGCGGTTCTATCGCATGCGCAAACAGAACATTGCCGTCCCGCGCAAACACCAGCCGGTCTTCGGACGGCCTCGTGCGGGTGAGATTGCCGAGATCGTCGACATCCATATCGAAAAACCGCGATATGGACTGCCCGATCAGATTCGCCGGCTGCCGCCAATCGAGCCCGGACGCGCGTGCCATGATCTTTGCGCCGTCGTGGGTCATGCCGATAATTCGCCCCGCACCGTCGATCGAGATCGCCGCTTCCGGATCGACGTCGAGAAATTCAGGAGAGCGCGAAAAACGCAATACCCACTCATTGCGCGTCTGGGCCATGAGATTGGCAAGCTCGATCCGCCGCGCCGTAGCCGTTACCAGGTGCAGCGCCAAGTTCTGGCTCGTCTTGATTTGCGGCGAACGCAGCAGCGAAATATCAAGCACGGCCGAAAGCTGCCCTTGCGCGTCATAGATGGGCGCGGCGGTGCAGGTCAGCGGTGTGTGGGTGTTGTCAAAATGATCGGTCTGATGAATCGTCAACGGCTCACCTGTCTCCAGGCAGGAGCCAACGGCACAGGTGCCTGCCCGCGCCTCCGACCATTCCGAACCGAGATAGAGACCCGCCTTGCGCAGATTGTTGTCGAACAGCGGATCGCCGAGGAATTCAACGGTGATCCCGTCGCGATCGGAAAGAAGCAGCACGTAGTTCTGACCGGCAACATGACGAAACAGGTTTTCGAGTCCCGACCGCGCGATTGAAATCAACTGCTCCGATTGCTGCCGATGCTCGCGCAACTGGGTTTCGGGAACGATGTAGGCCTCGCATGCCTGTGCCGGGTCCAGCCTGTGCTGCTTGATGCAGCGCAACCAGGATTCAACCACGGTTTCATCACGGTTGGTCGAGCCTCCCAGACTCACCGTCTCGATTTCGCGAATATGGTCCGAATGCAGCGACATGAGATTTTGCCATGCGCCTCCCAGCGCACCGCTCTCCCTTCTTCAGCCAGACCAGTCTGCACGAGTTGGACCAATTGTAAATGCGCGGGGACTTCACAACTCCATGCAACTATAAGTCACAGTGCTGCGCCGCGGCCGGTATACCCCCGACCTATCCCGCACGCCGGTCCGCCAAAATGTCCGCAAGGAAATTCTGAACATGGCCGAGCACCTGCATACGATCGTGCGAAATACCGGGAACAAGATCGAATTTCACGGAGACACCGGCACCTTCAAAGGAGCGCCGAAGGGCCGACAGCCGTTCCGGCCGCGTGCGCCCCGCATCGTTTGCCCCCCGCATCCAGTTTGTACTGCCCTCCGGAATGGTGATTTCCCATGTTTCCAGATCGGCATCGCCGACGACCATATGCATGGGGATACGGGCCAGTTTCTCCCGATCGAAGGTGATGCCAAACCGTTCCTGCAGATTGCGGATACCCACCCACCAGTCCTTGTCCGGATCAAGCAGGGTCACGGAACCGGGCGCGCCGATTGAGGCGGCCCAAAGTTTTTGCGGATGCAATATGGCAAAGCGGTGGGTGAAGTGACCGCCGCCGGAGAACCCGAACATGGCGAACATATCCCAATTCTGCTGGTATTTTGCGGCAACCTCCGCAACCATGTCCAGAAGAAGCAGATCGTAGCGGATATCGCCCTCGATCATGAACTTGTAGCCGCTGCGCGCGTCATCGCCCCGGACGCCGACGGGGAAAACGGGGCAAAGAATGGCGCAGTCGTTCCACCGGCCGAATTCGGCAAAGCCATCGCGGAAATCGAGAAACGATGTGCGTCCTGTACCGTGCACGGCCACCAGAAGATCGACCTTCCCGCCCTTGCCGACGATGGGAGGCACGTAAAGGCAATAATGAAACCGGGGATCGGATTTGCAGGCAAAAATGGCCGTGCAGCCAAGATCATAGATCGCTTGCGCCCGGCTTTCAGATGAAGATGACATGCTATTCCTCACTATAATGATTCAAGGCCGGCCGCCGGCTGATTTCCTGCCAACCCCGTCAAAACGCCATCCCAGTTCGACGCCGCCATTGTCGGTGCTGAACAGAGCGGGAATGGCCTGGAGCAGTTTGCGGGTATAGTCCTGTTGCGGATGATCGAAGATCGCATCACGACTGCCCTCTTCGACGATGACACCGTTGTTCATGACGATGACCCGGTCGGCGATCTGCTCGACCACAGCCAGATCATGGCTGATGAACAGGCACGAGAAGCCGTGCTTTCGCTGCAGCTCGGCGAACAGCTTGAGCACCTGCGCGCGGACTGTCACATCCAGTGCCGAAACCGGCTCGTCGGCGATGACGAATTGCGGCCGCCTGACAACAGCGCGGGCAATGGCCACGCGCTGGCGCTGGCCGCCGGAAAGCTGGTGCGGGAAACGCGTCGCGAACGCTGCAGACAGGCCCACCTCGTCAAGCACCTCCGCAACGCGGGCGCTCTTCTCTTTGCTCGTCAGTTCCGTGGAATGGCGAAGTGCCTCCCCTATCAGGCTGCCTATCGTCATGCGCGGATCAAGCGACGAGTAAGGATCCTGAAACACCATCTGGCAATTGAGCCGGTAATCCGCATAGTCCGCCGCCGATGGCTGGACGGACTTGCCATTGAAGAGTATCTGGCCATCTTTCGGTTCGATCAATCCGGCAATGGTGCGTCCCAGCGTGGTCTTGCCCGATCCCGATCCGCCGACCACCGCAACGACCTCTCCGGGCATCACGCTCAGGCTGACACCGTTCAGAGCCCGCTTGGGCTGCCCCTTGCGCAACAGGCTGCGGCGCGCGGCAAAGTCGACGATAAGGCCGTCAACGGTGATCCTTGCCATGGGCGAAACCTCTACAGCCCTTGCAGGCATGCGGTGCGGCAGGGCGGAAAGCAGTTTGCGGGTATAGGGATGCTGCGGTGCGCGCAGCAGATCCCGGGTATCCCCCTGCTCGACGATTTCGCCCTGCGACATGACCACGACCCGGTCTGAATATTTTGCCACCATCGCCAGATCGTGGCTGATCATGAGAACCGCCGTGTTGTTCTCGCGCGTCAGATCAACCATCAGTTCGAGCACATCGCGCTGGACGACGGCATCCAATGCGGTGGTCGGCTCATCGGCAATCAGCAAGGCCGGTTTGAGCAGCATCACGGCAGCCAGCATGATGCGCTGGCGCATGCCGCCGGAAAAATGATGCGGCATGGCCGCGAGCGCCGTCCGCGGGTCGCTCAGGCCAACCCGGGCCAGCATGTCGACAATCAGCCTGTGGCGCTCCCGTCCCGTCAGCCGCCGGTGCAGCCGCAGCCCTTCTTCCAGCTGGCGGCCGATTGTCATCGACGGATTGAGGGATGTCATCGGCTCTTGAAAAACCATGCCGATCCGGGCACCGCGCAATGCCTGCAGATCGCGCTTGTGCATGCCGCCGATTTCCCGGCCTTCGAAACATATCGTTCCGGCGGTACGCTGCACGGCAGGCGGATTGAGGGCGATGACGGCACGGGCTGCCATCGACTTTCCCGAACCGGACTCGCCGACAATCCCGACGATCTCTCCCGCTTTGACATCGAAGCTGATGGTCTTGAGTATTTTGATTCCCGTGCGTGCCACCTCGAGGGAAAGTCCGCGCACATCGAGCAGTGGTGCGTTCTCCTGCATCGTCAGCCCCTCATCCTTGGATCAAGTTTGTCACGCAGCGCATCGCCGAGAAGATTGATCCCGAGCAGGGTCAGCGAGATGCAGAGGCCCGGAAATATGGCCAGCCACACCGCCTGGGATATGAAGGGCCGCCCGCTCGCCAGCATGTTGCCCCAGGTCGGCGCGGGCGGCGGCACGCCGAGGCCGAGGAAACTGAGCGCGCTTTCGGCAAGCAGCACCCAGCCGAACATCGACGTGGCGAGGACCGTAAGCGGTGCGACACAGTTGGGCAGGATGTGGCGGCCCATGGTATAGGCGTTCGAATTGCCCATGACCCGCGAGGCCTCGATGAATTCCCGCTCGCGCAATGACAGGACGTTGCCGCGGACAATCCGCACGACAGTCGGGGTATAGGCGAGGCCAAGCGCCAGAATGATGCCGTACTTGTTCGCCCCGACAATCGCGAGCAGGCCGAGCGCCAGGAGGATACCGGGGAAGGCGAGCAGCGCGTCATTGAAGGTCATGACGATGCGATCGACCCAGCCGCGGAAATAGCCCGTCAATATCCCGATCAGGGTGCCGGCAGTTACGGCCAGCGCCACGGTGAGCAGGCTTATCCAGAAACTGGTCGCCGCTCCGGCCAGCAGCCGGCTGAGCACATCGCGGCCGAACTCATCCGTCCCCAGCCAATGGGCAGCACTTGGCCCGGCAAGCCTGAGTTTGAAGTTGAGGCCGAGCGGATCATAGGGCGTCCACACCGCCCCCATGAACGCTCCGGCCAGCAATGTTCCAATCAGTGCGCTACCGAGAAGCGCATTGGGAGCGAGATTTCTCATTCGGCAGTCACCCTCGGATCAAATAGGGGATAGAGCAGATCGACAATGAGGTTCACCAGCACGTACACCGTTGCAATGAGCAGAAGGCAGCCCTGGATGACCGGATAGTCCCTGGCGAAAATGGCATCGACAAGCAAACGTCCGAGACCGGGTATAGTGAAAACCGTTTCAACCACGGCGATACCGCCGAGCAGATTGCCGAGGACGATGCCGATCAGGGTCCAGGTCGGGCCAAAGGCATTCTTGAACGCGTGCCGCCAGAGGACCGCGGATTCCGACAGGCCCTTGGCCCGGGCGTGGGTGATGTAATCCAGCTGCATGACTTCCAGCGTCGAGGCGCGCGCCATGCGCAGGATCACGCCGATCTCGTGCAGGAAGAGCGTTACCACCGGCAGGATGATATAGAGCAATCCTTGCGGAAGGTTCTGGGACATCGAGACATAACCCAGCACCGGAAGCCAGCCCAGCTTCAGCCCGAAGAACAACAGCAGGAGCAGCCCCATCCAGAACGCCGGGATGGAAAGCAGGATGGTTGCGCCGCCGACCAGCGCCACGTCCGTCATGCTGTTTTGCCGCCAGGCGGCGATCATCCCCGCCGGCACCGCAACGATGCTCGCCAGGAAAACTGCGATCAGGACGATTTCCGCACTGATGCGCAAGCGCGCCAGTATCAGCGGCAGAACCTCCTGCTGGTTGGTTATCGACCGGCCAAAGTCGCCGTGCATTATATTGCCGAGCCAGATTGCGAACTGGGCGGGAATGGGCTGATCGAGCCCCAGCCTGCCGCGCAGATCCGCAAGACTCGCCGGATCCGCCAGGTCACCCAGCATCAGCGATGCCGGATCACCGGGAATGAGGCGGATGAGAAAGAACACGGACACCGCCACGATGAACAATGTCGGGATCGCAGTGCCAACGCGGGTAATGGCGAACTTCAGCATGCTGACCTCTCGGGCTTACGGGAACACAGCGTCTACTGCTCGAGACCGAGCTCCCAAAGCCGGAGTTTTGCCTGCCAGACAGGCGTGCCCTTCAAGCGCTTGCTGTTGACGGTTTCACCCGTGCCATTGCAGTAAATGATCAAGGGAACATCATGCAGCAGCTTTTTGTGAAGCTCGTCGAAGATGGCCTGCCGCTGCGCCTGATCGGATACTTCCATGGCTTTGGCGATCAGCCCCAGCGCTTCCGGATTGTCCCAGACCTTCCGCGGCTGTTTGTCCTTGGGCCCGGAGAACTGCTCGAAACTCAGAGCCGGATCGAGACGCGCGGAATAGGAGAAGGACATCATCTGGTATTTGCCGGAATTGTAGCGGTCGAGCTGGGTTGACCAGTCGAGGACCTCAATGCGGGCGTTGATGCCGACGGCCTGAAGCATGGCCTGTGCCACCACCGCCGCATCGAAACTCGGTGCGGTGGGACGCTTGTTGGCGATGATGTTGATTTCCTCGCCCTTGTAGCCGGCCTTGGCGAGCAGGTCCGCCACCTTTGCCGGATCAGGGGCAAAGGCTTCTTTCTGGATCTCGCTGTAGTAGCGCGAGCCGGGGAAGATGGCGGAATTGTTGGGACGACCGGTTCCGTTGGTCGCCTGTGCGACGAGGGTGGGAAGATCGAGCGCCGCGGCGATGGCTTGCCGCATCTCCACCTTGGAAAGCAGCGGATCTTTGGTCTGCATCAGGAATGTATGCTTGGATGCTTCCGCTCCCGTCGTTACGGTGAAATTCGCATTGGCTGAAAACTCCGGAATGTCGGTGCTCAGAACCGATGCGACATCCAGCGCGCCGGACAATAGACCGGCTTTCACCGTCGCCGGATCGGGTACGACAAGGAATTTGATTTCCTTGATCAGCGGGCGCTTGGAGCCGACATAGCCATCGGCCTTGTCTCCGCCCGGCGAAACATAGTTTTCAAAGGCGTCGAGGGTGATGTATTCCCCGCGCTTCCAGTTGCCGAACTTGTATGGCCCGGTGCCGATGGGCCTGTCCCAACTGCCATCGTCCTTGACCGACGCCTTCTGCAGGACGGCGGTCATCCCGCAATCCGTGCGCGCCAGCGTATCGAGAAAAATGGCGCTCGGGTGATTGATCTTCATGACCACGGTTTGCGGATCGGGTGTCGTGACCGCGTCCACTTTGAGGCCATTGCGGCCGTCGAATTCCGGCAGGCAGCGCCACTCGGTCTTGGGGTCCATGTAACGGGTCCAGCTCCACAGCACGTCGGCAGCGGTCAACGGCTCTCCGTTGTGAAAGGTAACGCCGGACCTGAGCTTGAACGTGTAGGTCAGCCCATCCGGCGAAAGCTCGAAGCTCTGCGCAAGCAGCGGCCCAACGGAGCCGTCTTCTTTATACCCGACGAGACCCTCCACCGTATGCAGGACCACAGCATCCGTATAGTCGTCGCGGTTGACGCCGGGATTGGAGCTGCGAATGTCAGCCGGAATTGCCGCGGTAATCGACTGGGCGGCGGCAGGCGCCGCGATCAGCCCCAATGCCAATGACATCAAAATAGCATTCTTCATATTCTGAACCCCATTATTCATTCGGGCTTAGGTGCCCGTTGGTTGAAGAAGGAAAGATTTCCGCCCTTTAAGCGGCCGCGACTTGAACCGGGTCCGACCGAAGGCTGTAACGGGTGAAGTTGCGGTTGATGGCCGGCAGGCAGGCAACCTCCATGGTGCCACTGGCGGGATGCATGATGACCATGGCAACCGTGGCCGAAAGGTTCCCTTCGGTGTTCAATCTCGGCGGCCTGCAAACGGCATAGGGCGTCAGGAAGTCATCGAAGAACGCGCGCTTCATATCGGCAATGCCGAGTTTTTCCCCGGCTTCCTCCAGTATCTTGCGCACGCGCCAGTCACGGTACGGGCTTTCCGGCACATGCGGCAGCCCTGTGTCCCGGAGTTTTGAAAGCGCCACGGGGCTCACCCAATGGTTGGCGTGAACAACCAACCCATTGGCCGGCAATATATGGAATACCTCGTCCGGTGCGCACTCAAGGTCGATTGCAAAACCCGCGCCGGTCGAAAGGATCATGTTGTTGGAGCAGGCCTTCGGCGTTCCCGCCACCGCCCGCATCGCAAGGGCGAAATGCTCCTGCTCCAATGCCTTGCGCCGGATCAGCGCAAGGGGGACGCCCTGCTGCCGGTAGTCGCGATCGGATTCAAGATAGTTTGCAGTGATGCAGACGCCGGCGCTGTTCATGCCGTTCCGCGCAAGACCACCCGCTTCGACGAATGTCAGGAAATCCGGGCCGTCCTCCTGCAGAACCCGCAAGACGATGGCCGTCTCGGCGCACTCCGTCTTCCAGTCCCAGTTCTGGCCGTGAATGAGAGTGCCGTCCAGGCTTCTCTCGGGAAGAATGACCGCGCCGGTGCACCCATCATCGATCTCATCTTCCTCGTCCAGCGGCGCGTTCTTTTCCAGACGCGCCTTGGCGATGACTTCGGTGCGCGCATTGATCATGACGATATCGTCGAAAGCAACGCCAGCGCCCTCGGCGATGCCGCGCATCTCCTCGATGTAGTGCGCACCGAAATTCGCGATTTCCCCGGCAAACTCCTCGATAAGCCGCGTCTTTTCGGATGCGCTGTAGCCCAGCTTGGCAAGCTGGTCGCCATACAGCGCAACGCTTTTTTTCACGCGCTCGGGCACCGCAGCACCATATTGGCGCCCACGCTCAAACGGCGTCCCGGAGATGGTTACGAAGGGAAAGGATGTCGGATATGAACTCATCGCTGCGCCTTATAGTGTATTTTGTTTAATTTACGTACACTTTAATACGTAATGATTGCGTGTCAATTGGCTTTTATGCAAAAATAAGCCGCATAGGATATGGAGCCAGGATTGACCGTCAGTGACCTTCAAATAGAAATCGCCCGCCAGATCGTTTCCTTGGCCTCGTCGGAACGCTGGCCCGTCGGGGAGCGCGTGTCGGATTTTGCTTTGGCCAGAAGGCTGGGGGTCTCACGATCGCCGATCCGCTCGGCCCTTGCTCTGCTGGCGAGCCGCGGCGTTCTGGCCCATGCGCCCGGCCGGGGCTATGTCCTGGCTCTCCTGCCCGATGGCAACGGCGATATCGATGGCATCGCGCCCCCATCGGAGCTGGAAGACATCCACAAACGGCTGATGGCTGACCGGGCGACGGGCGCAATACCGATGGAAGTATCAGAGACGCTGCTGGCGGAGCGTTACAGCTCCACACGGGGAACCATTCGCAAAGTCTTGCTGCGGTTTGCCGCCGAAGGCCTGGTCCAGCGCCAGAGGGGCCATGGCTGGGCCTTTGCCGAAAGCCTCGATACCGACCAGGTGGAGGAGGAAAGCTATCAGTTCCGTATGATTCTGGAATGCGGCGCCCTGCGGCATCCGGGCTTCAAGGTGGACAAGGACCATCTTGCTTCCATCCGCGCCGCGCAGGCGGATATCATGCGCATCCCGCCCGCATCGGTTCAGCGCGATCAGTGGTTCAACGTCAATGCGTCGTTCCACGAAGCCCTGGCGGTCTGGTCGGGCAATCGCTTTCTTGTTCAGGCCGTTCGCCAGCAAAACAGCTTGCGGCGCATTACCGAGTATGCCTATTTCGAAAGGCTCCCGCACGAACGCATTCGTCAGGTCTGCATCGAACACATTGCCATTCTCGACGCCCTATCCGAGAACGACGTGATCTTTGCCGAGGCCCTTTTGCGCCGTCACATCGAAGGCGCAAGCCGCTATGAGGTGGAATAACGGGATGCTGGACTTACCAGTCTCGGGTCATAATCAACCCGTTTCTGCCGTGATTCCCAAAAAAACAACCATAACTAGAAATAAAGACTTCAGACGATAGAAACTGCCGACATATTCGCGTATTGCAGACAGCGATAAATATGTGCGGGGGTGCATCCAATGAATGAAGCCATTCGGGAACTTTTGGCTAAGGTAGGCGGTTTGCCGGTCGCGGTCGATCAGATCAGCGATGAAGAAGACCTATACAATGCGGGGTTGTCCTCGTTCGCCTCCGTCCAGCTGATGCTGGGCATCGAGGACACATTCGATATTGAGTTTTCGGACCAGTTCCTCAACCGCAAATCCTTTGCCAGCATCAAGGCTATCGAACGGACAGTGGAAGCGATCCTCAAGAACAATGAGGACGCCTGATGAACGCCGGCGCCGGTAACAGTCTGCAGCAGCGCGCGTCGCGCGTTGCCGCCATCGCCGCCCAGTTCGCCGACAATGTTGATACCGAAGCACGGTTTCCGCGCGAAGCCATCAATGCGATGAAGGCCGAGCATCTGCTTGGTATCCAAGTTCCCGCCGATCTTGGCGGCGAAGCGGCGCAGGTCGAGCAGATCGCGGAAATATGTTCCATTATCGGACAGTCCTGTGCTGCCAGCGCGATGATTTTCGCGATGCACCACATCAAGCTGTCGAGCCTTGTCGAACATGGCCAATCCGCGAAATGGCACCGGGCCTTCATGCACCGGATTGCGGCCGAACAGCTGCTGCTGGCATCCGCTACCACCGAAGGCGGCATTGGCGGCGATTTGCGCAACAGCCTATGCGCCATCGAAATTGACGGCGATACCTGCCGTCTCGAAAAGAATGCGACAGTCATTTCCTACGGCACTGAAGCCGATGCGATCCTGATCACGTCCCGCTCGGGTACGGAGGCCGCATCTTCCGACCAGGTCATGACCGTTTTTGTCAGGGACCAGTATACGCTGGAGAAGACAAACGGCTGGGATACCCTCGGCATGCGCGGCACCTGCTCGGAAGGCTTTGTTTTCCGGGGAACCGGCAGCACGGAACAGATCCTGCCCCACCCTTTCGCGGAAATAGCGGCGCAGTCCATGCTGGCCATGGCACACCTCCTCTGGAGCGCGCTCTGGTACGGCATTGCAGTCGATGCCGTAACCCGGGCGCAGTCCTTCGTCAGGGCGGCGGCCAAGCGTACGCCCGGCGTTCAGCAGCCGGGAGCATTGCGTGTCGCCGAAGCGTCGAACATGCTGCAGATGCTGAAGTCCGAAATCGTCGCCTGCCTCAATACCTACCGGCATGCCAAGGACGATAGCGACAAGCTCGCCTCGATGGGCTTTGCCATTACGATGAACAACCTCAAGGTTGGCGCATCGCAATCCATTCTCCAGATCATCAATCATGCCATGCTCGTCTGCGGCATCATGGGTTACAAGAACGGAACACCCTACAGCCTCGGCCGGCATTTGCGCGATGCCAATTCGGCACAGCTCATGGTCTCCAATGAGCGCATTCTTGGCAACACGGCCACGATGCTGCTCATCCACAAACAGAACACCAGTCTCTTGGGGTAACACGGCATGGACGCTCAAATATCTTTTCTCGACCGCCTGTTTTCGGCTGGTCTCCTGCTCGATACCGGCGTTGACGGTCTTTATGGACGCAGCGGCCGTTTCGAGGACGTCATTGCCGCGTTCGAGCGGCTGATTGACCGCACCGGCGGCAGCGATGGTGCCGAAGCCATACGCTTCCCGCCCGGGATGAACCGCGCCATCTTCGAAAAAAGCGGCTACATGAAGAGTTTCCCGCAATTGGCCGGAACCATCCACAGTTTCTGCGGATGCGAGCTTGATCATGTCAATCTCATCCAGTGCATGGATGCCGGCAAAGACTGGACGAAAGAACAGCAAGCGACCGATATCGTGCTGACGCCGGCCGCCTGCTATCCGCTCTATCCCGTTGTGGCACAGCGCGGCGACCTGCCGGCAGATGGCGGACTGTTCGACCTGCAGTCCTATTGCTTCCGGCACGAACCGTCAAAAGACCCGGCGCGCCAGCAGATGTTCCGCATGCGTGAATATGTCCGCATGGGCAAGGCCGACGACGTGACGGAATTCCGCCAGCTCTGGATCGAGCGCGGCACGGACATCATGCAGCGGGTAGGCCTTCCCGTTCACATCGACGTTGCCAACGATCCGTTCTTTGGCCGCGCCGGGCGCATGCTGGTCAACAATCAGCGCGATCAGAACCTGAAATTCGAACTGCTTATCCCGATCACATCGACCGAGAATCCGACCGCCTGCATGAGCTTCAACTATCATCAGGATCATTTCGGCACGAAATGGGGCATTCAATTCGCTGATGGCACGACCGCCCATACTGCCTGTGTCGGATTTGGCCTGGAGCGGATTGCGCTCGCCCTGTTCCACCACCATGGCCTCGACATCGAAGCCTGGCCGGAACAGGTTCGCCAGGAATTGTGGGGCTGACCGGCGGCATGCAAGCTGTTTTCCCCCATATCGATCCGCAGACCTACCGGCCGCATGCCCTGCATGCGCAGGACCGGATTTGGCCGGAGACCAACTGCTACGTTGATCTGTGGATCGAGGTTCTTGCTGCACAGAACCTGCCGCCGGAAGCAATGCTGGGCTTCACCCTGAATCAGGACTTTGAAGGCGATCAGTTTACCTTTTTCAAGGTGCCGCTGGAGGATCTGGAGACGCTTTATGGCATTCGCGTCGGCGAGCTTGCTATCTTTGACACGGTGGAAAGCCACGTGGCCGCGCAGATGGCACGGGGCCACCTCACCCTCGTGGAGATGGACAGCTATTTCATGCCGGACACCCATGGGGTGGGCTACCGCAGCGAGCACGGCAAGACGACGGTTGCCATCAACCGCATGGATACGCAAAACCGCAGCCTCGATTATTTCCACAATGGCGGCTTCTTCCGCCTGGACGGCGACGATTTTGACGGCCTGTTCCAGCGTCATCTGACTGATGAGGACATGCCGTTCCTGCCCTACACGGAATTTGCAAAATTCCCGGATCAGCCAGCCGATGCCGCGTCCATACGCGCGAAATCCGCACGTCTGCTGCCCGGCCATTTCGCCCGCCGGCCCGCAGCAAATCCCATTCGTGCGTTCATGGATGTGTTTCCGCTGCAGGCCGAGGCCGTGGCGGAACGGCCCTTTGCGTTCTTCCACAAATACGCCTTCAACACGATGCGCCAGCTGGGCGCCAACTTCGAGCTTGCCGCCAGTCATCTCGCATGGCTGCGCCCGGATGGGGCCTTTGCTGCGGCGGCAAATGATGCGATCCGTATTGCCGAGGTCGCCAAGGCGGCACAGTTCCAGCTTGCCCGTGCCGTCACGCGCAAGAAATTTGCCCCGCTGGCGGATGCGCTCCTTCCAGCCGCCGATGCATGGGACAGCATGATGGATATTCTGGCTTCGGAACTCGGCCATCCCAAAGTGCACGCCGCTGCCGAAAGCCGCGTGGACGCTTGACGCGGATGGAGAGCGTGCCGCTGCCGATCCGTAACGAGGGTGGTCAACTTCTCGGCGATGCGTGGCACCTCATCCTGACAGCATCGGGCGAAGCAGCCGGGCCGGATCAGGTGCGCCGCGAAGGCGCTTTGCCTAATGTCCCGGTACCCGGCACAGTGGCGGAAGCCCTGGAACAGGCCGGCCGGTTTGAACGTGGCGCTCCCTTTCCGCTCAATCAACAGGACGCCTGGTATATCAGGGCATTCGGCGACGAACCGGCGGGAACGGCCATTCTCCGTTTCGAAGGGCTGGCGACAATCGCTGAAGTCTATTGGAACGGCAGCCGCATTCTGCAGTCCGGCAATATGTTCCTGTCGTCGGATGTTGCAGTCGAATTGACCGGCAGGGACGAGCTTGCCATATGTTTTCGCGCATTGGCGCCTCTTCTCAACCGGAAGGGGCCCCGCGCACGCTGGCGCACGCAACTGATGAACGAACAGGGCCTGCGTCTGCTGCGGACCACGCCTCTCGGCTACATGCCCGGCTGGTGTCCCGAAATTCATCCGGCAGGTCCATGGCGCCCGGTAAGGCTGTTGCGGCCGGACTCCGAGCCGATAGCGGATATTGACATCCACAGCGAATTGACCCGCGGTGGCGACGGCGTTCTCAACGTGAGTTTTGCCTGGTCGGGCCCGTTCGAACACCCCGTGGTGGAATGTGCCGGCTGCAGCATCGAAGCCGTTCTGAACGATGACGGCCGCTGGCATGCGTGTCTTGATTTACCCGGCGTGACCCAGTGGTGGCCTCACACGCACGGTTCGCCGGTCCTGCATGACGTCGTGCTACGTGCCGGGGATGAAACATATCGGCTGGGGCGCACCGGCTTCAGGAGCCTGGAGATCGACCGGGGTGAGGACAGCCAGGGCTTTGCCATGATCGTGAACGGCAAGCGCATTTTCTGCCGGGGCGCGGTCTGGAGCTCAGCCGACATTGTCCGCCTGCCGGGCAAGCGCGAGGATTACGCAGTCTGGCTGCGCCTCGCCGCAGAAGCCGGAATGAACATGATCCGTATCAGCGGCATTACGGTCTACGAAAGCAATGATTTCTTCGATCTGTGCGACGAACTCGGCATCTTGGTCTGGCAGGATTTCATGTTCGCCAATTTCGATTATCCGGTGAAGGATGCCGAATTCGCGGCGCAGGTCGACGCGGAAGCCCGGCAATTGCTCAAGAGAACACGCGGGGCCCCTTCCCTGGCGGTCCTGAGCGGTGGCAGCGAAATCTACCAGCAGGGCTCCATGCTGGGCCTGCCGGAAACCGTTTGGAAAGGGCCGCTGACCGAGGAAATCCTGCCGTCCCTGTCACGCAGTCTGCGTCCCGACGTGCCGTACGTTGCCAATTCGCCATGCGACGGTGCGCTGCCCTTTATCGCCAATGCCGGCGTCAGCCACTATTACGGCGTCAGCGCCTATTGCCGACCGCTGGAGGATGCGCGCCGCGCCAATGTCCGCTTCGCCACGGAATGCCTGGCGTTTTCCAACGTTCCGGAAGCCCGCACATTGACGGCGCACCTGAACGTGCCTGCGGTCCACCATCCCCGCTGGAAGGCAAGGGTACCCCGCGACAGCGGTGTATCCTGGGACTTCGAGGATGTGCGGGAGGCCTATCTCGCCATGCTGTACGGCTTCGACCCGACGACACTGCGCCGCGAAGACATGCCGTCCTACCTGCACCTGTCCCGGGCAGTCACGGCCGAAGTGATGGAAGCCACCTTTGCCGAATGGCGGCGGCCGGGTAGCAGCTGCTGGGGCGGGCTGGTCTGGATGCTGCAGGATCTCTTGCCAGGGGCGGGCTGGGGCGTCATCGACAGCACCGGCGAGCCGAAGGCGGCATGGTACGGCTTGAAACGCGCCTGGCGTCCGGTCAATCTCACCCTCACTGATGAGGGCGTCAATGGTCTTGCGCTTCACATCGTCAATGAACGGCCGGAGGGATTGGAAGCGTTCGTGGAGATCACGTGCCTGCGCGCCGGGAAACAGCCCGTTGTATCGGGCCGCCGTGACCTGACGCTCGAATCGGGTCAATCATTGACGCTCGCAGCGACGGATCTGTTCGGTGCCTTCTTTGACACAACCTATGCCTATCGCTTTGGCCCGGTTTCCCATGACGTGACCGTGGCCCGCTTGAAAGACCCGCAGTCCGGCAGGGTTCTCGCCGAGGCTTTCCATTTTCCGCAAGGCCGGACGAAAGCCTTCCATGAGGCGGCAGTCGAAACCGCCCTTACCCTGGAGGGCAATGTCTGGTTCCTTGAGCTGACCACGCCCGTGCTCGCCCAGTCAGTCCATGTGGATATCGAGGGCTACCGCCCCGATGACAACTGGTTTCATCTGGCGCCTGGCGAGACCAGGCGGCTCGAATTGATCCCGCGTGACGGCACTGCGCTTTCAGCCCGCCCAGCCGGCGAAATCCGCATTGCCGGAAGTCCTCGCACCGTCTGGTTTGAGTGATCGTCAGCCCGGAAAACGCAGCGCCATCCGTTCGAGCGCGTCAATATAGATATCGCGGGCGTGCTGCGGTGTGAGATTGTGATCCGCATCGGTGATCTTCTTGACCGACACATTGGGATACCCGGCAATCCTGCCTTCCCGCGCATCAAAATAGTAGCCGAAATATTCAAGTCCGGGATCCCGGTAGCTGTAGAGCAGTTCAACGGGACTCTGCCTGTCCTTCAACACGCCGAATGCCTTGTAGACGGCCCGGCCTTCTATCGTCCGGCCGCGAAGCAGATGCCGCGCCCGTTTGGCAATGCGCCGGCCCATTCCTCCGGCAACGTTTCGGGCGATGCCGACAAAATCCAGTTCGCCGCGGACGAGACGTTTGAATGTCGAGGCGCGCAACAGCCGGCTGCCATATTCTTCCAGGGTTCGGCTGCCTTCCCGCACGGCCTCATCGACTGAACGTCCCGGTTCCCAGTAAAAGGTAATGGGATTGACGAGGACCGCACCGGAAAGCCGCGGATCAGCAACGATGCTCTGAAACCCGAGATAGGCGCCACTGCAGCGGCCTGCAGCGATGATCGCCGCAGTGCCGAGGCCATTGAGAAAAGACAGCGCTTCGGCAACGTCAGCATTCTGCGCATCATGATAGAGCACTTGGTCGGGAACGCCGGGGACTGGCGGACTATCGGACGCATTGGCCGTATCAAACCGGAGCGAGGCGACGCCGCGCCGTGCCAGCGCGCGCGCTATGGTGACAATCGTGCGCCCCCATCCCGCATGCCGGTCATAGGCAGAGGTCAGGAACAGCACTGTCGCCCCGCGCCGTGTGCCTTGCGGCTCACACAACACGCCATAGAGCCGATCACCACGACCGAAACGCAGCGGGGTTTCCGCAAAACCATCGCCCTGCAACGTCCCGGCTTTCACGTCCTGAACGACAAGTGCGCGGGCCTCGATGGGCGGGGAGCGTCCGGCAACACCCGCGGCCCAATCGACAATGCGGTCGGCAACGGCGAGCGGCAGCTGCGAGATGACAGGATTGGAAACCAGTTTGTCATAGCTGGTGTAGTCCTCGGTCACCGTATCCATGCCGAGCTGGCTGAGATGCGCCGCGAACTCCCGGTCGGACGGTCGGTCCACCCGCACCAAAACCAGACATTCCGCTGCAATCTTGCTGCCAAGTGTCATCAGGTTTGCCCGGCGCAATCCTTCCGCCACTTCCGCAGGCAGTTTCAACGAGGCAATCGACACGCCAGTTTTGTCGCGCTGGGCTTCCGGCAAGCCAAGGTCGGCGTCAACCATGCCAGACCAGATCGCCAGTTCACGCGTATAGTGCCGGCCTGAAACAACCGGCGCCATGAACGCAATGGCTTCGAGCCCGTCCATTCGAGCCGCTGCATCGGCGGCGACAACGCAACCCAATCCCTGGCTCAAAACGATGATGCGCTGGCAGCCCGAGAGGTCCTTCAACAGCCCCGCCCCGGCCACAAGCGCGTCACTCCAGACCGCCAGTCCCCTGGAAAAGTCGCCATCATCCAGCGCGTCACCGGTTCCCGGCCAATCGAAGCGGAAGGACGGGATGCCCGTCTCAGCCAGTTTCTCCGCAATGATGCGCCAGAATTTGTGGGTGCACAGTTCTTCCAGCCCCCACGGGCTGGCGAAAAGCACCGCCGTACTGCCCGGATGATCCGCATCAGCCCTTTGAAAAAGTCCAATCGTCCGATTGAAAACAATAGGCTGCGCTGCCGCCCGCCCCCCTATCCTTATTGCGTCCGCAAGTTCCCCGGACTGGATATGGATTTCCTTGTTCATGGTCCGCCTCGCCCCCGATGCTGAAGGAACTGATCTAGCAGAGGAACAGGGGCAATGGCCACCGGCCCTTTCCATCCAGGTTACCAAACGCATAAGAATTCAACCTGCTGCACGCGAGAGCCAACAGCCGTAGTGACAATCGGCCGGAGTCTCCATTAACATCGCGCTGGATTACCTTGGGGTGGCCAATGGTTGAATCAGGTCGTTTTCCTGCTTCGCACCGGATGCCGCTGACCCGTATATTGACATCGCGGGAGAAAAGCATGGCCTCTTATAAATATGGAAAGTACCTGCTGAGATACGAGAGTGATCAGTTTGACAAAGAATTCGAACCCGGATCGATCCCCTACAATTCCGGTATATACCGCTGCAAAAACTGCGGTGAGGAAATAGCTGCAACAGAAGGCGTACCGCTGCCGGCTCAACACCGGCACTCGAATAACCTGCCAATCGTCTGGCAATTGCTCGTCTATGCGGCTCCGAGAGACTGAATATCCGGACATTACAAGAGCTGGCGGCGTTCCCGTTCCATCGCCGCCCGCGGGCAGCAGAGGCCTTTCACAACAGTGGGTGTTCCACAGCCAAGCGGCCCGGATTCGCAAATTGGAAGCCTAAGCGCTTTTCAATTTCGCCGAATGCGGCCATAGTTGCGGCGTTCGAATTGGAGGATTAAATGAAAAAAATTCTGATCACGGCAACAATACTCTTTGCTGCTCTTGGGTCAGCGGCACAGGCTGACGGAACTCTGGACAAGATCAAGTCCTCTGGCACCATCACGCAGGGTGTACGAGAGTCATCCGGATTGGCCTATACGCTCGGCAATGGCGTCTACACCGGCTATCACTACGATGTCTGCCAGAATATCATTGCGGACATCAAGAAGAAGCTTGGGCTTGAAAAGCTGGACATCCGGTATCAGCCCGTCACATCGCAGAACCGTGTGCCTCTGGTCCAGAACGGCACCGTCGATCTCGAATGTGGCTCTACAACGAACAACACCGCACGTGCAAAGGACGTTGCATTTGCCGATACCGTGTATGTCGAGGAAGTGAAAATTGCGGTCCGTGCCAACTCCAACATCAGCAAGCTGGAAGATCTGAACGGCAAGAACGTGGCGACCACGACCGGCACCACCTCCGTGCAGACCCTGCGCAAAAACAAGCGCGGCAAAGACATTACCTTCAACGAGGTCTATGGCAAGGATCACGCCGACAGCTTCCTGCTCCTGCAGAGCGGCCGCGCCGATGCCTTCGTGATGGACGCCTCGATCCTCGCGGCCAATATTGCCCGGGCACAAAAGCCAAGCGATTTCAAGGTTCTGCCGGAAGTCCTGTCCGTTGAACCGATCGCCATCATGATCCGCAAGGACGACCCCGAGTTCAAGAAGGCGGTCGATGAAAGCATCGTGGAACAGATCAAGGCGGGCACCATCGCCAAGCTCTACGACAAGTGGTTCATGCAGCCCATTCCGCCGAACAATGTTTCGCTGAACATGCCGGCCTCGGAAGCCACCAAGGAAGCCTGGGCCAATCCAAACGACAAGCCGACCGAGGACTACAAGCAACCCGGTCAATAGGTTTGAGCTTACCAGGGCCGGGAAACGCGCAGTACCTGCCCTGTTGATGCAACACGTGCGGGTGGGCGAGATATGATGGCGTATTGGCAGAACGTATGGGATCGCTGGCAGTTTCTTTGGGATGACCGGGGTGACGGCGTCACCTACTTTCAATGGATGCTGTCGGCTTGGGGCTACACGGTTGCCGTGGCCGCCACCTCGCTCGTGATCGCTCTGGTGTTCGGCATCGTCATCGGAACGTTGCGCACGCTGTCGGGACACCGGGTCATCTCCGCCTTCGCGGCGGGATGGGTTGAGCTTTTCCGCAATATTCCCATCCTCGTCCAGCTCTTCATCTGGTTCTTCGTGATTTCCGAACTCGTTCCTGGCATGCGGAGCGTGCCGGGCTTCGTTTTGGCCTGCTGTGCGCTCGGCTTCTTCACCTCCGCCCGTATTGCCGAACAGATACGCGCCGGTATCCAGGCCCTACCGACAGGCCAGCGTAACGCCGCCTATGCCGTTGGCTTCACCCAGTTCCAGACCTACCGCTATGTGATCCTGCCGCAGACCTTCCGCATCATCATCCCGCCGCTGACCAGCGAAGCGATGAATATCGTCAAGAACTCGTCAGTCGCCTTTGCGGTATCGATTCCCGAACTGATCAGCTTCGCCATGCAGACACAGGAAGAGACGTCGCGCGGGGTCGAGGTCTATCTGGCGGCCACGGTGCTCTATGCGGTGACCGCGCTGGTGGTCAACCGGGTCATGGCCTTCATGGAACGGCGGATGCGCATACCCGGCCTGACGGTCCAGACGCAGGGAGCGCACTGATGGCTACGCTCGACTTTTCGTTCTATACATGGGCCAATATCAGCAATTATCTGCTCAGCGGCCTCTATTTCAGCGTCTCGCTTACGATCGCCGCCACCATTGGCGGCATTGCCCTCGGCACCGTCATTGCCCTGATGCGCCTGTCCAACGTCAAGCCGCTGGAATATATCGCCACGTGGTATGTCAATGTGTTTCGCAGCGTGCCGCTGGTGATGGTGATCCTCTGGTTTTTCCTGCTGGTACCATCCGGCTTTTACGACCTCTTCCCGGGTGGAAGCGGCCAGAAATACCGGGCCGAGATTTGCGCCCTGATAACCTTCATTGTCTTTGAAGCCGCCTTCTTCAGCGAGATCGTGCGCGCCGGCATCCAATCCCTGCCGCGCGGCCAGACGAATGCGGGACAGGCTCTCGGCATGACCTACGCGCAGAACATGCGCTACATCATCCTGCCCCAGGCGATCCGCAACATGCTGCCGGTCTTCCTGACCCAGACCATCGTGCTGTTCCAGGATACCTCGCTGGTCTATGCCATCGGCGCCTACGACATCCTCAAGGGTTTCGAAATCATGGGCAATACGTTTGGCCGGCGGATCGAAACCTATCTCCTCGCTGCCGTGGTCTATTTTGTCATCTCCTTTTTCTTGTCCATGGTCGTCAAGAAACTGAACCAGAAAATCCGCATCGTGCGCTGAAGTGAAGGACGCAATCACAATGATCGAAATGAAAAGCGTTTCCAAATGGTATGGCACGACTCAGGTCCTCAACGACTGCTCGGTTAAGATCAACAAGGGAGAAGTTGTCGTCGTTTGCGGGCCGTCCGGCTCAGGCAAATCCACCCTGATCAAGACCATCAACGCGCTTGAGCCAATCCAGAAGGGCGAAATCTGGATCGACGGCGTCGCCGTTCACGACAAGGCCACCGACCTACCGAAATTGAGAAGCCGCGTCGGGATGGTCTTCCAGCACTTCGAACTGTTTCCGCATCTGTCGGTCACCGACAATCTCATCATTGCCCAGATAAAGGTGCTTGGCCGCCGGCGCGACGAGGCCAAGAAACGCGGCCTGCAAATGCTGGAACGCGTCGGGCTCATCGATCATCAGCACAAATTCCCCGGCCAGCTCTCCGGCGGCCAGCAGCAGCGCGTGGCCATCGCCCGCGCACTCTCCATGGATCCGATCATCATGCTTTTCGACGAGCCGACGTCGGCGCTTGATCCGGAGATGGTGGGCGAGGTGCTGGACGTGATGGTCGGTCTCGCTTCGGAAGGCATGACCATGATGGTCGTGACACACGAAATGGGTTTCGCCCGGAAAGTCTCCAACCGCGTCATTTTCATGGATGTCGGCGGACGCATTCTCGAGGATACGACAAAGGACGAGTTCTTCGGCAAGATCGAGGACCGCCAGCCACGCACGCGGGAATTTCTCAACAAGATTCTGCAGTATTGAGGTCGCAGCGGGGCGAAAGTCCCCGCTTTTGTTCAGGCCATCACTGGGCGCCGACCGGGCGTGGCGGATAGATGGCCTGCACCTGTGTGGACCTGGGGGTGCCGGATATCGCACCTGTCGTCATACCCGACGTGCCGGGGTGGGTTTTTCCGGCAATCAGCATATCTTCGTGCACCCAGCCGATCATGTCGGTAGCGGGAATCACGATGTGATGCCATTTGCCGGTTTTGCCATAGGAGCGCATTTCGCGTCCCTTTTCCACGGTACCCGCCGGTTCGGATTTATCCCACGCATTGCGCCGCAAGGTCAGCCTTTCGCGCGCATACACCACCGATGGCGTCATGTTGGGCATGTTGATCCCGCGTGGCAGGTGAATGCCCGTCCGCTCCGCTGGACCAACGGCCAAGGTCGGCCGCTGCAATGGTTGCGGCTGCTGTAATGCTGCCCGCTGCAGCGGCGTGGGCACCACGGGATTCGGCTGTGCGCCGACGGGAATGGAGGGGCGCGCTATCGGAGCATTGAAAGCGGTAGCCGGAATGTTCTCCTGGCGCGGCGCGGCTTTTGCAGTCGGTTTCACATCTGCGTCTGGCTTTACGGCGGCTGATCGACTGGTCTGTGCCGCTGGACGCTCGAACCATCCGGCGAAGGCTTTAAGCGGGCCTTTGTGCTGCGTTGCCGACCATATGCTCAATGCGCCAACGCCGACAATCACGGCAAGAGCCAGGAATATACCCGTCGAGGACCCGCGCGCTGCGGAGCGCGACGATGACCGCTTCGGCGAACGTGACGGTGAACGGGTGCTGCGCTTTCTCTTGGCCATATGAATCCTGCCCTCTTCGGCCCAGTCGCGGTTGGGCCAGATCAACATCGGGTTTAACAACGTTCCTGAGCGTCGAATCGCGATGTCACCCAGCCTGACAGGGCTTCCTTGGTATTTCGTTACCGGGCAGCAAGGACATGTACAGAAGCAGCTTGAGGGATGCGCTGGCTGGCGCCACAGACGATTTTCATCCCGTTATGCCGAGCCCGATACTATGCCGAACCCGCTCCCCAAAGTCCAAGATCTTCGGCATGACTTCAGCCCTGTGTACATTGCACACAGATACGTGTACAAAGCACACATGACCATGGACCGGATCTTTGCGGCGGCCAAAGCCGTACTCGAACAAGACGGAATCGCGGGACTCACCATCCGCAAGGTGGCGCAGAGCGCGCAGATGTCGACGATGGCGATGTACCGCCACTTCGCCGACAAGAACGCTCTGCTGAACGCTTTGATGGCGGACGGACTTCGGGCCTGGGAAGAGCGCGCGCGCGCCATCGGCACATCCGATCCGATGGAATGGCTGGAGGAGCTTGGCGAAGCTTACTTGGACTTCGCCATCACGGAACCCCACCGGTTCGACGCGGCGTTTTTCCTGCCCGCTCCCGAGGCGCGCCGCTTTCCAGACGATTTTGCGGCCGGCCGCTCGCCCGTATTGACCATGGCCATGAAGCGCATCGAAGAGGCGCAGGCAGAGGGATGCATCGAGGACACGCCCGCGCTCGAAATCGCCTTGGCGCTCGCGGCGCTCGGTCAAGGCCTCGTCTCGATGCATCGCGCCAACCGCTTTTCGAGCGAGACGCAGTTCAAAGCGCTCTACCACACGGCCCTTCACCAATGTCTCGCTTCATTCGAATCTGCTCGGAGAACAAGATGATCGCCGTCCTCGCTGCGCTGCTGAGCGGCGCGATGTTCTATCTGTCACAGGGCTTAGACGACGTATGGATGCTGGCTTGGTTCGCACCGGTGCCGCTGCTGTGGCTGGCCTACGGAAAACAGCCGATGTGGCAGGTGATGGCGGCGAGCGCAGCCGCGATCCTGGCAAGCGGTGGCTACATACTGCAACTGCCTTACATACCGCCGCTCTTCATAATCGTGCCGGTGCTGCTGCTTTACGTTGGCATGTTTTGCGCCGCCGTCTGGTTCGCGCGCTTTGTACACCTCTGGGCGCATCCGTTCGCCACACTCTTCGCGTTTCCAGCATGGTGGACGGCGTTCGAACTCCTGAGCCAGCTTCCATCGCCGAACGGTACCTACGGCTCGTTTGCCTACAGCACGATGTCAGCGCCCATCCTGATCCAGAGCGCTTCGCTCTTGGGAATGTATGCCGTCACGTTCCTCATTTGCCTCTTCGCCAACACCGTTGCCTTGGCGCTGCGCGCCGGACGGCAGGCCATCGCCGCCATCACTCTGGGCATTGCGATCTGCGCGGCGAACTTGGCGTTCGGGTTCGTGCGTCTGGCCCAGCCGCAGCCGTCCACCGTCCGGGTGGCAGGCATCGTCGATGAATCCATTGTAGCGAACGCCTGGCGCGCGCATGCTTTGCCGGAGGATCTCGCAGTGACGACAGCCTACGCACAGGAAATCCGTGAAGCGGCTCGCCAGGGCGCCCGTTTCATCGTGACGTCGGAAGGCGGCATGGCGTCGATCCCTGAGGCGCAGTCGGCCATCATCGCGCCGCTTGCATCCGCGTCCAGGGAAACGGGAGTACGGATCATTGCCGGCTTCCATTCTGACCACCCGCCAGCCGACTTCGCGCTTGCATTCGACCCCACAGGACCGACGCAACGCTATGACAAGCGGCATCCCGTGCCAGGGCTTGAAGAGCGCTACGTGCCCGGTCACGTCTCCGGGTCCCTGGCCGACGGATTCGCGATGGAGATCTGCAAAGACATGGATTTCCCCAGCACCATTCGCTCCGATGCCGTGAACGGAACCCGGCTGGCAGGTGTGCCGGCGGGCGACTTCGGCATCGACGGCTGGCAGCATGCGCGAATGGCCATCATGCGCGGCGTTGAAAACGGATTTTCCATGATGCGTCCCGCGCACCATGGCCTGGTGATCGCCAGCGATGCGCAAGGCCGCGTCATCGCCATGAAGGAGGATGCGCCGACGGGCCTGACCATGGTGGTCACGGACCTTCCGCTCGGCCCCGGGCCGACGCTTTACACGCGGATCGGCGATCTCTTCGCGTGGCTGTGCGTCGCCTCAACACTTTCGATCGCCATTCTCTCGATGTTGAAACGTCGGCGTGCAGTCACCGCTGCCCCTGCGCAGTCCTGATGCCCCACCGGTTGCGCGAGGTTCGGATATCGAACCGACCCTTAAACTTGCTGGTCCGCAACGATCAGGCAGCGGCCACTGTAAAAAAGGAATCGTCATGCGCGTTTCCGCCAAGTTGCAGTTGCGGGGACAGACCATTGTACCGAGCTTCAATCCTGGACTACCGGAAATCTCGGGTTTTAAGGAATGGGCTCGGGATACGTGCTAGATCTGCGCTTCGATGGCGGCCTTGTCTATCACTGACCATACCAGACTGATCTTTCCGTCTCGAAACTGGTAGAACACATTTTCGCTGAAGGACACTTTCCTCCCATTGATGGGGAGACCAAAGAAGTTCCCTTTTGGTGTCACGTTAAACAGGAGGCGGGCAGCAACATAGGATTGGTCGGAAATCAGCAGCTCGATATTGAAATACAGATCCGGAATTTCCACAAAGTCGTTCTCCAGCAGTCTTCGATACCCGGTCAACCCGATCTGCTTCCCGTTGTAGCGCACATCCTCCTGAACGAACGTTCCGAGGTTCGGCCAATCCTGCATATTCAAGCAGGAAATATAGGCGTTATAGATTTCCGCGAGGTTTGTCTCAGTCATGACAACTGCTCCTTGGCTGCCAGTGAGGTTCAGGACGAGGCGAATACGTGCATCGGTCATCGCATTAAGACTCAACCTATTGCGGCATGCCAACACTTATCCAGATCAGGTTCGAACCGGTCATATCCAGCGTTCACATCCGCTCGCCTTGAGGGATCAGGCAAATTGATGGGACAATTGAAACCAGAATGCCAGCGCCTCAGATTAACTTCTTGCGGCGGCAACTTTCTCACCATGCCGATGATCATCAGCTTATTCTGTAAAGCAACTGGACAAATCGTGATAATTTCAATCTATTAGACTGAAGATCCAAATTGAATCAGTGTTATTGCAGGGGGATTGAGCAATGAACATGAGAAGCTTTCTCACACTACTTGTTTTTTGTTCCACGATAATATTCTCGGCAGGTTCTGCTCTTGCTGATGTCGCCTATACAACCGGGAATGTTAATCTTCGCACCGGTCCGGCAACACATTACACCCGCGTCGGTACTCTGGCTGCGGGAATACGCGTGAATGTTCTGGCTTGCCAGTCAAACTGGTGCCGGATCGGACGGCAGGGCATCCGGGGATGGGTGTCAGCCAACTATCTCGATCGCGTGGCCGTTCACAGGCCTGCCATTGTGGTTCGGCCGACTATTGTTGTGCGGCCTCCCTATTATCACGGCCACCGCCCGCCGCCGCGGCCCCACCGCCCTCGCCCGAATTGCAAGATTGCGCCAGGATTCTCTTGCCGGTGAAATCTCGCCATTGTTCCTTCAACCGCACGGTTGGAGGAACGGCGCCACGCGTTAATTTGCCCTGATCCGATCAGTGTCGGCATTTGCGATGCTCCCGACGGACCAGTGTCCGTGTGCGGATCGTGCGGCAATACCTGCCAATCCGTCTAGAATCGTCCAAATGCCATTAACCGTAAATCGCCCTGCGGATCAGTAACATTGAAATAAAGCATTTTCATTCCGCAGATTAGAGTGTAGAAACGCATTCTTATTTCTGAGATTTCGCATCTATCAATACCCATCTCAACTTGAATACAACTGATCCTCCCCCGAGTGTTGTTACGAGTAGGTATGCGTCGATGAAATTCATTAGCCGGAATATTCTCGGACTAGCTCTGCTCCTATCTTCCAGCCTCTTTCTTCATGCAAATGCCGTGGCTGAACCAAGCATTTGCATCCGGCTTCGTCAGCAGCTCAAACTGCCAATCCGGGACGAGCCGCAGGTCAATAGAGCTGTCCAAGAGCAGGCGATGAAGCTGCAGCAAGCACGCGCACGCGCCAATCAGGCGGGTTGCGGCAACACGCTCTTTTCCAGGGGAGACCCGAAGCAATGCGCGCGTTTTCAACAGAATATTGAAAGCATTGCGGCAGAGCTTGAGAGGCGCAAGCGTGCGGAAACCCGTTCCAAAGGCTCCCCTTCCTCCAAAGCGCGTATTCTTGCGGCACTGAAAGCAAATGGGTGCGCAGAAGAGCGGCGGCAGGGGCTGCTTGAGGCGCTTTTCGGCAGTTCAGCGTCCGGGCCGGCAGTAACGAAAGTCGCAACGCTTCCCAGGCAGGCGATCGAACGGAAACGGCCGCGGCAACCGACGCAAACCCCTGATGCGTCCAGCACGAAACTCTATCGAACACTATGTGTGCGAACGTGCGATGGGTATTATTTTCCGATCTCTTTCGCCGTCCAGACCAAATATTTCGATCGCGACCAGAACACCTGCAGTGAAATGTGTCCGGCGTCGCCGGTAAAATTGCATTCCCATGCCATACCGGAGCAGTCTTCCGAGGATATGATCTCCGTCGAAACCAAGATTCCCTATAAGGACCTGCCCACCGCGTTCAACTATCGTCTTACCGGCGCTCCGCCAGTGGCCAATTGCACGTGTCACAATGCGCAGCAATCACTAAAAACATCGGTCAGCGCGGTGGCCCCCGCAGGTCAAGGAGCTTCAACAGCCCTTGGTCCTGAATTGCCAATCGCGCAACAACCCTCCGATGGGGAGACTGCAGCGGACACGGACGCGGCATCCAAAGGCAGCGGAAACCCCTTTGGCACCGTCTTGGCAGAACCCACCCAGGAGAACGATCGGCGAAATATACGCGTCGTCGGTTCGGCTTATCTTCCCGATGAAGAACGGAAAATTGATTTCAAGTCGCCACGGCCAGCCGAGCCGCTTTTTACGCAAGACCCCGATCGAGCAAACAGGTTCACATTCGGCATGGCCATCGAAACAGTTGCGACCGATATACTGAAGCGGCTTGGAGACTAAGAATCAACACTCGAAGGCCGTGGCAATCGACCTCCGCTTCAAACCAGCGCCGCCACATATTGCGCAATGGGCAGGCAGGACGTCAGCCCCGGGCTTTCAATACCGAACAGATTGACCAGTCCTTTTACGCCGTGCGACGACGGGCCCTCGATAAGGAAATCTGTCACCGTTTCGCCCGCAACACTCAGTTTTGGCCTGATGCCGCAATAGGCGGGCTGGAGAACCCCATCGGGCAACGCGGGCCAATATGTCCGTATTGCCTGGTAGAAACGCTCGGCCCGCGCCGGATCGACCGAATAGTCAATGGTATCCACCCACTCGACATCCGGACCAAACCGCATGCTGCCTCCCAGATCGAGCGTCAGGTGGATACCCAGGCCTCCGGGCTCCGGCACGGGATAAATCAGATGCTGAAACGGCGCGGCACCCGGCACCGAGAAATAGTTTCCCTTTGCATATCGGCGCTCCGGCACGTGATGCTTCGGCAATGCCGCAATTTTCGTCGCCAGTTCAGGCGCGTTGAGCCCGCAGGCATTGATGAACACGTCCGTGCGAAATTCATACGGCCGGTCAGTTTCCGTCTCGATTGTGTGAACGACAAATCCATCGCTGTCAGCGTCCACGGACACCACCTTGGTATGGAATGCGATCATTGCATCGTGCGCCTGCGCATCTCCAAGCAGCGCCAGCATCAGATCATGGCAATCAACGATTCCGGTAGACGGAGACATAATCGCGGCCGTGCAGTTCAATTCTGGCTCGACGCGACGGGCTTGCGCTCCGGAAAGGAATTGCAGATCACCCGCACCGCACCTGCGGGCGCGTCCGGCAATTTCGGTCAGGGTCTCAACCTGCTGGTTATCTGTCGCAACGATCAGTTTGCCGCAGCGCTTATGCGCCACGCCGTATGCATTCGCAAATCGGTAGAGCGCGGCGTTACCTTCCACACATAACTGCGCCTTCAAACTGGCTTCGGGGTAATAGAGGCCGGCGTGAATGACACCGGAATTGCGGGAACTTATTCCACTCCCTACCGCGCCGCTCTCTTCGGCGATGAGCGTTTCAATGCCTCGTCTTGCAAATTCCCGCGCTATGGCAATCCCGATAACGCCACCGCCCGCAACAACGCAGCCTATGCGATCCACTCTTCACCCCATCGTAGATTCATGATGTCAGTTTTTTCTCCAGACTCTGCAGCGTCTCTATAATCTTGCTGCCGACCCGCTCATAGCTGGGATAGTGCAGAAGGTGTTCTTTGTCCCAGTCAGCCGGCGAAAGATCATTGGCACCATCCTGCGGCGCAAAATTCTTCAGCTCATTGAGAAACTCCTGAACCGAGCGCGCCGTTGGCGGGGTTCCCGTCGCCGCATACAGAAAAAGGGCACGAAGCCAGAACTGGATCGCCATCATTTCTGTCCGTATCTGCTCGTCCTCGATCATGGAAATCCTGGCTCACACGCAACGCCCTCAGAACCATTTCTTTACCACTTTTGTGAGCCGGATTGGTAATTGGTCTGACGGATATCAGGTACATCCTTAAGCGTTCGGCCCAACTGCGAAGACAATAAAATCGATGATCTGCCGATATCTTTCAATGGACACGGCCGGGCCAATTGTCACCATTCGATTTGTGCCCGCGTCGTATTGAGGACGCGGGTACGTCGAACGGCTTAGCCGCCTTTCAACTGAATAGACAGCTTAAACCGGCTTCTGCAAAGCGCTAGAGTTAAGGTTGCCTGCGTGCCGCCGAGACGCAAAAAATCCGGCTGGCAACAAGCGCTCGAAAAACGGTCGACAATCATAAGAGAGGTCAGAGGGTGAGCGCTGTACGCCGGGCATTTTTCATGGCGATACTGGAACAGTATTCGCAAGTGATCGTCAGCGTGGCGATGATCACGGTCCTGTCGCGCGTGTTGAGCAGCAGCGAGATCGGGATAGCCGTCATCGGCTTGGGAATTGGCACGATTGCGCTCACCGTCAGGGAGTTCGTCACGTCAGAATACCTCATTCAGCGCGACACACTCACACGCGAAGACATAAGAACCAGTTTCACGCTGACCTTTGGGTTCTCGATGGCCACAGGCTGCGCCCTGTTTTTCTCTGCCCCGTTCCTTTCCCGATTTTACGCCGCGCCCGAGCTGCTTGCATTCATCAAAATCCTGGCATTCGCAGGCGTAGTAGACTCTGCTGTCTGTCCGATCATTGCGCTGTTGCGCAGGGATCTGACCTTTGGCGCGGTAACCCGCATCAACGCCATCGGCGGTATAACCAATGCCGTTGTGACGATCGCTTTTGTCGCATTGCATTTCGGCTTCATGAGCTTTGCCTGGGGAACACTCGCCTCGGCTATGGTGCGGACGCTTCTCGCTTTTCATACCAGACCAATCTTCTGGATGCTGAACCCTTGCCTGAAGAGCTGGCGGGCGGCTTTCGCCTTCGGCACATACAAAGGCGCCTCAACCCTGCTGGATCGGTCCTATGAAGCACTTCCCCAGCTTGTCCTGGGCCGGATCATGCCGCTCACGGCAGTCGGCCTCTACAATCGTGCAAATCTCGTTTGCGGGTTGCCGGACAAGATCCTGCTCTCGGCGATATTTTCCGTCGCCTTTCCCGCATTTGCATCGGAAGTCAGAGCGGAACGCGACGTCAAAGCCGCATATCTGCGCATCATAAGCTACATCACGGCCCTGTACTGGCCAGCAACCCTGGCGATGGCCATTCTGGCCTATCCCATTGTTCGCATCGCCCTGGGCCCCCAATGGTCCGAGACAGCGCCCCTTGTCCAGATTTTTGCGCTGGCCGCGCTCTTCTGGTTTCCCAACATCCTGACCTTTCCCGTTCTCGTCGCAATGGGCGCAAACAGACAGGCATTTGAAGCCAATTTCATTGGTCGGGGACTGTCGATGCTCGTGATCTGCGCAGCCAGCTTTTTCGGGCTCTACGCCCTGGCACTGAGCCAGTTCATTGTCCTGCCCTTTCAGATGTACCTTTCATTGGTCTATGTCCGCCGGCAGGTTCCCTTTGCGTGGGACGAACTGTTTCAGGTTTTATACCGAAGCGGCCTCGTGACGATATGGGCCATTGCAGGTCCGCTGCTCGTTCTTGCGGCAAACCGCTTTCAGTTTGACCTGTCGATTGCACAAGCCTGCATTGCGGGTCTGTTATCGGCGATAGGATGGCTGGCAGCCCTGGCTTACTTCAGGCATCCGTTCCTCGACGAAGTGGAAAACATTGCAAGAATCGCAATGCCGACACTGCTGGCAAGGATAAACGCCGCGGCCGTCAAATGAGCGGCCCTGTGCTTCGGCTCAAGGATTGGATTTTCGACGATGAAATCCATTGACGTGGTCATACCGAACTACAATTACGCTCACTATCTGAAAAACTGCGTCGACAGCGTGCGCAACCAGCCTGCCGAGAGACTGCGCATTCTGATCATAGACAATGCCTCTACCGACGACAGCGCGGCTGTTGCCAGGATGCTGGCCAGTGTCGATCCCAGAATAGAACTGATGCTGCGCCCCAAAAACCTCGGTGCGCATGCGTCATTCAATGACGGTATCGATTGGGCACAATCGGATTATTTTCTGATCCTTTGTTCCGACGATTACCTGGCACCGGGAGCTCTTGCCCGGGCGATGGCCTTCATGGAGGACAATCGGGATGTTCACCTGGTGCATGGCAAGACCCATTTTCGCGCAAACAACACAGAAGGCGATGGATTGCTGGACAATCCATTGCCTTCGGACTGGTCAAAGCAGGACGGCATGTCCTTTCTGAAATCCCTCTGTCAAAGCGGAAGGAATTTTGTGAGCGGCCCCACGGCGATCGTACGTACGGCAATTCAGAAGAAAGTCGGGTATTACAAGCCCGCCCTGATCCACACGGATGATCTTGAGATGTGGCTGCGTTTTGCCCTTCACGGTGCAGTGGGCCGAACGGAAAATATCCAGGCGGTCGCAAGGGTTCATGATTTCAATCAATCCGCGACCGTTCGCACCCTGGAGCAGTGGAGCATTGAATTCGAAGCGGCGTTCCAGTCATTCTTCGAGAATGACGGGGCAATCCTGACGGATGCTGACGTACTTCTACGGCAAGCGCGCAATGCACTGAGTGAAAGAGCCTACTGGTCGGCAGTCGCGCAATTGTGCCGGGGTGAACCGGAGGCTATGGCATTGATGCGTCATGCCATCAAGCTCCGACCGTCCGCAGCCTGGCTGCCGCCTCTCCGCTACCTCTTGCGCAGATCAGATGCCTCGGCATTGATTGGCCGCAGCGTCAAGGCTCTTGGGCGGCGACTTGGTACATCCACGACACCAGACGGCCGGCTATGATGACATGACAGGCTGCGCAGTGAAAAGCGGGCCGATAACCCTCTCTTCCAGCAGTTTTTCCTGAATGGAAAGCTGCCGTTGAACGCGCGCATTCACTTTGGCCAGTTCCAGATGCACCTCATTGAGGTTCGCAAGCATGCGACGTGTCTGATCTTTCAGGATATCAATATCGAAGGTTTCAATGTGCTGGCATGCGTGCTGATCATATTGTGCCAGCAGTTCATCATTCTTTTGGGCATATCCGAGCGAGATCGTGGGGCGAGCGAGCTTCAAGGCGCAGACAACATTGTGATAACGCGTCACAACCACAATATCGGTCTTGCCTATCTCCCGCATCAGATCATGGAGAGTGGCACCATGCTCCACGGTTACGCGTTCTTCGGGCTTGTCTTGAGCAGGAACCGAGACTCTTTCGACAATGTCACCCACCGCCCGCCAGTCCCGCTCGTCGCCGGTCAACAAGCGGACATTGTGCCCCTCATCGAGCAGCCATTGGATAAAGGAAGCCAATTTGCCGATGTATGAGCGGTAGATTGCTTCACCAAACACCGCATCCTTTGACCATCCGCGGTAGTCCATAACGCCTACGCCGACGGTTACGGGACTGTTGTATTTGGGAGGCGAGGAAGATGGGACCGGAAGCCGAAACGCGATATCGGGGAATAGGCCATCACGCTCGACGGAAAGGCCTATCCTTTTCATATAGGCCAAGGAGTAAGCGTCGCGATAGGATCGGTACTGCGCCATTCTGGCCGCCGAGCGCAGGAACCAGCGGCTGAGGGGATGCTCGATCGGACCTGCACCAATGCTGACGAATGCGATGTCCGCCCCACGCAACCGGGCTGCCAGGCACCAGCGGAAGAGCACAAACGGCCAACCAAAGGGCGTCTCCTGAAAATCATCCAGGATGCCGGTGCCGGGGATGATCAACAGATCTACCCCGCTCAAGCTTGCAAACAGCATATAGATACTGGCGATACGGCGCGGAATGTCGGCAAGAAACGCGTTCATTCGAATGAACCACTGGTCTTGCAGAACCAGGCCACTGATCCCGATCGATTTGATCTTGTATTCCTTTTCGACCAGTTCCGGGTTGGAACAGATGCACATGAGCTCGGCTTCGGACGGCAATGAACGCAGGAAATTCACCATAGCTTCGAGTGAACCGTCGTTCCCGGTATTACCGCTGCCAAATTGACCCAGTAAGCATATTTTCATCCACGCATCCTCAGCGTCGCGCGCGATCAATGGGATATTTTGTCCACGGAAGTTTGCCGCCGCCGCCGGGCAAAAAACACATGGTCTTTGGAACACCGCACCCAGCCTAATGAGCAAGGGGCTTCCCCCAAAGGGTTATAGGCCTCACCCGCCGCGACACATTCAATTCCCGCGGCTCCCGGTTCATGCTGTTTTCCGGATGAAGCCGAAAAACCCAAGGACAGGACTTCATGAAGTTCGCTTATTTCGTCCGCCCCCATATTGGCGGCACATATACGGTGTTCAGACAGCTGCGCGCCGCGCTGGCTGAAAAGGGAATTGACGTCCATTGGCTGGGGATGGCCACCTACGGCACTTCTTACGATGCTCAATGGCGTCCTGAGTTCTCTTACGGTTCCCTGGTGGAAACGCCCAACGGAGCAAGCGAACGGGATCAGGCCGAGGCCCTTGCGGAAGCCCTGGAAGAGGGCGAATTTGACGGAATATTCATCAACGTCCTCAGCGATCGAATTCAAACGAATATTGCGCGTTATCTGCCCGACAAATTCCTGCGCATCATGATCGTACACAACATCACTGCCGGGACTTACAGCGCGGCAAACGCGATCAAGAACCACGTGCATGCGACCGTCGGCGTTTCCGATCGCATTCGCAGTGACCTGGTCAGGAAACTGGGCTTTCCTGCAGACCGAACCTTCGCGATTCCTCATGCCGCGAGTGCGCCAACCATGCGGCAATTCCGAAGGGAACCCAACTCCGCCGACACATTGCGGGTTATTTTCCTTGGCCGTATCGAGGACGCGTCGAAAGGAGTGTTCTGGTTGCCGGAAATTTTCGCCCATTTGCCGCAGTCCATTCATCTGACTGTTGCCGGCGATGGGCCGGATCTCGAAAGCTTGAAGTCAAAGATGGCGACCCGCCAACGGCAGACCACCTTTCTCGGCGCGGTTCATCCCGAAGCTGTTTTCGATCTTCTGCTTCGGCATGACGTACTCGTCATGCCCTCGCGTTTCGAAGGATTTGGGCTGACCATCACCGAAGCAATGTCAGCCGGCTGCATACCGGTTGTTTCGCGTATCCGGGGAGTTACCGACACCATCGTCGATGATGGCACCAACGGTTTCCTCTTCACCATCGGAAATGTCAGGGAAGCAGCTCAGATCATCGGCCAGATCCATTCCAGCCGGGAAACCGCGCAATGGATGTCTGACGCGGCACGACACAAGGCCAATAGCACATTCACCATCGGGAATATGGCTGAACGGTATGACGACGTGATCCAGCACATCACGACGCACAGACCTGCCATCGCACCACCGCTCAAAATGCGGGATTGGTCCATGCCGAAAGGCTTGCGCTCGGGTTTGCGAACATTTGTGCCACGCCCGGTGAAGAATTGGCTGCGCATGATGCGGGAGCGCATTTGAAGAGATATCGGCAGATCAGGTAAAAGGGGTTTGGCACATGACTGCATCGATCCGCAATTTTGAAAATTCAGATCACTTGCGCGAACTCGCGCATGATCTGATTCCCGGTGGCGCACATACCTATGCGAAAGGCGATGATCAATACCCCCTGCTGTCGCCTGGCTTCATCGCCAGGGGCTACGGCAGTCACGTGTGGGACATCGATGGCAATGAGTATATCGAGTACGGCATGGGCAACCGTGCCGTCGGATTGGGCCACGCTTATCCTCCCGTCATTGAGGCGGTCATGCGCCAGCTCCAGCTCGGCTGCAACTTCGCCCGCCCTGCCGAAATCGAGGTCGAATGTGCAGCGACCTTCCTTGAGACGGTTCAGTCAGCTGAAATGGTCAAATTCTGCAAGGACGGCTCCGATGCCACATCTGCGGCCGTTCGACTGGCCCGGGCCGTCACAGGGCGGGATATGATCGGTATTTGTGCAGATCATCCATTCTTCTCGACAGACGATTGGTTCATTGGTTCAACGGAAATGAACGCCGGCATTCCAACCGCCATTCAGGCACTGACCGTTGGCTTCAAGTACAATGATCTCGAAAGTGCGCGCGCACTCTTTGAACGATATCCCCACAGGATCGCCGCGCTCATACTCGAACCTTCGCGCAGTGATGGTCCGGCCCAACCGTTTCTGAACGATCTGATGGAGCTGTGTCATGAAAATGGCGCTCTGCTCATTCTCGATGAAATGATTACGGGTTTCCGCTGGCATGCCGGAGGCGCACAGAAACTCTTTGGGATAGAACCCGACCTCTCGTGCTTTGGCAAAGCGCTCGGCAATGGCTTCTCTGTCTCGGCGCTCGCCGGCAAACGCGAGTTCATGAATCTCGGCGGCATTACGCAAGTGTTCAAACCGAGGGTTTTCCTGCTGTCGACCACGCATGGTGCGGAAACCCACGCTCTCGCCGCGGCGATTGCCACCATGCGGATTTATCAGAATGAACCGGTGATAGAACATCTTTACGCGCAAGGACATCGGCTGAGGAGTGGTGTTCAACAGTCGATTGCCCGGCACGACCTCACCGGTTACGTCAGCGTCACCGGCGCCAATTGCTGTCTTGCCTATGCCACGCTGGATACGGAGCGCTTGCCTTCGCAAGCCTTCAGAACGCTGTTTTTACAGGAAACGATACGCCGCGGTATTCTGATGCCATCGCTGGTCGTGAGTTATGCGCATACGGATAAAGATGTTGACCGCACGATAGACGCGATTGATGGAGCGCTCGGCGTGTACAAGAAAGCGCTGCAGCACGGGGTGGACAAGTATCTCGTCGGCCGCCCGTCGCAGCCGGTCTTCCGCCGCTTCAACAGTCCCGACGCGCCCGCTCCCGTTTTAAAACGCGCCAGCAATGCTTGACGCATTTCCGAGGCGGGTTCTGCTATGGGCACTTTTGTTACTCCTTGGACTGTGCACATCGGTTAATGCAAAAGAAGCTGTGTTTCCCCTGCGCATCTCAGCCAACCAACGCTATTTGGAAGATGCTGCAGGGCGGCCATTCCTGATGACAGCGGACACGGCGTGGTCTCTCATAGGGGATCTGTCTCGCGAAGAAGCCGATCACTACCTGGAGGATCGCAAGAAACGCGGTTTCAACACCATCTTGGTTTCGCTCATCGAGCACCGCTTCAGCCGCAACGCACCGGGCAATTTCTACAGGCGAAAGCCATTTGCGGCAGGCGGCTTTGTCGCCCCCAACGATGCCTATTTTGACGATGCCGAGTGGATTCTGCGCCGGGCGCAGGATCGGGGATTTCTTGTACTGCTCGTCCCGGCCTATCTCGGGGTGAATGGCGGAGATCAGGGATGGTATGGCGAGATGCGCGATGCCGGTGTCGAAGCAATGAAGGCCTATGGAACCTACATCGGCAAAAGGTTTGGAAAATTCAACAATATAATCTGGATACAGGGCGGCGACTACGATCCGCCGGATATGAGCCTGGTCGAGACTTTGGCCGGATCGATTGCACGCGCTGACCCGGATGCACTACAAAGTGTGCATGGCGGGAGGGATGCAAGAACGGACCTTGTCTGGAAAGCACCCTGGAAAAAGCTCGATACGCTCTACACCTACGGCAATGTTGCCCAGGCTGCACTCGTTCAATATCTCGTCTCACCGGCAAGACCCTTTTTTCTCATTGAGGGGATGTATGAGGGGGAGAACGGTGCAACGGAGGAAACGGTTCGAGTAGCAGCTTATTCCGCTCTTCTGTCCGGTGCCGGGGGCCAGGTATTCGGCAACAATCCCGTATGGCATTTTTCCGGTCCAGGCGTGCATGAGGAAACCATGCCCTGGCAAAAAGCGCTCGCAAGCCGCGGTGCCCAAAGCATAACCTATCTCAAACAATTCTTCGAAACCATTCCCTGGTGGGATCTTGAACCCGATCAGGGCAAAGTGCTGACGACGCAAGGCCAGCCGGCAGCGGGCATCGCGGTGGCCGCGCGTTCGCCTGGCGAAAGACTTGTCGTGGTCTATCTCTCGGGTATGAACAGCGTCGTTCTCAATGCACAGGCAGACTGGCAGTCCACCAGAGATATCCGTTGGTTCGATCCATCCTCCGGACAATACATGGCTGCCAAAGAGCCAATAACGAACGTCGCCGGCACAATGGAATACCGTGTTCCTGCAACCCGGAATGCGTCGGGTTACCGGGACTGGCTTCTCGTTGTGAAACAGCGCGATTAACACAGATCAGGCAAAAGAAGTAGGCGCTTCGCCGAAGGTTCAGCCAATTGCATTTGCGATCCTCCAAACTCCTCTCTCGTCCCAACCCGCCCACTGGAAGTACCGTGGCATCAAAGACGGTTTCTTTGAAAGGGTTGGAACAATGAAGGTACTTGTGACAGGACATCGCGGCTATATCGGTTCAGTCATGGTTCCTTTCCTGCAAAAGGCAGGCCATGAGATTCACGGCTTCGACAGCGAACTCTACCGGAATTGCCATTATGCGCCCGGTGGAGCCCTGCCTGACATACCGGGATTATGCAAAGACATACGCGATGTCACCGCAGACGAACTGGTAGGCTATGATGCTATTGTTCATCTCGCAGCACTCTCCAACGACCCGCTGGGGAACCTCAACCCGGAGGTCACCTACGACATCAATCATCGCGCAAGCGTTCACTTTGCGACGACCGCGAAGAAGGCCGGCGTTCCGCGTTTCCTTTACGCCTCTTCGTGCAGCAATTACGGTCAATCCGGCAGCGACATAATTGATGAAACCGGAGCATTGAACCCGGTCACTGCCTATGGTTGTTCGAAAGTATTGGCCGAACGCGACATCACGGAACTCGCCGACGAGACGTTCAGCCCAACCTATCTGCGACCGGCAACGGCCTATGGTCTTTCCCCCATGCTGCGTTTCGATATCGTGTTGAATAATCTCGTGGCATGGGCCGTGACGGAAGGTGTCATCCTTTTGAAATCCGACGGAACCCCGTGGAGGCCAATCGTCCACATCGAGGATATTTCACGGGCTTTCCTGGCGGTATTGCAGGCCCCCCGGCATGTCGTACACAACGAAGCATTCAATGTCGGGCAGTCCGAACACAATTACCGTATCCGCGATATCGCTGAAATCGTCGCGGATATCGTTCCGGGCTGCCGGCTGGAATTTGCACCCGGCGCTGGCCCCGATACACGTTCGTATCGGGTCAGCTTTGACAAGATCAGGCGGGTTCTTCCCGATTTCAAGCCACGCTGGGATGCAAAAGCCGGGGCCGAGCAATTGCATGCGGCCTATGTAACCGCGAATTTGACACTGGCGGAATTCGAAGGCCCCCGCTATCAGCGGATCAGCCATATCCGTCAGTTGCTCGACGATCGGAAACTCACCTCCAGCCTGCGCCGTATTTCAGCAGTGGAGCGCCATCCAGCGCTGTCCGATGCCGTCATATGATCATCCCGCGCCAGTTGTTAACAACATGGTAAATGCGCCCGACCGGACAAAGTCCTCCGTTGGAACAACGACAGACATCGGCCTTTCCATTCACACCCTGGCCGCCCGTCTGTTTCCTATATGTCGCAGCATCACGGGCGACGGCGTCCGTGACACCTTGGCCATTCTGGGCCAGCAAATCGATATGGTCGTGCACGAAGTCCCCACGGGAACCCCGGTGTTCGACTGGGTAGTACCGTCCGAATGGAATATCCGCGATGCCTACATCAAGGATGGTTCCGGCCGCAAGCGCATCGATCTCGCCAAATCCAATCTGCATGTAGTCAGCTACAGCAACCCCATTCACCGTATCATGCAACTGAGCGAACTCAGACCCCATATCCACACACTACCCGATCAGCCCGACCTGATCCCGTATCGAACCTCATACTACAGCGAGCAATGGGGTCTGTGTACAAGCCACAATGCCCTTCTTGCGCTCGCGGACGGCGAATACGAAGTCCTGATTGACGCTGAAAAGACTGACGGTCATCTCACCTATGGTGAATACCTCCACAAGGGTACCACCGACAGAGATGTGCTGTTTTCCGCCCATATCTGTCATCCCTCGCTTGCCAATGACAATTGTTCCGGCCTCGCCCTCTTGACCCTGCTCGGCAAGAGTTTGCAGTCCCGCAAGACACGCTACAATTATCGCTTCCTCTTTGCGCCGGGAACGATCGGCGCGCTGACCTGGCTTGCCCGCAACGAAGACAAGGTTGCACGCATCGATCACGGCCTGGTCGTGTCGTGTGTCGGGGACGGCGGCGGCCCCACCTACAAGCGCAGCCGTCAAGGCAACGCCATTATCGATCGGGCAATGGAAAGCGTCCTGTGCTGCGGCAATCGACAGGCAATCATGCAGGACTTCAGTCCCTATGGATATGACGAACGCCAATATTGCTCCCCGGGATTCAACCTTCCCGTCGGTCTGTTCCAGCGCAGCGGTTTTGGAACCTTCCCTGAATATCATACCTCAGCGGACAATATGGCGCTCATTACACCCGAAAACCTTGCGCTTTCCTACCAGATGATCAGCGAAGTCATCGATATCATTGAAACGAACTGGACCCCGGTCAACCTTTTTCCCAAGGGCGAACCGCAACTGGGCAGGCGCGGCCTCTACGCCTCGCTGGGCGGTGACAAATCGGCCGTACAGACCTCGATGGCCTTTCTCTGGGTTCTCAACCTCGCAGACGGAAATCACAGCCTTCTCGACATGTCGCTGCGTTCCCGCCTGCCCTATCCGGATATTTTCCGCGCCGCACAATTATTGCTGGAAAAGGGTCTGCTCGGCGGGGCGCTGCCGCAGGCGTGATGGGATGAGCGTGGTTGGGGCCGGACAGGCTCCTATATCCTTTGCCACATCCATGTGTTGGGGCTTTAACTCAAAGCTGCTCGCCCAGGAGCGGCCAGGACCGGTCCTTGTCGGAAAGAACTGCGGGGGGCGCCGGCCAATCGATCGCAAAGGCAGGGTCATCAAAACGCACGCCGTCAGCAGCAGCTGGATGGTAAAATTCTGAAATCAGATAGGACACCACGGCATCATCGCTCAGGGTTTGGAATCCGTGCGCAAAGCCCTTGGGTATATAGAGCTGGCAATGGTTGCCCTCCGACAGGTCAAATCCGGCATAACGCCGGTAGTTCGGCGAATCCGGTCGCAGATCAATGATGACGTCCCATATTGCACCCTTTATGCATGAAACCAGCTTGACCTCCGCATGGGGCGCCTTCTGGAAATGCATGCCGCGCATTGTATGCATTGTCAGTGAATGCGAGGCGCTATGCTGAACGAACTCGGAGGCAAGCCCATGTTCGCGGAACTCCTGCGCGCAGAAGGTCCGCGCAAACGATCCCCGCGTGTCGTGGTGGGGAAGCGTCTCGATAAGCCATGCTCCGCTCAGTTCTGTCTCGGTGAACCGCATCTGATCCCGCCTCGTCCACGACGATCTGCCAATGATAGGCACAATCTTGTCAGAGCCCCGGCAGGAATGAAACTCTCCAATAGAGGTAGCGAAAACTGTACTTGAGGTTGTCTGCGGCACCATCCCGCCCGTTTCGCTGCGGTGCCGTTTCAAAGCACACCGTTTGACGGAACGCCGCTTTCGCGGGTCATCCGTTCGGATGATCCGTTTGATCGCATTGGCAGGTCGCCTACCATCACGTGAGGCCATAGATTCAGACTGGGGAAAACAGTCATCCCCCGCATCCAGGACACCGACAATTCATCGGGAGCGAAGGTATGAATTTACTGGCGAACACGTTTTCCCTGGCGAACCAATCAGGCAGCAGAACCCATTTCTGCCGCCTTTGCAGCGCGCCGCTCAGGCATACATTCGTTGATCTGGGTATGTCGCCGCCGTGCGAGAGTTTCGTTGCCCGCGACCGGCTGGATGATATGGAACCCTATTATCCGCTGCACGCCTTCGTTTGTGAGGAATGTCTGCTTGTGCAACTGAACGAATATGTCACCCCGCAGGCCATCTTCGAGGAATATGCTTATTTCTCGTCCTATTCGACCAGTTGGGTCGAACATGCGAAAACCTACTGCCATCAGATAGCAAAGCGTTTGCAGCTCGATACGCAAAGCCTTGTTGTCGAGCTCGCCAGCAATGACGGATATCTCCTGCAGCATTTCATCCCGATGAAAATTCCGGCGCTCGGCATAGAACCGGCGGCAAATGTCGCCAAGGTCGCGATCGAAAAAGGCGTATCCACGCGCGTGGAATTCTTTGGGGAGGCCTGTGCCCAACAACTGGTCTCGGAAGGCCTACAGGCTGACCTCATCGTCGGGAACAATGTCCTGGCGCAGGTTCCGGATCTCAATGATTTCGTCGCCGGCATGGTCACGCTGCTGAAACCGCAAGGCGTTATAACCCTTGAATTTCCGCATCTTGAGAAATTGATGTCGCAAGGTCAGTTCGACACGATCTATCACGAACATTTCTCCTATTTCTCGCTGCTGACCATCGAACATCTGGCAAAAAGACATCACCTCAAACTCATCGATGTGGAAGAGCTGACGACCCACGGGGGATCGCTGCGGGTGTACCTTACCCACGCCGCCAGCACATGGCTAGTGCGGGAAAGCGTCGCCCGGATCAGGCAGGATGAGATAAACGCGCATCTTGATCAGCTTGCCACCTACACCGCCTTCGCCAGCCGCGCCCGCAAGGTCAAGCGCGATCTCCTGACATTTCTCATAGCGGCCAAAACTGAAGGCAAGACGATTTGCGGATATGGCGCGCCCGGCAAGGGCAACACCCTGCTCAACTATTGCGGCATCGGGCCTGACTTCCTCGATTTCACGGTGGACCGCAACCCCTATAAGCACGGCCGTTATACACCCGGGATGCATATCCCGATTGAGCCTGTGGAGGCGATTGACCGGCTCAAGCCTGACTACATCCTCATTCTTCCCTGGAACCTCAAGGACGAAATCGTGAAGCAAATGCATCATGTTCGCGAATGGGGTGCCAAATTCGTCGTACCCATTCCGGGTGTCGACATTGTTGATCCGAGAGGTGACGAGCTATGAAAGTGGTTCTGTTCTGCGGCGGTATGGGTACCCGTATTCGCGAGTACTCGGAAAACGTACCCAAACCCATGATTCCACTCGGTTCCCAACCCATATTGCGCCACGTGATGCAGTATTATGCCGACTATGGACATGAGGACTTTATTCTTTGTCTGGGTTACAAGGCGAATGTCATCAAGGATTTCTTTCTCAACAGCAGACCGCAGACCTTTGCCGATTGCGTCGTCAGCGGCGACGGGACTGTCGAGGTTCTGGGTGAATCCCAGAAGGACTGGCGCATATCCCTGATTGATACCGGCATATGGCGCAACATCGGCGAGCGTCTTTGGGCAGTGCGCGATCAGTTGCGCGGCGAACGCGTCTTTCTCGCCAATTACAGCGATGGGCTCACCAATGTCGATCTTGACGACATGATCGAAAAATTCGAGGCGAGCGGCAAGATCGCCTGTTTTCTTGCCGTGCGCCCGCCCCTTACCTACCATCTTGCGGATATTGCCGATGACGGCCGCGTTTGCGAGTTTCGATCCTCCGACCGTTCGGACATCTGGATCAATGGCGGATATTTTCTCATGCGCAGTGAAATATTTGATTACATGCGCGAGTCCGAAGAACTGGTGCTTGAGCCTTTCAGCAGGCTTATCAAGGATAACATGCTCATGGCTTACAAGCATGAGGGTTTCTGGCGCTCCATGGATACGCTTCGTGACTGGCAGGCACTGCAGGAGATGGTGGAAAGAGGCGAAATGCCATGGATGGCCCATGCACCCGCCCGCAGTAACTCCAGGGCGTCAAAGGTCAAAGTTTTATGAGGTCATTGCCCTTTGCCTACCACGGGCAACGGCTGTCGGTATTATGCCTCGGCGCCCATTCCGACGACATCGAGATTGGTGCGGGCGGTACAATCCTGCACATGATTTCGGGCGGCGCCTTGCTTGACGTTCACTGGTGCGTGATGAGCAGCCCGGGTGACCGGGCCATGGAAGCGCGCGCATCAGCCGATGCATTTCTTGCCGGCGCATCATCAACGCATGTAGAGATCGCCCAGTTCGAAGACAGTTACTTTCCAAGTCAAACGCGCGAGTTGAAGGCGTGGCTCAACGCGTTGCGCGACCGCGTCTCGCCTGACATTATTTTCACCCACGCGCGCCATGATGCACATCAGGACCATCGCGCGATCAACCAGCTCACCACAAACGTATTCCGGGACCATCTGGTGCTGGAATATGAGATTCCCAAATGGGACGGTGACCTGACCGAGCGCAATGTCTACGTTCCCCTGACCGAAGAGATCATGCAGCGCAAAACGGAACTCCTTCTGAAACACTTCGGAACGCAGCGATCCAAAGACTGGTTCGACGCGGATACATTCCGCGGTCTTGCGCGCCTCAGAGGCATTGAATGCCGGGCACCGGGCAGATTTGCAGAAGCTTTCACAGCCCGGAAACTGGTGATCAGCATGGGCACCGGTCAATAGGGCAAACCGCCTTGCCTGGTTGCAGCCGAATTATCCGGCGATGGGGTGACCTGCTTCCGACCGCCGTACGCAGCGACTCAAGCGAAACAGAGCAAACGTTGTTCGCCCCGATTCGGAACCATCGTTTCATAACGTCTGCGCGGTCTAGAACGCAGGGCTAAATCCCGTGCTAAAGCCAGTAATACGCCCGTTCTATTTTGACCGGTTTACCCCTCTATTTTAATTATACTAATGGATTAGTCATTTCATAATTGCCTGCTTGCTTCCCATCCAAAGGACTACGCGTGGGATTAAAGACTTTCCTCCATGGAAGGCGTAAATTGATATTGCCAAAAGAAGTGCAATTGAGCGGAACAATCCGTTCATGACAAACAAACATGCAAAAAAGCATCAAACTTGGGGATAAATTATGGAAAACATGCATGGTAACCATACTCTAGACGAACTGGTAGATGAGGATATTCATAAAATTATAGAAATCACTGATAACTCATCTTACACAACAAGTGCCAACGAAAACAAATTCCAAAAGTATTCTACCAACGACTATTTGCTTATCATTGACCGCCGTGCCCTTGAGAGGGAGTGTCTGGCCCAGGCCTTAGCCGCCCATCACATGGGTTTGAAGGTCAAAACCTGCGGCTCGCTGCAAGAATGGCAAGCTTCCATCAACAATCCTGCTGGGCTGCGCGCCGTACTCGTCAACACGGGAAACCGCAATCTGAGCGACGGCGATCTCTCCGCAGAAATATGCGAACTGGTCGAAGCGTTCCAGAGGGTGGCTATCGTCATGGTTGCGGACAATGATGATCTGACAACTATTCTCAAGGCCCTCGAACTGGGCGTGCAAGGTTATATTCCGACAACCGTTGGAATTGAGATCTGCATGCAGGCTATCGAACTGGCGATCGCCGGCGGGAAATTCGTTCCTGCAAGCTGCGTTCTGTCTCTCAGGAAACTGATGGGTGGCCGCAGCGATGAATTCCGGCACATAACGACCTCGTTTACGGCACGGCAATCGGCTGTCGCCGAGGGGCTGCGCCGGGGCAAGGCCAACAAGATCATCGCCTATGAGCTGAACCTGTGCGAGAGCACGGTGAAGGTTCACATACGCAACATCATGAAGAAACTGGGTGCAACCAACCGGACAGAGGTGGCCTACAAGATCGGCGACATGATTCCACACGAAACCAGGTTTTGACGCCGGCTGGACCCCAGTCGTTCGCCATCCGATTTTGCAGGAACTCACGCAATGATTTTCTCCGACAGCATTCCTCACGCATCAGGGCCGGCAATCCATCGCTTTGCTTCAGTTATTCTCAAGAGGCGGAAAACAATGCTTGCGGCGTTGTCGGCATGCCTCTTGCTGACAACCGCTGCCTATATGAGGACGCCGGCCCAATACGTGTCCGAGGCAATCCTTGCTCTGGACGTTCGCAAATTGCAGGCCCTGCCAACCGAGTCTGTTGTCTCGCCTTTGCCGCAGGAGAGCCCGGTGCTGCGCACTGAGCTCGATATCATCAGCTCACGCATGATGGCAGCGAAAGTGCTGACCCGGCTCGATAGCCTGAACTTTGATGCCGATGGACGCATCAATCCCGCCAATCGGCAACCGCCGGCAAATACAGCTGGCCCGGATCAGATCAGCCCCTTGCCGGCGCAATCGGACGAGGACCGCAATCGCAGCCGGATTGACAAGTTGGTCTCCAACGTCAGCGTCGTGAATGACGGCAGATCATACACCATCTACATCAGTTACAGGGCAGACAACCCACAATATTCAGCTGCAGTGGCCAATGCCTTTGGCGAAGCCTACCTTGACTATCAGGTCGATCTGCAAACATCCGCGACCCGGCGTGTGAGCGACTGGCTTGGCGGAAAACTTGTCAGCCTGCGCGCGACACTTGAACAATCGGAGCGGGCAGCCGCGGACTTCCGTGAGAAATCAGGTCTTGTCAAAGCCAATGGCATGACCCTCCAATCGCAGCAGATTGCTGCCCTCAACACGGAACTTGCCAATTTGCGGGCGAAGCTCGCAGGAGCAGAAGCGCGTCTTTCCACCGCAATCGACGCGTCGAACAACAAAGCTGGCGTTGCATTGTCTGAAATTCTCGGCTCGCCGGCTATTCAGCAGTTGCGTGCCGAGCAGTCGCGGGTCGAGCGGTCTCTCCAGGAAATCAGCGAAAGCGGCGCCACGCAAAGTGTGCAGCTGCCTCAGTTGAACTCGCAACTTGCCTCGTTGAAGAGCCAGATTGCCGGAGAAGTGCAGCAGGTTATCGACAGTTTGAGGAACGAGATCAATGTCACGCATCGTCAGCAGGTGGCAGTGGAAGCGAATCTCAGGGAAATGCAAGAAGGCATGTCCGCCGCAAACCAAGCCCTCGTGCACGCTGACCAGCTCGACCGCGAGGCGAGCGCAAACCGCGCGATCTACGAGAGCTACCTGACCAGGTACAAGCAAACCATTGAACAGGACGGCATAGCAACGGCCGAAGCCCGCATGATCTCACGTGCCGTCCCAGCACGATCGAGAGCAAGCCCCCACCTTTCGCGGTGGATGGCACTTGGTATGATTGGCGGTACATTCCTGGGCATATGCGCGTCCTTCCTTCTTGAAATGAGGGACAAGTCAATCCGGTCGGCGCAAGCGCTCGAAAATGCGACCAAAACCCCCATCATCGGCCGGATCCCCAAATTGTCCAGCCGCGAGCGCAAGAATGCTGCACTCATTGTCAGCGAAGGGCGCTACGGCTTTGCGCGCGCGATTGCGGATTTGCAGGCCCATCTTCTTCTGTCTTCACCTCAAAAAATGGCCCGTGCCATCGCTGTCACATCAGCCGGGACCCAGGAGGGCAAAACGTTCATTATCGCCGGACTGGCCCGGTCATTGGCCGCAACAGGTGTTCGTACCGTCATTATCGACGCCAATTTCACCGCACCCATGGTTGGACAGGAATTCGGCGATCAGTTCGGACCCTATCTGGAGGATGTGATCAGGGGCAGGCACACGCTGGAAGCCGTTATTCAGCACGATGTATTCTCGTCGATCGACTTTGTGGCAACGCAAGTCTGTTCCGTTCCAGCTGAGTTCCTGTTGGGACACGAGCAATTTGCCAAGGTGATCAATGCCCTGAAGCATCAATATGACGTCGTGCTCATCGATACTCCAGCAGTTTGTCTGGGTGCGGATGCAATTCGTGTGGCCTCGCTGGCCGATACCACAATCCTTGTCGCACAATGCGAACGGACCAACATGGACGACATTCTCAACGCCGTGAAGATGCTCAGTGCCGACGGACGAAAACTGAACGGCATTGTCATCAACAGCGACCCAAGCATAAAGGATGCCTCTCCCCCCGATCACCAGCCGCCAGCACCCGCCACACCGAAGCGCTTCACGCTGGAAATCGCTGGCTATAAGAAACTCCGCTCTTCAGCGGCCAAGGTATGAGGGCGAAAATGCTCAAAGGACGAAGGAAAAGCCCGGCATCTCTGCTATCGCGGGTGAGCAGTCTCCTGATAGCGGGAACCGTATCGTCAACGCTCTTGCTTTCCCTGGCGGCCGCGCCTGCCCAAGCAAATCCGGAGCCGTACAAGATCGTTTCGGGAGATGTCCTGCTCATAACGGTCTATGGAGATGCCGGATTGACAGGTACCTTTCCTGTCAGCGTCGATGGAACAATTGCCTATCCCATTCTTGGCAATATAGCCGTTGCCGATCATACGATCACCGAAATCGGGCAAACCATCACACAATCGCTTCTACAGCACATACCCGGTCTTTCCGTTTCTGTTGCCGTGAAGGAATACGCACCGGTCTTTGTCATCGGCGATGTGCAGAAACCTGGAAAATATGAATACCGGCCGGGAATGATTGCCCTGGAATTGTTTGCGTTGAGCGGAGGTTCGCGGCAGGCCGCTGACAAGCTGGACACCGCGGGCATCCAACTGGTTGCAGCACGGCAGGAATATACCGACACCTCACTGCAACTCTTTGCGCAGGACGTGAAGCGGGTGCGTCTCGAAGCCGAATTGAATGGAAAGCAGTTTGACTATGATCTGACAGCGAGCCTCGATGCGATCGATGACAAGGCCGAGCGGCAGCGGATCGTCGATTCCGAGCGAAAACTTTTCGATCTTCGGCTTTCCGCCCTGCAAAGCGAAGCAACCGCGCTTGAGGCCCAGAAGCAGAACTATGCCGAAGAAATCACCACGCTGGAAGAAAGCACAAAGTTGCGCAACGAGGAAATTTCGCTTCTCGAGCAAAATGTAAAGGCATCCCAGAGTCTGGTGGACAAAGGCCTTACCGCACAATCAACACTGCGCGATACCCAGCGCCAGCTTTCGGCAATGCGCCGGGATGCGCTCGAATTCGGCTCGTTCCTGGCACGCGCGAAGCAGAATGAGAACGCGATCCAGCAGCGCCTGCTCGCCCTGAACGATTCTCGGTCCAATGATGCGGCCAAAGACTTGCGGGACATTGATCTCGACATCATGAGACTGCGCAAAAAAATTGCGTTCATCGCACAATCCATGGGTGAAATCGGCGCCGCGGCCCAGCGCGTGACGTCACGCGAGGAAACAGTCAAGCTGACCTTCACGGTGGTTCGGGTGGTGGACGGAAACTATCAGGAAACGGCCTTGTCGGAACATGATGAGATCAGGGCCGGAGATATTCTGCGTGCGCAACTTGAACTTCCCAAAGCGGTCGTACCCAAGGCTGTCAATTGACCGTGCGTGTCTTGTAGTCAGAGCCTTCCGCCAGGGCGTATTCCAACGCCCGCGTTCATCAGGATCCCGTCTGCGCCAACCCGTTTGAAGGCGCCAACGACGCCCGCCAGCGGCTGTAGAGATCGCGAATACCGGCCTCCAGCTCGATACGGGCATGCCATCCCATAGCCTCCATATGCGACGAATCCAGCAGCTTTCGCGGCGCCCCATCCGGCTTCGACGTATCGAAATCCACGCAACCACGATAACCCACGATCCTGGCGATCAGGAGCGCTAGGTCGTGGATGGAAATCTCCGCACCGGAACCGATATTGATGTGGCTGGCCGAGGCATAGTTTTTCATCAGAAAGACGCAGGCATCCGCAAGATCATCCACGTGGAGAAATTCGCGCCTGGGCATTCCCGTGCCCCAAACGACAGCTCTGGGGCTGCCCATCTCCTTGGCCTCATGCATTTTTCGTATCAACGCCGGCAGAACATGAGCCTGTTGCAGATCGAAATTATCATTCTGCCCGTAGAGATTGGTTGGCATGGCTGTAATGAAGCACTGTCCGTATTGACGCGCATAAGCCTCCGCGAGTTTCAGTCCCGCGATCTTGGCAATCGCATAAGCCTCATTCGTCGGCTCAAGGCTTCCCGTCAGCAATGCCTGCTCTTCGATGGGCTGGTCAGCATATTTCGGATAAATGCAGCTGGACCCAAGCCATAGGAGTTTCTCCACATCAAGCCGGTGCGCTGCATGCATGATGTTCATGGCGATCATGGTATTCTCGTAGAGGAAATCTGCGGGATGATGGGCGTTCGCCAGGATTCCGCCCACGCGCGCCGCAGCGATGAAAATGACGTCCGGCCGCGCAACCGCCATCCATTCCTCTGTCTCGCGCTGACGCGTCAAATCGAGCTTGTTGTGATCGATCGTGATGAGGCGGCACTCTTCCCGTCTCAGCCGCCGCACCAGAGCGGATCCGACCATGCCGGTATGTCCGGCAACCCAGACCCGTTTGCCCCGAAGCGCGAAACTGTGCCGGGACGCCTCAACCATAGAAGTCATTGCGGCTTTCTTCCCGCATGATGGTCCGCATATCCGATTCTACCATTTCCGATACGAGATCTTCAAAAGCGGTCGTGTGGCTCCAGCCCAGCTTGATGCGGGCCTTTTCCGGGTTCCCCAACAGCAGGTCAACTTCCGCCGGCCTGAAATAGCGCGGATCGATCTCGATGATCTCCTTGCCGCTCTTGCGGTCGTAGCCGATTTCATCAACGCCGGTACCGCTCCATTCAATGGATTTTCCCACGGTTGAAAACGCTCGTTCGACGAATTCGCGCACCGTGTGGGTTTCACCCGTTGCAAGCACATAATCGTCGGGATCATCCTGCTGGAGAATACGCCACATCCCATCGACATAGTCGCGTGCATGGCCCCAATCGCGCTTGGCCTCGAGGTTTCCCAGACGAAGCTTGTCCTGCAATCCACGCTCAATCGCGGCGACGGCACGCGTGATTTTCCTGGTCACGAACGTCTCACCGCGGATCGGACTTTCATGGTTGAACAGGATGCCGTTTGAGGCGTGAAAGCCATAGGCTTCCCGATAATTGACCGTTATCCAGTAGGCATAGAGCTTGGCCACCGCATAGGGGCTGCGCGGATGAAACGGCGTGCCTTCATGCTGAGGTGCCTCGATGCTTTTGCCGAAGAGCTCCGATGTCGAGGCCTGATAAAAACGGCAGGTCTTTTCGATCTTCATGATGCGCATCGCCTCCAACAGGCGCAAAGTACCCATCGCGTCGGCATTGGCCGTATATTCCGGCGTTTCGAAGCTGACCTGCACATGGCTTTGCGCTCCGAGATTGTAAATCTCGTCAGGCTGAATTTCCTGAACCACCCGGCAAAGGTTGGTGGCGTCCGTCAAGTCACCGAAATGCAGATGAAACCGGACATCGTCATCGTGCGGATCCTGATAGAGGTGGTCGATACGGGCCGTGTTGAACGACGACGATCGACGCTTCAGTCCGTGCACGATATAGCCCTTTTTCAGGAGAAACTCGCTGAGATAGGCTCCATCCTGTCCCGTAACCCCAATGATCAATGCCGTTTTCCCAGTCATTCGCAATTCCCGTCCGTGTGTCCTTGAAGTGTGGTGACAAGCGCATTGCCGTGCCGAATTCCATCATGGAGAAACCCGCCCATCGGCAATGGATGGAAGCCAAGTATAGGCGGCGACATCGAATAGACACTTCGGGAATAGGGATAGGAATGCTGATCGAAAACAGCGATTCCGCCATGTGACGGCCGATAATGGCAAGACGGCATGCACGTCTGTCCGCCTCACCCTCTCCAGAAGGCGTAGGGGCTTAAGCCCCGCCAGGACCGCCTGTAGTGCGTTTGTTGATCTTGCTTGCGCGCGCCGCCACCTGCGAAACTCCATTTCTAGCTTTACCTGCGGCCATACAAGCGGCCCGGGTATAGGAAGGATCCGGAATGAGAATCGTTTTCGCAAACCGTTATTTCCTGCCCGATCAATCGGCCACCAGCCGCATGGTATCCAGTCTGGCGTCCGCGCTTGCGCACCACGGCTTCGACATCACGGCAATTGCAAGCCGCACACTTCACGACCATTCGGGTGTCGTTCTTCCGGCGGAAGAGATGATTGCCGGCGTTGCGGTGAAACGGCTTTGGGCCACGCGGTTCGGCCGCCATCACCTGGCAGGAAGGATCGTTGATTATCTGACATTCCACATATCGGTTTTCATATGGTGCCTGAGGTATCTTCGCCCCGGCGACTTGTTCGTCGTTTGCACGGATCCTCCATTGTTGTCGGTGACGACCGCCCTGCCGGCTTTGTGGCGCAACGCCAGGATGATAAACTGGGTCATGGATCTTTTTCCCGAAGTCGCCATGGAACTGGAGATGCTTTCGAGCAAAGGCATTCCGGGGAAAATCAGCAAGATGCTGCGCAACTGGTCTATGCGCAAGTCGACCATGATTGTCTGTCCGACCGAGATGATGGCGTCCTATTTGCAAGGCAGCGGCATTCCCGGCGATCGGATTCGTGTCATGCACCATTGGTCGGATGGCAGCGAAATCTATCCGGTTCCGCGATCAGACAATGGCCTGAGACGTCACTGGGGACTTCAGGATAAATTCGTCGTTGGCTATTCCGGTAACTTTGGGCGGGCGCATGACTTTACCACCCTGATTGAAGCCGCAGCCCTGTTGAAAGACGACAGCGATATACAGTTCCTCCTGGTCGGGGGCGGGCAACAGCGGGCACGTATCGAGGAAATTGCCCAGAAGCGTCAGTTGAAGAACATCCTGTTCAAGCCATTGCAGCCTCCGGAAAATATTTCGGAAAGCCTGAGTGCCGCCGACGCCCACATTGTCTCGCTCATTCCCAGGCTTGAGCATTGCATTGTCCCGAGCAAGTTTTACGGCATTCTGGCAGCTGGCCGCCCCACGCTCTTCGTTGGAGCGCCCGATGGGGAAGTGGCTAACGTGATTGCATCAACTCGGTGCGGAGAGGCCGTTGAAATCGGCGAAAGTCAAAAGCTTGCGGCCCTGATCGTCCAGCTGAAAAACGCGCCCCAGCAATGCACCCAGATGGGGTGCAACGCCCGGGACCTGCTGGAAACGGTCTATTCGCGGGACAACGCAGTGCAGTCATGGTCCGACGTCATGTCTGCGTTTCAGCAACCGGGTACGGATCCGTTGAGGTCCACCATTTTTAGGTCAGCATGATGGGTGGAACAGTTGTCGTCAGTCAGTTGGGCGCGCGAATGCATTATGCCGTGCCCCGCATACTCGCCTCGCAAGGTCGGCTTGCTCATTTTTACACGGACATCTGCGCGACCGATAGCTGGCCCCGCGTGATCAACACCGTGCCCCGATCGATGCTCCTGCCATCCCTCAAGCGCTTGATCGGCCGCGTGCCCAAAGGTGTGGCGCCAGACCTGACCTCTACCTTTCCCGCATTCGGTGTCATCTCGGCTATCCGCCGGCTCAGAGTTACAAATGTGATTGAACACACAAAACATGCCGTTTGGGCCGGCACCCATTTCTCACAACTGGTGGCATCCAGCGGATTTCATGGAGCAGCCGGCCTCTACGCTTTCAGCGGCGATGCGCTCGAGCAAATGCAAGCGGCCAAAGCACAGGGAATGTGGACGGCCGTGGAACAGATGATCGCGCCGCGCCAGGTCGTTGAAGAACTTGTTCAACAGGAACAACGCAGTTTTCCCGACTGGGCAGGGAAATATGAAGTGAACCACTATGCGCAAACCTTCGCCGCACGTGAGAAGGCCGAATGGGCGCTTGCGGACATCATTATCTGTCCGTCCGAATTTGTACGCCGCAACGTCGTCGCTTCCGGTGGCCCCTCTGATCGATGCGTCGTCGTTCCCTATGGCATCGACTCTGAATTCGAAGATCGCAAGACCATTCGAACGGATGGCCCCCTGCGTGTGCTGACCGTCGGCGAGGTGGGGTTGCGCAAGGGCTCGCCCTATGTGGCCGAGGCGGCAAGGCTGGTTGGACCATCCGCACAGTTCCGCATGGCCGGCCCCACCATACTGTCGCCTGAAATCCGGCAGAAGCTGGCTGCAGCGGTGGAACTGCGCGGCATCATACCCCGGTCGGAGATGATGAAAGAATATCAGTGGGCGGACGTCTTCCTTCTCCCCTCGATATGTGAAGGCTCCGCCACTGCGATCTATGAGGCGCTGGCTGCCGGTTTGCCGGTCATTTGTACCGAGAACGCCGGAAGCGTCGTCAGGGATGGAATAGACGGCTTCATCGTTCCTATCCGGGATAGCAGGGCGATCGCCGACGCACTCCTGCGGCTTGCAAAAAATCCGGCATTGCGCGCCCGGATGTCGAGCCAGGCAAAGGAGCGGGCTTCCGAATTCACCGTCGAGCGCTACGGCCAGCGGCTTATGGACGTTCTGGCTCCCCGTCTTCAAAAACAATTCGCGGTGGAACGATAGGTATGGAAATTCATCCCATGCAGCCTTTGGCTGAACGGATACCAAGCAGGAGCGTTCCGATATGCGTATAGTTCATATCATTTCTTCCATTGATCCTGTGCACGGCGGTCCACAGGGCGGGTGCATCCGTTTGGCAGCGGCACAGTCCAACCAGGGCCACGATGTTCATATCGTCAGTTATGGGGGGCCAGACATACAGAAACGGGCTTTCAAAGCCGCAGATACTGTCCCGCATTTCGCTTCGATAAACTGGCATTTGCTGGCAGATCCGGATATGAAAGAGCGCTTTCTTTGCCTGCAGGGCCGCAAGCAATTGCGGGCAATTCTCGACGCGGCATCCTTCGTTCATGTCCACGGTGTCTGGGAGCCGTTGCTCAAGGTGGCGGCAAAAATCGCACACGGCAAAGGCATTCCATATTGCGTACAACCGCACGGGATGCTCGATGTGTGGAGCATGAAACAGAAAGCCTTCAAAAAGCGGATTGCCTTGCTTTTGGGGTATCGCGCAATGCTGAACAACGCCAAATTCATACTGGCGCTCAATACAGACGAAGCGCAACTGCTGAAACCGCTCGAACTCGCATCGCCCAATCTCATCATTCCCAACGGGGTCTTTCTGGAAGAGTTCGAAGAGCTTCCCTCGCACGGGTTCTTCAAGGAGCGGTTTCCGTTAATCGGCAACAAACGCGTCATTTTATTTCTATCGCGGCTTCATACCAAGAAGGGACTGGATGTCCTGGCAACAGCTTTCGCCCGCATCGCCGGCGCCTATCCCGATGTCGATCTGGTGGTAGCAGGTCCGGACGGTGGCGCGCGGGACGCATTCATCAATCTGGTCGGCCAGTTGCACCTGAACGACCGCGTCCATTTGGTCGGCGGCCTTTATGGCAAGGACAAGCTGCGCGCTATGGTCGATGCCACATGTTTTTGCTTGCCAAGTCGCCAGGAAGGCTTCAGCGTCGCCATTCTCGAAGCGCTTGCGTGTGGATTGCCGGTGGTCATCAGCGACGCCTGTCATTTTCCGGAAGTCCGGTCGGCCCGCGCCGGAGCTGTTGTAACCCTTGCACCGGATGACGTCGCATCTGGTCTTCGCGACATTCTCAGCGATGCCGGAATGGCACATGCTATGGGCCGAAATGGCCAACAGCTTGTTCGCGACCAATATACCTGGCCGCAGATCGCCGCGTCGACGATCAATGGCTATATGGGGAGCATACGTCCAACGCTGCCGGCCTCGTAAAACGACACGTGCCGGGATTCACGCGGGGCCGCCACGGCGTCGTCTGACCGGCTTCGCCGGATTGCCGACATAGATTGTCCACGGATCCAAGGCACGCGCGGCGACAGCTCGCGCGCCGAGGACAGCACCCTCCCCGATGACGACACCGGGGCCGACAAAGGCCTCTGCAGCCACCCAGGCGTTCGCCTCGATGATGATGGAACGGCTGGTCAGCGGAAAATCACCGTCATCGACGTCATGGGTGCCGGTACATAAATGGGCACGCTGCGAGACGATCGCAAAATCCCCGATCGTTATTTCGGCGACATTGTAACAAAGCACCCCCGGTCCCATTGATGCATGCTGTCGCATCACAAGATTGCCGGGCCACCAAATCCGCGCACTGCCGCGAACAATCGCGGTCGGATGAATCCGCGCCCCAAACCGCCTGAGCAACCAGATGCGCCAGCGGCTGCACGGAGAAGGGGTCCACGCGGCCAACAGGGTCCAGCAGATCGTCCAGCTCAATCGCATCAGCCGGTATCTCAGCGCGAAAGTTGCGCCGCCGAGGCGAGGCAATGGCTCTCCTGATGTGTCCAAGGCTGTATCGGCAAAGCGTGATTGCATCGCATTATCTCCCTTAAAAAAATTGCACCGCCGTTCGATTGTCGATCCAACCATCCCGGCTTAGCCGGATACGACCGGGCGAAGAACAGCCAGTTCACGCCAGCATCCCCACGGCAAAAGTTCGGGCATCCCGTTCGCTGCGATCTTTCCACACCGAAGAACGCAGCACATACCAGAGGATCTTTGGGTACTCCTTGAAAATCTGAATGCCGCCCTGCCCGACCGCGGTCCGCCAAATGGGAGCGTCCGGCTCAACGGGAACCGACTGCCACTGGATATTGAACGCGATCGTTTTGAAGCTGCTTAGTGCGCGGCGGGAATGAAACCAGCTGGTGACAAGAATAGCTTTGCGCACCTGCATGCGTTGCAAGATGGGATTGGAGAAAAGTGCGTTCTCCCATGTGTTTCTTGACTGGCACTCAACCGTGATTGATCCGGCATCGATGCCATATTCCAACAGGGAATTGCGTATCCAGTAGCAATCCCCGTCGCCGGTTACGAGAATTTTCGGCGCCATACCGGCCTGCCACAAGCGCGCGGCTTGCGCCGCGCGCGCATTCCCGTCCCCACCCAGAATAACAATAATGTCCGCCCGAGTTGCCGGGTTGCGCGCACTCAGCAGCGTGTTGGCGAATACCATGGCCAAGGGATAGCTGCACAGGGCAAACAGGCCCAGGAAAAGGATGGCGGCGAGCCTCCAGCGACGAACCAGACCACCGCGTCGACGCTTCGAGATGGCAGCAGGCCGCGGCGTCATATCGAAAGACCGTGTTCGCGGCGGCGCTGCTCCTGGATCTTGATCACAATCATATACTCGTAAGCGGCAAGAAGCCGGCAATAATGGTAGCCTTGCCAGCCATCCAGGAATCCGCCTCGCAACAGATACATATAGGCAAAGCGGGCCGCTGGACGGAACGGCACCCGATAGGACAGTTCCTTGAGCGCTCTGCGGCGGGCTTCAGGGGCTGAACTGAAAAAGTCCTTCCATGGGATACCTCTATCGCGCAGGATCTGCAGCGACTCCGTCGCCTCAAAACCGGAATACCGGTTGTGTTTGTCAAACCAGGCAGTCAGTCCCTTGCTGAAACTGTAGTGGATGAAGTGGGAGTTCAGCCGTCCCGTCGGACCGTCACCCACGCAACGTGAATGGCACTCGCGCTCATACCTTACCCGCTCCGGACGGCACAGCCGCGTTATCCATGTCGGATAAAGGCTGCTGTGCTTGATCCAGCGTCCCATGAACATGTTCTTGTAGCGGACGCGGAAAAGCGCCTCCGGCCGATCCGGATCACGCGCTATCGCCAGCATTTCGTCGCGCAGATCATCAGGCGTAATTTCGTCCGCGTCCGGCATGTAAACCCACGGATGCTTGAACTCTATTTCCTTGAGGCCGTACATGCGCTGCTTGGTTTCAGTTTCATATTTGTGCTGATAAATCCGCACGCCTGCCTTGCGGGCTATTTCGAGGGTTTGATCGGTGCTGAAGGAATCCAGAATGACGATGTCGTCACACCAGGACAGTGATGCCAGACAGGCCGGAAGACTTGCTTCCTCATTTAGCGTCATGATCAGGACAGATACTGACACGTGAACACTCCATTCGCAGGTGCTAAACCGGGTCCGACAATATGCCGGGTTTCGGCTGCACCGATTGATGATTAGCGCCGAAGTTCTTGCTCGCCTCCGTGCGGAGAAGAACTGGCGAAACAGGATTGAGCTGCCCCAATGTTACCGGACGCACACGGACAGTATTGCCGGTGCCATTCGACACGAAAACGAACGCCGAATGAATGATGACCGGTATGAACAGTCCAAATGTCATGAGGTAGTTGGAGGCCCCTGTCAATGCCGGTTGAATTTTCCCCAGAAGTGCCGAAGTAAAATTCCCCAATTATGCCGATGTGGACGCCAAGGAGATTTGGGGATTTTTCGGCGGCCGACCGCGTGGTTTTTGAGGGGGCGCAAACGCCGGGGGTGCGATCAAGGCTTTGGACCGGACATGCTCTGGCATCAACTCGGCATGCTGCCGCAGCCGGTAGCTGGATCCTTCGATCTGCACGACGACGGCATGGTGAAGCAATCTGTCGAGCAGCGCTGTTGCGACGACGGGGTCTCCGAACACATCGCCCCATTCTGCGAAGCCGCGGTTTGACGTCAGGATCATCGCACCCCGTTCATATCGGGCATTGACGAGCTGAAAGAAGAGATTGCCGCCGCCGTGGACGACCGGCAGGTAGCCGATCTCGTCGACAATCAGCAAGCTCGGCCTGCAGAAGAAGCGGATCCGCTCCTGCAGTCTGCCTTCTCGTTCGGAACGGGCAAGCGAACCAATGAGGTCGGCGAGCGTCGTAAAATACACACTCTTTCCGGCCTTCACGGCTTCGACACCGAGCGCTGTGGCGAGATGGCTTTTGCCTGTTCCCGGCGGACCAAGGAAATGGACGGCCTCGTGACGATCGACGAATCCGAGCTGCGCCAGGGTGAAGATGCGATCTCGGTCGAGCGAAGGCTGGAAGGTGAAGTCGAAGCCGGCGAGTGTCTTGATCGTGCCGAGCCTGCCCATTCGCAGGGCCGTCTTGATCCGGCTGTTCTCACGCAGGGTCAATTCTTCGGACAGGAGGATATCGATGGCTTCCAGCGCAGAAAGCTCACCGTGCTCGAGGCGTCGAACGACATGGTCGAGAGCTTCGAGTGCACGTGGCATCTTCAGGCCGACGAGATCATGACGGATACGATCGATCATGGACGGAATGGCATCAAGGGCCGCGCTCATGGGCGGTTCTCCTGTGCCAGAACTTTGCCGACGGCGTCATAGAAGGCGAGAGATCTCTGAAGCACGGTGTCGCCTGCGGGCTTGACGACAATGGCATCGTCGCGCGTCCTGGAGCGATGTTGCGGCGCGAGTGCTCGTCGATGGTCGGGCTGAACCCGGCGCTGTTTGCGTCCCTCCAGGACGGGATGGGCTGCGATCAGCATGCCGTTCTCGAAGATGCGGATCTCGTCGGCGAGCGAATGGACTTCGACCATACGGCTACGGGTCGCATCCGGAACGCTGTAGGTGTTGCCGCCAACGCTGACCATGCCTTCCCGCGATACTCGGCGCTCCAGCTTCAGAACGGATTTGAACGGAGCCAGCGGTAACGGTCGCAGGTGCTTCCGCTCCTCGGCGAAGGCCTCATTGACGATGCGCAGGGTCGTGGCATGCTTCCTTGGATTGGCGACCGTATCCAGCCAGTGCCGAAGCTGAGCATTCAGGTCGTCCAGGTTGCGGAATGAGCGGGCGAGGAAGAAGTCTTCGCGGATATAGCGAAACGGCCGCTCGACCTTGCCCTTCGTCTTGGCGCGATAGGGTTTACAGGCCTTCGGGTGGAAGCCGTAATGGCGTGCCAGGTCTATGAGGGCACGGTTATAGACGATGCCTTCTGTCTGGCCTTCGCCGATGACGGCCGTCTTCATCCGGTCGTAAAGCACTTCCCGCGGAGCACCGCCGAGAGCCTCGAAGGCCGCGATATGGCAACGCAGAACGGTCGGCAGGTTCTGATGCATGACGAAGCGGGCCCAGATCAGACGGCTGTGCCCCAGCACCATCGAGAACAGCCAGACGATCCTCGGCGTCATGGGTTCATCGGTGAAGACGACATGGAACTGGGCGAAGTCGACCTGGGCCTGCTCACCAGGCGGCGTCTCGAAACGAACTTCAAAGCCCTGACTTGCAGCAGGGCGCACATCGCGGAGAAAATCCGTCACAGCCGTGTAGCCGCCGCTATAGCCTCGCTCCCGCAGTTCTCGAAACAATCGGCTGCCGGTCAGGCCGGGATAGGATTTGATCCGCTCCCGCAAGTAAGAAGCGAACGGGTCGATGACCGTCGCGCGAGGCTTTCTTGGACCATAGGCCGGAGCCTTGAGGCCTCGTTCAATGTATTTGCGCACCGTCTTGCGATCGATGCCAGTTTGTCTGGAAATAGCCGACACCGTCAGCCCCTGCTGATGCAGATCCAGGATCATGATCGTCTCCCTCAGCTTGATCACCAAAATCTCCCTTCCGACCATCGGAAGGAGTATCGGCGATGACGCGCCGCCGGTCTTCCGGGGCGCGCCCCGGAAGACCGGCGGCCGCAGCACCTGGGGAAGATTCAAACGGCACTATTGGGGAGTATTGATCCGGTAGTGACA
>NZ_JBXAFE010000005.1:0-394432 GCF_058792715.1 Phyllobacterium sp. MT110
GTCGGCCTGCATGTCACCGCCGCAGAAACCGACGCCCTCGAAACCTTCATGGCCAAAACCGTCCTGCGCCGAGCGCATACTGTGCCGGAATAGGCTTCCCGCTGCCCTATCCAGCGGTGAAGGGCGGGCGGCCGTGCTGGCCCGGCCTTCGTTTATCGGGATTTTCCGATTGAACCGATATCAAAGGGTGTCGTTTGATAAATCTCGTTTATCCAGTTGGACAGGAGCAAATGCGCATGCGAGCGCCAGCGATTGGGCGGCGGCCTTGATGTGTCGTCATCGGGGAAATAGTTGAACGGCAGGTTGATCGGTACCCCGGCCTGAATATCGCGGAAGTACTCATCGGCCAGCGAACCGGAATCATATTCGAGATGGTCGAGCACATAAAGGCGGCGATACCGCGGATCTTCGACGATGCAGGCTCCCTTCTCCTCCGAATGTGCCAGCAGCGTCAGTTCCGGCCGCGCAAGAATGTCCGCCGGCCGCACTTCGGCCCAGCGTGATATCGGAATGGCGAAATCGTCGGAAAAGCCGTTGAGATAGGGCGACGCTGTCTTCAGGATTCTCTGGCTGTAGACACCGAATGCTTTTTCGCCAAGCGCGTGCTTCGGCACGCCGTGGAAATGATGAAGTGCCGCCATCGCCCCCCAGCAGACATTCATCGTCGAATGGACGTTGGTTTGCGTCCACTCCAGGATATCGCGCATTTCCGGCCAGTAGCTGACATCCTCGAACGGGATTGTCTCGACGGGGGTTCCGGTAATGATGAAACCGTCGAACGTGCGGTGCTGCGCCTTTTCCCACGTCTCATAAAAGGCGCTGAGATGGTCTTCGGGCGTATTCTTCGGTTTGTAGCTGCCGACGGTCACCAGCGAAAGTTCGATCTGCAGCGGTGAAGCGCCAAGCAGGCGCGCGATCTGCAATTCTGTCTTGATCTTGTTGGGCATCAGGTTGAGCAGCCCGATCTGGAGCGGGCGGATATCCTGACGGATAGCCACGGCTTCCGTCATCACGCGTACGCCCTCGCTTACCAAAGTATCGAAGGCGGGCAGTTTATCAGGAATCTTGATAGGCATCACGGTCACCAAAAAAAGCCGATAGAACGCTTCCGGTCCGCACGCGGCCCTTTAGCGAGTTTTTTAACGTGGCTGCAAGCCGGCCGGCCAAATCACCACGGGTTCTTCAATACTGGATACTTGTGCAAATAGCTATCGGATTCAAAGGCGCAGGCCGGCGCTCGCCGCATGGGCCTGGAGGAGACGGTGTTTCACCGCCGTCTCAATCGTGCGTTTCACCGGAAAAAGCGGTTGCCTGCATCGAGGGACGCTGGCAATAACCGGCATACCATGCGGCAAGGCGCGGGCGGCCTTCGGCAAACGGATAGACGTTGCGAAACGCGATCCAGTCGAGCGTTGTCGCCAGGGCGATCTCACCGATGCGCGGCAGGCCCTCGAGGGATGCTTCCTTCTCGGCGAAATCGCAGGCCGCGATGATTTTCTGCAACTGGGCATCGCGCATGGTCGGCCAACGCAGAGGCTCCGGCCGCCGCTCGGTTTCCCAGCGCACCACGATGCCGGAATCGGCAATGCCCTGCGCCGCCGCCTGCAGGCGCAGTGTTTCCCAGCGTGCATTCCCGCTTGGCGGGATGAGGGCGGAGCCACCGGGGAGGGTGCTGAGATAGTCCGCTATGGCAACCGAATCGAACAGCGCAAAGCCGTCCTCGCCGATCAGCACCGGAACCTTTCCCAGTGGGTTGAGCGCATAGACCGCCTCATTGCGCCGGGTTGGACTGGTTTCGTGGTGGATGACCTCGACCCTGTCCGCCAGACCGATTTCGTGAATGGCGACCAGTATCTTGCGGGCGTAGGGCGAGTGTGTCTGGTAAAGCAGCTTCATGGGAATCCCGGATGATGGAGCGAGTCGGCACGGACAATCGCCCGGCAAGCCCGCGGGATCAAGAGGGCTCCAGCAGAAGCCGGATATCAGAGACCGTATAGCTGAAGCAGGCTCTTCATGCGGCTTGCGGCAAGTTCCGGCCTGTCGAGAACATTGGCCTGATCGGCCAGCCGGAAAATATCGGCATAATGAACGATACCGCGTGCCGACTGCATGCCGGCGGGCATGGTGAAATGGCTCTGGTGACCATTGAGCCAGGCCAGGAAAACCACTCCCGCCTTGTAATACTGCGTCGGGGCTTCGAAAATTTTGCGGGACAGCGGCACGGTGGGTTCGATCACGGCGCGGAAGGCCGTCGTCTCGCCCTTTGCCAGCAGCGCCAGTGCCTTCGAGGCCTGCGGCGCGACCGCATCGAAAATGCCGAGCAGGGCGTGGCTGTACCGTGCGCCGTCGCCTTCGATCAGTTCGGCATAGTTGAAATCATCGCCGGTAAAGCACAGGACCCCCTCGGGCAGCCGGTTGCGCAGGGCAATTTCCCTGGTGTTGTCGAGCAGCGAAATCTTGATGCCTTCGACCTTGTCCCTGTTGTCATCGATGATGGCAAGCACGGTTTCCAGGGCGTGCTCGAAGTCGTGGGAGCCCCAGTAGCCGGCAAGTTGCGGATCGAACATGTCACCGAGCCAGTGCAGGACGACCTTGTTGCGCGTCTGGCGCAGGATTTCGCCGTAGACGGCCCGGTAGTCATCCGGGGATTTTGCCACTTTGGCGAGCGCCCGGCTGGCCATCATCACGGCCCGGCCGCCCTCAGCCTCGACAAAGCCGATCTGCGTTTCATAGGCGGCGATCACATCTGCGAGGCTGCGGGTGTCTTCCGGCGCCAGCTGGTCGGTCCCGGCACCGCAGGCAAGGTCCGCGCCCGGCACGCTGCGTGCCTCGGCGAGCGAGCGGCGGATCAGTTCCTGCGCGCCTGCCCAATCCAGCCCCATGCCGCGCTGGGCCGTGTCCATGGCTTCGGCGATCTTGAACCCGAGTGACCAGAGATGATGGCGAAAGGCCATGGTGGCATCCCAGTCGATGGCGGGCGAACCCCAGGGCGCGCTGTCCCTGCGCGGATCGGACACCACATGGGCGGCCGCGTAGGCGATACGGCTGAAGGATGGCGGAGCATCCGGCCGCGCTGTCGGCTCGCCGGAAAGGCGGTAGGCTGAAAGCGTGCCATCGGCGGCGGGCAGGTTCAGAACTAGGCTCATCATATCGCTCCCGGTCGTATGAAGGGCTTTGTAATTTGGAACGTTCCAAAAAACAAGAGGAAAAAATCCGAGCCTTTGTGCAGCCGAAAAATGAAAGATCGACGGCTGAGAAAGTTAAAATGAGCAGGAAATCACCGTAAATCATGGTTTTCTGTGTTGTCCTGACGATGTATCGTGATAGTCCTTGATTTTTCCTGCTTGACATATTTGGAACGTTCCAATTATATCCATCGTCTGACTGGGAGGAAGACCGTGAGCCGAAGCCGGACAACCGTTGTGGATATTGCGCATGCCGCCGGCGTGTCGAAATCCACCGTGTCGCTGGTTCTGCAGGGCAGTCCGCTGGTCAATGAAAAGACCCGTGAGAAGGTCAACAGCGTCATCGCCGATCTCGGCTATGTCTATAATCGCGGTGCGGCCAACCTGCGCCAGGCGCGCTCGAAAATCGTCGGCATCGTGGTCAATGATCTCACCAACAGCTTCTTCGCCGAACTCGCCGTCGGCATGGATATGGTCGTTCAGTCGGCAGGCTACGTGCAGTTCCTTGCCCATAGCGGCGAGAGCGTCGACCGCCAGCGCGAAGTCATCGCGTCCATGCGGGAAAACGGCATCGCCGGGATGATCCTGTCGCCGGCGCGCGGCACCGAGGCGGCGGATATCAAGCCGTTGATCGACAGCGGTATTCCGGTGGTGGTTGTGGTGCGCAATCTGCTGGGTGCCAAGGTCTCCACCCTGCTTTCCGACAATTATACCGGCGCGAAGGCGGCCGTGCGTCATCTGGTTGCCCTTGGCCACACGCGCATCGGCTTCATGGGCGGCTTTCTCGATACCGCGGTTTTTGCCGAGCGGCTGCGCGGTTATCGCGATGCCCTGCAGGAAGCGGGCATTGCCGTCGATGAGGCGCTGATCATCCATTCCGCGCCGTCCCGCGCCGGTGGTGTTGCCGCTGTCGAGCGCATGATGCTCCATCCCGATCGGGCAACGGCGGCGCTGTGCCTCAACGATGCGGTGGCCTTCGGTGTCTGCGATGGTTTGCGGGCCGTCGGCATCGAGCCCGGCAAGGGTTTTGGCGTGATCGGTTTCGACGACGTGATCGAGGCCAAGACCGCCGTCCCGGCGCTGACAACCGTTTCGGTCGACCCGCAGGGCATGGGCCAGCGTGCGGCCCAGCTCCTGCTCAAGCAGATCAATGCCGGCGGCAATGAACAGGAATCGCTGGTGACGTCCGTGCGCCTTGTGGTGCGGCAAAGCTGCGGTGCGCCGGTCAGGAACAATCATCTGGAGGAAATGGCATGATGCGGTGGGGATTGATCGGAGCAAGCACGATTGCGCATGAATGGGTGATCGATGCGATCCGTGCCGAAGGCGGCGAGATCGTTTCCGTCATGAGCACCAGTGCCGAGCGTGGCCGGAAATATGCTGCCGATCACGGCATTGCCAAATCCGTGACCACGCTCGATGCGCTGGTCGGCGATCAGGATGTCGACGCGGTCTACATCTCGACGACCAATGAGCTGCACAGGGATCAGGTGCTCGCGGCCGCGGCTGCGGGAAAGCATGTGTTGTGCGAAAAGCCGCTGGCCATGAGCCTTGCGGATGCACGCGCCATGGTTGACGCCTGCCGTGCGGCCGGTGTGGTGCTTGGCACCAATCATCATCTGCGCAATGCCGCGAGCCACACCGCCATGCGCGACGCCATTGCTGCCGGCCGGATCGGCACACCGCTCGCCGCCCGGGTTTTCCATGCGGTCTATCTGCCGCCGCACCTGCAGGGCTGGCGGCTCGACAAGCCGGAAGCCGGCGGCGGCGTCATCCTGGATATCACCGTGCATGACACGGATACACTGCGCTATGTGCTGGGCGACGATCCTGTCGAGGCGGTTGCCGCCAGCCAGATCGGCGGCCTTGGCAAGGCAGGCCTTGCCGATGGCGTCATGGGCGTGCTGCGCTTCAAGTCGGGCCTGATTGCCCAGTTCCATGATGGCTTCACTACGAAGTATGCCGAAACCGGCTTCGAGGTGCACGGCTCCGAAGGCTCGCTGGTCGGCCGCAATGTCATGACGCAGAAGCCGGTCGGCACCGTCACCCTGCGCAATGCCGAGGGTGAAACCGAGCTCAAGCTCGACCACCGGAACCTCTACGAAACCGGCATTGCCAAATTCCATGCCGCCATCCTCGGCAAGGGGCAGCCTCCGGCAACGGGCGAAGATGGCGTCTGGTCGCTTGCCGCCGGTCTTGCGGTCACCGACGCCGCCCGCACCGGCACCGTGCAGACAATCAATCCAGGTCTTTGAAGAGAACGACGTCAAGCATGAGCAAGCACATAACCCCTGAAGAGGCGGCAAACCTCATCCCCGACGCAGCGATCGTTTCGGTCTCGTCGTCGAGCGGCCTTGGCTGCCCCGATCTGATGCTGAAAGCCATCGGCGCGCGTTTCGATGCGACGGGCCATCCGCGCGATCTGACCACGCTGCATCCCATTGCGGCGGGTGACATGAGCGGCATCAAAGGCATCGATTACATCGCCAAGAAGGGGCTGCTCAAGCGCATTCTCGGCGGCTCCTACCCTTCCGGGCCTTCGACCGCTGAACCGCCGCTGATCTGGCAGATGATCGGCAATGACGAGGTGGCCGCCTACAACATTCCTTCCGGCATCCTGTTCGACATGCACCGCGAGGCGGCGGCCAAGCGTCCGGGCGTCCTGACCAAGGTCGGGCTCGATACATTCGTCGACCCGGACCGCCAGGGCTGCGCCATGAATGCCTCGGCCGCCCGCGAGCCGGTGGTCCGCAAGATCGAGTTTGAGGGCGAAGAGTGGCTGTTCTTCAAGCCCGTTATCCCGCAGGTCGCCATCATCCGCGCCACCACGGCGGATGAGCGCGGTAATCTGACCTATGAGCATGAGGGCGCATACCTCGGCGGCTTCGATCAGGCTCTAGCCGTGCGCAACAATGGCGGCATTGTCATTGCGCAGGTCAAGCGCATCACCAAAAGCGGTTCGCTCAAACCGCATGACGTGCGCGTTCCCGGCATTCTGGTTGATTATGTCGTCGTCGACCCCGACCAGAAGCAGACCACGCAGACCGTCTACGACCCAGCTATCTCGGGCGAGATCTTCCATCCGCTCGACGATTTCGCCCTGCCGGATTTCAACATCCAGAAGGTGATTGCCCGCCGTGTCGCGACGGAGCTTGAGGCAGGCAGCGCCGTCAATCTCGGTTTCGGCATCTCCGCCAATGTCCCGCGCATCCTGCTCGAAGAGGGCCTGCATGGCGCGGTGACATGGGTGATCGAGCAGGGGCCGGTCGGCGGTATCCCGCTTCTCGATTTTGCCTTTGGCTGCGCCTCCAACGCCGAAGCCTTCGTGCCGTCACCGCACCAGTTCACCTATTTCCAGGGTGCGGGTTTTGATGCCTCGCTGTTGTCCTTCCTCGAGATCGACAAGTCCGGCTCCGTCAATGTGTCCAAGCTGAGCTTCCGCCCGCATGTGACGGCCGGTGCCGGCGGTTTCGTCGATATCACCGCGCGGGCCCGCAAGATCGTCTTCTCCGGCATGTTCAATGCCGGTGCGAAGGTGCATGTGGAGAATGGCAAGCTTGTCATCGAGAAGGAAGGCAAGCTGAAGAAACTGGTCAACGAAGTCGAGCACGTCACCTTCTCCGGCCGCCGTGCCGTGGAGCAGGGGCAGGACATCACCTATGTCACTGAGCGCTGCGTCATGGTCCTGCGCCCGGAAGGCATCGTGCTTACCGAGATTGCGCCGGGTGTCGATCTCCAGACCCAGATTCTCGATCAGTCGGAATTCCCGCTCATCGTTGCCGGCGATCTGAAACTGATGGCGGCAGAGCTCTTCGCCGAAGGGCCTTTCGGCTTGAAGCTGCCGCAGAAACCGGAAAGGACGCTCCATGGCTGAGCCCCGCATCACGGTTGACTCCAACGGGCCTGTCGCAACCATTACCGTGTCGCGCCCGGAAAAACTCAACGCTTTCGATATTGCCATGCTGAAGGAGCTTTCAGCCGCGTGCGACGAATTGGAGGCCAATGCCGATATTCGCGTCGCCATCCTGACAGGCGCCGGCAAGGCCTTTTCCGCAGGCGGCGACATCAAGGCCTGGGCGGCGATGACGCCGAACGAGTTCGGTCACGCCTGGGTCCGCTTCGGGCATCGCGTCTTCGAGCGTCTGGCGACGTTGCGCGTGCCATTGATTGCCGCGCTCAACGGGCATGCGCTGGGCGGCGGGCTCGAACTTGCCGCTGCTGCCGATATTCGCATTGCCGAAACGCATATCCGCATCGGCCTGCCGGAGACGGGCCTCGGCATGGTGCCGGGCTGGTCGGGAACGCAGCGGCTTGTCCGCCGGTTTGGGGCACAGGCTGTCCGCCGCATGGCGCTGGGCGGTGAAATCTTCAGCGCGACCGAAGCGGCCACGCTCGGGATCGTCGACCACGTGGTGGAAACCGGTGCCGCCGTCACCGCTGCGCAGGCCTATGCCGAGCGGATCGCCAGGCGCGGACCGGCTGCGGTGGAAGTGGCCAAACTGATGATTGCGTCGGCTAACGGCGAAGACAATGGCACGGCGGTCGAAGCACTCGGCTCGATCCTCGTCGCCAAAACAGCGGACCTGAAAGAAGGTGTTTCGGCCTTTGCCGAAAAGCGTGAGCCCGTGTTCAAGGGAGAATGGTAATGACGGTTCTGATGCGGCCACAAGCGCTCGACAATTTCAAGATCCGCGAATTCCGGATGCTGATCGACGGCAAATGGACCGATGGTGCAGAGGGAGGTGTGATCGAGCGCAAGAGCCCCGGCCATGGTGTCGTGGTCTCGCGCTATCAGGCGGGCACGAAAGCCGATGCGGAGCGCGCCATCCGTGCCGCCCGCAATGCCTTCGACAACGGTCCATGGTCGCGCATGACCGGCGCCGAACGCTCGAATATCCTGCTCAAGGCCGCTGATCTGATTGCGGCACGTTCCGACGAACTTGCCTATCTCGACTGCATCGAATCCGGCAAACCAATTTCGCAGGCCAAGGGCGAGCTGGGCGGCGCGGTCGATATCTGGCGCTATGCCGCCGCGCTCGGCCGCGATCTGCATGGCGAAAGCTACAACACGCTGGGTGACGGCACGCTGGGTGTGGTCCTGCGTGAGGCGATCGGTGTCATCTCTATCATCACGCCGTGGAATTTCCCCTTCCTTATCGTCAGCCAGAAACTGCCCTTTGCCCTGGCTGCCGGCTGCACGGCTGTCGTCAAGCCGTCCGAACTGACCTCGGGATCGACGCTCGTTCTCGGTGAAATCCTGATGGAAGCCGGTGTTCCCGCCGGTGTCGTCAACATCCTTGCCGGTACGGGCGCCGAGGTCGGTGCGCCGATGACCACCCATCCGGATGTCGATATGGTCTCGTTCACGGGCTCGACCCTTGTCGGCAAGCTGACGATGGCCAATGCCGCCCAGACGCTGAAAAAGGTCTCGCTGGAGCTTGGCGGCAAAAACCCGCAGATCGTTTTCCCCGATGCCAATCTCGATGATTTCATCGATGCGGCGGTGTTCGGCGCCTATTTCAATGCGGGCGAATGCTGCAATGCCGGCTCACGCCTGATCGTTCATCGGGATATTGCCGATGAGGTCACGCAGCGTGTTGCCGCGCTGTCGGCCAAGGTCCGGGTTGGCGATCCGCTTGATCCGCAGACCAAGGTCGGTGCGATCATCACACCGGAACATCTGGCCAAGATCGACACCTATGTGCGCAATGCCGCATCGGCGGGCGCTGCCGTTTCCCATGGCGGTACGCCGCTGGATCTCGGCCTTGGGCAGTATATGAGCCCGACCATTCTTTCGGCGGTGCAGCCGGATATGGCCGTCGCGCGTGAAGAGGTGTTTGGTCCTGTGCTTTCCGTGCTAACATTCGAAACGATGGAAGATGCCATCCGGATTGCCAATTCCATCGACTACGGCCTGTCGGCAGGCGTATGGAGCCGCGATTTCGATACGTGCCTGATGGTAGGCCGCCGCGTACGTGCCGGGACCATCTGGATGAACACGTTCATGGATGGTGCAGCGGAGCTGCCGTTCGGCGGTTATCGCCAGTCTGGCCTTGGTCGTGAACTGGGCCGTCATGCGGTCGAGGACTACACCGAGACCAAGACCCTGAACATGCATATGGGGCGGAGGATATTACTTTGGGCGTCGAATTAAATCGATTGTATTCGCCATTCGGCTTATTGTATGAATGGGGCAGGCTGAGGGATAACTGAGGTCTAGGGTAGTGGGAATTTTATCTTTTTTTCCTTGGGAGGAATGAAATGAATAAGTTGATGAATACGGTTGCTGCGGCAGCCATGCTGCTCGGCACGGCCACGATGGCCCGCGCTGCCGAAAACGTCGAAGTCCTGCATTGGTGGACATCCGGCGGTGAGGCGACAGCGCTGGAAGTCCTGAAGAAGGATCTGGAAAAGAAGGGCATCACCTGGTCCGACATGCCTGTTGCCGGTGGTGGCGGTACGGAAGCCATGACCGTTCTGCGCGCCCGTGTCACCGGCGGCAACCCTCCGACAGCCGTACAGGCCTTGGGCTTCGACATCACCGACTGGGCCAAGCAGGGCGTTCTTGCCAACCTTGACGATGTCGCATCGAAGGAAAAGTGGGCCGACGTTATTCCCGGCGCGCTGCAGAACTTCTCCAAATATGACGGTCACTGGATCGCCGCACCGGTCAACGTCCACTCCACCAACTGGATGTGGATCAACAAGGCTGCACTCGACAAGGCTGGCGGCAAGGAACCCAAGAACTGGGATGAACTGATTGCCCTTCTCGACAACTTCAAGAAGCAGGGCATCACACCGATCGCCCACGGCGGTCAGCCATGGCAGGACGCGACGATTTTCGACGCGGTCGTGCTGTCGCTCGGCAATGACTTCTACAAGGCGGCTTTCATCGATCTCGATCCCAAGGCTTTGGGCGGCGCGAAGATGAAGGAAGCGTTTGACCGCATGACCAAGCTGCGCTCCTATGTGGATGACAACTTCTCCGGTCGCGACTGGAACCTTGCCTCCACCATGGTTATCGAAGGCAAGGCCGGCGTGCAGTTCATGGGCGATTGGGCCAAGGGCGAGTTCGTCAAGGCCAAGAAGGAGCCAGGCAAGGATTTCGTTTGCATGCGCTTCCCGGGCACCCAGGGTTCGGTCACGTTCAACTCCGACCAGTTCCTGTTCTTCAAGAAGAGCGATGCTGAGCATAAGTCGCAGCTCGTCATGGCATCGTCCATCGAGAGCCCGACCTTCCAGTCCGCTTTCAACGTCGTGAAGGGTTCAGCTCCGGCACGTACCGATGTGTCCGATGCGGCCTTCGATGCCTGCGGCAAGAAGGCGATCAAGGACCTGGCTGAAGCCAACAAGGCCGGCACGCTCTACGGTTCCATGGCCCATGGCTATGCGGTTCCGGCCGCCATCAAGAATGCGATCTATGACGTGGTTACCCGCGAATTCAACGGTGACCTGACATCAGACGCAGCGGTCAAGGAACTCGTTTCCGCCGTGGACGCTGCCAAGTAAGCGCGCTCCTTCTGTCCGGGGCGCAAAGCCCCGGACAGGTTCCCGTGAACAAGCACGGCAATGACAAGAACTTAAGAGTTGAAGGGGTGAGGCTATGGATACCCGCAGCCGCATACAGGACTTGATACCCAAACTGGTGTTGGGGCCGAGTTTTCTGATTGTCCTGATCTTCGTCTATGGCTTTATCATCTATACGGGCGTCCTGTCGTTCACCGACAGCAAGATGCTGCCGTCCTTTGGTTTTGTCGGACTGGAGAATTACCGCAAATTGTGGGCTCTGCCGCATTGGTGGCGGGCCATCACCAATCTGGGTATTTTTGCCTCGCTCTATATCATCATCTGCACCGTCATCGGGCTTGGCCTTGCCATCCTGCTGGATCAGAAGATCCGCATCGAAGGTTTCTTGCGGCCGATCTACCTTTATCCCATGGCGCTGTCGTTCATCGTGACAGGTGTTGCCTGGAAATGGTTCCTCGATCCCGGAATCGGTCTTGAGAACACCATGCACCAGTGGGGCTGGAGCAGTTTCGCCTTCAACTGGATCAAGGATTCCAAGATGGCGATCTATACGGTGGTGATCGCCGCCGTCTGGCAATCGTCCGGCTTCGTCATGGCCATGTTCCTTGCCGGTCTGCGCGGCGTCGACAACGAGATCATCAAGGCGGCACAGATCGATGGCGCGTCCACCGCCATGATCTATCGCCGCATCATCATTCCGCTGATGCGCCCGGTTTTCCTGTCGGCCTTTGTCGTGCTCGCCCATCTCGCCATCAAGGCATATGACCTGGTGATTGCGCTGACCGGCGGCGGCCCCGGACAGGCAACCGAACTGCCCGCGACCTTCATGTATTCCTATACGTTTACACGCAATTCCATGGGCATCGGCGCGTCCTCGGCCATCATCATGCTGATCACCATTTTCGCGATCATCATTCCCTATCTCTATTCTGAAGTCAGGGGAGGCAGCAAATGAGCGCTCCGAGTCCGGACAATGCCATCTCCAGCGGCAAGCTGACACGCATCCTTATCTATATCGCCCTGCTGGTCTTCGCCTTTTACTACCTTTTGCCGCTCTACGTCATGGTGGTGAATTCGCTGAAGACCCTCGATGAAATCCGTCAGGGTGGCATGCTGTCGCCGCCGCATGAATGGACCATCGAGCCTTGGCTTGCGGCCTGGTCCACGGCCCAGATCGGCGTGCAGCCGACAGGTTTGAAGCCTTACTTCATCAACTCGATCATCATGGTCATCCCGGCCGTGGCGATTTCAACGGTGCTGGGCGCGCTGAACGGCTATGTGCTGACGAAGTGGCGGTTCCGCGGCTCGAACGTCATGTTCGGCATGCTGCTGCTCGGCTGCTTCATTCCGTTCCAGATCGTCCTCATACCCATGGCGCGGGTTCTCGGTGCCCTCGGAATGGCCGGCACCATTCAAGGCCTGATTTTCGTGCACGTGATCTACGGTCTCGGTTTCACCACGCTGTATTTCCGCAATTACTACGAAGCATTCCCGACGGAGCTGGTCCGCGCTGCGCAGATCGACGGCGCCAGCTTCTTCCAGATTTTCTGGCGCATCCTGCTGCCGTCGTCGGGTCCGATCATCGTGGTGTCCGTCATCTGGCAGTTCACCAATATCTGGAACGACTTCCTGTTCGGCGCCTCGTTCTCGGGGTTCAGCAGCACGCCGATGACGGTCGCGCTCAACAATCTCGTCAACTCGTCGACGGGCGTGAAGGAATACAACGTGCATTTCGCCGGCGCGATCCTCGCCGCACTGCCAACTCTTATCGTCTACATCGTTTCCGGGCGCTACTTCGTCCGTGGACTTATGTCCGGCGCCGTGAAGGGATAACCCAATGTCATTTCTCCAGATCAAGAACCTGCATAAATCCTATGGCAATGTCCCGATCCTGAAGGACATCAATATCGAGATCGACGAGGGTGGCTTTCTCGTCCTCGTCGGCCCTTCCGGCTGCGGCAAGTCGACCCTGCTCAACACCATTGCCGGGCTCGAACCGATCAGCTCCGGTGATATCTCCATCAAGGGCAAATCGATCAGCGGCCTGCATCCGTCCAAGCGCGATATCGCCATGGTGTTCCAGTCCTATGCGCTTTATCCAAACATGACCGTTGGCGGAAACATCGCCTTCGGCATGGAAATCCGCGGCGTGCCGAAAGACGAGCGTGAGAAGGCCATCAAGCAGGTTGCCGACATGCTGCAGATCGGCCATCTGCTCGACCGCAAGCCGAGCCAGCTGTCCGGCGGTCAGCGCCAGCGTGTTGCCATGGGCCGGGCGCTCGTGCGCAATCCGCAGGTGTTCCTGTTCGATGAGCCGCTGTCCAATCTCGATGCCAAGCTGCGCGTCGACATGCGCACCGAGATCAAGCGCCTGCACCAGCGGATGAAAACCACGATCGTCTACGTGACGCACGACCAGATCGAGGCGATGACGCTGGCCACCAAGATCGCCGTGCTCAAGGACGGCATCCTGCAGCAATTCGGCACCCCGGCGGAAATCTACAACAATCCGACCAACCTCTTTGTCGCGGACTTCATGGGCTCGCCTGCCATGAACCTGCTCAAGGCGAAAATCGAGGGCGGTGCTTCGGATTTGAGCGTCGTGCTCGACCGGCCCGATTCCTCGCCGTTGCGGTTGCCGATCAGGAAGACCAACAGCGCGCTGGTGGGGCATTCCGGCAAGGATGTGATTTTCGGCATCCGTCCGGAAGCCCTGACCGATCCGGACGGAGCGGACCGCAATGCGAGTTCGCTGGTGGAAGGCGAGTGCCTCATCGACGTGGTCGAACCAGCGGGGTCCGATACCTTCGCCGTGACCAGGCTTGGCAGCAAGGAAGTGGTGGCGCGCCTGCGTGCCGACGCCCAGATCCTGCCGGGGCAGAAGACGCAGCTGGCGTTCAATCTCGACAAGGCCGTGTTCTTCGATCCGCAATCGCAGCTGCGTATCGGCGCCTGACGATCACGATGTCATGAACGCCGCATCGCAACGAAGCCAATCCCCCGATATCGTCATCATCGGTTCGGGGATTGGCGGGTCGACTATTGCCGCCGGTCTGGCGGGATCGGGAGCAGACATCCTGATCCTGGAGGCGGGTGGTCATTTGCCCGACCGTCCGGAGAACCGCGATCCGCGCGCGATCTTCCAGAAGGGTTTCTTCCGCCCGGACGAAAGCTGGTACGATGCGGACGGCAAGGCGTTCAATCCCGGCAATTACTACAATGTCGGCGGCAATTCGAAATTCTATGGCGCGGTGCTGACGCGTTACCGCGCCGAGGACTTTGCCGAGATGCAGCATCTCGAGGGGGTCTCACCCGCCTGGCCGTTTGCCTATGACGAGCTGGAGCCGTGGTACGGTAAGGCGGAGGCGCTCTATCAGGTGCGCGGAAGCCAAGGCGAAGACCCGACGGAACCGCATCATTCGACGCCCTACGGCTTTCCGCCCGTGCCCGACGAGGAACCCATCGGTGTCCTGCGCAGGCGGCTGCGTGTTGCCGGTGTCCATCCGTTTTCCCTGCCGCTCGGCGTCGATATCGATACATGGATGTCCCACGGCAGGACGCCCTGGGATGCACACCCCAACAGCTTCAACGGCAAGATGGATGCGGAAACCACCGCCCTTGCCCAGGCATTGAAGCACGGCAATATCCGCCTGCAGACCAATTCGCGCGTCACGCGGCTGGAAACGGCGGTTGACGGGAAGTCGATTGCCGCCGTGCACTATGTGAAAGACGGAACAGTCTCGGTTGTCAGGCCAAAGCTGGTGATCCTCTCCGCAGGCGCCGTTCAATCCGCGGTGCTTCTGTTGCGGTCGGCTGACAGCCGCAATCCCGCCGGTCTTGCCAACCGCTCCGATCAGGTCGGCCGCAACTTCATGAATCACAACCTGTCGGCGGTCATCGGGTTCGATCCGCGCTTCCGCAATGATTCCATCTATCAGAAGACGTTCGGCTTCAATGATTTCTACCTGTCCGATGGCGAGGGTGGTGCACCGCTCGGCAATGTGCAATTGCTCGGGCGGATCAGCGGACCCGTGCTGAAGTCGGACCTCAAGCTCGTGCCCGAATGGATTCTTGACCGGTTCTGCAATCATACGGTGGATTTCCTCGCCATGAGCGAGGATGTGCCGAAACCGGAGAGCCGCGTTCGCGTCGATGGCGACAGGATCATTCTCGAATGGGTGCGCAGCAACTGGCCGGCACATCAGAAACTGGTCGCCAGGATCAAGTCGGTGTTGCGGGCCGCCGGATTTCCCCTCGTTCTGTCCAAGGCCTTTGATCGCAAGACGCCGTCGCATCAATGCGGCACCGTGCGGATGGGCACGGACCCGGCGCAGGCGCCGCTGGATGTCCATTGCCGCGCCTTCGACCATCCCAACCTGTTTGTCGTCGATGCCGCCTTCCTGCCGACATCAGCCGCGGTCAACCCGGCGCTGACCATCGCCGCACAGGCGCTGCGCGTCGCCGATCACATCATTGCCGGGGAGCTTGCATGATGAGCATCCAACCCAAACCCGTCGCTCTGGTTACCGGCGCCCGGCGCGGTATCGGCCTCGGTATTGCCAGGGCGCTTGCCGCCAGGGGATTTGATCTGGCGATCACCGACCTTGTGCGGGATGAAGCGGCTGATGCCGCCGTTTCAGCACTGGAATCACTCGGCGCCAGGGTAGAATTCATTGCAGCGGACCTCGCCGATCTTTCTGGCCATGCACAAACCGTCGGCGCCGTCATGGCAGCATTCGGCCGGATTGACTGTCTCGTCAACAATGCCGGCATCGGCTCGAAAGTGCGCGGTGATTTCCTCGATCTTGAGCCGGCAAACTATAATGCGATCTTTGATATCAATGTGCGGGGAACCGTGTTCTTCACCCAGGCGGTGCTGCGCGCCATGCTTGGCCGCACCGATGAGGGGGCCGCCCGTACGATCATCAACATCACGTCGGTTTCCGCGGAGATGACCTCGCCGGAACGTCTCGATTACTGCATGACCAAGGCGGCACTGTCGTCGTTCACGCAAGGGCTGGCCGTGCGGCTTGCGGAAGAGGGGATCAGCGTTTTCGACGTGCGTCCCGGCATCATCCGCTCCGACATGACGGCCGTTGCCGCAGCCAAGTATGACAAACGCATCGCCGAAGGACTCGTGCCGATGAAGCGCTGGGGCGAGCCGGATGATCTCGGCCGCATCGTTGCGGCGCTGGCCGGCGGCGATTTCAACTTTGCCACCGGCTCGATCATCAACGCGGATGGCGCCCTTTCGATCAATCGACTTTAACAGGTTGCAAAACATGAATTTCACCCCCCTCTGTCCTGCCGGACATCTCCCCCACAGGGAGGGAGATCAGCTGTCGGTTTCGTTTCATTTCGCCTTGCATCGCTGTTCAAGATGCAAAAATGTCAATGCCGATGTGATCTCCCCCCCTGTGGGGGAGATGGGCGGCAGCCCAGAGGGGGGTGTCTGAGTCATGGCAAACTCAACCCAAAAATCATCCTCCTACGATTACATCATCACCGGTGCCGGCCCTGCGGGGTGTGTGCTTGCCAATCGCCTCAGCGAGGACCCCGATGTAAAGGTCCTGCTGCTCGAGGCCGGCGGCGGCGACTGGAATCCGCTGTTCCATATGCCGGCCGGCTTTGCCAAGATGACCAAGGGTGTCGCCAGCTGGGGCTGGTCGACCGTGCCGCAGAAGCACATGAAGAACCGCGTGCTGCGCTACACGCAGGCCAAGGTCATCGGTGGCGGCTCCAGCATCAACGCACAGCTTTATACGCGCGGCAATGCAACCGATTACGACCTGTGGTCCTCGGAAGATGGCTGTGCCGGTTGGAGCTACCGCGACGTGCTGCCCTACTTCAAGCGTGCCGAAGACAATCAGCGTTTTGCCGATGACTACCATTCCTATGGCGGGCCGCTGGGTGTTTCCATGCCGGTTGCAACCCTGCCGATCTGCGATGCCTATATCCGGGCCGGGCAGGAACTCGGCATTCCCTACAATCATGATTTCAACGGCAGGCAGCAGGCCGGTGTCGGTTTCTACCAGCTGACCCAGCGCGATCGCCGCCGCTCATCGGCCTCGATGGCCTATCTTGCCCCGGTCAGAGGCCGCAAGAACCTGACGGTCCGCATGGGCGCGCAGGTGACAAAAATCGTGGTGGAGAACGGCCGGGCCGTCGGTGTTGAAATCGCCAAAGGCAGTGCCCGCGAGATCATCCGCGCCGAGCGGGAAGTGCTGGTCAGTTCCGGCGCCATCGGCTCGCCGAAACTGCTGCTGCAGTCGGGCATCGGCGCGGCGGATCAGCTGCGGAAAACCGGCGTTCCCGTCGTGCACAATCTGCCCGGTGTCGGCGAGAACATGCAGGATCATCTGGATCTGTTCGTGATTTCCGAATGCACCGGCGATCACACCTATGACGGTGTCGCCAAGCTGCACCGCACCCTGTGGGCGGGGCTGCAATATGTGCTGTTCCGCTCCGGTCCCGTCGCGTCCAGCCTGTTTGAAACAGGCGGTTTCTGGTACGCCGATCCCGACGCCCGTTCGCCGGATATCCAGTTCCATCTCGGGCTGGGGTCGGGCATCGAGGCGGGTGTCGAACGGCTGAAGAACGCCGGCGTCACCCTGAATTCGGCCTATCTGCATCCGCGGTCGCGCGGCACGGTGCGGCTGCAATCGGCAGATCCAATGGCCGCGCCGCTGATCGATCCCAACTATTGGAGCGATCCGCACGACCGCAAGATGTCGATCGAAGGATTGAAACTTGCCCGCGAAATCATGAACCAGGCGGCGCTGAAGCCCTTCGTCATGGCGGAACGCCTGCCGGGGCCGAAATACAATTCGGACGAGCAATTGTTCGATTATGGTTGCGCCAATGCCAAGACCGATCACCATCCGGTCGGTACCTGCAGGATGGGCACGGATCCGATGGCGGTTGTCGATCTGGACTTGAAGGTGCATGGGCTGGAGGGGCTGCGCGTCTGCGACAGTTCCGTCATGCCGCGGGTTCCCTCGTGCAACACCAATGCACCGACCATCATGATGGGCGAAAAGGGCGCCGATATCATCCGCAGGCTTGCGCCGCTGCCGCCCGCTGTGTTCAGCCATGAGATGAATGAAAAACGCCCACGGGCACGGGCGGATATTCGCTGATATCGGAGAAGGAGCGCCGCCGGAGCATATGGGTCCCGGCGTCGCCCGCTCCGGTTACTGACGCAGTCTCGTGTCGAGAAACACCCCGGCATCGCGCGCGGCGCTGATAAAGGCATGGCGCGCCTTGTGGGCGGGTTTCCACCCGTCCAGGGCATCGAGACAGGCCTGCAATGCGCGGCGATAGCTCGCGCCGGTCTTCGACGGCCAGTAGCGCTGCAGGCACTCCATCGCTTCCCAGACACTGGTGATCGCCCTTTGGCCCGTCGCGCCCAGTTTCACCATGACCGGTATGGGAAAACGCTTGTCGTTCATCACTTCCTCCCTGAGTATTCTGATGAGCATGGCATGCTGTTTGGCAGTGCCAGACTAGACGAGGAAATGCGTCGGGAGTCCGTCCGGTTCCATGACAAGTTGATTAAATATTTTTGAATGGGATTGGCCCTGAAAACACGCAGGTTTGATCGGCCGGTTCACCGCATGTCGGACGGCATGGAACTGACTTCCCGGAGCAGCCAGTCAAGGAATATGCGCATGGCCGGCCGTTGCGGACGGTCCTGCGGACAGGTCAGCCAATAGGCGTGGCGGCTGACGAACCCGAAGCCTTGCGGATTGACGAGCTTGCCGCTGGCCAGCTCGTCGGCGATCAGGCCGCGCGGCACCAGTGCCAACCCCTGTCCGGCAATTGCCGCCCGGATGACCAGCGCATAGAAGCCGAAATGCGTGATACGGTCCGGCGCGAAATCGGTGATGCGCTGCGCTTGGGCAAACTCTTCCCAGCGCAGGGGCGTGTACTTGTGGTGGAGCAGCGGAAACGCGCCGATGTCGCCGGGATGCCGGATGCCGCCAAGCCGGGCAATGAAGTGCGGCGCGCCGACAAGCGCCACCTCGCGACCAAAGAGGTAGTGGTTGTCCTGATCGGGCCAATCGCCTTCGCCGAAACGAAACGCGGCATCCGCCTGGTTGATCAGATCGTTATTGGCAAAGGTCGACAGTTCGACATTGATGTCCGGATGCGCTTCGGCGAAGCTGGCAAAGCGCGGGATCAGCCAGCGGTCGCCCATGATCGGCAGGATGTGCAGCTTGATGGCATTGGGCGACGATCCCAATGCGGCAACCCGCAAGGCAGCATTCTCCATGGCGCCAAGCGCGATGCGGGCTTCGACCACATAAATCCTGCCCGCTTCCGTGGTCGAGAGGCCGTAGGGCGTGCGGACAAACAGCGGAACGCCAGCCAGGGCTTCCAGTGCCAGCAATTGCTTGCTGACGGCACTCTGCGTCATGTTCAACGCCTTGGCGCACGCCGTCGTGCTGCCATGTTCGGCAATCGCCGCAATGACCTGCAATGCCCGTGTGGACGGATATATCCGGCCGGATACCATCGCCTTCGCCTCGCTGGTTCTTCGGAACAGAGGGTATTCCTTTTTGGAATGGATATGCGAATTCATTTCGTTTGTCGTGTCAAAAACACAACCATAAGCTTCCAACAACGAGAAAAAGGGGAATAAATGCCATGACCGAGCAGTCCGTCCGTTTGTGGGGGGCGCGTTTCAGGACGAGTCCATCACCTGAGCTGACAGCGCTTTCCCGTTCGGAAAGCAGCTATTTCCGGCTTGTCCCGTATGACCTGACCTCGTCGCTGTCCCATGCGCGGGAACTGGTGCGCGCCGGGATTTTGACCGAGGCCGAAGCCGAAACGGTTTTCGCGGCGATCAAGGGCATCGGCGCCGACTACGCGGCCGGCGCGATCGAGCCAACCGCCGCCGATGAGGACATTCATACATTCCTGGAGCGGGTTCTGGGCGAACGCATCGGCGCGCTTGGCGGCAAGCTGCGGGCGGGCCGTTCCCGCAATGATCAGGCCGCCAACGACCTGAAGCTCTATCTGCGCGATGTGGCGCGCGGGCTCGGTGCGGATATTCTTCTCCTGCAGCAGGCGCTGACCGGCCAGGCGGAAGCCCACGTGACGACGCTCACCGCGGGCTTCACCCATTTGCAGCCGGCCCAGCCCATCAGCTTTGCCCATCAGCTGCTGGCCCATGCCCAGACCTTTGCCCGCGATCTTGACCGGCTGCGCGATTGGGACAGGCGCGCCGCTCGCTCGCCGCTCGGAGCGGCTGCCATGGCTGGTTCAAGCATCGCCGTGCAGCCGGAGCTGTCGGCGCACGAGCTTGGCTATGACGCGCCGTGCGAAAACTCCATCGATGCCGTGGGCAGCCGCGACCATGTGGCGGAATTCCTCTTTGTCACGGCCATGTTCGGCGTGCACCTGTCGCGTCTTGCCGAGGAGCTTTTCCTGTGGTCCTCGCGCCAGTTCCGCTGGATCGAAATGGACGATGGCTATGCCACCGGCTCGTCGATCATGCCGCAGAAGAAGAACTGTGATATCGCTGAACTGACGCGGGGCCGTGCTTCCCGGCTGATCGGCAGCCTGACGACGATGCTCGTCGCCCTCAAGGGGCTGCCCTTCGCCTATAACCGTGACCTTGCCGAGGACAAGCATGCTGCCTTCGACACGATCGATGCCCTGACGCTCGTCGTGCCTGCCATGGCCGGCCTCATCCGGACCATGCGCGTCAACATCGATATCATGCGCAGGCAGTCGGTCGACGGCTTCACATTGGCAACGGAAGTCGCCGACTGGCTGGCCAAGACAGGCGTGCCCTTCTCCGAGGCGCACGAAATCACCGGTGCGCTGGTGCGTTACTGTGAAGACAGGAATATCGGCCTTGAGGATGTGAGCGACGATGACCTTGCCGCCGTCGATGTCAGGCTGCTGCCGTCGATCCGGTCAAGCCTGTCGCCGCAGGCGGCCGTCGATGCGCGCAAGGGCTATGGCGGAACGGCTCCGGACCGGGTTCGCGAGCAGATCGTCAGGCTCAAAACCGTGTTGGAATCGCAGCGGGAGTGGCTATCCTCCTATGCGAGCCCGACAGCGGCTTTGAAAGGATGAGTACGATGGCCAATATCGAACACACGGTTTCCGTCCCGCCTGCCAAATATTCCATTGCGCACCTGAAGCACCAGCCCCGGCGCCACTATGGCCGCTGGCTGGCCGCTGCCCTGATCATTTTGGCGCTGGCCATGATCGTCAAGGCTTTTGCGCAGGGCCAGATTGCCTGGCCGGTGGTCGGCCAGTTCTTCACTGCACCGGCCATTCTCGCCGGTCTGTGGAACACCATCCTGATGACGATCTGTGCCATGGCCCTCGGCCTGCTGCTCGGTGTCGTCTTTGCCATCATGATCATGTCGCCCAATCCGGTGCTGAAATATGTGGCGGTGTTCTACATCTGGTTTTTCCGGGGAACGCCGCTGCTGCTGCAGCTGCTGCTCTGGTTCAATCTCGCCCTGATCTTTCCGACACTCGGCATTCCCGGTCTGTTCGAAATGCGCACCGTCGATTTCATGACGCCGTTCATGGCCACGCTGCTCGGCCTTGGCATCAATCAGGGGGCCTACACCGCCGAGGTCGTGCGCGGCGGCATCCTGTCCGTCGACAACGGCCAGATCGAAGCCGCCAAGGTCATCGGCATGACCCGGCTGACCATGCTGCGCCGTATCGTGCTGCCGCAGGCCATGCGCGTGATCATTCCGCCTGTCGGCAATGAAGTCATCAGCATGGTCAAGCTGACCTCGGTTGCCAGCGTCATCCAGTACGCGGAAATCCTGCGCAACGCCCAGGCCGTGTACTACGCCAACAACCGCGTCATGGAACTGCTGATCGTCTCGGCTATCTGGTATCTGGCGGTTGTGACCATTCTTTCCATCGGCCAGCATCTCCTCGAGAAGCACTATTCGAAAAGCCTGGGGCGCCGGACCGGCAAGCGCACCGAACCTGCCGCAGCGGAAGGAGTCTGAACATGTCAGCCATGGTCGTAGCGGTAGACGTCAACAAGTATTTCGGGCCGTTTCACGCGTTGCAGAACGTGTCGCTTGAAATCAGTCACGGCGAAGTCCTGTGTATCATCGGACCTTCGGGCTCCGGCAAAAGCACGCTCCTGCGCTGTGTCAACCAGCTGGAGCGCATCGACTCCGGCGCCATCTGGGTCGACGACGAACTGGTCGGCTTTCGCCAGGAGGGCAACAAGCTCTATGAACTGACCGATGCGGAGATTTCGCGCCAGCGCCTGGCAAGCGGCATGGTGTTCCAGCGGTTCAACCTTTTCGCCCATATGACGGTGCTGGAAAACATCGTCGAAGGGCCGGTTATCGTCCAGAAGCGAGCGAAAAGCAGCGTCATCCCCGAAGCCATGGCTTTGCTCGAACGGGTCGGTCTGGCCGACAAGAAGGATGCCTACCCCAGCGAACTTTCCGGCGGGCAGCAGCAGCGCATCGCCATTGCCCGCGCCCTCGCCATGCAGCCCAAACTGATGCTGTTCGACGAGCCGACATCGGCACTCGATCCGGAACTGGTTGGCGACGTGCTGAGTGTGATGCGCGATCTCGCCACCAGTGGCATGACGATGATCGTGGTCACGCACGAACTCGGTTTCGCCCGCGAGGTTGCGCACCGGGTGGTGTTCATGGACCGCGGCCGGATTGTCGAGACCGGAACCCCGCACGACATCCTCAGCAGCCCGAAAGAAAAACGCACACAGGACTTCATCGCAGCGGTGTTGTCCTGAGCCAAACTGAAATCAACAGGCCGGAAGAACCGGCCAGAGAGGAACCAGACATGAAAACCATGACACGGCTTGCAATTCTCGGTGGAGCGCTGGCATTCAGCTTTTCTGCCATGGCACAGGACCTTCCGGCTCGCATCAAGGATGCCGGTAAACTTGTTATCGCGACCATGCCGAACTATCCGCCGATCACCTACAAGGACCCGGCCACCAATGTGCTGCAGGGTTTTGACATCGAGCTTGGCGAAGCCATCGGCAAGGAACTTGGTCTGAAAGTCGAATGGCAGGAAATCGCTTTTGCCCAGATGCTGCCGTCCCTGCAGACTGGCCGTGTCGATCTGGCGATGGCCGGCATGAGCGACAAGAAGGCTCGCCAGGAAACCGCGGACTTCGTCGATTACATGAAGTCGGGTGCGCAGTTCTACACATCCAAGGCCCTGGCCGGCGAAATCAAATCGGTGGACGATCTTTGCGGCAAGTCGGTGGGCGCCAGCCGCTCGACGGATTGGCCCGCGCAGATCACCGCCTGGAGTGAAGCCAACTGCGTTGCCAAGGGCAAGCCTGCGATCAATGTCATGGGCACGGAAGGGTCCGCCGATGCCCGCACGCAGATCAAGAGCCAGCGTCTTCAGGCAGCGGCCCAGGGCAATGAAACCCTTCCCTACAACCAGAAGCTGGAACCTGATACCTATGTTACGCTTGGCGAGGCATTCAGCCAGTCTCTGGCCGGCATTCCGGTCCTGAAAAGCGAGACCCAATTGCGCGATGCGGTGAAAGTGGCGCTTGAAAAACTGCAGGCGAATGGTACCTATGATGCACTTTTGGAAAAGTATGGTTTGAAGGCCAACAAGCTGACGCCCGTTACCATCAATGCCGGCGAATAAAGCATAGGGCCGAAGAGACGAAAGAGGCGGTTCCGGTTTTGGCTGGAGCCGCCTTTGCATGGAAAGGAATGCGGGATTGATGAAAGTCAGTTTGTCCAATCCGTCGGATCACCCGCAGCTTGCGGCCCTGTTTGAGGAAATGCAGGCCCATTACAACGTGCCCTGTCCGCCGCGCGCGGAAATACTGCGCGGATTGCGCGATATGCCCGATGGGACGGAAATCCTGGTCGCCGGCACGGATGAGCTCGTTGGCTTTGCCGCGTTTTCGTCGATCTATCCGGGGCCGGGTCTGCAATCCGGCCTGTTTCTCAAGGAGCTCTTCGTTTCAAAGGCGCATCGCAGCAGCGGAGCCGGTACCTCGCTGATGCATGCACTGGCCAAACTGGCGCTGGAGCGGGGTTACAAGCGCGTCGACTGGACCGCCGACCGCAACAATCCGAAGGTCCTGGCCTTCTACAATGGTTTCAGCGCGTCTCCGCTGCCGGACAAGCTTTTTTACCGGATGGATGGCGAGGCGCTTGCTGCCGCCGCCGCGAAAGCCGGTAACGCGTAAGCGTTGGCTTACTAAGACTGCCGCGGCCGTGCCAGCCAGCAATAGGCCGAACCGAGGGCCAGCAGCACGCAGGTTGCCAGAAACACGGCGCGCATGCCGAAATGCCCGCCGATGAAGCCGCCTGCCAAGGGGCCGACGACCTGTCCGGCATATTGCGATGATGTCGAATAGCCCAGGATGCCGCCTGCGACCCGGTCCGGAACGTTGTGCCGGATGACGCTGGTGATGCAGGGCAGCAGCCCGCCAAGCGCCAGCCCCATCAGGAATCGCAGCCCGATCAGCTGCCAGCCCTCGGTCACGAAAGCCTGGGGTATCAGCAACAAAGCCGATACGGCGAGGGCGGCAATGATCACATTCCAATGGCCGACACGGTCGGCCAGCTTGCCCAGCCGTGACGCCGACAGGATGCTGCCGAGCGCCGCCGCCGACATGACAACGCCGGAAACAATCGTCACCTTGCTGGCATCGCTGACCAGCTGCGCTACATAGACCGTGATGATCGGTTCGATCGACATGTTGGCCAGCATCAGCAGCAGGCCGGTCGCCAGCATGGCGATGATGGGGCGCTTGTCGGGAATCGCCGACCAGCCGCCCGTCACCTTGGCGCCCTTGCCCTTCGGCGGGCGCCGCTCCTCCTTGATGAAAAGACTGGTCGCGATGAAGGTCAGGAAAATCACGCCGCCCGCCAGCCAGAATGTCTGGCGGATGCCGATCAGGGGCGGCAGGCCGCCGCCGATCAGCGGCCCAACCAGATTGCCCGCCATGATGCCCGACGACAGGGTGCCGAGCGCCCAGCCGGTGCGCGCTTTCGGCGTCTGGGTCGCCACCAGCACGGTGGAACCGGAGGCATAGCCGCCGAGCAGTCCGGCAGCGAGACGCAACGCCACGAGTTGCCACACGTCCGTCGCCATGCCGATCAGCGACATGGCGACGGCCATGCCGAGGCTCGCGCGGATGAGCATCAGCTTGCGGCCGTAGAGATCGGCGAGCCGCCCCCAGAGCGGTGCGACGAGGGCCGCGGTGAAAAAGGTGGCGCCATAGGCCACGCCTGACCATTGCACGATTGCCGCGTGTTCCTTGACGCCCAGCTGTTCGACATAGAGCGGCAGGAAGGGCAGAAGCAGCGTCATGGCCACGATCGTCGTGAACGATCCGATGAGGCAGACGACAAGGTTCTGGCGCCAGTAGCGCGATTCAGTCTCGGATTCACCGGCAATGGCCGGAGCAGGCGCAGCGGTCACGGTTGTACCGCCCGTGCCATGCTGTTGATCAGGTGTATTCATGGAAACATGTTTTCGCGGCAGGGGGGCTGCCGTGCCTCTCACTCTTTCGAGCACCGAACTCGTTCGCACTGTTTCACCGCAGCCGGCCAATAGCAATCGTCCGACCGGCTTGAAGTGGCAACAAGTCGCAATCGCCGGGATTCGCAGCAAAGTGATCCATCACCATGACCGCCACGTATTGCAGCGAAAGAACCGGACAATGGACTTCATCCGCAGGAGGTTTATCCTGTCGGCTGGTTGTCCCGGCAGATGCAAGGAGACGGCATGATGAAGACATTTCCAGCTTATATCATTTCCGGCCTGTTCCTGTTGATCGCCATGCCGGGCGCGGCGATGGCCGATGAGCCGCTGGATACGGGACAGTCGATCATCAGGAAGCAGATCGCCGCCTTTCTCAGTGACGACGCGGCAACCGCCTATTCCTTCGCCTCGCCGGCCATTCAGGGCAAGTTCGTCAATCAGGACATGTTTTTCGAGATGGTCAAGCGGGCCTACCAGCCCGTATACCGGCCGGGCAATTTTGCCTTCGGCCGCAGCAAGGTGTCGGATAGCGAGATCGTGCAGGAAGTCGTCATCCGCGGTCCCGACGGCAAGGACTGGACGGCGCTGTACCAGTTGACGAAACAGCCCGACGGCAGCTGGAAGATCAATGCCGTCCGCATGATGCAGGCCGCGCCCGGACCCGAAATCTGAGCGGTCGGCCGCTCATTCGCCAGCCAGTTGCTCGATGGTGAATATGCCGTCCGTCTGCGGCTGCGCAATGTAGGTCTCGTCCGGCGTCTCGAAGGTGATACGCGTCTTGCGCGTCGCGTCGACGAGTTCGATGGTCCAGTTTTCCTTCAGCCGCCACGCGGTGATGTCGCCCATGACGGGAAACGCCTTGACGCAGGCCGGATCAATATCGATCTGCGAGCCGCCAATGGTCTCGTCCCGTTTGAGCGTCACCTTGCACAGCCTGTTGCCGCCTTCGTCGCGAATTTGCCATGGGCCAAAAAAGCTTTCGAGCAGATCAGGATCGACGGCATCCATATCCATCGGTTTGAGATCTTCAGCCAGTGCCGCCGTTACCGGCAGGATGGCCATGAGAAAAAGCGAGGCAACCGTGTTCCGCATGATGATCAGACCTGTCACTGTTTCCTGTATATCGGTAAATCTACCCGCAATTCTCCCGCCGGAAAACCGCCAATGCGGTGATCGGGAGAAACGGTGGAGTTTCACTGACCGGATGATGCGACCGACCGCGCAATGAACCATTGCGCGGCATAGTAGGTTCCCAGCACCCAGAGGGGGCCAAGCGGCATGGCGAAGCGGAATTTCCCATAGGCCAGCAGCGTGTCACTGGCCAGAAACAACATGCCGCCCATGCCGGCCAGCCGGGCAGGGGACGTTGCAAGGCGTTGGGCCCGGCTGATGGCCTGGGCGCCCATCGCGGCCAGAACCGCCGCATAGACCGTGACAGGAAGCTTCAGTTCCGCAGGCAGGCTTGACCACAGGCCCCAGACGATTGCCAGCGCCAAGAGGGCGCAGGCGGCGAAAGTGAGGGGCACGGCGCCGAGGCGGACATCACCGGTCAGCGCGACGATATAGGCGCAGTGCGTGATGAGAAAACAGATCAGCCCGGCGACAAACAGATCCTGCGGCAGCATCAGGAAAATATCGCCGCACAGCGAAAAGACCAGACCCGCGGCAATCGCCCATTGATAGCGCTTTGAAACCGGGTTGGCCGTCTGCACGACCAGGAGCAGCAGCAGCGCCGTCGCCAGCGGCTTGCTGACGTAGTGCAGCCAGCGCCCGTCCGTGCCGAGCAGCGCGCTGGCAATGGCAGCCACCGCCGCAATCGCGAACAGCCTGTGCAGCGCCGGCCGGATGGCCGATTGTGTCTTGGATGTCATTGCTGTCCCCCGCAAGGTTTCAGTGCCGTGTCACAGTTCTGGCAGTCCGGCCTTGCCCGCTTCCCCGGGATGCCGCCTGACATAATCCGCTTTCAGGTCTTCCGAGGTTCGGCGGCTGCCATCATGGCTCCAGCCCGGCGGGGCGGCCATGTAGAGCAGCCGCTCGCGCAAGGTCAGACCCGGCGAGAAAACATCCTTGAGCATGCCGGCCCATTCGTGGAAGGCCACACGCACCGGGTTGAATGTGCCGATATTCCGGACGATCCCATAGCGCGGAACATCCTCATCCAGCTCTTCGACGAATGTCCCGAACATGCGGTCCCAGATGATCAGCGTGCCGGCAAAATTGGCATCGAGATAACGCGGGTTGGTGGCGTGATGCACGCGGTGATGCGATGGGGTGTTGAAGATGAATTCGAACGGGCGCCACATCTTGCCGATGGCTTCGGTGTGAATCCAGAACTGGTAGACGAGATTGAACCCGTAGACAAAGGCGATCACGGCGGGGTGGAACCCGAGCAGCACCATCGGCACCTGCAGAATGAACATGCCGGTTATCTGACCGGTCCAGGATTGGCGCAGGGCCGTGGAAAGGTTGTAATGCTGGCTGGAGTGATGGTTGACATGCTCCGCCCAGACCCAGCGCACGCGATGGGCAATACGGTGATAGCAGTAATAGCGCAGATCGTCGAAAACGAACGCCGCGATGAACACCCACCAGTGCATGCCGAGATCGAACAAGCGGAACTGCCAGACCCACATCAGGGCTGTCACCGAAACGAAACCCAGAAGCAGCCCGGCGGCGACATTGCCCGTGCCCATCAGCAGGCTGGTCAGTGTATCGCGCGTCTCGAAGTCGCCTTTGCGGTGCCAGTAGCGGATGGCCACGAGTTCAATGAGGATGGCAAGGATATAGAACGGGACGGCCAGTTTCGTGACGTCAAAGAACATGGGCGCGTTCATGGGTGATCCCTTCGGCAGACATCGCTGCAGCCTGAAGCCAGGCCCGGACGATACGTCGCTCTGTTTCGCTGGCAAATGAAAATGTCTGGCGCGGCCATGTGATGTCGTGCCAGCGCACCTTGAGCGCGCGATCGCCCGCCGGTTCTGCGCCTGCAACATCGGGCGCGGAAATACAGCGCGTCAGGAACTTGTTGCCGATGCCATGCACAATGCCGGTGCGCTGCGTGGGGAGTTCGAAAAACGCCGTCCGCCGGTCACGCGTGTAGACAATCGGCCCGATGCGGCTTTCGGGGAAATCGGCAAGGAAGATCGATCGGGTCTCGTCGTCATCGGCGAGCTGCGGCCGCGCGCTGCCGCCAGCCAGGTGCACGGCAAGGACGCCGACTGAAATACCGACAACAATCATGCCGATCAGTGCTGGCAAGCCGAGCAATGCACACCTCCCCATGATGCCGGCCCATCGCCCGGCCCCTGTGCCGAATCGTGGGACCGTCCCATTCTCCCGCAAATAGTTTTCCACAGTGCGGATCAATGCACAATCACAGAGGTTTCGCGTGCGGTTCGAGGTTTTGGCCGGCCGGCGCTCCCGAGGATATACTGTTCAAATCTAAGTGATACCCGGTGATACAGTGTATTTCCCGCTGTATATTTCGCTGACACCCTTGACATGAATTAAAACAATAAAAGAATATAATAATATCGGGGCGGTGATGCAGGGGTATATGGGGGATGATTCAAAATTTAGTCCAGTGATAATCTGTGGATGCAAGAGAAGTGGTACAACAGCGCTCGTTCGAATATTGAATGAGAACGGTATTACTATTTCCAATGAATGGGCTCTGTTTGCTTGGGGCGCATGGAAGCATGAATTTTCACTTTCCGACTGGCTGCACAACAAGCATCTGGAAGTTGAAAACACGGAATGGCTGCAACACTGGAATTATCGAATGAAGCTTTCGGGCGAGGAGGCGGAGCTTGGCTTCCCCGCTGCGCTTCACGCGGTTTATGGCAACAAGCCGCGCTGGAAATGGGGCGACAAATGGCCTGACTACGTGTTTCACATGCGGGAAATCAAGGCGCATTTCCCCAATGCCAAGGTGATCTACATCTACAGGGATGGCCGGGATGTGGTGGCGAGCATGCTGCGCAAGCAAATAGCCGACGACGTCAATCACGGTTTCGAACAGTGGGTCGGCGCCATCGGGGCGTGGCGGTCCTAGGAAAACGAGGTCGATCACATAGCCATAAGGCAGGAGGATCTGCTGCGATATCCCGCGGAAGTCGGCGCCTATATCGCCCGGTATTGCGGCATCCGGCTGTCGAGTGCGGATCATGCGCGGCACGTCGTTCTTGGCGCGGATGAGCAGTCGAATGACGATTATGTCGCGGAAAACCCGTTTGCGCATACGGGGGCATACACCGCGCTGTTTTCCGATGACGACGTTCCGCCGGCGGCAAGGCGCCTGCTGGCATCTCTCGGCTATATCTGATGGATCGGTGTGAAGGGAAGGGAACTGGCGGAGAGAGCGGGATTCGAACCCGCGTTACGCTTTTGACGTAAACACACTTTCCAGGCGTGCGCCTTCAACCACTCGGCCACCTCTCCGCAATTCGTCCGGCGTGGGGCCGGTCGGGTTGGTCGTTCTCAGCCGGAAAACCCGGCTCAGGAGCACCGTCAACCATCGGTCACTCAGTCTTTGGAGTTTGCGCGAGTCACTTGAAGATGGTTAGCCAACAACGACCCCGTGCGGCGCGCACTATAGTCAGAACAGGCTCTTGTTCAACACCTATTTCAACATAAATGCGCTTTGGCATAATTTCATTCCTTTGTCACTGAAATTGCTGCGAATTTTCAGGGAAACTTCATCGTTCGGTCCCAAAATGCCGGTAAGTTTGCATTCAATCGGTAGGCGTTCCACGCTAGAATACCGTTTTCCCGGCGCCCGATGGCACCGGCCGATGACTTTGGAGAAAGACGTGATCCGACCTGTATTGAGGCTTTTTGCCTATATTGCGCTCGCCATGGCAATCATCGCTGCGGTTCTTGACGCGGCGCGGTCCGTGGGGGCGTCGCATCTGGTGACCACCCCCCTGCAGGAAAGCTGGCAATCGCTCTCCACCTCATCCCTCGGCGTCGTCGAGGCCTATTTCAAGGCCCGTCTCTATCCCGTGCTGTGGGATCCGCTGATGCTGTGGATTCTTGCAACGCCCACCTTCGTCGTGTTCACCATTCTGGCCCTGCTTCTCTATAGCCTGGGCTACCGGCGCGAAAACCGTGCCGGCCGCTTTGCCGCGCGTTGAGGCGCGTTCCCGCCCGGAATCCGGTAGTCTGTCGCGGCCTGCGCGGCAGCGGGCATAGCTTGCCCTGTTCCACAGGTGAAATCTGCATAAGGTACTGATAGGGCTCGGCTATTTCGCAATATTTGACCGGGAGGCAAAATTCCGCGTGAATTTTGCCGTGAGCCGTGCAAGATTGCTTTCGGGGCGGCTGTGACGGGATGGGCCGCAACACAGTCGGGAACCGGCGGAATGCCGGTCCTGCTTAACAAAATCCAGAGGGTTGGTATCAAATGAAGCGTATTGTTCTTGGTCTGCTGGCTGCCACAGCCATGTCCTTCTCGGCCTATGCCGCGGACAACAAACCTGCCTTGATCTTCGATCTCGGCGGCAAATTCGACAAATCCTTCAACGAGGCTGCGTTTCATGGCGCAGAAAAATACACCAAGGAATCCGGCGTAAAATTCCGCGAGTTCGAAATCCAGAACGAAGCCCAGCGCGAACAGGCTCTGCGCAAATTCGCTTCAGATGGCAACTCGCCGATCGTGATCGCCGGTTTCTCCGCTGCTGCGGCCATTGAAAAGGTCTCGACGGAATTTCCGGATACGAAATTCGTCATCATCGATGCGGTTGTCGACAAGCCAAACGTGCGGTCGGTTGTCTTCAACGACAATGAAGGCTCCTATCTCGTTGGCGTTATCGCCGCCAAGACCTCGAAGAGCGGCACGGTAAGCTTTGTCGGCGGCATGGATGTGCCGTTGATCCGCAACTTTGCCTGCGGCTATGTCGGCGGCGTAAAGGCGACAAATCCGGCTGCCAAGGTCATCCAGAACATGACGGGCGACACGCCTGCCGCCTGGAACGACCCTGCCAAGGGTGGTGAAATTGCCAAGTCGCAGATGGATCAGGGCTCTGACGTGATCTTCGCGGCGGCCGGCGGCACCGGTATCGGTGTGCTGCAGGCGGCTGCCGATGCAAACAAGCTCGGTATCGGCGTCGATTCCAACCAGAACGGCCTGCATCCAGGCAAGGTTCTGACCTCGATGATGAAGCGCGTTGACGTGGCCACCTACAACGCGTTCAAGGACGGCGCGGACGGCAAGTTCACCGCCGGCGTCAATGTTCTCGGCGTCAAGGAAGGCGGCGTCGACTATGCCGCCGACGAAAACAACGCCAAGCTGCTGACCGACGATGTCAAGAAGGCCGTCGAGGCGGCAAAGGCCGATATCATTTCGGGCAAGGTCAAGGTTCACAACTACAACACGGACAATGCCTGCCCCTACAAGGGCTGATGTTTCACGTATCTGACGGGCCGCCGGTTGCAAGGCCGGCGGCTTTGTTCTGGGCGACGAGACTGCTTGTTTTATCCATGAAACATGAGAATATGCCGCTCCGCGTCACTGACGCACGCTGGAGATCATCCCATGTCTGCGATCGCCGTTTTCTTCACCATTCTTGGGGTTCTGCTGCTGGGCGCGATGAGCCCCGGCCCAAGCTTCGTCCTGGTTTCCCGCATTGCCATCACCTCGCCGCGTTTGCACGGCGTGGCCGCCGCGCTGGGCATGGGCATAGGCGGCGCGATTTTTTGCTGTTTGGCCGTTCTGGGGCTGACAGCCCTGCTGATGCAGGTCGAATGGCTTTATCTGATCCTGAAAGTCGCCGGCGGGGCCTATCTGATTTACATTGCCGTTCGCGTCTGGAGCAATGCATCCGAACCCCTGGCTTTGACGGGAACTGGCGGGCATATGTCGTTGGCCCGGTCATTCTCCTTTGCCCTGATGACCCAATTGAGCAATCCCAAGACAGCAATTTTCTATGCCAGCCTCTTTGCCGCGCTGTTGCCCGCTGACGCACCGCTCTGGCTGTTGCTGGCGCTGCCGCCCATGGTGTTTCTGATTGAGACGGGCTGGTACACGCTGGTTGCCACCATGTTCTCGACGACAAGAGCCCGTGCGGCCTATGCCGGGTTCAAGGCATGGATCGACCGCGGTGCCGGGGCCGTCATGGGCGCGCTGGGCATGAAGCTGATCATCGAGGCGTTCAAGACGCACAGAATCTGATCAGAGCGCGCGGTTGAGGATCGCCATTCCCGTGTTCTCGCCGGCCAGCGCTTCGTGGTGTTGCCAGCCTGCGGCGCGGTAGTAGTCGGGCTTGTCCGTGTAGAGATAAAGCTCAGAATGGCCTTGGTCGCGGGCAGCATTTTCCGCCGCCGCGATCAGCTGCTTTCCGACACCCTTGTTGCGGAAGGCAGGATCGACATACAGGCTGGCCAGCCAGGGCGTGAGATGGGCATGGCTGTCGAGATCATTGTCGATCAGAAGCACCAGTCCGGAGGGAAAGCCGGACACGAGGGCGACAAAGGCTTTCTGCCGGCTGCCGGGCGCCAGCAGCTCCATGAAGGCGTCGATGGTCTGCTCCATGCTCCGGCCATCGGCATGGCCCCATTCATGAAAATTCCAGCGCGCGCATACGGGAACGAGCTCGGGGCGATTTTCCAAGGGTTCTACGGTGATCATGGAATATCCGGCCTACCAGTGGGGTGGTTTGGTCACCGGAATGTCCGGCGTGGTTTGTTCTTCGAGAACAAGGAAGCGGTCCGTCAAGGCATCGAGCTTCCGGCGCATGGCTTCGATCACTGTCCATTGTTCGGCAATCTGGGCAGAAAGCTCTTCAATGGTTTTTTCCTGTTCCGTCACCAGGATTTCCAGGCTGGTGACACGGTCCGTATCAGCGGTCATTTCTCTCTCCGTTACCAGGCCGTTCTGTAGATCGCCAGGGCATCGGCCTCGGTCACATCCCGCGGGTTGTTGACGAGAAGCCGCCCCTGCTTCATGGCATCGGCCGCCATCACAGGCAGATCATCCTCGCCAATGCCGACATCGCGCAGCCGCGTCTGCAGCCCCAACTGGGCCGAGAGGCCGGCCAGGCGGTCGATAAACCTGTTGCAGATGCGCTCTGCCCCTCCCGACACATCGATACCGGCGAATGCATGCGGCGCCAAAGCAGCATAGTGTGTGGCCGCCCCATTCATCGAATCGGCCGCGTTGTACCGCAGCACATGGGGCAAAACCAAGGCGTTGGACAGGCCATGCGGTACATGGAAGGTCCCGCCGATGGGGTAGGCAAGGGCGTGGACAGCGGCAACGGGAGAGTTGGCGAAGGCCTGTCCGGCCAGCATCGAACCGAGCAGCATGGCCGAACGCGCCGCCTTGTCCCGGCCATGGAAAACCGCGGTCTCGATGTTCGCGCCGAGAAGCCGCAAGGCCTCGACGGCCAGCGCCCGGGAGAGCGGATTGTTGTTGGCGTTCTTCGAGGCATAGGCCTCGATGGCATGCACCATGGCGTCGATGCCCGTCGCCGCCGTAACATGCGGCGGAAGGCCGAGGGTGAGGTCCGGGTCAAGCAGCGCCACGTCGGGCAGGATGAGCGGTGACGAGACGCCGCGTTTTTCATTGCTGCCGACGGTGATGATGGAAACCGGCGTCACCTCGGAGCCGGTTCCGGCGGTGGTGGGAACAAGCGTCAATTTCAGGCGCGGTCCCCTGGCATTGCCCACGCCCCAGGCATCGTCGAGATTTTCATTTGAACCTGCGAGCAGCGCGACGAGTTTGGCCACATCCAGCGAGGAACCGCCGCCAAAGCCGAGCACATGGTTCACGCTGTTTTCCCGGGCCACGTCCACGGCATTCAGCAGTGTATCGAGCGATGGATCCGCTTCCACCTCGCCGAACACCGTGATATCGGCTCCGGCGGCTTGCAGGCTGGCAATGGCCGGTTGCGCCAGTCCAAGGGCAAGGATGGTGGCATCCGTGACGACAAGCAGCCGGTCCCTGGGCTTTATGCGCAGGTGCGCGGCGATATCGCCGCTGGCGCCTGCCGCAAAGACGATGCGCGGCGTGGTGTGGAAAGCGAAGGGAGCGATGATGTCGGCCATGTCAGGAGATTGCCAGAGCCGGGCCCGGTTTGTCGAGGCCCGCTACGGAACGGGAAATATGCAATTCTTGACTAAAAAGTAAAAAATCCAGTGAACGAGCAATCGGGGACCCAACGGAACCGGTTCCATTTGATTTTTCTTTGCTCTAGGGTCAAAAGTTCGGAACGATAAAAAGCTGATCAACAGCGGATGGGGACATGGCAGAACCGGCGATTGAACTTGTTGGAATTGATAAGCGGTTTGGTGCAGTTCACGCCAATCGCGACATTCATTTGCGCGTCGAAAAAGGCACTATTCACGGTATTATCGGGGAAAATGGCGCTGGCAAGTCCACGCTTATGTCCATTCTCTACGGGTTTTATCAGGCCGATAATGGCGAAATCCGCATCAATGGTGCGCCGGTCAGAATCAGCGATCCCAATGCCGCCATCGGGCTGGGCATCGGCATGGTGCATCAGCATTTCATGCTGGTTGAAAATTTCACCGTGCTTGAAAATGTCATGCTCGGTGTCGAGGGCGCACCGCTCCTGAAGCGGGGCATTGCCAAGGCCCGCGCCGAGCTGAAGCGGCTGGAACAGGAATACCAGCTGGATGTCGATCCCGATGCGCTGATCGAGGAATTGCCGGTCGGTCTGCAGCAGCGTGTTGAAATCCTCAAGGCGCTGTATCGCGGCGCTGATATTCTGGTGCTCGACGAGCCGACCGGTGTGTTGACGCCAGCCGAAGCCGATCATCTGTTCCGTATTCTGGAGCAGCTCAAGGCGCAGGGCAAAACCATCGTTCTTATCACCCACAAGCTGCGTGAGATCATGGCCGTCACCGACAATGTGTCCGTCATGCGCCAGGGCTCAGTCGTGGCAACGCGCAAGACCGCAGAGACGACGGTCGAGGAACTGGCCGAACTGATGGTCGGGCGCCGGGTTCTCCTGCGGGTGCAGAAAGGCGAAGCCAAGCCGGGCGAGGTCAAGCTCTCGGTAGAAAATCTCACGGTGCGCGACAGCCGCGGTGTGGTCATGGTCGACAATGCGTCCTTCACGGTTCGCGCCGGCGAAATCGTCGGCATTGCCGGTGTGGCGGGCAATGGCCAGTCGCAGCTGATCGAGACGGTCGCCGGCATTCGCACGGCCGTGTCCGGCCGCGTGCTCCTGGACGGGCAGGTCATCGATATAACCGGTGCGGCCGATCCGGGCGAATTGCGTGATCGCGGCCTCGCCCATGTGCCGGAAGACCGGCATCACATGGGGCTGGTTCTTGCCTTCGAGGAATATGAGAATTCCATCCTCGGCTACCACGATGATCCGCTCTATCTGAACGGGCCATTCCTCGATATCGACGCCATCAAGGCCGATGCACGCAAGAAGATCGAGAAATATGACATCCGCCCGAGCGATCCGCGCCTGAAAACGGCGAATTTTTCCGGCGGCAACCAGCAGAAGATCGTCCTGGCCCGCGAGATCGAGCGTGACCCGGGCGTGCTGATCATCGGCCAGCCAACGCGCGGTGTTGACGTTGGTGCGATTGAATTCATCCACAAGCGGATCATCGAGATGCGCGATGCGGGCAAGGCCGTGCTGCTTGTTTCGGTTGAGCTGGATGAAATCCGCTCCCTGTCCGACCGCATTCTGGTGATGTTTGCCGGACGCATCGTCGGAGAACGCGATGCGGATACGAGCGAAGGCGAGCTGGGTCTTCTGATGGCCGGCGTTGAAAATCAGGAGGCGGCGGAATGACCACCACCCAGGCACTTCTCGTCATCGATGTGCAGAATGCCATCGATGATCCGAAATGGGGCCGTCGCGGCCAGCCGGACGCCGAGGCGCAGATTGCCCGGCTTCTCGGCGCATGGCGGGAGCGCCGCCTGCCGATCGTCCATATCAAGCATGATTCCACCGATCCGGCATCGCCCTATCGCCCCGGCACGCCGGGCAATGATTTCAAGCCCGAGGTGGCGCCGCAGGTGGGCGAGCCTGTGGTCGACAAGCGCACCAACAATGCCTTCATTGGCACCGATCTGATGGATGTCCTCGATGAACTGCAGGTCCACAGCCTCGTGGTAACGGGGGTCCTTCTCGAAAACTCCGTTGATGCGACCGTGCGCATGGCGGCCAATCTCGGCTTTGAGGTGATTGTTCCCGAGGATGCCGTGGCCAGCATCGATCGCACCGATCATCGCGGCAAGAGCTGGAGCGCGGAAGATGTTCACGCGCTGGCGCTGTCCGTTCTTGATGGCGAATATGCCAAAATCTCCACCTCCGACGCCATCATTGAGGCCCTGCCATGAGCCAGCCCTTTGCCAAACTGCCCGCCTGGGCTGATTATGGCCTGCTGCCGCTGATCAATCTGATCGTGGCGTTTTTTGTTGCGGGCCTCGTCGTTCTGCTGGTCGGCGAAAGCCCGATTGATGCCGCTGTCCTGATGGTCAAGGGCGCCTTCGGCTCCGGCGACGGTGTCGGCTACACGCTGTATTATGCGACGAACTTCATTTTCACCGGCCTTTGCGTCGCCGTGGCGTTCCATTGCGGCCTGTTCAACATCGGCGGCGAGGGGCAGGCCTATATTGGCGGCCTCGGCGTTGCGGTGGTCGGCCTTGGCCTCGGCAATGTCCTGCCCTGGTGGATCACCTTTCCGCTGGCCATCATTGCCTCGGGGCTGGTCGGCGCGCTCTGGGCCCTCATTCCGGCCTGGCTGCAGGCCAAGCGCGGCTCGCACGTGGTCATCACCACGATCATGTTCAACTTCATTGCCGCCAGCATCATGGTCTATCTGCTGGTGGGATATCTCAAGGCGTCGGGCACGCAGGCACCGGAAACCCGTGTCTTCGGCGATGGCGGGCAATTGCCGGGCCTCGGCTGGCTGCTCAGCCTGATCGGGCTGAACATGCGCTCGGCGCCGCTCAACATCAGCTTCCTCCTGGCGCTGGTTGCCGCATTCCTTGTCTGGGTGCTCATCTGGCGCACCAAGCTCGGCTATGAAATCCGCACCATGGGCTACAGCCCCAAGGCCGCGCGCTATGCCGGTATCGGCGAGGTCAGGATCATCGTCATCACCATGATGATATCGGGCGCGCTGGCCGGCATGATGGCGCTGAACCCGATCATGGGGGCGCAGCACCGCGTGCAGCTTGATTTCGTCGCCGGCGCCGGCTTTGTCGGCATTGCCGTGGCGCTGATGGGACGTTCGCATCCGGCGGGCATCGTTCTCGCCGCCATCCTGTTCGGCATGCTCTACCAGGGCGGTGCGGAAATCGCCTTCGACATGCCCAATATTTCCCGCGACATGATCGTCATCATCCAGGGCCTGGTGATCCTGTTTGCCGGCGCGCTGGAGCACATGTTCCGCCCGACCCTGCTGCGCGTCCTGCAGCGGTTCGCCCGGACGAAGCGCCAGTCCACACCGGCCGTTGCCGCCGAGGGAGGTCAATAATGGATAGCTTCACCGTCGTCCTGCAGGTTCTCGATTCAACGATCCGTCTCTCCGTGCCGCTGCTGCTGGCCTGTCTTGCCGGGCTCTATTCCGAACGTGCCGGTATTTTCGATATCGGTCTGGAAGGCAAGATGCTGGCCGGCGCCTTCGCGGCAGGTGCCGCGGCCACCTATTCCGGCTCGGCCTATGCCGGGCTGCTCGCGGCCGTTGTGGTTTCCGTTGCGCTGGGGCTGGTGCATGGCTTTGCCTCCATCACCCATCGCGGCAACCAGATCGTTTCGGGCGTCGCCATCAACTTCATTGCCGCCGGCACCACCGTCATTCTCGGCCAGGCCTGGTTCCAGCAGGGCGGGCGTACGCCGTCGCTGCCCAACGCCGCGCGCTTCAACCCGATCGACCTGCCGGGCGTGGAAACGCTGAACGGCATTCCGGTCATCGGCGCGATCTATTCCGAGCTGATTTCCGGCCACTCCGTGCTGGTCTATCTCGCTTTCCTGCTGGTGCCGTTCACCTGGTGGGTGCTGTACCGCACGCGCTTCGGCCTGCGCCTGCGCGCGGTCGGTGAAAACCCGGCGGCGGTTGATACGGCTGGCATTTCCGTGCCGTGGCTGCGTTACCGCGCGGTGATCTGCTGCGGCTTGCTCTGCGGTATCGCCGGTGCTTATCTGGCAACAGCGCAAGGGGCGGGTTTCGTCAAGGATATGACCGCTGGCAAGGGCTATATCGCGCTCGCCGCGCTGATCTTCGCCAAATGGCGGCCGGTCCATGCCATGTTTGCCTGCCTGCTTTTCGGCTTTCTCGATGCCATTGCCATCCGCATGCAGGGGCATCCCCTGCCACTCATCGGTGAGGTTCCCGTGCAGCTGATGCAGGCCTTGCCCTATATTCTCACCATCGTGCTGCTGGCCGGTTTCATCGGCAAGGCAATTCCGCCCAAGGCGGGTGGTGTGGCCTATGTGAAAGAGCGATAGAATGAATACAGACCTGTTCGATGCCGCCTTTGCGGCCATGCAGAAAGCCCATGCGCCCTATTCGCAGTTCCCGGTGGGCGCTGCCGTGCGCACCAGCGATGGCCGGATTTATTCCGGCTGCAACATCGAAGTCATTTCCTATCCGGAGGGATGGTGCGCCGAAACCACCACCCTGTCGCATTTCGTCATGGGCGGTGGCGGCACAATCACTGATATTCTCGTGGTTGCAGAAAAGAAGGCGAAATGCACGCCCTGCGGCGGCTGCCGCCAGCGGCTGGCGGAGTTCGCCGGTCCCGAGACGCGCCTGCACCTGTGCGACAACAATGGCATTGTCGAAACCCTGACGATGAAAGAGATTTTCCCCCACGGCTTTGAAGCGGAAGTTCTGGGAAAAGGAAGTGCCGCATGATTGCGCCTGCCACTGGAGCGCTCATCCACAAGTTGCAGGGCCTGGCGCCGCGTGTCGCGCTCGTCCTCGGGTCCGGTCTGGGATCCCTCGTGGATGCGGTCGAGAATGCCATCCGCATTCCCTATGCCGATCTGCCGGGTTTCCCGCACAGCGGTGTCTCCGGCCACGCCGGGGAAGTGGTTGCCGGCTATCTCTCCGGCAAGCCGGTGCTGATGCTGGCGGGCCGCGCCCACTACTACGAAAAGGGCGATGCCGCGGTCATGCGCCCGGTCATGGCGGCGCTGGCCGACCTTGGCATCGAAATGCTGATCCTGACCAATGCGGCGGGCTCGGTGCGCCACGACCTTGCGCCGGGCAGCGTCATGCTGATTGACGATCACATCAACTATTCCGGGCTCAATCCGTTGATCGGCGAAGCCTCCGATCAGCGCTTTGTCGGCATGACCGCCGCCTACGACAGGAAGCTCAAGGATGCCTTTGTCATCGCCGCCGGTGAGGTGGGCGAGAAGCTGCCGATGGGCGTTTATATGTGGTTCTCCGGCCCCTCGTTCGAAACACCGGCGGAAATCCGCATGGCACGCACGCTCGGCGCCGATGCGGTTGGAATGTCGACGGTGCCTGAAGTCATTCTCGCCCGCTTCTTCGGCCTGCGTGTTGCCGCCTGTTCGGTCATCACCAATTACGGGGCCGGGATGACGGGTGCAGAGCTGTCGCATGAGGAAACCAAGGATGTCGCGCCGAAGGGCGGTGCGCGCCTGCAGACAATTATCCGGGCGCTGGTCCGGGAGATCGGCTGATCATGTTGCTGCCGCAGGAAATCATCCGCCGCAAACGCGATGGGCATGCGCTCGATGCGGCGGATATCACCGCCTTCGTCAACGCCATGAGTTCGGGCGCCATCACCGAAGGGCAGGTTGCCGCCTTTGCCATGGCGGTGTTCTTCAACGGCATGAAGCGCGACGAAGCGGTCGCCCTGACGCTCGCCATGCGCGATTCCGGCGATATTCTCGATTGGTCCGATCTGCCGGGCCCGGCTGTCGACAAGCATTCGACCGGCGGTGTCGGCGACAATGTCTCATTGATGCTTGCGCCCATTGCCGCCGCGTGCGGGGCCTATGTGCCGATGATTTCCGGGCGCGGCCTTGGCCATACCGGCGGCACGCTCGACAAGATGGATTCGATCCCCGGCTATCGCAGCCAGCCGGACAATGCGCTGTTCCGCAAGGTTGTGCACGAGGTCGGTTGCGCCATCATCGGCCAGACCGCCAATCTCGCACCGGCCGACAAGCGCTTCTATTCCATCCGCGATGTCACCGCCACGGTCGAATCGATCCCGCTGATCACCGCGTCCATCCTGTCGAAAAAACTCTCGGCCGGGCTCAACGCGCTGGTGCTCGATGTGAAATCGGGCAATGGCGCATTCATGGCGCGCAGCCGCGATGCCGTGGCCCTGGCCGAAAGCATTGTCGCGGTGGCAAGCGGCGCGGGACTGACCACCACCGCTTTGCTGACCGACATGAACGAGCCGCTGGCACTTGCCGCAGGCAATGCCGTGGAAGTGCTCAATGCCGTGGATTTCCTGACCGGCGATCTCCGGGATCCACGCCTTGAAGCGGTTACGCTGGCGCTGGTTGCGGAAATGCTGGTTTCGGCCAAGCTTGCCGCCAGTCCCAAGGCCGCCATGGACAAGGCGCGGGAAGCCCTGAATTCAGGCAAGGCAGCGGAGGTCTTTGGCCGCATGGTTGCCGGGCTCGGCGGACCCACGGACTTCGTCTCCCGCGCCCGCCATTATCTGCCGGTTGCGCCGGTGATGCTGGAAGTGAAGGCACCGCAGGCAGGATATGTCGCGTCGGTGGAAACCCGGGCGATTGGTGTCGCCGTTGTCTCGCTCGGCGGCGGGCGCATCCGTCCGCAGGACCCGGTTGACCACGCGGTGGGCATCACGGCGCTGCAGCCGGTGGGTGCGCTGATGGAAGCGGGCGATCCGATTGCCCTTGTCCATGCGCGCAGCCAAAGCGATGCCGAGGCGGGTGCCCGCGCCATTCTTGCCGCCTATGGTTTCTCCGGCCGCAAGCCGCGCACGGTCAATCCCGTCCTGCGCCGCATCGGCGGGTAATGGTCTCCCGGCACGATAGTTGTGCGTGGTTCGACAAGCTCACCATGAGGGAGGACAGGGATTGCAGCCAAACCACTTCCCTCATGGTGAGCTTGTCGAACCACGCACAGTGTTATTGCAGCAGACCTATTTCGTGCCGTACATCCGGTCACCGGCATCGCCGAGGCCCGGCATGATGTAGCCTTTTTCATTCAGGTGGCTGTCGATGGCCGCGGTGAACACCGGCACGTCGGGATGGGCCTTGGTGAAGCGCTCGATGCCTTCCGGTGCCGCAAGCAGGCATAGGAAGCGGATATTGGTTGCGCCGCGATCCTTCAGCTTCTGGATTGCCGCGATGGCCGAATTGGCGGTCGCCAGCATCGGGTCAACGACGATGATCAGCCGGTTGACGATATCTTCGGGTGCCTTGAAGTAATATTCCACCGGCTGCAGCGTGTCGTGATCGCGGTACAGGCCGATATGCGCCACGCGCGCGGCGGGCACCAGGTCGAGCATGCCTTCGAGCAGACCGTTGCCGGCGCGCAGGATCGAGGCGAACACCAGCTTCTTGCCTTCGAGCACCGGCGCATCCATTTCCATCATCGGCGTCTGGATGCGGATGGTGGTCAGTTCGAGATCGCGCGTCACCTCGTAGCACAGCAGCAGCGAAATCTCCTTGAGCAGCCGCCGGAATCCCGCCGTGGATGTATCCTTGTCGCGCATGATGGTGAGCTTGTGCTGGACAAGCGGATGGGAAACGATCGTAACGCCCATGGAGAACTCCTACTCGAATTTTCCCCGACCTTAGCTGCTTGCAACCGATCCCGCAAAGTCCGCATCCCCGGCACGCACAGTTTTGTCGCCGTCGAGGCGCTCAATCAGTGTGTTTCGCGTGGTTTCATCCACATAAGCTGCCTTGAGCGCCGTGCGCGTGATCTCCGTCAAGGCGCCGTCGTCGCAGCCGAAGAACGTGGCGGCGATATCGTACTCCCGCGCAAGGTCCGTATGGAAATAGGGCGGGTCGTCGGAATTCAGCGTGACCGGCACGCCGGCCTTGGCCAGGGCCGGAAAAGGATGGGACGGGAAATCGGCGTAGACCTGCAGTGAAATATTGGAGCCGGGGCAACATTCCAGAAGGATTTTCTCCTCCGCCAGCCGCCGCACCAGATCCGGGTTCTCGATGGCGCGCACGCCATGGCCGATGCGTGACGGCCTGATCGCATCAAGCGCGTCGGCAACGCTTTCCCATCCGGAAAGCTCGCCCGCATGCACGGTGATGCCGAGGCCGGCGTCGCGGGCGACATCAAAGGCACGGGCGAAATCCCTGGGGTGGTGCATGCGTTCGTCGCCGGCCATGCCGAACCCGGTCACCAGCGGGTGCGGATTCTCGGCGATATATCTTGCTGCTTCCATCACCGCGTCCGGCCCCTTGTGGCGCAGGCCCGTGGCGATCATGCGCGATTCGATGCCGGTGGCGGCCTTGGCGCGCCGCATGCCTTCCGCCAGCCCCTCGATATAGGCGCGCGGCGAAAGCCCGGCACTGATCGCATGGTCGCTGGAGATGAACACTTCCGAATAGATCGCATCCTGCGCGCTGAGGGACAACAGGTAGTCCTCAGTCAGGTCAGCATAATCCTCCTCCGTGCGGAACAGTGCCGAGGCCTGATCATAGGCGCGCAGGAACGAGGTGAAGTCGTGCCAGACGAACCGGCCGTCGACGATGAAGGCCGAAACATCGGCGCCATATTTGCCGGCTTTTCGCTCGACGAGGGCGGGGGAGGCTGCGCCTTCGACGTGACAATGCAGTTCGGCCTTCAACACCATGGGCGGTCTCCATTCGACAAAATGTGCAGCGCGTCGCTTCATCGCGCAACAGACAATAGCCTTCTGCGTTTCAATCTTCTATGCTCCGCCCGCAAAAGAGATCAGCAGGTAGCACAATGAGCCAGCAACGCACCGGTGCCCATGGCGGCATGGAAACGTCCTTCGGTTTTCAGGATGTCGGCGACGGAGAAAAGCAGACACGCGTCAATGACGTGTTTCATCGCGTCGCCAAGCGCTACGATGTGATGAACGATCTGATGTCCGGCGGGCTGCACCGCGTCTGGAAAGATTCGATGATCGCCTGGCTTGCCCCGTCCAAGACGTCGAACTGGAAGACACTCGATGTTGCCGGCGGCACCGGTGATATCGCCTTCCGCATCGTCGAGGCTTCGAATCGCAATGCCCATGCCACCGTGCTCGACATCAACGGCTCGATGCTGGGTGTCGGCCGTGACCGCGCGGCGAAAAAAGGCCTTGCCGACAATACCGAGTTTGTTGAAGCCAATGCCGAGGAACTGCCATTCGAGAATGCCAGCTTCGATGCCTACACCATCGCCTTCGGCATCCGCAACGTGCCGCATATCGACCGTGCCCTGGCGGAAGCCTATCGTGTGCTGAAGCCGGGCGGCCGCTTCCTCTGCCTTGAATTTTCCGAGGTGGAACTGCCGGTTCTCGACAAGATTTACGACGCCTGGTCGTTCAATGCGATTCCGAAAATCGGCAAGGCGGTCACGGGGGATGCGGATTCCTACCAGTATCTGGTGGAATCCATCCGCAAATTCCCCCGCCAGGCGGATTTCGCCGAGATGATCCGCACGGCAGGTTTCGAGCGGGTGAGCTGGCGCAACTTTACCGGCGGTATCGCTGCCCTGCATTCCGGCTGGAAATTGTGACGTTCTGAATGAGTAAGTTTACCGCAACATTTCGCCTGATCCGGGCCGGATGGATCATGACGCGCGAAGGCGTTATTTCCGCACTGCCCGCCGAAGGCCTGAGCGGCCTTCCCGCGTTCGGCCACCGCATCGCCGGGCTGCTGGCAAGGCGGCGCGCCCGCACGGCCCGCCGTTCCGAGCGCATGTCGCGCGCCATCAACAAGCTCGGGCCGTCCTACGTCAAGCTGGGCCAGTTCCTGGCAACGCGGCCGGATGTGGTCGGCACCGAAGTGGCCGATGATCTGGCGCTGCTGCAGGATCAGCTCGATTTCTTCCCGATGGAAGCGTCGGTCAAGGCCATAGAGGGCTCGCTCGGCCGTCCCGTCGATGATCTCTATGTCAACCTCGGCGAACCCATTGCCGCGGCATCGATTGCGCAGGTCCACCCCGCCTATGTCAGAACAGGCGGCGAGAACCGCAAGGTCGCCGTCAAGGTTGTCCGGCCGGGCGTGCGCCAGCGCTTCAACAACGATCTGGAAAGCTTCTTCCTCGTGGCAAAGTGGCAGGAGCGCTACGTGCCTGCGACGCGCCGCCTGCGTCCGATCGAAGTGACGCGCACCCTGGCGCAGACGACGCGGATCGAGATGGATCTGCGGCTGGAAGCGGCCGCGCTTTCGGAAATCGGCGAGAACACCAAGAACGATCCGGGCTTCCGCGTGCCGACCGTCGATTGGGAGCGCACGGGGCGCGATGTGCTGACGCTCGAGTGGATCGACGGCATCAAGATGTCGGATATCGACGGCCTGCGCGCTGCCGGTCACAATCTCGTCGGCCTTGCCGAAACGCTGATCCAGTCCTTCCTGCGCCATACATTGCGGGATGGTTTCTTTCATGCCGACATGCATCCCGGCAACATGTTCGTCGATGATCGCGGGCACATCGTTGCCGTGGATTTCGGCATTACCGGACGCCTCGGCAAGAAGGAACGGCGGTTTCTCGCCGAAATCCTCTACGGCTTCATCACGCGTGACTATGTCCGTGTCGCCGAGGTGCATTTCGAGGCTGGCTATGTGCCACATCACCACGACGTGGCGAGTTTTGCCCAGGCCATCCGCGCCATTGGCGAGCCCATCCATGGCCAGCCCGCCGAAACCATTTCCATGGCCAAGCTGCTGACCCTGCTGTTCGAGGTCACCGAGCTTTTCGACATGGAGACCCGGCCGGAACTGGTCATGCTGCAAAAGACCATGGTGGTGGTGGAAGGTGTCTCCCGCACGCTCGATCCGCATTTCAACATGTGGAAGGCATCCGAACCTGTTGTCGGTGACTGGATTCGCCGCAATCTCGGTCCGCAGGGAATTCTTGCCGATGCGCGTGAGGGCGTCGGCGCCCTGCTGCATCTCGCCCGTCAGGCGCCTGAGCTGGTGGCGCGTGCCGACCGCCTGTCGAAAGAGATGGACCGGATGGCGGAGCAGGGTTTCCGCTTCGATGACGAGACGGCAAAGGCTATCGGCAAGGCGGAGGCGCGGCACACCCGCTCCGGCCGCGTGGCGCTGTGGGTGATTGCAATCTGTCTGGTTATCATCACTTACGGCCTTCTTTTCTGAGCTAAACTGCGCTAGTGTGATTGCAATGATTGCATTTGATGCGATCAATCCATGGAGAGTGCAATCATATGGCCAGCATCACCATCCGCAATCTCGATGATGCGACCAAGGAAAAGCTGCGGCTGCGCGCCGCCGCCCACGGCCGGTCGATGGAGGAGGAGGTGCGCCTCCTGCTTGCGGCACTGGATGTGCATGCGGGCCCTTCCATCACCCAGGTCTCGGCACCTTCATCAGCGTTGGCTGCCGGACCGCTTGCGGGGCAGCATATTCTTCTCATCATCGGCGGCGGCATTGCCGCCTATAAATGCCTCGACCTGATCCGCCGCCTGCGCGAGCGCGGTGCGCATGTGCGCCCGGTGCTGACCAAGGCAGCGGAAGAATTTGTCACGCCCCTGTCCGTCGGTGCACTGGCCGCGGACAAGGTCTTTACCGACCTGTTCTCCCGCGAGGACGAGCACGATGTCGGGCATATCCGCCTGTCGCGCGAAGCGGATCTCATTGTCGTTGCCCCGGCAACGGCGGATCTCATGGCAAAAATGGCGGGCGGTCTGGCCAATGATCTGGCCTCGGCGGTGCTGCTGGCAACCGACAAGCCCGTCCTGATCGCCCCGGCCATGAATCCGAAAATGTGGAATCATCCCGCAACCCGGCGCAACCGAACGACCCTTGCCAATGACGGCATCCGCTTTGTCGGGCCGAACAGCGGCGAGATGGCCGAAAGCGGCGAGGCGGGCGCCGGGCGCATGGCCGAGCCGTTGGAGATCGTCGCCGCGATTGAAACACTGCTGGATATCAGGCCGAAACCGCTTGCCGGCAAGACCATTGTCATGACCTCCGGCCCGACGCATGAGCCCATCGATCCCGTGCGCTACATCGCCAATCGTTCTTCCGGCAAGCAGGGCCATGCCATCGCCGCTGCGCTGGCGCGGCTGGGGGCGACGGTGCATCTGGTCTCCGGGCCGGTCACGATTGCGGACCCCGAGGGCGTGTTCGTCACCCATGTGGAATCCGCGCGCGACATGCGCGATGCCGTGGAACGGTTGCTGCCCGCAGATGCGGCGGTCATGGTTGCGGCGGTCGCCGACTGGCGCACGGCAAACGAAGCGGGCGAAAAGATCAAGAAGCAGCCGGGCGCGGCGGCCCCAGCCCTGCAGATGGTGGAAAACCCCGATATTCTCGCCGGGGTCGGGAACAGCAGGCAACGCCCGCGCCTCGTGGTGGGCTTTGCTGCGGAGACTCAGGACCTGCTCGCCAATGCGCGGAAGAAGCTCGACAAGAAGGGTGCCGACTGGATCGTTGCCAATGATGTCAGCCACGCCACCGGGGTGATGGGCGGCGACCGCAATGCGGTGCGCATTGTCACGCGTTCCGGCGTCGAAGAATGGCCCGACATGAGCAAGGAAGAGGTAGCGGAACGGCTGGCCGCCCGGATCGCTGCCGCCTTGCAGACGATCGAGGTATGATGCCGGAACGCCAGAAAGGTAAGCATCTGCTTACTTTTCAAGTCATTTGACTTGATGAACAATAATCTCCAGAAAACGCAAATCATTGTTGAAGACGGAATCCCCATGACCGCCACCACGACGCCCATCGTTGAAACCGAACGCCTCATTCTGCGCGCACACAGGCTGGACGATTTTGAAGCGCTGCACAGCCTGTGGACGCAACCGGCGGTTTATGAATTCATTTCGGGCAAGCCGTCGACCCGCGAGGCCTCCTGGGGCCGGCTGCTCAAATATGCCGGTCTCTGGACCCTGAACGGTTATGGGTTCTGGGCGGTCGAAGACAAGGCTACGGGCCGCTATGTCGGCGATATCGGCTTTGCCAATTTCCTGCGTGATATCGAACCGCCCTTTGGCGACACGCCGGAGATGGGCTGGGTCCTCGCACCGGAAATCCACGGCAAGGGCTATGCCAGTGAAGCGCTTGCGGCGGCTGCGGCGTGGGGCGACGGTTTTTTCAAGCAGGACCGGGCCCTGTGCATCATTTCGCCGGAAAACACCGCTTCGCTCCGGGTAGCGGAAAAGACCGGCTTCGGCCGGATTGGCACGGCCGATTATACCGGCGAAACGGTCCTGCTGCTCGAGCGCAGGTTCAAGCGCTGACCGGGCAATAGTAGCCGGTCTGCGCTTACCACCCTTCACCCTTCTGCGATATGTGGTGGACGATCTGGCAGGGACTGGTAATCCAGAAATCCCGGTGACCCTCCGGCAGCGCCTCGATTGCGTCGCAGCGGACAACGCCGGCAGCGTTCAGGTGTACCGCAGCCGCACCGGCATCGTCGGCGGCAATTTCCAGCCACAGTTCCGCCTGGCTCATGCCGGGCATCCGGTCGATCCACAGCTGGTTCGAACCGAAATGGAACCCGACATGGGGAGGGTGGTTGTCGAGGGGTTTCAGGCCGATCACATCGCGGTAGAAGGCGACCGTTGCCTCATACTGGTGCGGCGGAACTTTCATGGCGATGTTGTGGTTGCCTTCATAGCGCGGTTTCATGCGTATCATCCTTCCGGTAATGTGGTGCGCCAGCATTGACGCAGCAAAAATGTCATGCGGGCAGCGCCCTGTCATATTCAGCCTCGAGGTGCTCCATCTTCGCCCAGAAATCGGCGGTTTCGGCCCCGTTCAGCACATTGATCAGCACGCTCAGATGCGTGTGCCAGCCGCTGGCGACGCTGACCATGGCGCCATGATCGGCGAGACGGCTGTGGGTGAGGGTCAGCAGAGTGTCGTCGCCGGCCGCCTGCAGCTCAAAACTCACCTCCGATGCCGTGCCATTGCCCTCTTCCCATGTGAAGGACAGGTATGTCGGCGGCTCGCAGCGTATGACCTTCCCGACATTGCGGTGGCCTTCATATTTCCGGTACTTTTCCGGGGTGGGCGCGGTGGACAGTTCGGAATGGCGGAAGGTCAGTTCCACCGGTCCGCCGGCATGGCCCGCCATCGGCCCCTTGGCGAGCCATTTGCCGCGCTTTTCCGCGTCGGTGAGATAGGCCCATACGCGCTCCACCGGACCGGGAAGCAGCCGTTCGATGCGAACGGTGCGTGGGGCTGTTGCAATGCCGAGCTGGTCGTTTCCCTGATGCAGGCTCATCATTCTACTCCTTGGTATCCTGTTTGGATTTGGGGGCCTTGCGGGCCCCGTGTTTCGCCGTGTCGGCAAGCGCACGGTCCTCCGCGCGCAGAATGTCTTCCAGATCGTCGAGCCGTTCCTGCCAGAACTGCTCGTAGTAGCGCAGCCATTCCTGCGCTTCGGCCAGCCGGGCCGCCTGCAGGGCGCAGACGTGGGTCCGGCCTTGCACGTGCCGCCGCACCAGCCCGGCCGCTTCGAGCACCTTGATGTGCTTGGATGCGCCGGCGAGCGACATGTTGAACGGCGTCGCCAGTTCGCTGACGGTGCGTTCGCTGGTCGACAGCCGGTGCAGCATGGCTCTCCGCGTCGGGTCGGAGAGGGCATGGAAAACGGCGTCGAGCGTGGGTGTGCTATATTCAACCATAAGGTTTAATATAGCCGCGCGATTTCAATTGTCAACCATTTGGTTGAATAAATGCGCGAGGCCGGTCAGGGTGACGAACGGCGGTCAGTCCGGTTGAAGGGTGAGCGGGCTCAGGCGGCCTTTTCGCGGACCTGATAATCCTTGATCGCGGCGAAGCGGATGGCCTTCCAGCGCTCTGCCTCATAGGACAGCGAGAAGGAATTCTGCGCCAGGAACACCGGATCATTGTCGAGATCGTGGGCGATATCGGCCCGGTGCGCGTTGACGAAGCGCTGCAGCTCCGCCGGGTCATCGGCCGAAATCCAGCGCGCAATGGTGAAGCGTGCGGGCTCGAAGCCGACGGGAAGCGTATATTCGACTTTCAGCCGTTCGGTCAGGACGTCGATCTGCAGGGCGCCGACCACGCCGACGATGGCGGGCGAACCGTCATCGGGCAGGAACAGCTGGACAACGCCTTCTTCCGCCATCTGCTGCAGCGCCTCGCGCAGTTTTTTCGCCTTCATCGCATCGTCGAGCCGCACGCGGCGCAGGATTTCAGGGGCAAAGTTCGGCACGCCGCGGAACAGGATGTCTTCGCCTTCCGTCAGCGTGTCGCCGATGCGCAAGGTGCCATGGTTGGGAATGCCCACCACATCGCCGGCCCAGGCCTCGTCGGCAATCTGGCGGCTGCGGGCGAAGAAGAACTGCGGTGCCGACAGGCTCATCGGCTTGCCGGTGCGTACCAGCTTGGCTTTCATGCCGCGCGACAGTTTGCCGGAGCACACGCGCAGGAAGGCGATGCGGTCGCGATGGTTCGGGTCCATGTTGGCCTGGATCTTGAAGACAAATCCGGTCATCTTGTCTTCGGTCGCTTCAACGCGGCGGATATCGGCATCCTGCGCGCGCGGGCTCGGTCCGAAATCGCAGAAGGCTTCGATCAGGTCGCGCACGCCGTAATTGCGCAGCGCCGAGCCGAAATAGACCGGCGTCATATGGCCTTCGCGGAATGACTGCAGATCGAAGGGATTGCAGGCATCGCGCGCCAGGGTCACCTCGTCGATCCACGCCTGGCGTTCGTTCTCGGGCAGCAGGCCGGAGGCACCGGCGGCTTCCGGTCCGTTGACCGGTGTCGGCTTTTCCTCTTCATCGCGGCGCCGCACGGTATTGTCTTGCAGGTTGTAGGTGCCGGCAAAGCTCTTGCCGCGGCCGATCGGCCAGGTGATCGGGGCGGTGTCGAGCGCCAGTTTCTGCTCGATTTCGTCGAGGATTTCGTAGGGGTCGCGGCTTTCCCGGTCCATCTTGTTGACGAAGGTGACGATCGGAATATCGCGCATGCGGCAGACTTCGAAGAGTTTCAGCGTCCGCGCCTCGATACCCTTGGCGGCGTCGATGACCATGACGGCGCTGTCGACGGCGGTGAGTGTGCGGTAGGTGTCGTCGGCGAAATCTTCGTGGCCGGGCGTATCCAGAAGGTTGAAGATGCAGTCCTTGTACTCGAAGGTCATCACCGAGGTGACGACCGAGATGCCGCGATCCCGTTCGATGTTCATCCAGTCGGAGCGGGTCTGGATACGGTCCTTCTTGGCCTTGACCTCGCCGGCAAGCTGGATCGCTCCGCCGAACAGCAGCAGCTTTTCGGTCAGCGTGGTTTTACCGGCGTCCGGGTGCGCGATGATCGCAAAGGTACGGCGTTTGGAAACGGGATGGTCGGCAGAAGACATGAAGCGGCTCAAATTTCGTAATCGTAGGGTTGCGCGCCTTCTATCAGCCGGAGGCCCTGCCGTCGACTGTCAATTCTAAGGCGTCTTATACGAAGGTTGTATCACGGCGTGATACATTTTGTTTGACCGGTGAATGCGTGGCGGTAGAATAGCTGCATTTGAGGCGATAATGATATGTTCATTCAAGGACAAATGGACGGAGGCGATTTTACACGGGGTAGCTCCGAGAGGGTTTCCGGAAATCGTGCTTCAACGCGCTCGTCGCAAGCTTACCATGATCCAGCATGCGACCTCACTTAAGGATCTCCTTGCGCCGCCCGCCAATCGCTTGGAAGCCCTTCAAGGGGATCGAAAGGGACAACATTCGATCCGTATCAATGACCAATGGCGGGTCTGTTTCATTTGGACAGAGGCGGGCGCCAAGCAGGTTGAAATTACGGATTATCACTAGGTCTAGACTCCGGAAGGAAAAAGCATGTTGAGCAAAAACGGTTTACCTCCCATCCATCCCGGTGAAATTATACGGGAGGAGTTTCTCGAACCCTTGAAGATGAGCGCCGGTGCCTTGGCGAAAGCGCTGCATGTTCCGCGGACGCGTATCGAACGTCTGGTTGCGGAGAAGACGGCGGTCACTCCCGATACGGCGCTGCGGCTGGGAAAATATTTCAACACGTCCGCAGAGTTTTGGCTGAACATGCAGATGTCCTACGATCTCAAGATCGAAACCCGCGACAAGCAAACTGAAATCGACAGGATCGTCGCGCTCAAGCGCAAAGCCGACAAAGCGGCGTAGTCAAAATTTTGAAATTTACACGTTCTCCAGCACGGGACCGGACTTTTCCTGTGCCATGAACGGCTCGATGGCGATGCGCTTGCTGTTCTTGACGGTCACGAAACTGTTCGGCGGCACCGGCATCCAGTTTTCCGCTTCTCCGTCCAGCGGTTCCGAGACGACGCACAGGCCCGAGCTGGGTGAGAGCGTCGCCGTATAGAGCGTCGGGGCAAAGCGGTCGGTGGCGTAGCGCACCGCGTAGAGCTGCGTCCCGTCGGAAAACGCTGCTGTCAGCCGGATGAAGGGCGGCACGCCGGCGCGCTCCGCCTCGGCGGTGATGACATTGACCGTCTCCACCAGCGATTGTGCCGGGTCCTTGTCGAGGCCGTGCTGCAGCATCAGCAAGAAAATCAGCTCCGAATCCGTCGATCCCAGTTTCTGCACATAGAGCGCATCGTCGAGCTTGGCTTCCAGCCCGCGCCGCAGCCGGTCGAAATGGCCGATCTGCCCATTGTGCATGAAACTCCATTGGCCCGAGACGAACGGATGGCAATTGGTCCGGCTGGTCGAGCCGCCGGTGGAGGCGCGCACATGGGCGAGAAACAGGTGCGACCGGATTTGCCGCGACAGGCTCTTCAGGTTCTGGTCGGACCAGGCAGGGAGAATATCGCGGTAAAGGCCGGGTTCCGGCCGCTCGCCATACCAGGCAACGCCGAAACCATCGCCATTGGTGCGGGTCTTGGCCTCGTGCGCATCATGGCTCTGGGCGATCAGCGAATGGCAGGGCGAAGCAATGACATCTTCGAGATAAAGCTGAGGTCCGAGATAGGCTGCCCATCGACACATGATTCACCCGATTCACTCTTGATCCGACTGACAATAGCGCGTCGCGCGGCGCTTGGGAATCGTCAGGTTCAGCCACTGCTAGATAGAGATTGTGTGTAAACAATGATCCGGACAAATCTTGTGAGTTGACCAATCCGGCGGACTGGTGAAAAAGGTGACCTCATGTCTCAATCATCCGATTCCGCACGTCACGTGCATCCCGCTCTCGGTCTTGTCCGGTTGCCGCATGGGCGGGACCTCGATTTGCCCGCCTATGAAACCCCCGGCTCGGCCGGAATGGACCTGCGCGCCGCAGTGCCCGAGGACCGTCCGCTGCTGCTTTTGCCCGGCCGCCGCGCCCTGGTGCCGACCGGTCTCGTCTTTGAAATCCCGCAAGGCTATGAAGCGCAGGTAAGGCCGCGCTCCGGCCTTGCCCTCAAGCATGGAATTACCTGCCTCAACACGCCGGGGACCATTGATTCCGACTACCGGGGTGAGGTAAAAGTAATCCTGATCAATCTTGGAGATGACGACTTCTACGTCGAGCGTGGCATGCGCATCGCGCAGGTCGTGCTGGCGCCGGTCGTGCAGCTCGAGGTTGAAGAACGGCAGCATGCCAGCGAAACGGCACGCGGTGCCGGAGGGTTCGGGTCAACGGGCACGTCGTAATCGCGGGAGGATAGCATGGACAAGGGCAAGGTTTTCCGTCAGCTGCATCAGGGACCGGAAATTCTGTTGATGCCCAATCCATGGGATCCCGGTACGACCCGGTTCCTCGCGTCGCTCGGCTTCAAGGCGCTGGCCACCAGCAGCGCCGGGTTTGCCTTTTCGCGCGCTCTGCCCGATGGCGGCGTCGCCTTCGATGTCATGATGCAGCATTGCCGCGATCTCGTGGCGGCAACGGATCTGCCCATTTCCGGCGATCTGGAAAAGGGCAAGGGTGACAGCGCCGACAGCGCCGGCGAGACCATCTTCGCCGCCGAAGCCGCCGGTCTTGCCGGCTGCTCCATCGAGGATTTTTCCGGCGATGCGGACAAGCCGATCTATGATTTCGACCATGCGGTCGAGCGTGTCTACGCGGCGGCGGAAGCTGCACGGGCGCTGAAGAGCGATTTCGTCTTCACGGCGCGTGCCGAGAATTTCCTGCATGGCCGTGCCGATCTCGATGACACGATCAAGCGGTTGCAGGCTTTTGAACGGGCCGGTGCCGATGTGCTTTTTGCGCCCGGCATTTCGGATCTCGAGAGCATCCGCACGATCTGTGCCTCCGTGTCGAAGCCGGTCAATGTCCTGGCGCCGGCGTCATTGAGCGTCAGCGAACTCAAATCGATCGGCGTGCGCCGCGTTTCGCTCGGGCCGCGGCTGACCACTGCCGCCTTCACCGCCATTCGCGATGCGGCCCGCGAAGTGCTCGACAAGGGCACGTTCGAATTCTCAAAAACCGGCGTGACGTTCGGGGAGCTGCAAAAGCTCTACGCGCAGGACGCAGACAAGGAAGATTAAGCATGACTCGCCCCGATCTGGTGATTTTCGACTGTGACGGGGTCCTGGTCGATACCGAAGCCCTTGCCAATCAGCATCTGATCAAGATGCTCAATGCCGCGGGCTATCCCATCACCTTCGATGAGGCGCGCAAGAACCTCTGCGGCATGCCGATGCGCGCGGTGAAGGAGAAGGTCGAGGCGCAAGGCTATTCTCTTGGCGACGATTTTGTCGAGCGCTGGTATCAGGCCATTCCCGTCATTTTCGAAAACGGCGTTGAAGCCATCCCGCACATCGAAACGGTCATCGATGCCGTGAAAGAAGCGCAACTGTCCTACTGCGTGGCCTCCTCCGCCAATGTGGAAAAAATGCACCTGACGCTGGGGAAAACCGGGCTGATCGGCCATTTCCACGATGTGCTGTACAGTGCATCCATGGTGGCGCGCGGCAAGCCGTTCCCCGATCTCTTCCTGCATGCGGCACGGCAGATGGGAGTCGAGCCGTCCCGCTCGGTGGTGATCGAGGACAGCGTGGCGGGAACAACGGCGGGAACGGCGGCCGGCATGCGGGTGTTTTCCTATTGCGGCGATGCGCATGCCGACCATGAAGGTCTCGTGGCGGCGGGTGGTATCCTGTTTGACGACATGCGCAAGCTGCCCGCGCTTCTGGGCATCGCCTGATGGCCGCGCCGCTCAGCGTCGTCGACATGCACACGGGCGGCGAGCCCCTGCGCATCATCACCGGCGGCTATCCCGTCCTGCCGAAGGGCACGATCCTGGAGAAGCGCGCCTATGTCCGGGACAATCTCGACCATCTCCGCAAAATCCTGATGTTCGAGCCGCGCGGCCATTTCGACATGTATGGCGCGCTGCTGGTCGAACCGAACCTGCCCGGCGCCGATCTTGCCGTGCTGTTCATGCACAATGAGGGCTATTCGACCATGTGCGGCCACGCCATTATCGCGCTAGGCCGCTATGCCATCGATTATGGCCTTGTAGAGAAGGTCGAGCCGGTTACGACCGTCCGCATCGAATGCCCCTGCGGCATGGTGGTCGCCTCCGTCGAGGTGAAGGACGGCAAGTCCGCCAGCGTCTCCTTCGAAAGCGTCCCGGCCTTTCTGTTTGCCGGGGACCGGACCATCCATCTGCCGCCCTATGGCGACGTGACGTTCGACGTGGCCTATGGCGGCGCCTATTACGCGCTCGCCCATTGCAGCCAGTTCGGCCTTGAATTCGGCCGCGATCCCGCGCGCAAATTCATCGAGGCGGCAACATTGCTCACCGAAGCGGTGAAGGACGCCGTGCCGCTGGCGCACCCGGATCACAGCGACCTTGCCTTTCTCTATGGTTCCATCCTCACCGACGGTCTCGACGGTTGGTCGGAAGCGCCGACAAGGAATGTCTGCATTTTCGCCGATGCCCAGCTCGACCGCTCGCCGACCGGTTCCGGCGTGACGGCGCGGCTGGCTGCCATGCACGCCAAGGGCCAGATTCATGCCACCGAAGCGCGGATTTTCGAAAGCATTGTCGGCTCGCGTTTTGCCGGGGCTGTCGCCTCGCTCACCAGGGCGGGAACCTTCGACGCCATCACGGCGCGTGTCTCCGGCCACGCCTATTACAGCGGCAAGGCGGAGTTCATCGTTGAAGACGATGATCCGCTGGGACGGGGATTTCTGGTACTCTAGGTCGCACAGCCTCAAAAAATGACGAATGCAGCAATCAACCAAACCCGATTGCCAGTGCGGAAAATCGGCGTATTCTCCCGCCGCACGGATTTCACGCAGAGATTGATCATGACACTTGCCGGTTTCATCGCCTATTCGGGCGCCCTTGCCATTGCCGCCGCCATTCCCGGGCCCGGACTCACCGCCCTCATCGCGCGGGCGCTCGGCTCCGGTTTCCGCTCGGCCCTGTTCATGTCGCTCGGCCTCGTCCTCGGCGATCTGACCTATCTGACAGCCGTGGTGCTCGGCCTTTCCATGGTGGCGCAGACGTTCGGAACACTGTTTCTGCTGATCAAATGGGCGGGTGTGGTCTATCTCGCCTATCTCGCCTGGAGTTTCTGGACCGCGGGAATTTCCGCCGAAAAGATTGAAGCCAGGCGCGGCAGCGGCGGGGCTCTCGCCAGCGTGCTTTCCGGGCTTGCGGTTACCCTCGGCAATCCGAAGACCATGATCTTCTATATCGCCCTGACGCCGACGCTGATCGATCTGCACGCGATCACCCCGACCGATTATGCCCTGCTCGCCTGCGTAACGGTTGTGACGCTGCTTGTCGTGCTGGTGCCCTATCTCGCGCTTGCATCCAAGGCACGCTGGTTCCTGCAATCGCCGCGCGCGCTGAAACGGCTGAACCGCACCGCCGCCGCATTCATGGCGGGCGCTGCACTCGCTATCGCCGGCCGGGCGCCCTGACCGTAGAATTTTATTCTAAGGCTGTAGGTATATTGGCATGAAATTCCCGTGATCGGGCTGTTTATGCATAGGCTCGACTATGAATTTTCAAGCTCGCGCCATAAGATGGCTGCCACAGCAATTGAGGGAGCATTTCCATGAGCACGAGTGATGCGCGCAAACCCGGCCGCGGCCGTATCTACAATTCCATTGTCGATACCATCGGCGATACGCCGATTATCCGTCTTGATAAGCTGGCAAAGGATCAGGGTGTCGAAGCCAATCTGTTGGCCAAGCTCGAATTCTTCAATCCGATTGCCAGTGTCAAGGATCGCATCGGCGTCGCGCTGATCGAATCGCTGGAAGCACAGGGCAAGGCAACGCCCGGCAAGACGACATTCGTCGAGCCGACCTCCGGCAATACCGGTATTGCGCTGGCGTTTGCCGCCGCCGCCAAGGGCTACCGTCTCATTCTCACCATGCCGGAAACCATGTCGGTCGAGCGCCGCAAGATGCTCAAGCTGCTCGGTGCCGAACTGGTTCTGACCGAGGGCGCCAAGGGTATGAAGGGCGCCATCGCCAAGGCCAATGAACTGGTGGAAACCACGCCCGATGCGGTCATTCCCGGCCAGTTCGACAATCCGGCCAACCCCGAGATTCACCGCAGGACCACCGCCGAGGAAATCTGGAACGATACGGACGGCAAGGTCGATATCTTTGTGTCGGGCATTGGCACCGGCGGCACCATCACCGGTGTCGGCCAGGTCCTGAAGCAGCGCAAGCCGGACGTGCGCATCGTTGCGGTCGAGCCGAAGGATTCGCCGGTTCTATCAGGCGGCAATCCCGGCCCGCACAAGATTCAGGGCATCGGTGCCGGTTTCGCGCCGCAGGTGCTCGACACGCACATCTACGACGAGGTCATTCAGGTCTCCAATGAGGATGCCTTCACCTATGCCCGCCTGGTGGCCAAGCTCGAAGGCGTGCCGGTCGGCATTTCCTCCGGCGCCGCGCTCACGGCGGCTATCGAGCTCGGCAAGCGTCCGGAAAACAAGGGCAAGAATATCGTCGTGATCATTCCGTCCTTTGCTGAACGGTATTTGTCGACTGCACTCTTCGACGGCCTCGACGCCTGATAGAACCGATACTTTTTTGCAACCAGCCCCGCCGCGCGCCAAATGCCTGGCGGGGCTGACTGTTTTGCGGCCGCGATAGTTCGGCCGTGATCGAAGCATCGGGTCATCCGGCTGCTCTAAAACAGGCCAATCCACACGAAGGAGCGGCCGTCATGAGCATCACCTGCATTATCAAATATGAAATCGACCCCTACCAGAAGGATGCGTTCGAGCACTATGCACGCACCTGGAACGAGGCGATCCCGCGCTGCGGCGCCGACCTGATCGGCTATTTCGCCCCGCATGAGGGGTCGGCCACATTGGCCTACGGGATTTACACCATCGAGGATCTGGCGGCCTATGAGGCGTACCGGGCAAAATTGATGGCCGATCCGCTGGGCCGCGCCAATTACGAATTTTCGCGCGAACGGAAATTCATCCGCCGCGAGGACCGCACGTTCCTGCGCCGGGTTACTGGAAACAATGGGGAATTGATCCGATGATTGCTGTGATTTTCGAAGTGGAACCGAGGGAAGGCCACGAGAAAGATTATTTCGAGCGGGCGGCGAATTTGCGCCCGCTTCTGGAAAAGATGGACGGCTTCATTTCCGTCGAACGGTTCCGCAGTCTTGCCAACGAGAACCGCTATCTCTCCCTGTCGTTCTGGCGCGACGAAGCCTCAGTTGCGGCTTGGCGCCAGACCGAGGAACATCGCGCTGCCCAGAGCGCTGGCCGCGCCGAAATCTTTGCCGATTACCGGCTGCGGATTGCGGCTGTTATGCGTGACTATGGCTTGCGAGCCCGTGATGAGGCTCCGTCTGACGCGCGCGTTTACCATCATGCCTGACCGTGGTTGCGCTGTGCACAGGCGGGGCCGGGGCCGCGCATGTAATGGCGTTCCGGCCGGTAGGACGGTGCAATGAATTCACGGACGACGCGAAGCGTATCGCGCAGTTGAACGAGCATGGTCATATCTTCATTTCCTGAATCTCGATCGCCCGAAAAAATCGGTTAGCGATCATTTAGCTAAAATTTAACCGATAAATATGAACGCTTGCTGAATACCGATGGTTAAGGCCCGGTGAATTCATGGAAAATTAGCTTTAACACTTGAGGCAGGCTGTAATTTCCCGGTTGAAAAGCCAAAAAGAAACCCGGTGTTAACCACCGGGTTTTGTCAATTCTGATTCGTTTGCAAGACCCGCCTGCATGCGCCGGTCGTCACGCATTGCCGATGAGAATGCCCGTGGCCAGGACGAGGCTGCCGCCCAGCACCACCTGTATCGCCGCCCGGAAGAACGGCGTTTCCATATATTTGTGCTGGATATAGGCAATCGCCCAAAGCTCGACGAAAACCACCAGTGCGGCGATCGTCGTGGCCGTCCAGAAATCCGGGATCAGGTAGGGCAGGGCATGGCCCAGGCCGCCGATCGCCGTCATCAGGCCGTTGGCGAGGCCGCGCTTCAGCGGCGATCCGCGCCCTGACAGCTTGCCGTCATCATGGGCGGCTTCGGTGAAGCCCATCGAGATGCCGGCACCGAGCGAGGCGGAGAGGCCGACCAGAAATGTCTGCCAGGTGTCCTGGGTTGCGAAGGCCGCCGCAAAAATCGGCGCAAGCGTCGAGACGGAGCCATCCATCAGCCCCGCCAGCCCCGGCTGGACATAGGTGAGCAGGAACTGCCGTTTTTCCGTCAGCTTCTCGTCCTGTTGCACCGCATCGGGCGTGTGCTGTTCGCCCAGCCGGTGCGCCAGCGATTCGTGGGTTTTCTCGGCAATGGCAAGATCCCCGAGCAGTTTGCGCGTCGAGGCGTCGCTGACCAGCTTCACCGCTTCCGTGTAGAAGCGGTAGGCCTGCTCCTCCATTTTCTCCGCCATCTCGCGCACCTTGTCGATGCCGAGCGGCCGCACCAGCCAGTCCGGCTTGCGCTCGAGATAGCCGCGCACATGTTCGCGCCGGATCAGCGGAATGCGGTCGCCGAAGCGCTCGCGGTGCATGTCGATGAGCGCCTGCCGGTGCAGGTTTTCCTCCTCCGCCATGTCCTCGAAGACTTTGGCGCTCTGCGGGAAATCGTCCCGCAGCCCGTCGGCATAGGCAAGGTAGATCCGCGCATCGTCTTCTTCCGATGAAATGGCGAGCGCGAGGAGCTGCTGTTCCGACAATTCGTTGAGTTCGTGGCGGCGGGGACCGAAGAAGCGGCTGAGCATGACACTGTCCTAATTTAGAATAATTCTAAACTATAGAAAGCAGGCGCGCTTTTCAAGAGGGTGCCCGGGACAATGATGACAATGATTTGGATGCCGAAACGCTGCGCCGGTGCTATGAATGGCCAGACCCGCCCATTCAGCAGCCGAGGACATGATGAACGCGTTCGCCATTGCCAATACCGATATCGTCGATGCCGCCATCCGGCTCAAGGGCCAGCTTGTCGCCACCCGGCTGATCGAGTCGGAAGCGCTCAATGCCAAATATGGCGCGCGCATCCTGTTCAAGCCGGAATGCCTGCAGCGAACCGGCTCGTTCAAGTTCCGCGGCGCCTACAACCGCATCAGCCAGATGACGGCGGACGAGCGCAAGCGCGGCATCGTCGCCTTTTCCTCCGGCAACCATGCGCAGGGCGTGGCAAGCTCCGCCCAGCTTTTCGGCATCAAGGCTGTCATCATCATGCCATCCGATGCACCGCAGTTGAAAATTGCCAATACGAGATCCTATGGCGCTGACGTCGTGCTCTATGACCGTTACAAGCAGAGCCGGGAGGAGATCGCGGCTGAGTATATCAACGGGCGCGGCATGATCCTGGTGCCGCCCTATGACGATCCCGCGATCATGGCCGGGCAAGGCACGATCGGCATCGAGCTGATCGACGAAGCGGAGGAACGCGGCATTGTCTTCGACGACCTGTTCGTGCCGAGCGGCGGCGGCGGGCTGATCAGCGGCATTTCCGTTGCCGTCAAGGCGCGTTCCCCGCACACCCGCATCTGGGGTGTCGAGCCCGATCATTTCGACGATCTGCGCCGGTCGCTCGCGGCCGGCAGGCAGGTTGCCAACGAGCCGGGCTACCGCTCGATCTGCGATGCGATCCTGACCCAGCAGCCGGGTGACCTGACCTTCCCGATCAACAAGCAGAACCTGGCGGGTGGCGTCGCGGTTTCCGATAAAGCGGTTGCTGCCGCCATGCGCGATGCGGCGACCTATCTCAAGGTGATTGTCGAGCCCGGCGGCTGCGTCGGCCTTGCCGGCGTGGCGGCGCGGGCGGACGAGCTGCAAGGCAAGACGGTTGCCGTGGTCCTGTCTGGCGGCAATGTGGACCTGGATATCTATGGCGGGCTGATCGCCGCGGCATAAGGGCAAAGGCCCGATTTGCATGGCAATTGTGCGTGGTTCGACAAGCTCACCATGAGGGATGTGGTTTGGCTGCAAGCCAATCGCCAGCGTTGCTAAATCTGGCTCCCTGCAATCCTCGCCCTCCCTCATGGTGAGCTTGTCGAACCACGCACGCGACAGCATGTCTACTTCTCACGCCGTCCGTTCGGGTGACATATGTCCGCAGCGAAAGGACGCCGTCATGGATCCGTTCATTCTGTCGAGAATACAATTCGCTGCGAATATCTCGTTCCATATCCTGTTCCCGACGATCACCATCGCGCTCGGCTGGGTGCTGCTGTATTTCAAGCTGCGCTATCGCCGGTCCAGCGACGAAGGCTGGATGAAGGCCTACCATTTCTGGGTCAAGGTTTTCGCCCTGTCCTTCGCTTTCGGCGTCGTGTCCGGCGTGACCATGAGCTTCCAGTTCGGCACCAACTGGCCGGGCTATATGGAGACGGTGGGTAATATCGCCGGCCCGCTGCTGGCCTATGAAATTCTCACCGCCTTCTTTCTCGAGGCGGCCTTTCTCGGCATCATGCTGTTCGGATTCCGCCGCGTGTCCAACCGTATCCACACGCTGGCCACCCTGCTTGTCGCCTTCGGCACGACGGTGTCGGCATTCTGGATCATTGCGCTGAATTCCTGGATGCAGACGCCCGATGGTTTCGAGATGCGCGGCGGCAAGGCCTTTGCCACCGATTGGGCCGCCATCATCTTCAACCCGTCCATGCCCTACCGGCTTGTGCACATGCTGCTCGCATCGGGGCTCACCGTATCCTTTCTGATCTCGGGCCTGTCCGCCCTGCGCTGGCTGCTGGGCGACCGCAGCGATGCCATGGGCAAAGCCCTGCGCACCGGCGTTTATCTCGCCGCGGTGCTCATCCCGGTGCAGATCGTCGCGGGCGAACAGCACGGGCTGAACACGCTGGCGCATCAGCCGCAGAAGATCGCGGCGATCGAAGCCAACTGGCAAACCCGCTCCCATGTGCCGTTGCTGTTGTTTGCTATCCCTGACGAGACGACACGCGAAAATCGTGTCGAGGTCGCGGTGCCGGATGGTGCCAGCCTGATCCTGCGGCACGACGCTGCGGGTGCCGTGCCCGGCCTCGACCAGTTCGCGGGTAATCACCCGCCGGTTCTGCCGCTGTTTTTCGCCTTCCGCATCATGGTTGGCACCGGCATCCTGATGCTGCTGGTATCGTGGACAGCCGCCTGGATGCTGTGGCGGCGCGGCACGCTCATGCGGCCGCTCGCGCTCGTGCTGGTGCCGATGGCGCTGTCCGGCTGGGTGGCAACGCTGGCCGGCTGGTACACGGCGGAGATCGGCCGCCAGCCCTGGCTGGTCAACGGCGTGCTCAAAGCGGCCGACGCGCTCGGGCCGGTGCCAGCCGGTACGGTCGCCGCGTCGCTTGCGGCCTATCTCATCGTCTATGCCGTGCTGCTGCTGGCCTATATCGGCGTGATCCTGCGGCTGGCGGTCAAGGCCGCCCGCGAGGGCGACCGGCAGCCGGAACCGGGCGTCGAGGACCAGCCGCTGGGCCAGCCGGTGCGGGGGAGTTGATGATGCATTCTTTCACACCTCACCCCCCTCTGGGCTGCCGCCCATCTCCCCCACAAGGGGGGAGATCACATCCACATCAACGCTTTTGCTTATTTTGCAATGTCTCAGAACTATTCGAAACAGCTGTGATAGCTGATCTCCCCCCTTGTGGGGGAGATGTCCGGCAGGACAGAGGGGGGTGTTCTGAAGCCATAGCCAAAATCAGACGCGGCATCATTCATGACCTTTGATCCCGCCATCATCCTTCCCTTGATTTTTGCCGGGCTGATGGGCCTGTCGATCCTGGTCTATGTCATCCTCGATGGTTTTGATCTCGGCGTCGGCATTCTTTTCGCCGCAACGGACGATGCGCAGCGCGACACCATGGTCGCGGCCATCGGCCCGTTCTGGGACGCCAATGAAACCTGGCTGGTCCTCGCCATCGGCCTGCTGCTGGTGGCCTTTCCCGCGGCGCATGGCATCGTGCTGCCGGCGCTGTATGTCCCCGTCACCGTCATGCTGATCAGCCTGATCCTGCGCGGTGTCGCCTTCGATTTTCGCGCCAAGGTTGACCTGCATGTGAAGCCGCGCTGGAATTTCGTCTTCGCCGCCGGCTCGATCACCGCTTCCCTGGCGCAGGGCTACATGCTCGGCGTCTATGTGCTGGGGCTTGACCAGTCAGCGGCCTGCATCCTGTTCGGCCTGCTGGTCGGTCTTTGCCTCACCGCGTCGTACGCCGCCATCGGCGCCGCGTGGATCATCCACAAGACCGAGGGCGCCTTGCAGCACAAGGCCGTCCTCCTGATGCGCCGGTCGCTGGTTTTCGCCGCGCTCGGCATGGTTGCGGTTTCGCTGGCGACGCCCTTGGCCAGCCCGCGCATTTTCGCCAAATGGTTCGTGCTGCCGGAGATGATCCTGCTCGCGCCGCTGCCGCTGGTCACTGCCGCGCTCTTTGCCGCACTCTGGGCCGTGCTTGCCAGGCTGCCAGCCGCCAATGACCGCTATTCGGCGCTGCCGTTCATGCTGATGGCGGGTATTTTCACCCTCGGCTTTGCCGGGCTCGCCTATTCCTTCTATCCCTATGTGGTGCCGGACCGGCTGACAATTTTCGCCGCTGCCAGCGCGCCGGAAAGCCTCGGCATCATCCTTGTCGGTGTCATCGTCGTGCTGCCCGCCATCGTCGGCTATTCCATCTTCGCCTACCGGGTGTTCGGCGGCAAGGCGCACGACCTGCGCTAGGACTGACGCGAAAAGGTCAGCCGGTCGCGCTCGCGCTGGCTTCCCGCCACGTAGAACTTGTCGAACCACGCCGTGCTTTCGCCCGATATGGCCTTGGGTTTCTTCAGGGTGATCTGTTTCGGCAGCGCGGCGATTTCCACCTGCATGCGGTTGCGGAAGTTCAGGTGGTCGAACATGCGCAGTGCCTCGATGGCAAAGGCCGTCGCCACCCGCTGATCCTCGATGATGACGAGATGATCGCCATTGCCGGTTTCCCCCGAAGGCGAGAAATTGCTCGATCCGGTGAACACCTTGGCCGTCGGCTTGTCGAAATCCACCACGGCGAACTTGTGGTGGATATTGATGCCGCTGCCGCCGGACCATTCGCTCTTGAACGGTTCCGGCGCGTTCTTGGCGAGATAGGCGAAATCGACAAGGCCGTTCTCGCCGCTCGGCTTCTGGATTTCCATGCCGCTCTTCTTGTCGACGACGCCATAGCTGAACAGCGGCTTTTTGATCAGACGGTCCAGCGCCTCGCGCACCGGGCCGGATTTGGTCTGGTTCATGAAGGCGAAGGAATAGAACACCGAGGATGTCGCCTGGTCGATGGCGCCGCCCACCGGCCGCAGCGACAGCTCCGATGTCTTGTGCGGCGAAAAACAGACATGCACCGCCGGGCGGCCCTCGCGTTTCACCGAATGCCAGACTTTCGAAAACGGGTCCTTGTGGAAATTGGCCATGTCGGTGAAGGCCAGCGTGAACATCTGCGCGAACAGCCCCGCCACTGCCTCGTCGTCGAAGATGAACAGGTTGTTGGCCTGGATGTAGAAGCCGCGGAACGAAAAGTTCATCGAGCCGCCCAGCACCCGCACCGGCGCGCCGTTGCGTTTGGCGATCAGCACCTTGTTGTGCTGCAGCCCGCGAAAATGCCCGCGTTTGACCCGGTCCGCCCCGGCGCTGGCAACAAGCCGCGCTGCCGCTTGGGTTTCCGCACTGTCCGGCGCGCCATGCCCGCTTTTTAGTCCGCCGGTCTTCTTGTCCGCCACGCCGGAATCGTCGATGATCACCCGCAGGCGGCTGCCGAGCTTTTCCAGCTGTGCCAGAAAGTCCGGCTCATTCAGGTCGTAGGCCAGCGCGTCGACCTCGATGGTCGGGTCCTTCACCGCCCAGTCGAGGAAGCCGAACAGCAGCCGGTGCGCCTCGAACCCCAGCCAGTCATAGATACCCGTCTTGGCGATTTCGGCTTTCTTGGCTGCGAAGGCGAGACCGTCATCCGCATTGGCGGGGATGATGTCATTGGTCAGGTGCAGCCGCTTCTTCTTGTCCTCGAAAGCCTGCGACGAGGCGAAGTTGCGGGTAAAACCGATATCGAGAAAGCCGTCATAGGTGACGCTGTCATAGCGGATCGGCAGCTCGATCATGGTGCCGCGCACCAGCTTGCCGTCCTGCGGCATGTGCATCTTGGTGATGCGGTAGGTGTAGATGCCGTCCTGCGGCTCATAGGGAAAATGCACCCAGCGGAACATCTGCAGCGGCGCTTCGGTGGTGGGGAACTTGACCCCGCCGGTCACCGCCTTCTTGGTGGGCTCGCCATAGTCGAAGGCGATGCGGTTGCGCAGATTGAGGAATGTGTCGCCCTTCGGCTCTTTGTATTCCACCGCGAAACCGACAAAATCATCCTCCGGCGCATCCACGTCGAAGCCCAGCAGGCACATATATTCGCCCCGCCAGAGCTTGACCCGGAAACCATCCGTCTCCTTGAAATTGAAGAATTCGTCCATCATCACATCCCCGGTGTGTGGCGCAGGGGCAAAATATAGCACAGACGATGCAATCTTGTGACGGTCCGGGCGGGCGGATTGCATTTCCCGCTTTGCGTTTTGCCTGTTCACTGCTAAATCGCGCGCATGAGCACTCCACTTGACCACATCCGTAATTTTTCCATCGTCGCCCATATCGACCATGGCAAATCCACCCTTGCCGACCGCCTGATCCAGCAGACAGGCGGGCTCGAGCTGCGCGACATGAAGGAACAGGTGCTCGACTCGATGGATATCGAGCGCGAGCGCGGCATCACCATCAAGGCGCAGACCGTCCGGCTGAACTACAAGGCCAACAACGGCGAGACCTATGTTCTCAACCTGATTGATACGCCCGGCCATGTCGACTTTGCCTATGAGGTGTCGCGGTCCCTGTCGGCCTGCGAAGGCTCGCTGCTCGTCGTCGACGCCTCGCAGGGTGTCGAGGCGCAGACCCTCGCCAATGTCTATCAGGCCATCGACAACAACCACGAGATCGTCGTGGTGCTGAACAAGGTCGATCTGCCGGCCGCCGAACCCGAGCGCATCCGCGAACAGGTCGAGGAAGTCATCGGCATCGATGCCAGCCAGGCCGTGCTGATTTCCGCCAAGACCGGCCTCGGCATTCCCGATGTTCTGGAAGCCATCGTCAACCAGCTGCCGCCGCCGCGCGAAGGCGACCGCACCAAGCCGCTGAAGGCCATGCTGGTCGACAGCTGGTACGACAGCTATCTCGGCGTTATCGTTCTCGTGCGCATCATCGACGGCGTTTTGAAAAAGGGCCAGACCATCCGCATGATGGGCACCGGCGCCAAATATCCGGTCGAGCGTACCGGCGTGTTCACGCCGAAGATGCTGGCCGTGGAAGAGCTTGGACCGGGTGAATTCGGCTTCATCACCGCCTCGATCAAGGAAGTCGCCGACACCCGCGTCGGCGATACCATCACCGAGGACAAGCGCCCGACCGATTCCATCCTGCCCGGTTTCAAGCCGGCGCAGCCGGTGGTCTTCTGCGGTCTCTTCCCGGTCGACGCCGCTGATTTCGAGGATCTGCGCGCCGCCATGGGCCGCCTGCGCCTCAACGACGCCTCGTTCTCCTTCGAAATGGAAAGCTCGGCGGCGCTGGGTTTCGGTTTCCGCTGCGGCTTCCTCGGGCTCCTGCATCTCGAAATCATCCAGGAACGGCTGGAGCGCGAGTTCAACCTCGATCTCATCGCCACCGCCCCGAGCGTTGTCTACAAGCTCAACATGACCGACGGCACGCAGAAGGAGTTGCACAACCCCGCTGACATGCCCGAGGTGATGAAGATCGCCACCATCGAGGAGCCGTGGATCCGCGCGACGATCCTCACCCCGGATGATTATCTCGGCTCCATCCTGAAACTCTGCCAGGACCGCCGCGGCATCCAGATCGATCTCAACTATGTCGGCAAGCGCGCCATGGTCACCTATGACCTGCCGCTCAACGAAGTCGTGTTCGATTTCTACGACCGGCTGAAGTCGATCAGCCAGGGCTATGCCTCCTTCGACTACCACCTCTCGGATTACCGCGAGGGCAATCTGGTCAAGATGTCGGTGCTGGTCAACGGCGAGCCGGTCGATGCGCTGTCGATGATGGTGCACCGCGCCGCCGCGGAAAAGCGCGGCCGCGACCTCTGCGAAAAGCTGAAGGACCTGATCCCCAAGCACATGTTCAAGATCCCGATCCAGGCGGCCATCGGCGGCACGGTGATCGCGCGTGAAACCATCTCGGCCCTGCGCAAGGATGTGACGGCAAAATGCTATGGCGGCGACGTCTCGCGCAAGCGCAAGCTTCTGGAAAAGCAGAAGGAAGGCAAGAAGCGCATGCGGCAGTTCGGCAAGGTCGAAATTCCGCAGGAAGCCTTCATCCAGGCGCTGAAGATGAGCGATAACTGAGGCTTGATGCAAGCCGGTTTTCCCCGCGCCCTGGCGCGGATGCTCGCCCTTTTTGGCATTCTGGCCTGTGCGGCCGCCTGCACCACGGTGCGGCCGCCCGTGCCACTGGCGCCTGTCCTGCAGGCGGACAGGCCGGAACCGCTGCCGCCGGAAATCAAGCCGCTGACGGTCGAACAGGCCGAACAGGTCGGGCGCTGACCGCCTGATTATGCGCGCGATTTGGCGGTGTTCAGCGCGACGGCGGCGCGGATGAGCGCCTTGAAGGCCTCCTCATCGATGATATCGCCCTCGTGCAGGTCTATGGCCCGCCGGGCATTGCCCTCAAGGCTGGAGTTGAACAGCTTTGCGGGGTCGGCGAGTGCCGCGCCCTTGAGAAAGGTCAGCTTCACCGCGCTCTTGTAGGTTTCGCCGGTACAGATGATGCCGGCATGCTCCCAGACCGGCACCCCGCGCCACTTCACGTCTTCCACCACCTCGGGATCAGCCTGCCGGATGAGCGCTCGCACATGCGCCAGCATCGGGCCGCGCCAGTCGCTGAGTGCGCTGATCCGCGCATCGATCAGCGCTGACGGGTTTTCGGTCTTGGTTGCTGCCGTCTTGTCCATCGTCTTGGCGTTTCCCTTTATGTCGACATACCACCCATGCGCATATTGCACTGCACAATCCGGGCGTGTGGATTTATCCTTGGGGTAACACTACATCGACACGGGTTACACACCAATGAGCTTCATCTTCGATTTCACCGCGCGCGGACGCCGCCGCAAGGACCAGGATTTCCGCAACGCCATGGCGCTCCTCAACGCCATGAGCCCGGCCGACCGCGCCGATATCGGCATCAAGCAGGCGGACTTCACCCGCATTGCCCGGGAAATGTCCCGCCGCTGAATTTGTTTTGCAGCGGTCGCAGTTGCAATAAGCGTGGTTCTTGGTGCGTGGTTCGACAAGCTCACCATGAGGGAAGTGGGTGGACTGCAAAGCTAATCTTAGACGCTGCAGAATATAGCTCCCTGCAATCCTCACCCTCCCTCATGGTGAGCTTGTCGAACCACGCACCGCCATTATGCAATGGCCTCAGCCACCGCCCGCATGGCGCTTACTCGCCAGTGCCTCGACCATGATCGCCACGGTTTCCAGATCATCCGGCGACAGCACCCCGATGGCCGCGCGGATGCGTTGCTGCGCAATCGGCTCGGCATCGGTCTCGTCTCCGAACGACAGCAATCTGTCCGGCGTCGTCTGCAGCACTTTTGCAATACGCACGACTGTCGCCAGATCAGGTTCACGCCTGCCGGTGACATAATTGCTGTACCGCTTCTCGCTTAAGCCAGCGCGCCGCGCCACATCCGCCTGATGAATGCCAAGCTCTTTGGTTCGCAGGCGCAGATTCGATGCAAATGATTCCATGAGAACAATTTGTTCTGGCAAAAACCACAGGTCGATCTACAATATGACGATTTAATATCGTCTATATGTGGACATTGCCATGTATTTTTCCAATTGTTTTGAATGGGTCATTTTCATCATCTGTCTTTTCCCGATCTGGGGCACGCTGCTTTTCCATGCGTGGGAAGCATCGATCAAGCCTTGGCTGGTTCCGAGGGATGAAATCACTGACATGGCCGACGCACTTGTCGCCCGGCATGGCGCGTTTGCCGGGTATCAGGCCTGGATCGAGGAGGACTATGCGTGGCGGCGCGGCGACATGGTGCGGCAGGGCGTCTGGCGCCGTGTGCGGCGGGAGTTGCGGCGGCGGGGATGAGTATTTCACCCCCCTCTGTCCTGCCGGACATCTCCCCCACAAGGGGGGAGATCAGCTGCCATCATTGTTTCAGCCAACCTTCAACATTGAAGATAATGTAAAGCCGTTGATGCCAATGTGATCTCCCCCCTTGTGGGGGAGATGGGCGGCAGCCCAGAGGGGGGTGAGGACACGATGCAATCTCGGTACAGCAGCATCACACCCGGGTGAACCGCATCATCCAGTTGGTTTCCCAGGTTTCGCCGCCATCGCGGGAAAATGCCTGTTCCCAGCATGGGGTGTGCTGGCAGGGTTCCCAGAGGAACCGCACGCGCACCGGCCGGCCATCGTCGGTGTCGTCGCCGTAGAACAGGCCTTCGTCCTGGTCGAACCGGCCGATAACAGGCGCAAACAGGCGGTTGCTCCGGCTGTCCGCCCAGTGCAGCGACCACGAGCCGTCGCGCGGGTTGAACAGGCGCAGCGTGATCCCGGCAAAGCCCTTGGCCGGAATGTCCATCTCTTCCAGATTCGCCGTGTCCTGCAGCAGTTTGCGCACGCGCGACGTGGCGGGAAATTCATCCCAGTCGTCGCAACCGGCAAACCGCTGTTTCAGCCGCAGATTGCGGATGGTCCAGTCGCCGATGAGAAAATCGAAATCCGCCGCGCTGCCGGTCGTCTGTTCCTTGCCGTCCATGATGCCCTCCCTCGCGCCTGTCTTCCGGGCGCGCGGTATAGCGCAGGGCTGCTGACAACCTTCTGTCAGGAGCAACCGTTGCCACGCCCGCTTTTGCGTCTGGCCGTTGAAAGAGGAGAATGACGGGCGGTCCTTGGGAACGCGGGTCTAGGGGTAGTCCGTATGCAATGCTTGCGATCCAAGGACCACCCGCCCCGGCGTTTTCAGGTTTTTGCCCAATGTACCACCACCGGGCCAAACCTCCCCGGCCGCACAGGTTTTCCTCCCTGTGAAGCCGAAGCGCCGATCCTTTCCCGACTTGCGAAAGTTTCCGGAAGCATTCCCGCCGGAAAGGACACGAGAAGGATAAGCGCGGATGGGAGAACGTGGATAAGTTTCACCCCAATTACTTTTCACCCCCCTCTGGGCTGCCGCCCATCTCCCCCACAAGGGGGGAGATCGCATCGGCATCGATCATCTTGCTCAGCTTTCACCTTTGAAGATTAGCTGAAACAGCTATGAAAACTGATCTCCCCCCTTGTGGGGGAGATGTCCGGCAGGACAGAGGGGGGTGAAAACCTATCCAGCAGCACCCCAACACAACAGCTTACATCCCGATGCGGAAATGCTAAGAAGCTCGGCATGACAACGAAACCGCGCATCACCATCCTTTACTGCACCCAATGCAGCTGGCTCCTCCGCTCCGCCTGGATGGCGCAGGAACTGCTGTCCACCTTTGGCGCCGATCTCGGCGAGGTGGCCCTGATCCCCGGCACCGGCGGCGTGTTCGAAATCCGCGTCGAGGGCGATCTGATCTGGGAGCGCAAGCGCGACGGCGGTTTCCCCGAAGCCAAGGTGCTCAAGCAGAAGGTGCGCGACATCGTCTGGCCCGAGCGCGATCTCGGCCATTCCGACGGGCACAAGACCGCTATCGCCGGCGAGGCGCTTAAGGACGGGGCAGACAATGGGGTCCCCGCCAGCAACGAGCGGAGCGAGGCGCTTAAGGGCGGGGCAGACAGTTGAGTAAGCCCGAGATTACCACATCAAGGCTGGACGATGCGGCGCGGGCCGGCTGGCTCTATTACGTCGCCGGCAACACGCAGGATGAGATCGCCGCCAAGCTCGGTATTTCGCGCCAGTCGGCGCAGCGCATGGTGTCGCTGGCCGTGTCGGAAGGGCTGGTCAAGGTGCGCCTCGATCATCCCATCGCCCATTGTCTTGACCTCGCGGCGCAGCTGAAAAAGCGCTTCGGTCTCAAGATGGTGGAAGTGGTGCCGACCGATCCGGGCTCGACCTCGACCACGCTCGGCGTGGCCGATGCGGCGGCGGATGAAATGACCCGCTGGCTGAAATCCGAGGCGCCGATCGTCCTCGGCATCGGCACGGGACGCACGCTGAAAGCCGCCATCGAACGGCTGTCACCCATTGAGTGTCCCCAACATAAGGTTGTATCGCTGACCGGCAATATTTCGCCGGACGGTTCAGCCGCGTATTACAACGTCATTTTCAATATCGCCGACAAGATCAAGGCGCGCTCCTTCCCGATGCCGCTGCCTGTTATCGCCTCCTCGCCGGAGGAGCGCGAGCTGCTGCACGCGCAGGCGATGATCCGCCCGGTGCTGGAATTGTCGGCGCAGGCCAATGTCGCCTTTCTCGGCATCGGCGACCTTGAGGATGATGCGCCGCTCTTCGTTGACGGCTTCATTTCGCGCGATGAACTCCTGGCTTTGCGCCGGGCGGGTGCGGTGTGCGAGATCGTCGGGCGGGCGTTCGACCGCAATGGCGTGCCCATCGAGGGCCTCACCAATGACCGCGTGGCCAGTGCGCATATTCCCTCGCGCGAGACGGCGACGGTGATCGCCATCGCCATGGGCGCCAAGAAGCTGCCCGGTATTGTCGCGGCGATTAAAGGCAGTCTTATCAATGGCTTGATCACGGACGAACAGACAGCCGAAGCACTCCTCCGTCCCGCCTGATTTCCACCGTTTTGCTGGAAGCGAAGGTTCGATGCTGCAGCGCAGCATCGATTGCCTCTTGACTTGTTTCGGGATTGTGTGAGTATTTGCCCATAAGACAAGCAATTGCTCATAACATTCACGGGAGGAATGAGATGTTAACGAGAACGCTTCTGCTCGGCGCTGCGTCAGTTCTGGCCATGGCGAGTTTCGCCAATGCCGAAACGCTGACCATTGCCACGGTCAACAATGGCGACATGGTTCGCATGCAGAAATTGACCGACGACTTCACCAAGAAAAATCCCGACATCAAGCTGGAGTGGGTCACGCTCGAAGAAAACGTGCTGCGCCAGCGTGTCACCACCGATATCGCCACCAAGGGCGGCCAGTACGACATCATGACCATCGGCACCTATGAAGTGCCGATCTGGGCCAAGCAGGGCTGGCTCTTGCCGCTCGACGGCCTTGCCAAGGATTACAGCAAGGACGACCTCCTGCCGGCGATCCGCGATGCGGTTTCGGTGGATGGCAAGCTCTATGCCTCGCCGTTCTACGGCGAAAGCGCTATGGTCATGTACCGCAAGGACCTGGCTGAAAAGGCCGGTGTGACCATTCCGGAAAAGCCGACCTGGGACCAGATCGCCGAAGCGGCGAAGAAGATGACCGACAAATCAACCGAGACCTACGGCATCTGCCTGCGCGGCAAGGCCGGCTGGGGCGAGAACATGGCGCTGCTGACCGCAACCGCCAATTCGTTCGGCGCGCGCTGGTTCGATGAAAAGTGGCATCCGCAGTTCGACCAGCCGGAATGGAAGCATGCGCTGAAGTTCTATGTCGACCTGATGAAGGAAGCCGGACCTCCCGGTGCATCCTCCAACGGCTTCAATGAAAACCTCGCGCTGTTCCAGACCGGCAAGTGCGGCATCTGGATCGATGCGACGGTGGCCGCGTCCTTCGTGACCAACCCGAAGGAATCCAAGGTTGCCGACAAGGTGGGCTATGCGCTCTTCCCGACCGGCGGCGTTGAAAACCACGGCAACTGGCTGTGGGCTTGGAACCTCGGCGTTCCCGCCGGCACCAAGAAGGCGGAAGCCGCGCAGAAGTTCATCTCCTGGGCGACCGACAAGGCCTATACGGAACTCGTTGCATCCAAGGAAGGCTGGGCCAACGTTCCTCCGGGCACGCGCACCTCGCTCTATGCCAATGCCGAGTACCAGAAGGCCGCGCCTTTCGCCAAGATCACGCTCGATGCGATGACCGCCGCGAACACCAGCAAGCCGACCATCAAGCCGGTGCCCTATACGGGCGGCCAGTTCGTCGCCATCCCTGAATTCCAGGGCATCGGCACCGCCGTGGGCCAGCAGTTCTCCGCTGCGCTCGCCGGTTCGATGAGTGTCGACCAGGCCCTGCAGGGTGCCCAGGCGCTGACCACCCGCGAGATGACAAAGGGCGGCTACATCAAGTAGAATCCTCCTGGCTCCGGACGGCTTCCGACGCGAATGTCGGATGCCGCCCGGGCCTCCTTTTGCATTATCGTTTTTGATAATTATCGTATCGGAACCTGACCATGGCTACGCTTCAGACACGTGCAACGGCCCGTATCATGATGTCGCCCGCCGTCATCCTGCTCTTCCTGTGGATGATCGTGCCGCTTGTCATGACGCTGTACTTCTCGTTCCTGCGCTACAACTTGCTGATGCCGGGGACCGAGGAATATATCGGCTTTCTCAACTACCAGTATTTTCTGACCGATCCCGCCTTCTTCACCGCGCTTGCCAATACGCTCATTCTGGTTGGCGGGACGCTGCTCATCACCGTCATCGGCGGCATTCTTCTGGCGCTGGTGCTGGATCAGCCGTTCTTCGGCCAGGGCATCGTGCGGCTTCTGGTCATCGCGCCGTTCTTCGTCATGCCGACGGTTTCGGCGCTGGTGTGGAAGAACATGCTGATGCATCCGGTCAACGGCCTGTTCGCCTGGATTGCCCGCCTGTTCGGCTTTCAGCCGATCGACTGGTTCGCGCAGATGCCGCTGTTTTCGATCATCCTCATCGTCGCCTGGCAATGGCTGCCCTTCGCCACGCTCATTCTCCTCACCGCCCTGCAATCGCTGGATGGCGAGCAGAAGGAAGCCGCCGAAATGGACGGCGCCGGGGCGATCTCGCGCTTCATCTATCTGGTGCTGCCGCATCTGTCGCGGGCGATCACCGTGGTCATCCTGATCCAGACGATCTTCCTGCTCAGCGTCTTCGCCGAGATTCTGGTGACGACCAATGGCGGACCGGGCATCCAGACGACCAACATCACCTATCTCATCTATATGCAGGCATTGCTGCAGTTCGACGTGGGTGGCGCATCCGCCGGCGGTATCGTCGCGGTGGTCCTTGCCAATATCGTCGCTTTCTTCCTCATTCGCCTCATCGGCAAAAATTTAGAGAGGTAGGATTATGGCCCGCGCAACCACGACACGCAGCAAAGTCATCTTCACCGTCATCGGCTGGACCATCGGTTTCCTGATCTTCTTTCCGATCCTGTGGACGTTCCTGACCAGTTTCAAATCGGAGGGAGCCGCGGTGGCAACGCCGCCGCAGTTCCTGTTCTTTGACTGGACGCTGGAAAACTACCGCGAGGTGCAGAGCCGTTCCGACTACTTCAAGCATTTCACCAATTCCGTGGTGATTTCGGTGGGGTCGACGCTGATCGGCCTGGCGCTGGCCATTCCCGCCGCCTGGGCCATGGCCTTCTCGCCGACCAAGCGCACCAAGGACATCCTGATGTGGATGCTGTCCACCAAGATGATGCCGGCGGTCGGCGTGCTGGTGCCGCTCTATCTGATCTTCCGCGACTGGGGCCTGCTCGATACGCGTCTTGGTCTTGTCGCCGTCCTGACCATGATCAACCTGCCGATCATCGTCTGGATGCTCTACACCTATTTCAAGGAAATCCCCGGCGAGATTCTCGAAGCGGCCCGCATGGATGGCGCGTCGCTGATGAAGGAGATCGTCTATGTGCTGACGCCCATGGCCGTCCCCGGCATCGCCTCGACCATGCTGCTCAACATCATCCTGGCATGGAACGAGGCTTTCTGGACACTGAACCTGACCGCCGCCAACGCCGCGCCGCTCACCGCCTTTATCGCATCCTACTCAAGTCCCGAGGGCTTGTTCTGGGCCAAACTCTCCGCCGCATCCACCATGGCCATTGCCCCCATCCTGATCATGGGCTGGTTCTCGCAGAAGCAGCTGGTGCGCGGCCTGACCTTCGGCGCAGTGAAATAGGTTTCAGTCTTTGGCGCAGCCAAAAGAGATGGGAAGAATATTATGGGAAGCATTACACTCGAAAAAGTATCCAAGTCATTTGGAACCACCTCGGTCATTCCGCACATCGATCTTGAAATCAACGATGGCGAGTTCGTCGTGTTTGTCGGCCCGTCCGGCTGCGGCAAGTCCACGCTGCTGCGCATGATCGCCGGTCTCGAGGACCTGAGCGGCGGGCGCATCATCATCGACGGCAAGGACATGTCGAGCGAGGCGCCGGCCAAGCGCGGCCTGTCCATGGTCTTCCAGTCCTATGCGCTCTACCCGCATATGACCGTCTACGGCAACATCGCCTTTCCCCTGAAAATGGACGGGCAGGAAAAATCCGTTATCGACAAGAAGGTCAAGGACGCCGCGCATATCCTCAACCTCACCAACTATCTCGACCGGCGTCCGGGCCAGCTCTCCGGCGGCCAGCGCCAGCGCGTTGCCATCGGCCGGGCGATTGTCCGCCAGCCGAAGGCGTTCCTCTTCGACGAACCGCTGTCCAACCTGGATGCGGCGCTGCGCGGCAATATGCGGCTGGAGATCAGCGACCTGCACCACCAGCTGAAGACGACGATGATCTACGTCACCCACGACCAGGTGGAGGCCATGACCATGGCTGACAAGATCGTCGTGCTGAATGCCGGGCGCATCGAACAGGTGGGCTCGCCCATGGAACTCTACCGCAGCCCCAAAAACGTGTTTGTCGCCGGGTTCATCGGCTCGCCGCGCATGAACCTCATCGAAGGTGCGGAAGCCGCCAAGCACAATGCAACGACCCTTGGCGTCCGCCCGGAACATATCCGCATCTCCGCAACGGAAGGTGCCTGGACGGGCAAGGTTGGCGTGACCGAACATCTCGGTTCCGACACCTTCATCCACACCCAGATCGACGGCATCGGTCAGGTGACCGTGCGCACCGACGGGGATTTTGACTCTCAACACGGCCAGCCGATTTTCCTCACGCCGGATCCGGCGCGGCTGCATCGATTTGGCGCGGACGGACAGGTGATTTGACATGAGCAGACTGGCAGGCAAGACGGCATTCATTACGGGATCGGCACGCGGCATCGGCCGGGCCTTTGCGGAGGCCTATCTCAAGGAAGGCGCCGCCCAAGTGGTGATTGCCGATATCGATCTGGCGCGCGCGCAGCAGACCGCGGCGGAACTCGGCAAGGGCGCGCACGCGGTCAAACTGGATGTGACGGACCAGGCTTCCATCAACGCCGCCGTCAAGGAAACCGTCGACCTGTTCGGCGGCATCGACATTCTCGTCAACAATGCGGCGCTGTTCGATATGTCGCCGACTGTCGAGATTACCCGCGCCAGCTATGAAAAACTGTTCGCCGTGAATTTCTCCGGCACGCTGTTTACGCTTCAGGCCGTGGCCAAGGCGATGATCGCGCGCGGCAAAGGCGGCAAGATCATCAACATGGCGAGCCAGGCCGGGCGCCGGGGTGAGGCGCTGGTCGCCATCTATTGCGCCACCAAGGCCGCCGTCATCAGCCTGACCCAGTCCACGGGACAGGACCTGATCAAGCACAGGATCAATGTCAATGCGATTGCACCGGGTGTTGTCGATGGCGAGCACTGGGCCGGGGTCGACGCGCTCTTTGCCAAGTATGAAAACCGGCCGCTCGGCGAGAAGAAGCGTCTGGTCGGCGAGGCGGTTCCCTATGGCCGCATGGGCACGGCGGAAGACCTGACCGGCATGGCGGTTTTCCTCGCCAGCAGCGACAGCGATTACGTGGTGGCGCAGACATACAATGTCGATGGCGGCAACTGGATGAGCTGAGCGAAAGCCCGGCTCCTGCTGCGCCCTGAAAACGGGCGCAGACGCAGCTTCATTTGAAAAAAGGGGTTAGGCCCGATGACTGTTAAACTTTCCAAAAGCGCGCTGTCGCAGCTTCCAGCCAACGTCGCTGTACCCGGCTACAGGCAGGCCGATCTGACGGCCGGCATCGTCCATTTCGGTATCGGCAATTTCCATCGCGCCCATCAGGCCGTCTATCTCGACGATCTTTTCAACGCCGGCAGCGACCATGACTGGGCGATCGTCGGCGCCGGGGTCCTGGCGTCGGACGAAACCATGCGGCAGAAACTGCGGGAACAGGACTGGCTGACCACGGTGGTCGAACAGGACAGCGGTCATCGCACCGCGCGCGTGACCGCATCGATGATCGACTACCTGAAACCGGGTGAGACGGAAAATACCATCGCGCGGCTGGCCGATCCGAAAATCCGCATCGTGTCGCTGACCATCACCGAAGGCGGTTATTTCATCGATCCGGCCTCCGGCGTCTTCAACCCGCAGCATCCGGCGATCGTGGCTGACGCCGCCAATATCGGTGATCCCAGGACGGTGTTCGGTCTCATCCTCGCCGGACTGATGCGCCGCCGCGCCGAGGGCACGGCGCCTTTCACGGTGATGTCCTGTGACAACATTCCCGGCAACGGGCATGTCACCAGCGATGCCGTCAGCGGTCTTGCGGCGCTTGTCGATGCGGATCTGGCCAAATGGGTGAAGGCCAATGTCGCCTTCCCCAACAGCATGGTCGACCGCATCACCCCGGCAACCTCCGACCGCGAGCGCGGCATGCTTGCCAGCGATTTCGGCGTCGAGGACAATTGGCCAGTGTTCTGCGAACCGTTCAAGCAGTGGGTGCTCGAGGACCATTTCCCGACCGGCCGCCCGGCACTGGAAAAGGTCGGCGTCACCTTCGTGAGGGATGTTGCGCCCTATGAGCTGATGAAAATCCGCATCCTCAATGGCGGCCACGCGACCATTGCCTATCCCGCAGCACTGATGGACATTCACTTCGTGCATGAAGCCATGGAGGAACCGCTGATCCGCGGCTTCCTCGGCAAGCTCGAACGGGAAGAGATCATTCCCGTTCTCCCGCCGGTGCCCGGCATCACCTTCGAGGAATATTACGACCTGATCGACCGGCGGTTCTCCAACCCGAAGATCGGCGATACGATCCAGCGCCTGTGCCAGGACGGGTCCAACCGCCAGCCCAAATTCATCCTGCCGACCACGGCGGACCGTCTGAAAGCGGGCAAGAGCATCACCGGCCTGTCGCTGGTTTCCGCGCTCTGGTGCCGGTTCTGCGAGGGAACGACCGATAGCGGTAAGCCGACGAATTATCTTGACGCCAACGCCGAGCGGTTGAAGGTGGAAGCGGTGAAGGCCAGAAGCGATCCCGGGGCATTTCTGGCGATGAGCGATATTTTCGGCGATGTCGGTACGTCGCCCATCTTCGCCCAATCGTTTTCGCGAATTTTGAAAACCCTTTGGGACAAGGGTGCGCGCGAGACATTGAAACTCTATCTCAACGATCAGCTGTGATGGTGCGAACTATGTTCATTTCACCCCCCTCTGGGCTGCCGCCCATCTCCCCCACAAGGGGGGAGATCAGCCTTCATCGATATTCCCACCAATCTTTGGCGTTAGAATTTGAGCGAAAGCATTCATGTCAAGGTGATCTCCCCCCTTGTGGGGGAGATGTCCGGCAGGACAGAGGGGGGTATCTACAGTATAAATATCCTTCACTTGTGGCTGGCCACGCGCAATGACAACTCCCGCTCTTGTCATTTTCGATTGCGATGGTGTCCTCGTCGACAGCGAGCCGATCTCCATTGCTGTCCTGCTCGACATGATTTCCCGGAGCGGCACGACGCTGTCCGAGGAAGAGGCCTACGAGATGTTTCTCGGGCGGAGCATGGCGACGATCAGCAAAATCCTGCATGAGGATTATGGTTTTGCCGCCAGCGCGGCCGACCTGGAGGATATGCGCGCCAATCTCTACGCACGGTTCCGCGCCGATCTGAAACCGATTCCCGGCATAGCCGAGACGCTCAATCGGCTCGATCTGCCACGCTGCGTTGCCTCGTCGAGCCAGCCTGACCGGATTCGCCTGTCGCTCAAACTGACGGGCCTGCTCGATCTGCTGGAGCCGAATATTTTCAGCGCCACCATGGTCAAGCACGGCAAGCCGGCGCCGGACCTGTTCCTGCATGCGGCGCAGGTCATGAACACGCCGCCGGAAGACTGCGTGGTCATCGAAGACAGTCCTGCGGGTATCGAAGCCGCCAAACGGGCGGGCATGCGGGTCTTCGCCTTCACCGGCGGCACCCATGCGCGCGGCGGCCGGCTGGAAGCAGCGCTTGCGTCTCTCGAGCCAGACCTTATATTCGGCGACATGCTGGAATTGCCCGGCCTGTTGTCATCACTGCAGGCCCGAACAGACGTTCATTAGAGCGTTCCGGTTCACGACAAGCCGGAAGGTTCGAATGCCAGATTTTGTATGTGCTGTGGATGTGGGAACGGGAAGCGCCCGGGCGGGCATTCTTGATATCAAGGGCAATCTTCTGGGGCGGGTGGAACACCCGATCCTGATGAATCGCCCGCTGCCTGACCATGCCGAGCATGATTCGGAAGACATCTGGAAGTCGGTCTGCATCGCGGTGCAGGGCGCGGTCGCGGCATCCAAGGTCGATCCGTCCGATATCACCGGCATCAGTTTCGACGCCACCTGCTCGCTGGTTGTGCGCGACAGGGATGGCAAGCCGCTGACTGTTTCGACAGGCGGAGACAACCGCTGGGACACGATCGTCTGGCTGGATCACCGGGCGCTCGACGAATCGGATGAATGCACGGCAACGGGCCACGACGTGCTCAAATATCTCGGCGGCGTCATGTCGCCGGAAATGCAGACGCCAAAGCTGATGTGGCTCAAGCGGCATCTGCCCAACTCCTGGGACAAAGCCGGATATTTTTTCGACCTTGCCGATTTCCTCAGCTGGAAGGCGTCGGGATCGCTCGCACGGTCGCAATGCACGATCACCTGCAAATGGACCTATCTGGCTCACAAGGAACCGGGCTGGCAGAGCGATTATCTCAAAGATGTCGGCATCGGCGACATGGTCGAGCGCGGCAGCCTGCCGGAGCGGGCAAGCCCGGTGGGGACCGATGTCGGGCCATTGACGCCGGAGGCTGCCAAGGCGCTGGGCCTTACCACGCGCTGCCATGTGGGCGCGGGGCTGATCGATGCCTATGCCGGGGCGCTCGGTGTGCTTGGTGGCTTCGCCGGCGATCTCTCGCAGATCGACCGGCATCTGGCCTTGATTGCCGGGACCTCCAGCTGTCTGATGGCGCTGTCGCAGGAGCCGATTTCGTTCAACGGCGTCTGGGGTCCCTATTACGGCGCGGCTCTGCCGGATTGCTGGCTGAGTGAGGGTGGGCAGTCGGTTTCGGGCGCGCTTCTCGATCACATCATCCGCTGGCACGGGGCTGCGGGCGAGCCCAACGCCGCCCTGCACAAGAAGATCACCGACCGCGTCATGGAACTGCGGGAAAAGGAGGGGCTCGATCTGGCCGGCCGCCTGCATGTCCTGCCGGATTTTCATGGCAACCGCTCGCCGCTGGCTGACCCGCATGCGGTGGGCGTCATCAGCGGCCTGACGCTGGACGCCTCCTTTGACAGCCTGTGCCGCCTCTACTGGCGCACCTCCGTCGGCATTGTCCTTGGCGTGCGGCATGTTCTCGATGCGCTTAACGAGCGCGGCTACGCCATCGACACCATGCATGTGACAGGCGGGCACACCAAAAACCCGCTGCTGATGGAACTCTATGCGGATGCCACGGGCTGTACGGTCATCACGTCGGCTGCTGAAGACGCCGTGCTGCTCGGCACAGCAATGGTCGCGGCAACGGCGGCCGGGCTTTACCCGGATCTGCCCGCCGCCTGCATGGCGATGAAACAGGGCGGGCGCCCGCGCCAGCCCGAACCGAAGGCGCGCCAGCGCTTTGACCGGGATTACCGCATTTTCCTCGAAATGCATGCCCAGCGCACAGTGCTGGATTCCATGCAGTAGGCCCCAGCTTCCGGTTCTAGTGCGCTTCGTCCCAATTGTGTGCGGCGCGCGCATCCACCTGCAACGGTACGGACAGGGAAATCGCCGGCATGGCGGCATTGACCATGATCTCGCGAATGATCGGAATGGTCGCGTCGACTTCGCCTTCGGCGGTTTCAAAGATCAGTTCGTCGTGCACCTGCAACAGCATGCGGGCCGAAAGCTTTGCCTCGTTGAGCGCCGGTTCCATGCGCACCATGGCGCGGCGGATGATGTCGGCGGCCGAACCCTGGATCGGCGCGTTGATCGAGGCACGCTCGTTGAAGGCGCGAACCTGCGGATTGGAGGAGCGGATTTCCGGATAATGCGCGCGGCGTCCGAAGATGGTTTCGACATAGCCGTTCTGCCGGGCAAAGGCCTTGGTCGCCTCCATATAGTCCTTGATGCCGGGGAAGCGCTCGAAATAGGTGCGGATATATTGCCCGGCTTCTTCGCGCGGAATCGACAGCTGGTTGGCAAGGCCAAAGGCAGAAATGCCATAGATGATGCCGAAGTTGATCGCCTTGGCGCGGCGGCGCACTTCCGAGGGCATGTCCTTGACCGGAACGCCGAACATTTCCGATGCGGTCATCGCATGAATGTCGATGCCATCGGCGAAGGCCTGGGTGAGCTGGGGAATCTCGGCGACATGCGCCAGGACCCGCAGCTCGATCTGGCTGTAGTCGGCGGAAATCAGCTTGTTGCCCGGCGCGGCGATGAAGGCCGTTCGGATCTTGCGGCCCTCGGCTGTGCGCACGGGAATGTTCTGCAGGTTCGGTTCCGACGAGGACAGCCGCCCCGTGGAGGTCGCGGCCATGGCGTAGGATGTATGCACCCGCTTGGTATCGGGATGGATATAGCCGGGCAGGGCGTCCGTATAGGTGGATTTGAGCTTGGTCAGCTGGCGCCAGTCGACGATCTTGCGCGGCAGTTCATGCCCTTCCGCCGCAAGGTCTTCCAGCACCTGTGCCGATGTCGACCACTGTCCGGTCTTGGTCTTCGAACCGCCGGGAAGGCTCATCTTGCCGAACAGGATGTCGCCCAGCTGTTTGGGTGAGCCGATGTTGAGCTTTTCCCCGGCAAGCTGGTAAATCTCGTGCTCGATGGCAGCCGCCGCCTGCGCCAGATCGCCGGAAAGCCGCGACAGGATTTGCCGGTCGACGGAAATGCCGCGCTCTTCCATCCGCGCCAGCACGGCAACGAGCGGGCGCTCCAGCCGTTCATAGACCGAGACAAGCCCATCCTCGACCAGACGCGGCTTGAGCAGGCGCCACAGGCGCAGGGTGACATCAGCATCTTCGGCGGCATAGGCGGTGGCGCGGTCGATATCGACCATATCAAATGTAACCGATGACTTACCGCTGCCGGCCACATCCTTGTAGGCGATGGGCGTGTGGCCCAGCCAGCGCTCGGACAGGGCGTCCATGCCATGGGTGCCTTCACCCGCATCGAGCACGTAGGAGATCAGCATCGTATCATCGAAGGGGTGCGGATCGATGCCGTAGCGGTGCATGACCAGCCAGTCATATTTCATGTTGTGCGCGATCTTGAGCACCGAACGGTCCTCGAGCAGCGGCTTCAATACGCGCAAGGCATCGTCGAGCGGAATCTGTCCTTCGACGGTGCCACCGCCGAGGAGATCACCATTGCCGGACTTGTGGTTGAGCGGGACATAGGCGGCGTGCCCCGGCCGGATGGCCAGGGAGAAACCCACCAGCTCGGTCTGCATCGGATCGAGCGAGGTGGTTTCCGTGTCGAACGCCACCAGTCCGGCTTCGGTCGCCTCATCGATCCAGAGTTGCAGCGTGGCAAGATCGCGGATGCAGATATAGGCTGTCGTGTCGATCTTCGAAGCCAGCGCTTCGTCGCCGCGCGCCTTGATCAGGTCGGCGGGCAGCATGACGCCGGTATCCGATTTGTCCTGTGGCTTCTCGGTCGTTGAAGCGGGAGCAGTTCCGTCAGGGATTTCAACGTCCGGTCCGTGTGCCTCGGCGACAGTGTCCACCGCGACCTCGGATGGTTCGATGGCGGCGGCATCGATGCCCGTCGCTTCGGCGGCACGCCGGGTGAGGGAGGTGAACTCCATGGCCTTGAGGAAGGCGACCAGCTTCGGTCCATCCTGCGGCTCAAGCCCGAAGTCATCAAGCCCGACATCGATGGGGGTATCGGTCTTCAGGGTGACAAGCTGGCGTGAGATAAGCGCCTGTTCGCTGAACGCAATGATGTTTTCGCGGCGCTTCTGCTGCTTGATTTCACCCGCACGGGCGAGCAGCGTATCGAGATCGCCGAATTCTTCCAGAAGCTGCGCAGCGGTCTTCGGCCCGATGCCGGGAATGCCGGGAACATTGTCGGTGGAATCGCCGGTCAATGCCTGCAGGTCGATCATCTTTTCCGGCGGCACGCCCCATTTCTCGACGACGTCGGGAATGCCGATCTGCTTGTCCTTCATGCTGTCATACATCGACACCAGCGGGGTGACGAGCTGCATCAGGTCCTTGTCGGAGGAGATGATGGTGACTTCCGCGCCGGCGGCTTCCGCCATCCGCGCATAGGTGGCGATGAGATCGTCCGCCTCGTAGCCTTCCTTTTCGATGCAGGGAAGGTTGAAGGCCTTGGTGGCCTGGCGGATCAGGCCGAACTGCGGAATGAGGTCCTCCGGCGGGGCCGAACGGTTTGCCTTGTATTCCGGATAGATTTCCTTGCGGAAGGTGTTCGACGAATAGTCGAAGATGACGGCGAAATGCGTCGGCGTCACCCGGACCGAGGTGTCCCTGGCTTCCCGCAGCAGCTTCCACAGCATGTTGCAGAAACCTGATACCGCGCCCACCGGCAGGCCATCCGATTTGCGGGTGAGGGGCGGCAGCGCATGATAGGCCCGGAAGATATAGCCGGAGCCGTCGACGAGAAAGAGATGATCACCTTTTTTCATGGTGCCTACGATTAAATGATCATCCCGCAAAAGGAAATGATCTGTCTTTCCCATGCACCGAAAGATCGCGGGATAGCCGACTCCTCCTGACAAAATCCGCCGGGCCGCCGCAGCTTATCGGGAGGGTTTGGCCTTCTGCGGATGGATGGTTTCGCCGCGCTCCAGCATGGCAACGAATTTTTCGATGCGCTGCAGGCGTGTCTCGGGTTTCTTGGCATCGTTGACACGGTAGATGATGGCGTAGCGGTTCGCGCTGCTCAATGTCCCGAACATCTGCTTCGCCTCGGCATTCGCGTCGAGGGCTGCCTGCAGATCGTCGGGTATCGTGGCCTTGCCTTGCGAAAGATACGCCTTGTCCCAGCGTCCATCGGCCTTGGCGCGTTCGATTTCCGCAAGGCCGAAGGGGGTGATGCGACCCTGTTCGATCAGCGCGCGTGCGCGCGTGCGATTGATGTCGGACCAGCGGCTTGCGGCCTTGCGCGGCGTGAAGCGGATGAGCCAGTGGTCTTCATCGAATGCATCGATCTGACCGTCGATCCAGCCGTGGCAGAGCGCGCCATCGATCGCATCCTGTTTGGACAGGCTTTTGATCCGCGCGGTCTTCTTGGAAAATTTGAGCCACGCGCCCGGCGATGCCGCATGGTTGGCTGCCAGCCACGCCTCCCAGTCTGCGCCTGCCGGAAAGAACAGAACCGGCAATTCTGTCGTTGCTTTCGTCATGGAACTCGCCTCCGCTCACGACAGCTTTATGCCGGATCAGACGGGCCTTGAACATATCACTTATGCATCACGCGTTTGTTACAAAGATGTAATGTTCCGTGCCCTTGAATTGCCATGGTTTGAGGCCCAAATCCTAGCTGTCGACGATAGATCGATGTCCGGGATTTAAGGCTCGTCCCCCGCCTGCCCCGGACTTGCGGTGACCTCATCCCCCCTCTCCGGGTCGCCGCATCTGAGTGTAGTGATCTGGTCGCCTGTGGTCCCCCCGCCACGGCGGCCATTTCTTTTCCGGCTCCACTTTTTTCTGCCGCTTCCCCGAAAATGGGCTAAGAAGAACTCCCTTCACGAATCCCGGTCCAACAAATTCAGGAATTACCATGTCAGCGCTTGAACCTGTCTTGAACGCCCTTGATGCCAATCTGGATAAAAGTCTGGAGCGGCTGTTCGAACTGTTGAAGATCAAGTCCATCTCCACCGATCCGGCATTCAAGGCCGAATGCCGCAAGGCTGCCGAGTGGCTGGTCGCCGATCTGAAGACCATCGGTTTCGACGCCAGCGTGCGCGACACGCCGGGGCATCCGATGGTTGTGGCGCATCATGAGGGGCCAAGTGCCGATGCCCCTCATGTCCTTTTCTATGGCCACTATGACGTGCAGCCGGTTGATCCGCTCGAACTGTGGGAAAACGATCCCTTTGCCCCTGCCATCAAGGATATGGGCGATGGCCGCAAGATTCTGACCGGCCGCGGCACGGCCGATGACAAGGGCCAGCTGATGACCTTCGTCGAAGCCTGCCGCGCCTACAAGGAGGTGCATGGCAAGCTGCCGGTCAAGATTTCCATCCTGTTTGAAGGAGAGGAAGAGTCGGGATCGCCGTCGCTGAAGCCTTTCCTCAATGCCTGCAAGGACGAGCTCAAGGCCGACTTCGCCCTCGTGTGCGATACCGGAATGTGGGACAGGCAGACCCCGGCGATTTCCGTCGGCCTGCGCGGGCTGGTCGGCGAGGAAATCGTCGTCAAGGCAGCCGATCGCGACCTGCATTCCGGTTCCTTCGGCGGTGCGGCGGCAAACCCGATTCACATTCTCACGAAGATTCTCGCCGACCTGCACGACGAAACCGGTGCCGTGACCATTCCCGGCTTCTATGACGGTGTCGAGGAAACCCCGACGCAGATCCTGCAGACCTGGAACGGACTCGGCTGCACGCCGGAAAACTTCCTCGGCCCCATCGGCCTTTCCATTCCTTCGGGTGAAAAAGGCCGTTCCATCCTGGAACTGGTCTGGGCGCGCCCGACCGCCGAGATCAACGGCGTGATCGGCGGTTATACCGGACAGGGCTTCAAGACTGTCATTGCCGCGCAGGCATCGGCGAAAGTGTCGTTCCGCCTCGTGCACAAGCAGAACCCCGCCAAGATCCGCGAAGCCTTCCGCGCCTTTGTACGCGAGCGCGTCCCTGCCGACTGCTCTGTGGAGTTCCATGAGCATGGCGGCTCGCCCGCCATCCAGCTGTCCTATGACTCGCCGCTGCTGGCCAAGGCCAAGACTGCCTTGAGCGACGAATGGCCGAAGCCCGCCGTGCTGATCGCCATGGGTGGATCGATCCCGATTGTCGGCGATTTCCAGAACATGCTGGGCATGGAATCGCTGCTCGTCGGCTTCGGGCTTGAGGACGACCGCATCCATTCCCCCAACGAAAAATACGAGCTGAATTCCTTCCACAAGGGCCAGCGTTCCTGGGCACGCATTCTTGACGTGCTGACGAAATAAACCGGAGAGATTTGATGACCATCCGCTTTCACCGCAATGATCTGCCCGACCTTGCAAACTATCAGGTCAATGCCGTTGCCATTGATACGGAGACGCTGGGGCTGAACCCCCATCGCGACCGGCTGTGTGTTGTGCAGATTTCACCCGGTGACGGCTCGGCTGATGTCATCCAGATCGACAAGGGGCAGACATCCGCCCCCAATCTGGTGAAACTTCTTGGTGATGCCGCCATCACCAAGATTTTCCATTTCGGCCGGTTTGATCTTGCCGTGCTCTATCACGCCTTCGGTGTGATGCCGCAGCCGGTCTTCTGCACCAAGATCGCCTCGCGCCTGACCCGCACCTACACGGACCGGCATGGCCTGAAGGAGATTTGCAGCGAATTGCTGGATATCAACCTGTCCAAGCAGCAGCAGTCATCGGACTGGGCGGCGCCGGAACTGTCGCAGGCTCAGCTGGAATATGCGGCATCCGACGTTCTCTACCTGCACCGGCTGAGCGCCATCCTGATCGAGCGCCTGAAGCGTGACGGACGGGCGGAAGAGGCGGCTGCCTGCTTCCAGTTCCTGCCGACGCGGTCCAAGCTCGATCTGATGGGCTGGGACGAACAGGATATTTTCGCCCACAGTTAAACGGAAAACGGCTCCTGCTATTCCGCAGAAGCAAGCGCGCCCCTGCCTTGCGGTGTGGGCGCGCGGTCGATATGCGCCCATTGCGGCCGTTTGAACAGGAACCGGCCATAGCCGGTCCATTGCACCAGCCCATAAAGGATCACCGGCCCCAGGACGCCGCTGACGACGGTCAGGAGCGAAATCGTGCCGATATCCGTGATGACGCCGGATTTGAGCAGGATGGTTCGCGCCACCGCCATGGGCAGGAAGAAGGCGAGGTAGACAACAATGGAATGGGCGCCGAGCCAACGCAAAGCACGCACAAGCCATTGTGCAGCGGGTGCCGAGCCCAGTCGCGCCATCAATGCCGAGACCGAAACAATGGCCAATGCCCCGGCAAAACCGGCAAGCAGCGAGATGATGGGTACATTGCTCCAGCCGCCGAGCCCGCCGGATGTATAGGCCTCCAGCGGTATCCAGGCGGCAAAGGGTTGCGATGCCGGGTGAAACACCAGCCAGCCATTGGCGAGCGCCCATACACCGAGGATGGCAAGGGCGGTGAGCGGCCGTTGCCGCAGCCATTGCGCCAGGTCGAAAATGATGGGTGCAAAGGCATAGCCGGCAAAGAAGAAGACATAGCGGCTGCAGAATTCGTCTAGGACCAGCCATCCCGTATGGATGGGGACGGTTTCAAGCGCGGCGGCAATGGCGAGGATGATCCAGACATTGACGGATCTGACGAGGCGCGTGACGACAAAGAACACCGGCAGCAGATAGATGAACCACAGGGTTCCGAACGGCTGGATGAGGGCAAGGAGATAGGCGCCGACAGCGCCGCCGGGGCCGCTCTCGGCAATAATGCCAGGTGCCTTGAACAGGAACTGGATCGTCAGCCACAGCAGGTAGAAATAGGCGAAATGGATGATCTTGCGGTCGGCATAGCGCAGCCATGGGCGGTCGATCACCAGTCCGAGAAACAGGCCCGAGATCAGGAAGAAGTCCGGCATGCGGAATGGCTGGGCAAACGACACGACCGGATGCATCCAGCCGCGGGCGCCGGCATCGTCCTCGACGCCAAGCACCGAGTGCATCATGACGACAAAGATGATGCAGATACCCTTGGCGATGTCGACCCAATCGACACGTGTTTTTTCGCCCGTGCTCATCGTTGCTTTGTTCCCCCGCGTTTTACTCTCTTTGATACGCGATATTTCAAAACGGGAAGTAAAATTCAGGTGATGCGCGCAGAAATGACTGTCGGATCACGTCTTCGAAGGGCCGATTGCCCCGGAAAGACCCGGTTGCTGCATCCGGATACAAAAATGCCGGGCAGAAGCCCGGCGAATTGTGAACGCAAATGCGTCCAGAGGGGAACACGCAACGAGCGAAAAATGGGAGGAGAACCGCTCGTTACGCACCACCAAAATATGCCTGCCGCGTTTAATTTTCAAGGGCGCAAGAATAATAATCTTTTCGCGCGCCAAGATTTGACAGAAAACGACAGCGGCGCTGCGGCGGCCTGAACGCGGTTTCAGTTGACGGCGGCAGCCGCCGGGGCGGGCGCGCCGGTCGCGTCGAGAGGCTCCTTGCACGTCCCGTGACCGCGCAGCTGGCAGCCGCCGAGGCGATACTGTGCTTCGGATTCGGGCGAGGGATTCAGTCTGGCAATGGCACCGCCACCGCAACCGCCGAGGATGATCGCAGCGCAGGCAAGGACCACAAATCGCATTTTCCACTCCATTCCTAATGAGCGGGAAGCTAACGGTCCGGCGCGGATTTCTCAAGCGCGAACCGAACCGCTCGCTTTCACACATGCTCAGTTTGATGCCATCGGCCAAATTTAACCGCACCTTAAATCGCCGCATTTACCCTGCAACGCGTCGCGAAGGATTTTGCGGCACCGATTGGGGCGGGTATTTCAGTCAATGGCACCACGTGACAAGGGCAGGCAGCGCATCGAGCCGGGGTTCAGTTCGGACCGCCGTTCCGATGACGACGACATGCGCGCCGACCCGGAGGACAGACCCGTGCGAAGCCAGAAGCGCCGGACCTCATCGCGCAAACCCGCCAAGTCAAGGCGCGGCCGCTCCAGCCGCCGGCAGGGTGGCGGTTTCCTGGGTCTCATCCGCCGCACCATCTACTGGTCGTTTGTTCTGTGCATCTGGGGTGGTATCGCCGTCGCGGGCACGGTGATCTATTTCGCCGCCAAGATGCCGCAGACCACCACCTGGACGATCCCCGACCGCCCGCCCAACGTCAAGATTGTTTCGGTCGAAGGCGACCTCATCGCCAATCGCGGCGCCACCGGCGGCGAGGCGATCGGCCTGCACCAGATGTCGCCCTACCTGCCGCAGGCGGTGGTGGCGATCGAAGACCGCCGCTTCTATTCGCATTTTGGTGTCGATCCCGTCGGCTTCGTCCGCGCCATGGCGACCAATGTGATCTCGGGGCGCCTGGTGCAGGGCGGTTCGACCATCACGCAGCAGCTGGCGAAGAACCTGTTTCTGACGCCGGACCGCACGCTGGAGCGCAAGGTCCAGGAAGTCCTGCTCGCCCTCTGGCTGGAGCACAAATACTCCAAGGACCAGATTCTGGAGATGTATCTGAACCGGGTTTATCTCGGTTCGGGTTCCTATGGCGTGGCCGCGGCCTCGCGGCGCTACTTCAACAAATCCGCGCACGACGTCAATCTGTCGGAAGCGGCTGTCATTGCCGGCCTGCTCAAGGCGCCTTCGCGCCTGTCGCCGGCGCGCGATCCGAAAGCCGCCGTCGAGCGTTCCCAGCTGGTGCTGGCGGCCATGCGCGACCAGGGCATGATCGGTGACAAGGAGCTGACCGTTGCCATGAAGCAGCCGGCGACCCGCGCGGCCGCCTATTGGAGCGGCTCCGAGCATTATGTCGCCGACCGGGTGATGGAGGAGTTGCCCGAGCTTATCGGTGATGTCCGTGCGGATGTGGTTGTCGACACTACCGTCGATCTCGGCCTGCAGAAGCTGGGAGAAGCCTCGATCCGCGATCTGATCCAGAAGAACGGCGACCGGCTCAATGTTTCGCAGGGCGCGCTGGTCTCCATCGATGGCACCGGTGCGGTGCGGGCGCTGGTGGGCGGCTATGACTATGCCAACAGCCAGTTCGACCGCGCCAGCGAAGCCAAGCGCCAGCCCGGCTCCACCTTCAAGCCTTTCGTGTATCTCTCCGCATTGGAGCAGGGGCGCACGCCGGAATCGGTGCGCAACGATGCGCCCATCCGGATCGGCAACTGGACGCCCGGCAACTACAACGGCAAATATTTCGGCAAGGTGACGCTGGCGGAGGCGCTGGCCCGGTCGCTCAATTCGGTATCCGCCCAATTGGTCATGGAAGTCGGCCCCAGCACCGTTGTCGATACGGCGCATCGCCTGGGGATCGTTTCGAACCTCAACGCCAATGCCTCGCTGGCGCTTGGGACCTCGGAAGTCACGCTGCTCGAACTCACCGATTCCTTCGTGCCCTTTGCCAATGACGGCTACAAGGCGCCGGTCCATCTGGTTCGCCGCGTCACCACGCATGAAGGCAAGGTGCTGTATGAATTCAAGAATCCCAAGCAGGAGCGGGTGATCAGCGAGCGCAATGTCGGCATGATGAATGCCATGCTGCGCCAGACCGTCGAAAGCGGCACGGCGACGAAAGCCAAATTCGGCTGGCCCGCTGCGGGCAAGACCGGCACCAGCCAGAATTTCCGCGATGCCTGGTTCATCGGCTACACCTCGAACCTGACCACGGGCGTGTGGTTCGGCAATGATGACGGCAAGCCGACCAAGAAGGTCACCGGCGGCGCACTGCCCGCGCTGGCCTGGAAGGAATTCATGGTCGCCGCGCACAAGGGCGTGCCCGTGGCGGAGCTTCCCGGCAATTACCGCGTCAATGAAACCGTCATCGACGGCAACGATGCCTTGCCCGGCGCGGATGTTCCGGCGGCCGAAGGTGTGCCATCGGCCCAGCTCAATCCGGGCGGGCCGGTTCCGCCGGTCGGGCTGGACGATCAAACCGGATCGACCCATCCGACGCCGCCGGCCGGCGTGGGCGGCAATGGCCAGAAGCCGCGCAAGACCACGCTCTTCGACCTGATCATGGGCAACTGACCGGCAAACGGTCCGGTCCGTGCTTCCCTTCGCTCCCATACAGCTTCTGACCCCCCCCCTGTCGCGGCGATTCCAAATGTCGCTTGACAAGTCGCGACTCTTGTCCTCGTATTATGAAAATCCATTATTAGATATTCTATTCCATAGTAATGGATTAAAACATAATATTCGCTTGACGGATAGGGGAACGAAAAATGTCTAAAGTATTCTACGCGACGGTCGCTGTGGCCGCGCTGCTCGCATTGCCGTTCAATCAGGCTTTCGCGCAGGGCAACAAGAGCAAGCTCGATGAGGTGCTGGCCCGCGGCCATCTGGTTGTCGGCACCGGCAGCACCAATGCGCCATGGCACTTCAAGGGTGCTGACGACACGCTGCAGGGCTTCGATATCGACATGGGTCATATCATCGCCAAGGCGCTGTTCAGCGACCCCAGCAAGGTCGAGTTCGTCAACCAGTCTTCCGATGCCCGCATTCCCAACATCACCACGAACAAGGTGGATATCACCTGCCAGTTCATGACGGTCACTGGGGAGAGGGCACAGCAGATCGCCTTCACCATACCGTACTATCGGGAAGGTGTCGGGCTGATGCTGAAGGCCGACAGCAAATATGCCGACTACGCCGCGCTCAAGGCGGCGGGTTCTGCGGTGACAATCTCGGTGCTGCAGAATGTCTATGCCGAATCGATGGTGCATGCGGCCCTGCCGGAGGCCAAGGTCGACCAGTATGAATCGGTCGATCTGATCTACCAGGCGCTGGAATCCGGCCGTGCCGATGCGGTCGCCACGGATCAGTCATCGCTTGCCTGGTACATGACCCAGAACAAGGATCGCTACAAGGATGCCGGCTACGGCTGGAATCCGCAGACCTATGCCTGCGGTGTCAAGCGCGGCGATCAGGATTGGCTGAACTTCGTCAACACGGCGCTGCATGAGGCGATGACCGGTGTCGAGTTCGATACCTATGCGAAATCGTTCAAGACCTGGTTCGGCAAGGACCTGACGCCGCCGCAGATCGGCTTCCCCGTCGAATACAAGTAGTCAACCGGCGGCTCCAGGGTTGTCTGGAGCCGTTTCTCCTTGTCTTGCGATAACGGGGACATTGTTCATGGGCTATACGCTGAATTTTGCTGCCGTCTGGCGCAGCTTCGATGACCTGCTGTTGGGGCTGGCGCTCAGCCTTGCGCTTGCCTTCGGCTCCATCCTCATCGGCGCCGTCATCGGGCTGTGCACGGCTTTTGGTCTGATATCCAAAAACGGCCTGATAAAGCGTCCGGCCGGGGTCTACGTCTCCATCATCCGCAACACGCCGATCCTCGTGCTCGTGCTGTTCACCTATTTCGCGCTGCCCCAGTGGGGTTTGCGCCTGGGCAAGATCGAAAGCTTCGTCTTCACGCTCGCCCTCTATTCCGGTGCCTATCTGGCGGAGGTGTTCCGCGCCGGACTGCTGTCGATCCCCGCCGGCCTGCGCGAGGCCGGCCTCGCCATCGGCCTGACGGAAATGCAGATACGCACGTCGATCATCGCGCCGCTGATGTTTCGCAATATCCTGCCGTCGCTCGGCAGCACGATCATCTCGCTGTTCAAGGACACGTCGCTGGCCGCGGCCATCGCCGTGCCGGAACTGACGTTCGAAACGCGCAAGATCAATGTTGAAACCTTTCGCGTCATCGAGACATGGATGGTGGCAAGCTGCCTCTACGTCTTTACCTGTTCGATCCTGGCTGCGCTGATGCGCATTGTCGAACGCCGTCTGGCCTTGCCGAGGTGATGTGATGGATATTGTTCATTTCGCGGATGTTCTCTGGCTGGCGCGCTGGCCGATCCTCAAGGGTATCGGCGTCACCCTGTCGATTTCGCTGCTGGCGATCTGCTGCGGCACGCTGCTCGGGGTTGGTGTTGGTCTGGCGCTGACCTATGCCAGGGCACCGCTGCGCTGGATCGTGCGCGGCTATACGGATTTCATCCGCGGCACACCGGTTCTTGTGCTGGTTCTCGCCAGCTATTACGTGCTCGGCACCATCGGCCTTGACCTCGGGCCGTTCCAGGCGGGCATTCTGGCGCTCGCCGTCTTCTGCAGTTCGCATGTGGGGGAAATCGTCCGGGGGGCGCTGCAATCCATACCAAAGGGGCAGACGGAAGCCGCCAAGGCGATCGGCCTGACCTTTCCGCAGACCTTCGCCTATGTGCTCGGTCCGCAGGCGCTGCGCCAGGTGCTGCCGGCCTGGGTCAACACGTCAGCCGAAATGGTCAAGGCATCGACGTTACTGTCGATTATCGGCGTGGCCGAGCTGCTGCTGCGCACGCAGGAACTGATTTCCAGAACCTTCATGAGCCTCGAATTCTATTTCTTCGCCGGCTTCCTGTATTTCGTCATCAACTATGCCATCGAACGTTTCGGCCGCTACGTCGAACGCAAGATGGCGGTTCCATCCTAAGGGGATTCCGGGATGCCAGACAATCTTCTTGAAATCCGCAACCTGCACAAGAGCTATGGCGAGGTGGAAGTCCTCAAAGGCGTCGACTGCAGCATGAAGCAGGGCGATGTCGTCAGCATCATCGGGTCGAGCGGCTCCGGCAAGACCACCATGCTGCGCTGCATCAACATGCTGGAAGAATTCCAGGGCGGGTCGATCAGCATAGACGGTCAGGAGATTGGTTATGAGATGGTCGGCGGCCAGCGCCGGCGCAAGAAGGAGAAGGAAATCGCCCGCCAGCGTGCCCTGACCGGCATGGCTTTCCAGCAGTTCAACCTGTTCCCGCATATGAGTGCCGTTCACAATGTCATGCTTGGCCTGGTCAAGGTGAAGAAGCTGGACAGGGACGAGGCGCGCACCATTGCGCTGAAATGGCTGGATCGTGTCGGCCTGCTCGCCCGTGCCGATCATTTTCCCGGGCAATTGTCCGGCGGCCAGCAGCAGCGTGTCGCCATCGCCCGCGCCATTGCCATGAATCCCCGGCTGATGCTGTTCGACGAAGTCACCTCGGCGCTCGATCCGGAACTGGTGAACGAGGTGCTGCAGGTGATCAAGACATTGGCGCAGGACGGCATGAGCATGCTGCTTGTCACCCACGAGATGCGCTTTGCCTACGAGGTCTCCAACCGGGTGATCTTCATGAACCAGGGGCTTATCGGCGAGGAAGGCAACCCGCGCGACATGTTCCACAAACCGCAGAGCGAGCGTCTGGCCGAGTTTTTGAAGACGTCGAGTTTTTCCTGAATTTCGCGATGTTTGTTCGCAGGCACACGTCAAAATACCGGCGTGCACAGTTCCCTTTGGACGGCGCTTGCTCTATGGCTCATGCAAACGGAGTTTTCCCATGAGCAGCGATGAAGCACGCAAAGTCCTCGTCTTGACTGGCGCAAGCCGTGGCATCGGCCACGCCACGGTCAAGCGGTTTTCCCGCGCCGGCTGGCGCGTCATCACCTGCTCGCGGCAGGATTTTTCCGATGATTGTCCCTGGCCTGCCGGTCCCGACGATCATATCAAGGTGGATCTCGCCGATCCCGCCGATGTGGATCATGCCGTCCTGGAAATTCGCCAGAGACTGGAGATCGAAGGCGGCAAGCTGCATGCCCTGATCAACAATGCCGGTATCTCGCCCAAGAATCCGGGCGGTGACCGGCTGGATTCGATCGAAACACCCATGCACACATGGTCGACCGTGTTTCAGGTGAATTTCTTCGCACCCATCATGCTGGCGCGCGGCCTGTTCAAGGAGCTGGAAGCGGGCAAGGGTTCGATTGTCAACGTCACCTCCATCGCCGGAAGCCGTGTGCATCCCTTTGCCGGAACGGCCTATGCGACATCGAAGGCTGCACTGGCATCCCTGACCCGGGAAATGGCCTCGGATTTCGGCCCGCACGGCATTCGCGTCAATGCGATCGCGCCGGGCGAGATCGACACGGCAATCCTGTCGCCGGGCACCGACAAGCTGGTGGAACAGCTGCCGCTGCGCCGTCTCGGCAAGACCGCTGAGGTTGCCGAGACGATCTATTTCCTGTGCTCCGAGGCATCGTCCTATGTGACCGGCTCGGAAATCCACATCAATGGCGGCCAGCACGTCTGATGCTTGAAGGGGGAATGGCTGTGAACACCCCCCTCTGTCCTGCCGGACATCTCCCCCACAAGGGGGGAGATCACATCGACATCGACATTTTTACTTGTTTTGCGAGGTCTCAGAACTGGTCGAAATCGTAATGCAGGCTGATCTCCCCCCTTGTGGGGGAGATGGGCGGCAGCCCAGAGGGGGGTAAAAACACTCCCTCAAACGTAGCGGTTGACCACGTTCTCCAGATATTCCTGGCGGCCGGAGCGCGGCTGCGGCTGGATCTTCTTGTCCTCGACATGCTTGGCGATATCCTCGAGCGACAGCTTGCCCGACAGCATGGCCTGTGCGTCAGGCTTGGCCCAGCCCGCATAGCGCTCCTCGACAAAACCGGTGAGGGCCTTGTCCTCGACCATCTTCGCCGCTGCCTTGAGGCCGCGGGCGCAGGTATCCATGCCGCCGATATGGGCGATCAGCAGGTCCTGCGGATCGAGCGACTGGCGGCGCAGTTTCGAGTCGAAATTGGTGCCGCCCGTGGTGAAACCGCCGGCTTTGAGGATTTCATAATAGGCCAGCGCCACCTCGGGCACATTGTTGGGGAACTGATCCGTATCCCAGCCGGACTGGTAATCATTGCGGTTCATGTCGATGGAACCGAAAATGCCGAGTGCTGCAGCGGTTGCCAGTTCATGTTCAAACGAATGACCGGCAAGGATGGCGTGGCCCTGTTCGAGATTGACCTTGACCTCGTTCTCCAGGCCAAAGCGCTTGAGGAAGCCATAGACTGTCGCCGCATCGTAGTCGTACTGGTGCTTGGTCGGCTCCTGCGGCTTCGGCTCGATGAGGATCGCGCCCTTGAAGCCGATCTTGTGCTTGTAGTCGACGACGAGGCTGAGGAACCGGCCCATCTGGTCGAGTTCGCGCTTCATGTCGGTGTTGAGCAGGGTCTCGTAGCCTTCGCGGCCGCCCCAGAGCACGTAGTTCTCGCCCTTCAGTTTCTGCGTGACATCGATACAGGTTTTCACCGTCGCAGCCGCATAGGCGAAGACATCGGGATCGGGATTGGTGGCTGCACCGGCCATGTAGCGCCGGTTGGAGAACAGATTGGCGGTGCCCCAGAGCAGCTTGGTGCCAGTCTTTTCCATCTTGCCCGCGAAATAGTCTGCAATCTCGTAGAGGCGCTTGTTGCTTTCGGCGAGAGTCTCGCCTTCCGGACGGACGTCGGCGTCGTGGAAGCAGAAATACGGTGCGCCCAGCAGCGAGAACATCTCGAAAGCCACGTCGGCTTTCAGCTTCGCGCCCTGCATCGTGTCATTGAACCACGGGCGTTCGAAGGTCTGGCCGCCGAAGGGATCGCCGCCCGGCCAGGTGAAGGAATGCCAGTAGGCGACCGCAAAGCGCAGGTGGTCTTCCATGCGTTTGCCATTGATCAGCTCTTCGGGATTGTAAAAACGATAGGCAAGCGGATTGGTGCTGTCCGGCCCCTCATATCTGACTGGTTTGATGTCACCAAAAAATCCGCTGCTCATGATTGAACTCCCTTTAATGCTGGATAGAGGTTGTGGTAGCGCCGGTAGGCGATGTCGAAATCGGCGGTGAGACCCTTGTCGGGCTCGATGGTCTTTTCCGTTGCGGGCTGCGTGCAGATGGCACGGGGATCGGCCTTTTCCGCTGCGATGAGGCCAAGCCTTGCGGCACCAAAGGCTGCGCCGAAATCCCCGTCGGCAGGCACGTCGACGGGAATGTCGAGCGCCGTGGCAATGGTTTTCAGCCAGTAGGCGGAACGCGAGCCGCCGCCGACGGCGGTCACCCGGTCAAGCCTGGTGCCCGCACTGGCAAGCGCATGCAGGCAATCGCGGAAGGCAAAGGCGACGCCCTCAAGCACTGCCTGTGTCAGGCTCGCCCGGTCGCTGGCATGTTCCAGTCCCTGGAACGAGCCGCGGATGGCGGAATCGTTGAGCGGCGTGCGTTCCCCGGAGAGATAAGGCAGGAAGGTCACGCCGGAAGGGGCTCGTAAATTGTCACCCAATTCGTCGGTCAGTTCCGCCGGCTTGCGCGCGGTGATGCCGGCATACCAGTTGAGCGCATCGGTGGCGGAGAGGATCACACCCATCTGGTGCCACGTGTCAGGGAGGGCATGGCAGAAGGTGTGAACGGCACTCGCCGGGTTGGGCAGATAGGCATTGTTGGCGGCAAACAGCACGCCGGATGTGCCGAGCGAGACGAAGGCATGGCCTTCCGCCACGGTGCCCATGCCGCAGGCGGAAGCGGCATTGTCCCCGGCGCCGCCGGCAACAACCACCCCGCTGCCCATGCCCCAACGCGTGGCCAGATCGGTCTTGAGCGTGCCGGAAACGTCGGTTCCCTCGACGAGGGATGGCATGTGGCTCCCGTCGAGTCCGGATGCGCCGAGCAGCTCGTCCGACCAGGCGCGCTTGCCGACATCGAGCCAGGATGTTCCCGCCGCATCGGACATTTCGGAGACGTGTTCGCCGGTCAGCCAGAGCCGCAGATAATCCTTCGGCAGCAGCACCCGCCGCAGTTTTGCGAAAATCTCCGGCTCGTTGTTCTTCACCCACATCACTTTCGGCGCGGTAAAGCCGGGAAAAACAATGTTGCCGCTGAGCGCGCGAAAGATCGGGTTGCCGTCGAGTTCGGCTGCTTCCGCATGGCTGCGCGTGTCGTTCCACAGCATGCAGGGCCGGAGCACGCTGTCATTGCCGTCAAGCAGCGTTGCGCCGTGCATCTGGCCGGACAGGCCGATGCCTTTCACAGCAGCCAATTCTTTGGGATGACTGGCCTTCAGTGCGGCAATGGCATCTTCGGTCGCGCGTATCCAGTGCGCGGGGTCCTGCTCGGACCAACCGGAATGCGGCCGTGAAACATCCAGTGTTCCTGTGCCGGAGCCAATGACGGATTGCTTGTCGTCAATCAACAGCGCCTTGACGCCGGATGTGCCTAAATCGAGACCGAGATACATGGAGGATCCTTTGAAATGTGGAGGCTAGATCGCCCGCCGCAGCGGTGCTTCACGCAGATCGCCGGGGGCGAAAAGCTGGGTATCGAGATGCAGCAGGGACGTCATCATGCAACCCTGCAGGATGAGCGGATGCTCGTCGGGATAGCAGCGGATGGTCAGGTCAGGCTTGCCGCCCCAGCCGGTCGTGCCGGATACGATTTCCCGCAGGTCCGCCTCGATGAGGTCGAAGACACCGGCGCCGGGCCCGACAAGTGCGATGGGCACGGGATCGATCAGCGAGAAAAGACTGCGCAGGCCGGAGCCGATGGCCTGTCCCGCCTTGCGGAATGCCGCCCGCTCCGCACCGTCACGGCTGCGGGCGCGGTCGGCCACGGCGTTGAAGGAAGCGGCATCGACATCCTGGGCCGGCTGTGCCTGTTCGTCCTCGCCCGCTGTCCGGCGCAGGATGGCATAATCACTGGCATAGGCCTCGATGCAGCCGTGGCGGCCGCAGCGGCAGAGCGCGCCATTGGGGACATGCAGCATATGGCCGAATTCGGCACCCGAAGACTGGACGCCGAGAAACGGCTTGCCCTTGAGATAAAGGCCCATGCCGATGCCGTGCGACAGGAGGATGGCGGCAAAGTCTTCGGTGTAATGTTCCGGATCGGTCCAGCGCAGCGCCTCGGCAATCATGCTGCAATCATTGGCAACGGCAACGCTGACGCCGTAGCGCGCGGAAAGGATTTCGCCGAAGGCCACATTGATGTCGGGCGTGATCGGCGACCAGAGCATGGTCGCGCTGGCGGCATCGGTGACGCCCTGCACGCCCATGGAGATATGCATGAGCCTGCCCGCGCTGCCCGGCATGGCGGCGAGCAGGCCGTCAAGCATTTCGCAGATCGCCCGGGTCAGGTCGCCGGCGCTCGCATCGAGCGTCGGGATACGGCGGATCTCCTGCGCGATCACCTGTCCCTTGTAGTCGAACAGCACGGTGTGGGCGAGGTTGAGCGCCAGTTCAACTGTGGCGATCGTCGCGATTTCCGGGTTGAGCGTCAGTGCCACCTGCGGGCGGCCGCGGCGGTTGGCCGTGACATCGCCGTCGCGGCTTTCATTGACAATGCCTTCGGCGATGAGGGCCGTGGTGATGGCTGAAACCGTCGATGCGCTGAGGCCGGTCTGGGCCACGATATCGGTGCGCGAGAGGAGATCATGGCCGCGCAGTGCGGCCAGGACGAGCCTGCGATTCTGACGCCGGACATCGTCCGGCCGGGCTATCTCATCTACCAACGAACGATCTCCTCCCGAAATCTTTTTTTGATGCGATGCAAAAATATTGTTGCAACGCAATAACTTAGCAGATCAGATTCTATGTTGACATGGAAATGAAATTAAGTCACTATTTTTTTCGAGCCTCGAAATAAAGAGGTTTGGGTGACTGGCCGGAGGTGAAGGGCCTGACATCCGACGGGATCAACGTGCCATGTGCACTGGGAGGATTATCATGAAAAAATACGCAACCGCTCTGGCGGGTGTTGCTCTTGCCGTTTCTTTGGCCGGCCCTGCGCTGGCGAAAGACAAGATCATTGGCGTGTCCTGGTCCAACTTTCAGGAAGAGCGCTGGAAGACAGATGAAGCTGCCATCAAGAAAGCGCTTGAAGCCAATGGCGACAAGTATATTTCGGCCGATGCCCAGTCTTCCGCTTCCAAGCAGCTCACCGACGTTGAAAGCCTGATCGCCCAGGGCGCCAATGCCCTGATCATTCTTGCGCAGGATTCGAGCGCAATCGGACCAGCTGTTGAAAAGGCGGTCGCTGAAGGTATTCCGGTCGTCGGCTATGATCGCCTGATCGAAAACAAGGATGCGTTCTACATCACCTTCGACAACAAGGAAGTTGGCCGCATGCAGGCACGCGGTGTCCTGGCTGTGAAGCCGGAAGGCAATTACGCCTTCATCAAGGGCAGCTCGGCCGATCCGAACGCCGATTTCCTCTTCTCCGGCGCGCAGGAAGTTTTGAAGGACGCCATCGCGTCCGGCAAGATCAAGAATGTCGGCGAAGCCTATACGGACGGCTGGCTGCCGGCCAATGCCCAGAAGAACATGGAACAGTTCCTGACCAAGAACGACAACAAGATCGACGCTGTCGTTGCGGCCAATGACGGCACTGCCGGCGGCGCCATCGCTGCCCTGCAGGCCCAGGGGCTTGCCGGTACGGTGCCCGTGTCCGGCCAGGATGCGGATTTCGCCGCCCTGAACCGCATTGCGCTCGGCACCCAGACCGTTTCGGTCTGGAAAGACTCGCGTGAGCTGGGCAAGGAAGCAGCCGGTATTGCTGCGGCACTCGCCGACGGCAAGAAGATGACTGATATTCCCAAGGTCCAGAAATTTGCCGGCGGTGCCAACAAGGTCGAGGTCAATGCCGTGTTCCTGACACCCGTTCCGATCACCAAGGACAACCTCAACGTCATTATCGACGCGGGTTGGGTGAAGAAGGACGTTGTCTGCCAGGGCGTCAAGGCCGGTTCGGTCGCAGCCTGCAAGTAAGTCCTGAATAATCTGCTAATATTGAGCGCCGCTGGTCCACTGGATCGGCGGCGTTTTAAAAAGAACCTGAAACTGGGGAGAGACAAATGAGTGATCCGGCAGTCAGTATTGACCGGGCCCGCGCCTCCGAACTTGGCCTTACCGCCCGCTTCTTCAAAGCCACCGAGCTTGATACCCGGCTTCTGGGTATGATCGGTGCGCTGGTTGTCATCTGGATTGCATTCCAGGTTCTCTCCGGCGGCCAGTTCCTCACACCGCGCAACCTGTGGAATCTTTCCGTGCAGACGTCATCCGTTGCCGTGATGGCGACCGGCATGGTGCTGATCATCGTGACGCGCAATATTGACCTGTCGGTCGGCTCGCTGCTGGGTTTCATCGGCATGATCATGGGCGTCATGCAGACGGAAATGCTGCCGAAACTCATCGGCTTCGAACATCCCGCCACCTGGATCATCACGCTTGGCATTGGCATTGTCGCCGGTGCCGTCATCGGCGGCTTTCAGGGCTTCATCATCGCCTTCCTCGGGGTTCCTGCTTTCATCGTGACGCTCGGCGGCCTGCTCGTCTGGCGCGGCGCCGCCTGGTGGGTCACGTCGGGCCGTACGGTCGCACCGATGGACTCGACCTTCCGCCTGATGGGCGGTGGCCCGGAAGGCTCCATCGGCTCCATGTGGAGCTGGATTCTCGGCATCGCCGCCTGCGTCGCCATCGTGATCATGGTGGCCAACAGCCGCCGCCAGCGCCAGCGTTTCAATTTTCCGCGCCGTCCCGTCTGGGCCGAAGTGTTCATGGCCGCCATCAGTTGCGTCCTGGTGCTCGGGGCCGTCTCGATTGCCAATGCCTATTACTGGCCCATCGGCATCGTGCGCAAATATGCCGATGCCAACAACATCACCATTCCCGACGGTGGCCTGTTCATCTCGCATGGTATCGCCATACCGGTGCTGATTGCCGTGGCAACCGGTATCATCATGACATTCGTGACCACGCGCACGCGCTTCGGCCGCTATGTCTTCGCCATGGGAGGCAATCCCGAAGCTGCCGATCTCGCCGGTATCAACACGCGCTGGGTCACCATGAAGATCTTCATCATCATGGGCATTCTCTGCTCCATCGCCGGTGCGATCTCGACCGCCCGCCTCAATGCGGCAACCAATGCCCAAGGCACGCTGGACGAGCTTCTGACCATTGCCGCCGCCGTGATTGGCGGAACGTCGCTGGCTGGCGGCGTCGGCACCATCGCCGGTGCGATGATCGGCGCGCTGCTCATGCAGTCGCTGAGCTCGGGCATGGTGCTTCTCGGCCTCGATACGCCGCTGCAGAACATTGTTGTCGGTATCGTCCTGGTGATCGCCGTCTGGCTCGACACCATCTATCGCCGCCGTACCGCGTGAGGGAGGAAAGATCATGAGCACTGCACAGACACCTCTCATCGACATGGACAATATCTCGATCGCATTCGGCGGTATCCGCGCGGTCGACGGTGCGTCCGTCAATCTCTATCCGGGCGAAGTGGTGGCCCTGCTCGGCCACAACGGCGCCGGCAAATCGACGCTGATCAAGATCCTGTCCGGTGCCTACAAGCGCGACAGCGGCACGATCAAGGTCAATGGCGAGGAAGCCTCGATCGGCAATCCGCGCGATGCGAAGGCCTATGGCATCGAGACGATCTATCAGACGCTGGCCCTGGCCGACAATGTCGACACTGCCGCCAATCTCTATCTCGGGCGTGAACTGATGACGCCGTGGGGCACGCTTGATGACGTGGCCATGGAGCACAGCGCGCGCGAAGTGATGGGACGGCTCAATCCGCGCTTCCAGCGCTTCAAGGATCCGGTCAAAGCCCTGTCCGGCGGGCAGCGGCAGTCCGTCGCCATTGCCCGGGCGATCCTGTTTAATGCCCGCATTCTGATCATGGACGAGCCGACAGCCGCGCTCGGACCACAGGAAACCGCGCAGGTGGGCGAGCTGATCAAGCAGCTGAAGAGCGAAGGCATCGGCATCTTCCTGATCAGCCACGACATCCACGATGTCTTTCATCTCGCGGACCGGGTGGCCGTCATGAAAAACGGCCAGGTGGTCGGCACCGCCAAGGTGGGGGATGTCACCGAGGACGAGGTGCTCGGCATGATCATCCTCGGCAAATGCCCGCCCGGTGCGATACCCGGACCCGGCGCCGTGAACTGACAGTTTGTTTGCAAGCGCTTTCGCAACAGCCCCGCCTTGCGGGGCTGTTTGCGTCTGAAGGCGCTTATACTATTGCTGTATCGGCAATCCGCGCGAAGTCTGGCATACTGCCCAGATAATGTTGAATTGAAGAGCCAATGATTAGCCGTGTGTTTCGCAACATTTTCTATGATCTGCTCGCTTGTTCTAAAATTTTTGCGAAGCGGCGTAGGAAATCCTTGGAAGATAAGGCGCTATACATTTACGATGAGCATCCCTCAAGAACGCTGACTGAGCAGGGGAACATTGCTGCGTCAATTCATGAGCATTTTGCAGTGCTAGGCGGTGTGGATTTACCGGACGTTCCGCGCGAACCTGTGCGCAATTCCGTTATCTCCATCTGATGAGCTACTGCCAACAAAAAGGCCGCATCAAGCGGCCTTTTCAATCTCACCATCTGGAAGCGCGTTAGATCGCTTCGACCTGCTGAACTTCCGGCACGAAATGCTTCAGGAGGTTCTGGATGCCATGCTTCAACGTTGCTGTAGAAGACGGGCAGCCGGAGCAGGCGCCCTTCATGTGCAGGTAAACCGTGCCGTTCTCGAAACCGCGGAAGGTGATATCGCCGCCATCCTGCGCCACGGCAGGGCGCACACGGGTCTCCAGCAGTTCCTTGATCGTGTCGACGATCTCGGTGTCGGCCGTGTCGAAAAACTCGCCGTCGCCTTCCAGCTGGGCTGTGGCTGCGACCGATGTGGCGCTCGCCATGACAGGAGCGCCGGACATGAAGTGTTCCATGATCGCGCCGAGGATGGCCGGCTTCAGATGCTGCCATTCCGGACCTTCGGCCTTGGTTACGGTGACGAAATCATAGCCGAAGAACACGCCGGTCACGCCGGGAACGGCAAAAATCTTGGCGGCGAGCAGCGAGGCTTCCGAAGCGGTTGCCGCATCGCGGAAATCCGCCGTGCCTTCCTCAAGCACAACCTTGCCAGGCAGGAATTTCAAGGTCGCCGGGTTGGGCGTTGCTTCGGTCTGGATGAACATGGCGGATATCTCGCGTGTCTAGTTTAGAACGGTTCAAAGGCATATAGGCCTTTCGGCCAGTCTCTTCAAGGCAAGAGTGTATCACGGTTTCAAGATGCAATCATGTGATTGCGTCAATATCCTCGTTCGAGAGATTATAGGGCACGACGGTGACGGGAATCGAGAAGGATTCGCGCCCGGCCAGGGTCTGGACCAGCGGTCCTGGTCCCTCCTTGCCGGAACCTGCCGCCAGAACCAGAATGGCGATATCCTGGTCTTCCTCGATGAGCTTCTGGATCTGTTCGGCGGTTATGCCTTCGCGCACCACAAGCTCGGATTCGATATTGATGGTTTCCCGCACCGAAGCGGCAAACTTGCTCAGCGTCGAATGTGCCCGTTCCTCGGCTTCCGCCCGCATGATCTGCTCGACCCCCAGAAACTGCTGGAAGTCGGCGGAGTCGATGACAAACAGCAGGACCAGCACGCCATTCGTGGTCTTGGCGCGGCGCGAGGCATAGGCAACCGCCCGCTCACATTCCGGCGTTTCGTCGATCACCGCCAGGAACTTGCGGCGGTGCCCTGCTTCACGGCTGAGACGTCTTGATACCATCTGTTCAACCTGCCCTGACTGTTGAGCCTAATCCTGAAGGAACCCGACAATATCACGCACATTGCGCATCGTCTTCTCCGCCAATATAGCTGCACGCTCGCCGCCATTTTTCAGCACGGAATCGATATAGGCGGTATCGGCGGAAAGGCGGCGCATCTCGCTGGCAATCGGCGCAAGCTTCGCCACCGCCAGATCAGCCAGCGCCGGCTTGAACACGGAGAACTGCTGGCCGCCGAAATCGCGGATGACGCCTGCCTTGTCCGTATCGGTCAGGGCGGCATAGATGCCGACGAGATTGTCGGCTTCCGGGCGATCGTTCAGGCCCTCGATATCCGATGGCAAGGGCTCGGAATCCGTCTTCGCCTTGCGGATCTTCTTCGAAATCGTGTCCTCGTCATCGGTCAGGTTGATGCGCGACAGGTCTGATGGATCGGATTTCGACATCTTCTTCGTGCCGTCGCGCAGGCTCATCACCCGCGCAGCCGGACCGCCGATGACCGGTTCGGTCAGCGGGAAAAAGCTCTGGATCGTTTCATCGCCGGACTGGGTCTCGATGCCGAGGCCGAGTTCCGCAATGCGATCAGAGAAGTCCGTGTTGAATTTCTGGGCGATGTCGCGCGTCAGCTCCAGATGCTGCTTCTGGTCTTCGCCGACCGGCACATGGGTGGCGCGGTAGACAAGGATATCGGCAGCCATCAGGTTGGGGTAGGCGAAGAGGCCGACCGAGGCGTTCTCGCGGTCCTTGCCTGCCTTGTCCTTGAACTGGGTCATGCGGTTCAGCCAGCCCATACGCGCGATGCAATTGAACACCCAGGCAAGCTCTGCATGCTGGCGCACGCGGCTCTGGTTGAAGACAATATGCTTCTCGGCATCAATGCCGGCGGCGAGGAACGCGGCGGTTACTTCGCGCGTGTTGCGCTGCAGCTCGACCGGACCGCCCCAGACGGAAACCGCCTGCGTGATGGCGTGCTGGTCGACCACGCAGTAGATGCAGTTGTTGTTTTCCTGCAAGGCAACCCAACGCCGCACCGCTCCCAGATAGTTGCCGAGATGCAGATTACCGGTTGGCTGGACACCGGAGAAGACGAGCGGCTCAAACGTGCTCATGAACAGTCCTTGATCATTCGGGGACCGGGCCGTTCCGGCCCGGTGGCAATGGAGAGGAGGTTTTGGCAGAGCAAGGCGCTCTATTCAAGCCCTATCGGGCCGGCGAAGGCTATTTGAGCGTCAGGAGACGCTCATGCCGCAGGGCCCTCCGGCGGCACAACCGGTGCTTTGGCGCCGCGTTTCACATTGCGGCGGATCATGCTGAAACTGGCGCCGCCGGTTGCGAAGGCCAGGATGAAATAGACAACCATCGACAGCATGATCAGGCCGAAGACCACGGGCGCCTGGATATGCACCGGCGTATGGGAGGCAAGATAGGGCTTGGCCCAATGGATGGCGTAATACAGGGCAACAGCCATGGCCGCAGCGGAAAAGATCAGGCGTGGAATGCGGGTGAGCAGCGGGATGTCGCGGCCCCAATGCCCGCGCCACACCAGCGTTGCGAAGAGGAGAATGGCATTGACCCACCCGGCCGTCACTTCGGCCGTGGCAATGCCGGTTTCGGCCATCAGCGGAAACAGCGTCAGCGCCATGCTGACATTGATAACAACGGAAACCGCTGCATAGATCATCGGTGTCTTGGTGTCTTCGCGGGCGAAGAAGCCGGGAATGAAAGCCTTGATCAGCACGAAGGCGGGCAGGCCAAGGCCGTAGACCGCGAGAATATTGGACACGCGCCGCGTCGATTCGGCGGTGAATTCACCGCGCTCGAGCAGCAGGCGGATGATCGGCTCGGACATGACGAGCAGCGCCGCCGCTGCCGGCAGCGTCAGAAACAGGATGAACTCGACCGACCGGTTCTGCAGACTGCCGGCTTCCCTGTGGTTGCCGGAGCGCAATGCACGGGCAAGCTCGGGCAGCAGCACCGTTGCAACGGCAATACCCACCACGCCGAGGGGCAGCTGATAGACGCGGTCGGCATTGGCGAGCGACGTCACCGCGCCCTCCTTGCCGGAAGCGATGTTCGTGTTCACCAGAAGGTTGATCTGGGTGATGCCGCCGGTGATGGCGGCGGGCAGGGCCAGCACCAAGAGGCGCCGCACATTCGGCGTGAAGTGCGGCAGCCGGAAGCCGATGGAAATGCCGGCATTGCGCACGGCAAACCAGACGATGGCCAGTTGCACCAGCCCCGCCGCCATGACGCCCCAGGAGAGGCCGTAACCGATCGTGATGCCGTCGTGGCCCTTGTACCAGGCATAGGCGAGCACGCCGATCAGGATCACGTTGAGGAAAACCGGAGCGACGGCGGCAGCAAAATAGCGGTGCAGCGAGTTCAGCATGCCGCTCATCATCGCCGCCAGCGACATGCAGGCCAGATAAGGAAACATGATGATCGCCATCGACACCGTATTGCCGAACTTGGTCGGATCGTCGAGGAAGCCAGGCGCGATCACCGTGCGCACGATCAGCGGCATCGACAGTTCCATCAGAATGGTCAGCGCCATCAGGACGGTGAACAGGACGCCGAACACCTCCTCGGAGAAGCGCTTTGCCCCATCCATGCCGTTCGCCTCGATCTCCTTGGCAAACAGCGGGACGAAGGCCGCGTTGAACGCGCCTTCGGCAAACAGGCGGCGGAAGGTGTTGGGGAAACGGAAGGCGGCATTGAAGGCATCGGCGACGGGGCCGGTACCAAGCGCCGCTGCCATCAGCATTTCACGCGTCAGCCCGAAGACACGGCTCATCAGGGTGCCGGAGGCCACCGTCGCGAATTTTTTGACCAGACTCATATCTGTTCCAGATTCCGAATAAACATGGGTGCTGAACCTATTCTGCAGACATCAGGATGTTGTGCCGCTGCGGCTGGGCCGTGGTGATATCGCCTTCGCCGAACAGGGCGAGCAGCTTCTTGCGGATGCGGTTCTGCCGCGCCCCGTTGGTGACCTGGTGGCCGACAAGATCGGTGACGTAGAACACGTCGATGACCTTTTCGCCGAACGTCGTCACATGCGCCGAGGCGATGTCGAGCGACAGGTCGGAAATGGCGCCGGTGATCTCGGAGAGCAGGCCCGGACGGTCCAGCCCCTCGACCTCGATGACGGTGAACTTGTTCGACAGCGTGTTGTTGATTTCGACGCGCGGCGTAATGCGGAACGCCTTGACCGCGCGTTTCGGCTTGGTGCGCGATGCCAGCATTTCCGGCAGGTAGGATTTGCCGGACAGCACATCCTCGATCAGGCGCCCCACCCGCATGGCGCGGCGGCGTTCGTCGTCATCGGTCGGGAATTCGCGGCTGATCAGGATCGTATCGAGCGCACGGCCGTCGCTCGTGGTGAAGATCTGCGCGTCAACAATGTTGGCGCCGGCGGCAGCGCAGGCGCCGGCGATGATCGACAGAAGGCGCGGATGGTCGGGCGAAAGCACGGTGATTTCGGTAACGCCCTCGAAGTCATGGGTTTTGACCATGGTTGCCAGCGTCTTTTCCGAACTGTCGGATTCGCGCACGAAAGTGGCATGGCGGATCTGGTCGTCGAGGCTGACCGTCAGCAGGTAGTTCTGATAGTGCAGGGCAAGATAGGACTGGCGCTCGAGCTGCGGCCAGGATGACAGGGCATGTTCGAGCTGCGCGCGGGCGTGGTCGGTGCGTTCCTTGCGCGACACTTCCGAGAAACCGCCGGTCAGCATCAGTTCGGTTTCGTAGAACAGGGTGCGCAGCAACTGGCCCTTCCAGCCGTTCCACACGCCCGGTCCGACCGCCTTGATATCGCACACGGTGAGGATCAGCAGCAGTTTCATCCGGTCGAGCGTCTGGACGATTTCAGCGAAGTCCTCGATGGTCTTGCGGTCATTGAGATCGCGCGACTGGGCGACCATGCTCATGGTCAGGTGCTGCTCGACCAGCCACGACACGGTTTCCGTATCGGACTTGGACAGGCCCAGACGCGGGCAGACGCGCTTGGCGATGCGCGCACCGGCAAGTGAGTGGTCCTCCGGCCGGCCCTTGGCGATATCATGCAGCAAAAGGGCGACGTAGAGGAGTTTGCGGTCCTTTTTCAGGGCTGGCATGATCTGGTTGGCCAGCGGATGCTCATTGCTGAGGTCGCCGTGATCGATCTCGGACAGTACGGCGATGCAGCGCAAGAGATGCTCGTCGACCGTGTAGTGATGATACATGTTGAACTGCATCATCGCGACGACCTTGCCGAAATCCGGGATGAACCTGCCCAGCACGCCGGATTCGTTCATGCGCCGCAGGATGAGTTCGGGATTGCGTTCGGAGGTCAGGATTTCAAGGAACAGGCGGTTGGCTTCGGGATTTTCGCGCAAATCCGCCTTGATCAGCGACAGGGAACGGGTCACCAGCTGCATCGCATCCGGGTGGAGTTCGAGCCCATGCTGATCGGCCAGGTGGAACAGGCGGATGAGGTTGACCGGATCCTTCTGGAAAACGCCGTCATTGGCGATGGTGATGCGGTGGTTGTCGACGACGAAATCCGACGTTCCCGGCAGTTTGCGCTTGCGGCGCGAGAAGGTCAGGAAAATCCGGTTGAAACCGGGAACATGTTTTGCCTGTTCTTCTTCCAGCGCGGCGCAGATGATGCGCGTCAGGTCGCCCACTTCCTTGGCGACGAGGAAGTAGTGCTTCATGAAGCGCTCGACATCGCGCTGACCGGGATGTGCCGTATAGCCGAGCCGCTGGGCAATCTCGCTCTGGATATCGAAGGACAGCCGTTCCTCCGCCTTGCCGGTATAGAAATGCATATGGCAGCGCACGGCCCATAAAAGGTCTTCGGCCTTGCGGAAAATATTGTGCTCGGCGCGCGACAACACCCCAAGCTTGACCAGTTCGTCACTGGTCTTGACGTGGTAGTAATATTTGGCGATCCAGAACAGCGTGTGCAGATCGCGCTGGCCGCCTTTGCCTTCCTTGACGTTCGGTTCGACGAGATAGCGGGTCGCACCGGCCTTGCGGTGCCGTTCGTTGCGCTCGGTCAGCTTCGCCTCGATGAAGGCCGGTCCAGTCCCCTTGACGACTTCCGTATCGAAGCGGCGCACCAATGTGGTGAAAAGCTCGTCATTGCCGCAGACGTAGCGGGCTTCGAGAATACTGGTGCGGATGGTCATGTCGGCGAGCGACTGGCGGATGGATTCGTCGACATTGCGCGTGGCGTGGCCGACCTTCAGGCCCATGTCCCAGAGCATGTAGAGGATGTACTCGACCACCTGCTCGCCCCACGGGGTCTGCTTGTAGGGCAGCAGGAACAGAAGGTCGATATCCGAACCGGGCGCCAGCCCGCCGCGGCCATAGCCGCCAACCGCCACCACCGTCATCCGTTCTGCCGTGGACGGATTGACCGAATGATAGACATGGGTGATCGCAAAATCGTAGAGCGCCGAAATGATCTGGTCCATCAGATAGGACAGCCGCACGGAGCAGCGTGTGCCGCCGCCGTCCTTTTTCAACATCTCCTCGGCGGCCTTGCGACCCGAAACGAGTGTCTCTTTCAGGAGCTGCAGCACGTCATTGCGATTGACGGAAGCGGCGCCTTGTTTTTTTGCCGCCTTGACCAGATCTTCAAACTGACGATGAAGTTTGGCCGGACTGACGATCTGTTCCAGTTTCAGGTCTGCGCTCATGAACACGACTTTATGAATGATGGCCGCACGCTATAGCGCGTATTTGCCATAAACGAAATGCTTACCTTTGAAGACACTGTGTCCGCCAGGGGCAAGCGTGCCCCCAATGCGTTCACGATGTCGGGTTTGTGGCGAGGCCTTTCAACCGGTAGAGCGCGTCAAGCGCCTCGCGCGGTGTCATTTCATCGGGATTGACCGTCGAAAGGGCTGCCAGCAGTGCGCTATCCTTGCCTTTCACGGGTGCTTTCACCTCGCGTTTGACCTCGACCGAGAACAGCGGCAGGTCATCGATCAGCTTGTCAGCCTTACCCGAGGTTTCACCGGCTTCCAGCTGATGCAGAACGTCGCGGGCGCGGTTGACCACGGCTTCCGGCAATCCGGCCAGCCGCGCCACCTGCACGCCATAGGAGCGGTCTGCGGCGCCCTTGGCCACCTCATGCAGGAAGACGACGTCGCCGTCCCACTCCTTCACCCGCATGGTGACATTGCTCAGGCGCGTCAGCTTTTCCGACAGCGAGGTCATTTCATGGAAATGCGTGGCGAAAATCGCCCGGCACTGGTTCTTCTCGTGCAGATATTCCACTGCCGCCCAGGCGATCGACAGGCCGTCGAAGGTCGCGGTGCCGCGGCCGATTTCGTCGAGAATGACCAGGGAATGGTCGCTGGCCTGATTGAGGATGGCGGCTGTTTCCACCATCTCCACCATGAAGGTCGACCGGCCGCGCGCCAGATCGTCCGATGCGCCGACGCGCGAGAACAGCCGGTCGACAATGCCGATATGCGCCGAACCGGCCGGGACGAACGATCCCATCTGCGCAAGAATAGCAATCAACGCGTTCTGGCGCAGGAATGTCGATTTACCGCCCATGTTCGGTCCGGTCAGAAGCCAGATCGCGCCTTTGGCCGCACCCTCGGGCGAGAGATTGCAGTCATTGGCCACGAACGGATTGGCCGCCTGCCGGCGCAGGGACTGTTCCACGACGGGGTGACGCCCGGCGACGATCTCGAAAGCGAGGGTGTCATCGACCAGCGGGCGGCAATAGCCCTGCTCTTCGGCAAGGGCAGCGAGCGATGCCGAGACGTCGAGGGTTGCCAGCGCTGCAGCGCCGGCGCGGATTGCGTCGGCATTGGCAACCGTTTCCCCGGTCAGCACGTCGAAAATGCCCAGTTCAATCGACAAAGCCCGTTCGGCGGCATTGGCGATTTTGGTTTCGAGTTCGGCGAGCTCCGTTGTCGTGAACCGCATCGCATTGGCGATGGTCTGACGATGGATGAATTTGCCCTTGGCCTCGTCCGTGTCGGTCATCACGGATGCATTGTTCGCCGTGACCTCGATGAAATAGCCGAGCACATTGTTGTGCTTGATCTTGAGCGAGCGGATGCCGGTCAGATCCATGTAATCGGCCTGGAGACCGGCAATGATGCGGCGGGAGTGGTCGCGCAAGGCGCGCATCTCATCAAGTTCCGCATTGTATCCAGGTCGGACGAAACCGCCGTCGCGCTTCAGCAGAGGCAGTTCGTCGTCCAGCGCCCGGTCAAGGTGAGCGGCATAGTCGTGGGGCAGGCCGCCAAGGCAATCCCGAACGGCGGAGAGTTCAGCGAGAAGCACTTCCCTGCCCAGGAAAGAAGCGATTTGGGCGGCAGCCTCGAGTCCGCGCGCGAGTGCGCCAAGATCGCGCGGACCGCCGCGCCCGACGGCAAGGCGCGACAGGGCGCGGGGCATGTCCGGTACGCCCTTCAAAGCTTCGCGGGTCAGATCGGCGAGGGATTGTCCGGCGAGAAAGCAGGAGACGGAATCGAGCCGCTCCGCAATGGCGGCGGAATTTGTCAGCGGCGAGGTCAGTCGCTCGGCCAACAGCCGGGCGCCGCCGCCGGTAACCGTGCGGTCAATGGATTTGAGCAGGCTGCCGTCGCGATTGCCCGACAAGGTGCGCAGCATTTCCAGATTGGCTCGGGTGGCCGGGTCGATGAAAAGCGTGGAGCCTTCCGATTCCCGCTCCGGCCGCATCAGCGGCGGTCGTTCCGAAATCTGCGTCTTTTCCACATAGGCGATGGCGCCCGATATGGCTGACAGTTCGGCGCGCGAAAAATGTCCGAAGCCGTCGAGCGTGGCCACGTCGAAATAGCGCTGTATGCGGTTTTCCGCCGTGGCGCTGTCGAAAAGGCTTGGCGGCTGCGGGCTGACCGAGCGCCCGACGACATCGAATGTCGGGCGCAGGTCCGGATCGTGAAACACCGGATCGGCAACGATCAGTTCGCGCGGATCGACGCGCAGAATATCGGCAAGCAGCCGCGACGGATCGGTTTCGCTGACCCGGAACGTGCCGGTGGAAATATCGATCCAGGCGAGGGCAAACTGGCCCTGCGCTGCGCCTTTCACCCGGCCCAGCGTCATGAGATAGTTGGCTTCGGAGGGATCGAGCAGCTTTTCCTCTGTGAGCGTGCCGGGGGTGACCAGCCGCACGACATCGCGCTTCACCACGGATTTCGATCCGCGCTTGCGCGCTTCAGCCGGGTCTTCCACCTGTTCGCACACCGCAACCCGGAAGCCGCGCATGATGAGCTTCTGCAGATAGTCGTCCGCCGCATGCACCGGTACGCCGCACATCGGGATATCCTCGCCCAGATGCTTGCCGCGCTTGGTCAGCGTGATCCCGAGCGCGCGGGACGCGGCTATGGCATCGTCGAAGAACAGCTCGTAGAAATCGCCCATCCGGTAAAACAGCAGGCTGTCCGGATTGGTCGCTTTGATCTCGATATACTGCTCCATCATCGGCGTTGGGCGCGCCGAGCTGTCAGCCTCATAGGATGGTGTTTCCGCAGTGAATGGCATGTCGGCCAAGACGTTCTCCTGATTTTGACCGATTCCGATCAGAAGACCAATCTATGCGCTATCGGGAACTTTACACACCGTGCAGGCGCATCATCGGCGGTTTTCTCCACAGATGATGTTCGTCCTGCAGGAGGCGAAAGTGGAATTTCAGTCGAAACGCTTGGCGTTCGAGATGTAATGGCTGACGTAGCGGGTGGAAATGCGGCTGACCGGCAGAATGATCAGTACATCGGTCGTGCCGAAATCATGATCCACCACCGCACCGTCACCGATCATGGCACCAAGGCGCAGATAGCCCTTGATCAATGGCGGCATGGCGAACAGGGCAACCTTCGGATTGACCGCTTCGCTGGGAACGAGGTCCATCGGCTGATACAGCGACGGCAGGGCCTGGACATCCCAGTCCGGCGTTGCGCGGCAGTTGTGATGCAGGAACGACAGCGGCAGAGCATGCGCCGCCGGCACCGTTCCCTGGAAGGATGCGCAGCCGAACATCACGTCGATGGAGTGATACCGGCAATAGCTCCAGATGCCCTGCCACAGCAGTTCGACCGTGCGCTTTGAGCGGTATTCCGGCAAAACACAGGACCGGCCGAGCTCAAGGAAATGCATCTGCGGCTTGGCAGCGACCAGACTGTCGATCGTATATTCGCTAGCCGAGTAAAAACCGCCTGTTTTGTGGGCAACTTCCGAGCGCATCAGCCGGTAGGTGCCGACGATCTGCTTGTGCTTGGGGCCAATGATCGAGGTATCATAAACCAGGAGGTGATCGCATACGGGATCGAAACGGTCTGCGTCGCGTTGTTCCAGGGTCGCCGAGCCCTTGGCGCCGAGTTCATCGAAAAATACCTTGAAACGCAGCTGCTGGGCAGAGACGATTTCGGCTTCGGTTTGCGCAAGGCAAACTTCCATCGTCCCAATGCGTCCAAGCACCGCGACAAGGTGTGGCGCCGTAAACGGCGAGGGTGTTGAATCAACCTGCGACATCGTGTGCTGATCTTTAAAGATAGACGCAGGTTCAAGCAAGGCGAAGCTCATAACGATTCGCTCTCATCATGGTTGATCGGCAATCACTAGATGCTTGAATACAACAATTGGATGACGGGCACATGACGCGGGAGACACCGCAGATGCTGGGTTTTCCTCAGTTTCCCCCAGCTTGCCCCTTTGGTGTCTTGCGCTCGCGCAGCCAGACAAAAATTTCTTCAAGCACGACCAGTGCGGCGCCGACGGAAATGTAGGCATCGGCCAGATTGAAGACGGCAAATGACCATGACGGCAGATGGAAAAGAATATAATCAACGACATAGCCAAGCAGGCTGCGGTCGATCAGATTGCCGATGGCACCACCGATGATCAGCGCAAAGCCGATGCGCGAGATCCAGCGTGCCGGTACGGTGCTCCACCAGAGATAGCTGACAAAGGCGATGACGACGACGGTCAAGCCGATCAGGGCAAGGTCGTGCATGCCGCTGAGCATCGAAAATGCAATGCCATTATTGTGAACACGAAAAAGCGCCAGAAATGGCAGCAGATCGATCTGCTGCTGATAGTCCATGCCGGTCTCGACGAGATATTTGACGATCTGGTCGCTCGCCACGGCAAGCACCACAATCGCCAGCAGGCCGAAGAAGGATTTGCTTTTCATGGGGGTTATTTATCCTGTTTGCCGCCATCGAGTGTCAACGCCTCGCGGCGGATCTCGAACAGCATGACGCCGGTGGCAATGGCGAGATTGAGCGAATCCGCCCGGCCTTCCTGGGGAATGCGGGCCAGCTTGTCACAGGTTGAGGCCAGCGTGTCGGGGAGGCCCTGCTGCTCATTGCCCATCAGCAGAATGACCGGCTTGCCCTTGTAGGGAATCGTCCGGTAGTCGACGGCGCCCTTGAGGTGCGTGCCGACGATCAGTCCCGAAAATCCCTTTCGCCAGGAAAGGAATTCCGTTTCGTTCGTGCGTATCAGCGGGACGGCAAAGACCGAACCCATTGTAGCGCGCACGGTTTCGAGCGAAAACGGATCCGTGGTGTCGCCGATCAGGATGATACCCTTGGCGCCTGCCGCATCGGCTGTCCGGATGATGGTGCCGAGATTGCCCGGATCGCGCACCCGGTCGAGCGCGACGTAAACATCGTTGCCCTGCGGTCGGGTGGCTGACAGGGGCTGCAGCTGCTGCTCGAACACGCCGACGACCATTTGCGGATTGTCGCGCCGGGTGATGGCGGAAATCACCTTCTCGTTGACCTCGAGCACGTCACCGCCCTTGGCAATCGTGCGGGCTGCGACCTGCTCGACAAGGGAATTGCCCTTGCCGGCCTTGGAATAGACAAGCGTCTTGATGGTCCAGCCGAGATCGAGCGCGTCGATGACGAGTTTCAGGCCTTCGGCCAGAAACACACCCTGCTGGTCGCGGAACTTCTTCAGCGCCAAGGATCGCAGATCCTTGACGATCGGGTTGGTCAGGCTGGTGACTTCCTTGACCTTGCCGGGCCGCGCGATGGAGCTGCCGTGCTGGCGGTCGTCATGTCTGGTCATTTGGCACCCCAGCGGCTGAACAGGGACGTGGAAAGGGCGCGCCCGGAAGACCGTTCGCGCAGGATCAGTTCGCCGGACTGCACTTCGCCGCCAAGACCGGTAAAGGCATCGCGCATCAGCTCGTGAATGGCAAAGAACGATGCGCGGATGGAATAGGCGGTCAACACCACACCGAGCGGATTGGGCGTCAGGATCGACCGGCATAAATCGACCATATCGGGCAGATTGTCGAAGAGCTGCCAGACCTCGCCGTTCGGGCCGCGGCCATAGGCGGGCGGATCGAGCAGGATGATGTCATAACCGCTGCCGCGCCGCTCTTCGCGGGCGACGAACTTCATAGCATCCTCGCAAATCCAGCGGATGGGCTTGCCGGAAAGTCCGGCCATTTCCTGGTTTTCGCGGGCCCAGACGATTGCCTTCTTGGACGCATCGACATGGGTCACCTCCGCGCCCGCACGGGCGGCAACGAGCGAGGCGACGCCGGTATAGCCGAAAAGATTGAGCACCTTCACCGGGCGCTTTGCACCGCGAATGAGGCTGTCCATATGCGACCAGTGCGTTCCCTGTTCGGGAAACACGCCCACATGCCGGAAGGAGGTGAAGCGGCCGAAGAAGGGAATGCCCTCATAGGCAAGCGGCCAGGTTTCGCCGAGCGGCACCTTGGGGAAATGCCAGCGTCCGACGCCTTCCTCATCCGTATTGCCGGTAAAGATCGCGTCAGCCTTGTCCCACTCGGCCTTGTTCCAGGCCGGGAGCCAGATGGCCTGGCCTTCGGGGCGGATGATCCGGTAGGGACCATATTGTTCGAGCTTGAGGCCGTTGCCGCTGTCGAGCAGGGCGTAATCATCGGAGGGCAGCGTTTCGAGGATCAGGCCGGTCTTTTCTGTCGGGCGCGGACCGGTATGGCGGGTCAGGACCCGCTTGGGCAGCGGTTCGGAACGGGGCGCTGCCTTGACGCGCGCATCATTGTCCGCCGGGGCAGAGGTTTTGGCAAATTGCGGGCGGGGTTTTGTCGCCTGCTGCCTGTGCGGCGCAGCTTTCGGTCCCGCGCCTTTCGGGCCGGTGCCCTTGGCCTTCCTGATTTTTCCGCCAGACGATTTCAAACCGTTATGCCCTCATATGCCCTTGGCCATCGTTCAATGGTGGTTTCCTATGCCAAGATGAGGAAAGGCGAAAGCAAAAACACTCAGGCAGAGGCTGCAATCGCCTTTTCATAGACCAGAATACCGGCGGCAAGGTCTTCCAGCGCAGCGCCGACCGACTTGAACAGGGTGATTTCATCGGGCGACTGACGCCCTTTCACCGTTCCGCGGGTGAGATCGAACAGATCGCCGATCACATGGCTGTCGCCGATGACGCCCGCCTTGATCGGCTGGACGAGGTCGCCGCCTTCCTTCAGCGCGCCTTCCCTCGTGTCGACAAACACCCGCGCGCGCTTGACGCACTCATCGTCGCTTTCCCGCATGGCGGGGGTAAAGGCTCCGATAAGATCGACATGCGCGCCCTTCTTCAGATGCCTGCCGAGAATGAGCGGTTCGGTCGACAGCGTGCCAGCGGCGATAATATCGGCATCGGCGATGGCCGCATCCTTGTCGGTGACCGCCTTGGCGTTGAACCCGTCAGCGACGAGATCCGCCGCCACTTTGCGCGCATTGTCGATGCTGCGGTTCCAGATGGAAATCTCGCGGATCGGTCTGACAGAGCTGTGCGCGCGGGCAAGAAAGCCCGAGAGCGCGCCGGCGCCAAGGATAACCAGTTTGGATGCATCTTCGCGGGCGAGATAGCGGGCGGCAAGGGCGGAAGCGCCTGCGGTGCGCCATATGGTCAAACGCTGGCCATCGATCAGGGCCTTGGGTTCCCCGGTCTTGCCGTCGAGCAGCAGATAGACGCCCATGACGGCCGGTTTGGCAATGGCCCCATTGTCAGGCGATACCGTGACGATCTTGACGCCCATATAGCCCTTCGACGAATCGCCGAGCGCATCGAAGTCCGACCAGGCCGGCATCAGCAGAAGCGTCGATGCGGCGCCATCGGGGCGATCAACCGTGTGATGGTGGCGCACGGGCTGGATAACGCCCTGACGGAACGCCGTTTCAATGGCGTTGATCATGTCCGGCCAGTTCAACAGCCCGTCGACGTCAGCCGGAGAGACCAGTTTCATTGCAAATCCTTGAAAATATGCTGCTTAGTGCAGAGAGGGAAGGTTGGGCGTGGACTGCGTGGCCGCCGATTTCCGCGCTTCCATGCGCAGGAGTTCGGTCTCCTGCTTGCGCTGGCGCGCCAGTTTGCGGTGCCGGCCCTGGTTGATCCAGGTGGCGAAACTGCCAAGGATCAGCCCGACGAAGAGAGCGAGAAACAGCCAGACGAAGAGGGGTGCGGCATAGGACAGGCCGGGATTGCCCGGATTGAACGGATCGATCGTAAAGGTCACCAGCCCGCGATTGGCCACCGACAGTGCAATCAGGATCACTGCCAGCGGCACGAGAATGAGGACGACAACGACGCGATTGATCATATCTCTCTCCAGGGTAACAGCACTTCACGTATCATCAGGCTATGAAGCTGCCCCAGCTTGTTGCTGCATTCAGTCGGCGTTCAGCCGGTCGCGCAGCTCTTTGCCGGTCTTGAAGAATGGCACCCACTTTTCCTCGACCTCGACGCTGTCGCCGGTGCGGGGATTGCGACCGCTGCGGGCGGGGCGGTTTTTCACCGAGAATGCACCGAAGCCACGAAGCTCGACCCGATTCCCTTCCGCAAGAGCGTCGGTGATCTCGTCGAAAATGGCGCCGACGATATTCTCGACATCGCGTTGAAACAGGTGCGGATTGCGGTTGGCAATGATCTGGACGAGCTCTGATTTGATCACGGCATAATCCCCTTCTGGTTCAAGTTCAAATGACACGGCCATTATGACTATGTCACTGATCCTGTAAGCTTAAATATTCTATTGCGCCCCTACGGGCCTGCCGTCAACGTGCCAAACAGAAACGAGCCCGTCAAGGAAGATGCGATCTCCGGTCAAATCGCGCAGCAACCCGGTGCTTTCCTGCGGAATACCGAGATATTGTGCCAGCATTTTCAGCGCGGATTGGGATAGAAACGAGCTGAAGGTTGTCTTTTGTGCGGGTTTCCATTCGATGACGGGCAATTTCTCGTCAACGCCCTTGGTTTTCAGCCAGGCAATCGACTTGTCTTCCCCGCCAAGTTCGTCGATGAGTTTGTTGGCCAGCGCCTGTCTGCCGGTGAAGACCGATCCGTCTGCCAGCGCAAGCGTCTGTTCGCGGGTAAAATTGCGCCGTTCCTGAACGATTCCGACGAACCAGTCATAGGAATCCATGATCATGCGATGGATCATGGCCTTGGCTTCGTCGCTGGCGGGGTTGAAAAAGTTCGGTTCGGCTTTCAGCGGACTGGATTTGATTGTCTCCACCTTGACGCCGACCTTCGTCAGCAGTTCGGAAATATCGGGATACTGGAACAGCACGCCGATCGATCCGACGATGGAGGACTGGCGTGCGACAATATGATCCGAACCGCTGGCAATCATGTAGCCTGCCGAGGCCGCCAATGTTCCGACCTGCGCAACAACGGGCTTTTTCGCGGCAATCTTGCGCACGGCTTCATAGATGGCTTCGCCGCCCGCCGTGGTGCCGCCCGGTGAATCCACCGAAAGAATGACGCCCTTCACAGCGGTGGAATCGGCGACTTCGCCCAGACGCTTGATGAGCTCGTCATTCTCGAAAATCGTGCCTTCAACACGGATTTTGGCGATATGCGCTGCGGTTTTGCCGGAAAGACGGTCGGAACCGGAGAGAAATCCGTAAAGCCCGATCAGGGCGAGCGCGACAACCAGAAGGGAAAGCACACGCCAGAATGTCAGCTTGCGCCGGAGACGGCGCCTGTCGATGATTGCGTCAGCTGTGTTTGCCATCGTATCGTCCGTTTCCTGTGCAATTCAGTGCAAGCATTCTTCTGCGGCAACATTCCGAGGAAGTCCAGACCCCCGGGGTTCAGCACATTGCCCCATATAGGCAATTGGCGCTGCACCTTGTATATGAACGGATGACGGCATATTTGTTCGATCAAATGCAACGTGTCCCATAGACCCTGGTTCATTTCATCGAAAAATAACCATATTGGCGTTCAACTAACAGGGCGCCAACACATCGCAATCGGTAGTATAGCCAATACATGTCCATTGAACTGAAACATACGCATCCAAACGGCGATGCAACAGCGGCTGCTGCGCAGCATGCGGAAGTTGCGCGGCAATTTTCTGCCACCGAGAAGGATTCGCACGTTTTTCGCGCTGCGGAACGCCATTCGCGGCGCGTGCGCTTCATGAAATTTGCCTTGCCTGCCGTCGCCGTGATCGGCGCTGCGGTTTTCTCCTGGTTCACATTTTTCTCCACGACCAACATCCCGAGCAATATCACTTTGGACAGTGCGGGCATTCAGGATGGCAAGCTGGTCATGACCAATCCCAAGCTGGATGGCTTTACCAAGGACAAGCTCCCCTACAAGATGAGTGCGGAACGGGCGCTGCAGGATGTCGGCAACAGCTCGCTGATCACGCTTGAGAATATCAGCGCGGAAATTCCGGTTGGCCAGGATCTGCGGGCGCAGGTCAACGCCAAGGGCGGCCTTTACGACAATGCCAACCGCCAGTTGAAGCTTGACAACAACATAACGCTGACAACCTCGGACGGCATGAAAGCACAGTTGAAATCCGCCGATATCAATATACAAGAAAACTCGATGTCGACCGATCAGCCTGTCAAGATCGAAAATAGCAGTGCCAGTATCGTCGCAGACAGTATGAAAATTACTCAGAGTGGCAAAGTAATGGTCTTTGAAAAGGGGGTCAGGCTTGTCATTCAGCCCGCAAAGCTGCATGAAGGTCGCAACGAAGCCAAATCACCGCAGTGATTGCCGGCCAGGTGGGGATATCCCGGATTTAGGAGATTGAGACAATGTCGCGCGGGACAAGACTGATCAGCATTTCGACTGTTGCATTGGGCATTTGGGCATCCTCCATGATTGGTCCTGTTGCAGCGCAGGATGCGAGCAAGGCCGGCGGCCTGAACAACGGCATGAAGCTTTCGAGTGATCAGCCCATTCAGATCGATTCCGATCGCCTCGACGTGCATAATGATGTGGGTACTGCCACCTTTACCGGCAATGTAACGGTCACCCAGGGAACGACGCTGATGAAGGCGGGTTCCATGATCGTTTATTACGTCAAGAAGCCGGAAAAGACCGACGCGGAAAAAGCCGCCGACAAGGCAGCCGCCAAAACAGAGACCAAGGCAGCCGCGCCTGCGGGCGCAGGCGCCCAGGACATCGACCACATCGAGGTCAACGACAAGGTCTACGTGAAGTCCGAAGATCAGGTTGCCACGGGCGACCATGGCACGTTCGACATGAAGACGCAGGTTCTGGTTCTGACCGGCAGCAAGGTCGTTCTCTCGCAGGGCGATAATGTTGGCGTCGGTTGCAAGCTGACCGTGCAGATGAAGAGCGGTCAGGCCCAGCTGGAAAGCTGCAAGAACGGACAGACAGGCCGCGTTTCTATCGTCGTTGCGCCGAAGAGCGCTCCGAAGAACTAGGCCGGCGGTATAAGTGTCCCTGTTTTCCCGTCAATCCGCAAAGACCCCCACATCGCCAGACGCGCGCATTTCCCAGGAGATGCGTGCCGCCGATCCGTCGGCGACGGACCGGATGAAGGGTACGCTTGTCGCCCGCGGCATCACCAAGAGCTATAATGGCCGTCAGGTGGTCAATGGTGTTTCCTTCGGTGTGCGCGCCGGCGAAGCGGTCGGTATTCTCGGTCCGAATGGCGCCGGGAAGACCACCTGTTTCTATATGGTCACCGGCCTGGTGCCGGTCGACAAGGGCAATATCGAAATCGATGGCTTCGATGTGACGACGATGCCGATGTATCGCCGCTCGCGCCTCGGCATCGGCTATCTGCCGCAGGAAGCCTCGATTTTCCGCGGCCTGTCCGTGGAAAACAACATCAAGGCCGTGCTCGAAGTGGTCGAGAAGGACCGCACCGCACGGGCGCAGGAACTGGATTCCCTCCTGGAAGAGTTTCATATCGCCCATCTGCGCAAGGCACCGGCGCTTTCCCTCTCCGGCGGTGAACGCCGCCGGCTCGAGATTGCCCGCGCTCTGGCCTCGCGGCCCAATTTCATGCTGCTCGACGAGCCGTTCGCCGGCGTTGATCCCATTGCGGTCTCCGATATCCAGCAACTCGTCCGCCATTTGACCAGCCGCGGCATCGGCGTCCTCATCACGGACCACAATGTGCGCGAAACGCTGAAGCTGATTGACCGCGCTTACATCATTCATGCGGGGCAGGTTCTGACCCACGGCCGTCCGGACGAGATTATTGCGAATCCGGATGTCCGGCGTCTTTATCTCGGTGATCAGTTCAAGCTCTGATTTTATCAATTTCTGGCAGGTTTTTGCCAGAAATTACCCGCCCTTGCGTGAATCCAGATGAATCTTTCCGAAAAGAGTCGTTTTTTGCCTTGCTGGAATTGACAAGCAAGGATTGGGCCATTTCTGTACATTGAGAAGAATTTCGTACAGGAGTACCCGCGTTCACCATGGCCCTGTCGCCAAAACTCGATCTGAGACAAACCCAGTCTCTGGTGATGACGCCGCTGCTCATGCAGTCGATTCGGCTGCTGCAATTGTCCCATGTCGAACTCGAGCAATTCATCGAGCAGGAGATCGAAAAGAATCCGCTGCTGGAGCGCGATGAAACGGCAAACGAACATTTTTCCTTCGAAAGCCGGGATACATCCGATGATCGCGGGCCGGGAGAAGCCGGCGACTATTCGCGCGGTGTCAATCATGGTGACGCCGACGAAAGCCGCGACGGGGGCAGCGCGAGTGAGCAGAACGACCATTGGCTTGTCAGCGGCGAGTCGACCAGTTCAGGCTCCATGTCCGAGACGTTCGACAGTTCTCTCGAGAATATCTTTCCGGATGATCCTGGAACCCACGACTTCATCGCTGGCGATCTGGCCTCGCAATGGAAATCGTCATCGGGTGACGGATATGTGTCGACGGGCGGCGAGGGGTTCAATCTCGAACAGGTGACCGCGTCGCCGTTGACGCTGCGCGATCACGTCGGCGAGCAGATCATTTTTGCCTTTGAGGATGCGGTGGACCGCCTGATTGCAGCGGAACTCGCCGATTACCTCGATGAAATGGGTTATCTGCGCGTCGATGTCGAGGAGATTGCCGAACGGCTGGGCACCGATGCGGCCCATATCGACAGATTGATCGCGGTTTTGCAGACATTCGAACCGGCGGGGCTGTTTGCCCGTGATCTGGCTGAATGTCTGGCTCTGCAGCTGCGTGCAAAAAACCGGCTCGATCCGGCGATGACGATGCTTCTGCAAAATCTGGAACTCCTGGCGAAACGGGATTTTCAAAGCCTGAGAAAGCTGTGCAGGGTCGCCGATGCCGATCTCCTCGATATGCTGCAGGAGATACGCCTGCTCGATCCAAAGCCGGGAACGGCCTTCTCCTCGGGTGTGGCCGACAGCATCATCCCGGATGTGCATGTCGACATGGCGCCGGACGGGACATGGAATATCGAGCTCAATCCGGATGCTCTGCCGCGGGTCCTCGTCAACAACACCTATTATGCGACCATTGCAAAGGTAACGGCTTCCCCGGCTGAAAAGGGGTTTCTCAGCGAATGCCTGCAAAATGCCAATTGGCTGACGCGCAGCCTGGATCAGCGCGCCCAGACCATTTTGAAGGTGGCGACGGAAATCGTACGCCTGCAGGCGGAGTTCCTGCAATTCGGCGTCGCCTACCTGAAGCCGCTCAATTTGAGAAATGTGGCTGACGCCATCGGTATGCACGAGTCGACCGTGAGCCGCGTCACCGCCAACAAATACATGCTGACGAAGCGCGGCGTCTTCGAGTTGCGCTATTTTTTCAATGCGGGGATTTCGGCCACCGAAGGCGGCGAGCAGCATTCCTCCCAGTCCGTGCGGCATCAGATCAAGCTGCTGATCGACAGTGAAAAGCCGGATGATATTTTATCGGACGACACGATCGTGGATCTTTTGAAGGGCCAGGGCGTTGAGATTGCACGGCGTACGGTTGCCAAGTACCGCGAGGCGATGAACATCGCATCCTCGGTGCAAAGGCGCCGGGAGAAAAAAGCGGAGGCTTCTGTGCGCAAGGGTGACGGAAACTCTGGATTCATCCGCCGCACAGGTGTAGAATCGAGGCGAGCGGGTAAATGAACCGAGCCATAGAAGCTTGGTCAAGGGAGAGTGAAGCGCCGGTAATTTGCATCGATTGAAGCGAAAGCGCGCCTTTTGGAGATGAAGAATCAGAAAGTGAAATGTGATGGATCACTCGCATGGAATGTGCGGGATGTCTTTGCTCGTCTCTCAACAACAGTGTAGATTGGCTCGGGCAATGAAAAGTCACAATGAAGGTGAGGTATCATGAGTCTGCGTGTATCTGGGAAACATATGGACATTGGTGACGCTTTCCGCATTCGCATTGACGAACGGATCGGTGAGATGGTGACCAAATATTTCGATGGCGGATATACAGGCCACGTCACAGTGGAGAAACAGGGGTCGCGCTTCATCGCCGATTGCCTGATCCGTCTCGATACCGGCACGGTGCTGCAGGCAGCGGGCGAGGCACAGGATCCTCAGCTTGCTTTTGATGCAGCCGGAGAACGCGTGGACAAACGCCTTCGCCGTTACAAGCGGCGTCTGAAATCGCATCAGGCGCCCGGCTCGAACGGTGTTTTCGACGATATTTCCTACCGGGTCGTCGCCCCCGTACCGGATGAAGATGAGGATATTCCGGAGGATTACGCGCCGACAATCGTGGCTGAGACATCGATGGCGCTCAGGAGCATGAGTGTCGCATCCGCCGTGGTCGAGCTCGATCTGAAAGATAGCCCAGTGGTTGTCTTCCGCAACTCTGGCAGTACGCAGGTGAATATCGTATACCGCCGCGCTGACGGTAACATCGGCTGGATCGATCCATCGGCCGTGGCCGGTCAGAACGGCGCCGGGTCTTAGGCGAAATTTGAACTACCGTCCGCGCCCAAAGCGCGGACGGTAACAGGAAGGAAGAGAATAATGGATCTGGGTGACCTCATTCAGCCCGACGCTGTCCTGCCCGCATTGAAAGTCAATTCCAAAAAGCAGCTTTTGCAGATCATGTCGGAGAAGGCTGCCGCCTTGACCGGTTTGACGGAGCGGGAAGTGTTTGACACCGTCCTGCAGCGCGAGCGTCTTGGCTCGACTGGCGTTGGCAATGGCATTGCCATCCCGCATGGCAAGATCAACAGCGTCAAACGCATCACCGGGGTCTTCGCACAGCTCGAAACCCCCGTGGATTTCGAAGCGCTGGACGATCAGCCCGTCGATATTGTTTTTCTTCTGCTGGCGCCGGAGAATGCCGGTGCCGATCATCTGAAGGCCTTGTCGCGGATTGCCCGCATGCTGCGCGATCCCGAGCGGATTGCCAAATTGCGCAACGCCCATGATGCGACCCTTATCTATGAATTGCTGACGGCGCAGCCTGCCTCCAACGCCGCCTGATTCTTTTGCATCCTTTGACGAAAAGCCGCCTCCGGGCGGCTTTTTGTTGGGGTGGGATGAGGGTTAGGGCATGTTCTGCACGACTCTCGTGCGTGGTTCGACAAGCTCACCATGAGGAAGCATGGGGGATTGCAAAGAAGTATATTCTGCAATACTGGCGATTGGCTTGCAGCCAGCACCTTCCCTCATGGTGAGCTTGTCGAACCACGCACCATGAAGACGCAACGCTGACGGACAGCACCCGCTTCAGACTGCTATGCTCCTGCGCCAGGGAATTTGCCACCCGAGCCGCACGCCCAGCGTGCCGCAGGCAATCAGCAGCATGCCGGCGGCCTGCGCCATTCCCAGCGGGTGTCCGTAAATTGCCCAGTCCACGATGATGGCGACGATCGGATAGATGAAGGTCAGGACGCCGATGACCGGCGTCGACAGGCGCGGATAGGCCGAATAGATCAGGATATAGGCAATGCCCGTATGGAGGATGCCGATACTGGCCAGCCAGCCCCAGGATGCCAGCGGCACGGGCTCCGCCCAACTGGCAAAAGGCGCGAGCATGACGATGCCGACGATGGTCTGGCACAGCACCGTGATTTCCGGCCGTTGCTCGCCGAGGCCCTTGGCGAGAATGGTTGCAGCGGCATAAAGCATCGCAGCACCAAGCGACATGACGATCCCAAGAATCCATAGCGTGCTGACCGGTGCCGTCGCGCCGACAAGGCCGCTCGCCAGGACGACGCCGATAAAGGCACCGAGCATCCAGATGATCTGATCGACGGTGATGCGTTCCTTCAAAAGGGTTGCGCCGATGAGAACGACGAAGAACGGCTGGATGTGATAGATGATCGTGGTGGTTGCAATCGATGTCATGCGGAACCCGGCAAAAAACGATACCCAGCTGAGCACCATGCAAATGCCGCCGAGCGCTGCCCGGCCCAGCCGCGGCCAAGAGAGGGTCCGGTCGGGAAGGTAGCCGCGCAGGAAACACCAGGCTGCGAGGAAGACCATGCCGAAAACACAGCGCCAGAAGACGATGGTGACCGGATCGAGCCGTGTTTCCGTTGCAAAGGCACCGACCGTCCCGATGATGGCCATGGCGACGGCCAGCCGTGCTGCAGGAAAACGATCGGATATCGGGTCAGGCATATGGGTCATTCCCGTGGCAAAGGATGCCCAGTTAGCGCCCTTGGCTGCCGCCAAACAAACGAATAGATTTGGAGTGAACTATTCGCTATATTGATGGCATTATGGCTGCACCCCTCGACCTCGATCTCCTGCGGACCTTTGTGACTGTCATCGAAACCGGCAGCCTGTCGGCGGCTGCCCCGCGTGTCGGCCGCAGCCAGTCGGCGGTCAGCATGCAGATGCAGCGGCTGGAACAGGCGGTGGGCAAACAGCTGCTTATTCGCAACCCCCGGTCCGTCGAGCCGAATCTGGCCGGCGAGAGTTTTCTCAATTATGCGCGGCGGTTGCTGCGATTGTCCGACGAGGCGTGGGCCAATGTCACCCGCCCCGAGGAAACCGGCAGCGTGCGGCTTGGCGTGCCCGATGACTATGCGGCATTCCTGCTGCCGCCCGTTCTGTCGCGGTTTGCCGAGGAGCATCCGCTGGTCACCGTCGAACTGGTCTGCGAGCAATCCACCTCGCTGGTCAAGGCGATCGATGAGGACCGGGTCAATCTGGCGATTGTCACCCGCGGAGCCACCCAGCCGCTGGAGGTGATCCGCCGCGAGCGCTTGATCTGGGTGGCATCGCCGACCCATGTTGCCTGGGAAAATGACCCGCTGCCCATCGCCCTGTTTGAACCCGGCTGCGCCGCGCGCATGAACGTGCTGGATGCGCTGGGCGATGCGGATCGCAGCTATCGCTGCACCTATTCCAGCGCCAGCCTGCTCGGACTGATCGCCGTGGTGCAGGCCGGGCTGGCGGTGGCTGCGCTTGCCGCGTGCAGCGTGCCGTCGACCCTGCGCGTTATCGGCGAGAATGAAGGCCTGCCGCCGCTGCGTGATCTGGAAATCGGCATCATGCGCAGCCCGGTGTCATCCAGTCCGGCCATTGACCGGCTGAATGATTTTCTGCGCCGCGAATTGGCGCAGATTGCGTAAGGTCTGTCAGATCCACACGTCGTTCTGTGCTGTCCGCTCACCGCCCTCGCGGCCGGTATTGAGAACACCTCGGGGTTCGATCAGCATCAGACGGACTTCCCTTTCGGCATAGGGCTTGTGCTCGACCCCTTTGGGGACGACATACATTTCACCCGGCCTGATCGTCACGAAACCGTCGCGGAAATCGATGCGCAGTTCCCCGTCCAGGACAATGAACGCTTCATCGGTTTCCGGATGATCGTGCCAGATGAAATCACCCTCGATGCGGACGATCTTGAATTGATAATCGTTGAGTTCCGCCACCACTTTGGGTGACCATTGTTCGGAAAACAGCGTGAATTTTTCCGAGAAATTGATGGCCGGATAGGATTTTGGCTGGACTGTTTGCATGCATAACTCCCTCGGGCAAATGCCAGCGGAAGTTATGCTTCACGCGAAAGCAAACGTCTTGGACGTTTGTGCGTGCGCTATTCCGGACGCCTGGATTTCCGCCCGTAGAGTTCCAGCCGGTGATGGATGATGTCATAGCCGAGCGCGCGGGCGATCTCTTCCTGCAGTTTCTCGATCTTGTCCGACTGGAATTCGATCACGTCACCCGTATCGACATCGATCAGGTGGTCGTGATGCTCGCCATGGGCCTGTTCGAAGCGTGACGGGCCGCCATTGAAGGCGTGGCGATGAATGGCGCCCATTTCTTCCAGGAGGTTCATGGTCCGGTACACGGTCGAAAGTGAAATGCTGTCATCGATCTCGATGGCGCGATGGAAAATCTTCATCGCATCCGGGTGGTCTTCGGTGGAGGTCAGAATATCGAGAATGATTCGGCGCGGGCGGGTGATGCGAACGCCTGCCTTGCGCAGCTCCTTCTCGTAATCCGGCTTCTGATTGATAGCATGTTTCATGCGCGGGATTATGCGCCAGAACGCGCTCAGTTGCAAAGATTCTCAACTGGCCTCGGGAAATACGCACGTTGGTACACAGAATTTCGGCGTCTGACCTCCAGCATACGGCGGGAAACGGGAATGGAATTCTTTTTGCAAATCATTCGCATTTGCATTGACGCATCTCCCGCAAGCCGTTATGGAGTAACAATGGTGACGAAAAAGCTCACCATTTTCCCGGTTTGCTGGAGGCGAGATGAGATTTTCCCGACTGTTGATTGCTGTTTTTGCTCTTTTGACGATTCTTGGCCCGGCATCCGCCACCGAAGGCAAGAAGTTCAAGGTGGTCACCACCTTTACGATCATCGCCGACATGGCCCGCAATGTTGCGGGGGACGCGGCCGACGTGGATTCGATCACGAAACCCAACGCTGAAATTCATGACTACCAGCCGACACCCGGTGATATCCTGAAGGCGCAGGATGCCAATCTCGTCCTGTGGAACGGCCTTGGTCTGGAACGCTGGTTCGAAAAATTCTTCGGCAACGTCAAGAATGTTCCGAGCGTCGTTGTCAGCGAAGGCGTAGAGCCGATGGGCATTTCGGAGGGCCCCTATGAGGGCAAGCCGAACCCGCATGCCTGGATGTCGCCCAATGCCGCGCTGGTTTATGTGGAAAATATCCGCAAGGCACTCGGCAAGTACGACCCGGCCAATGCCGCCGTCTATGACCGCAATGCCGCGGCCTATTCGGAAAAGATCCGCGCAACCGTCGCGCCCATCCGCGACAGTCTCGTTGCTGTTCCCGCCGAGCGCCGCTGGCTGGTGACGAGTGAAGGCGCCTTCAGCTATCTCGCACGCGATTTCGACATGAAGGAGCTTTATCTCTGGCCGATCAATGCCGATCAGCAGGGCACACCCCAGCAGGTGCGCAAGGTGATCGACAAGGTTCGCGCCGAGAAAATCCCGGTGGTTTTCAGTGAAAGCACGATTTCCGCTTCGCCCGCCAAGCAGGTCGCCCGCGAGACCGGGGCCAAATATGGCGGTGTTCTCTATGTCGATTCACTCAGCGATCCCGATGGTCCGGTGCCCACCTATCTCGACCTTCTGCGCGTCACGGCACAAACCGTTGCCAAAGGCTTTACCCAGTGAGCGCGTCCTCCCAAGCGCTCGCCGGCCCCTCCGCTGCAAAGCGGGGGGCTGGTCTTTCCGTGCATGACGTGACCGTGACCTATCGCAATGGCCACACGGCTTTGCGCAATGCCAGCTTCGATATCCCGCGCGGTTCGATCACAGCATTGGTCGGCGTCAATGGCAGCGGCAAGTCCACCCTGTTCAAGGCCATCATGGGCTTCGTGCCCCTCGCCAGGGGATCGGTCTCGATCCTGGGTGAACAGGCGGGACGGGCGCTCAAACGCAATGTGGTGGCCTATGTGCCGCAGAGCGAGGATGTCGACTGGAATTTTCCGGTTCTGGTCGAAGATGTCGTGATGATGGGACGATATGGCCATATGAATTTTCTGCGCATGCCGAAAAAGCGTGACCAGCACATGGTGACTGCCGCGCTGGAGCGGGTCGGCATGGCGGATTTCCGCAAGCGCCAGATCGGCGAGCTCTCGGGCGGTCAGAAGAAGCGCGTCTTTCTCGCCCGCGCGCTGGCGCAGGAAGGCGATATCATTCTTCTGGACGAGCCCTTTACCGGCGTCGACGTGCGGACAGAAGAGGCCATCATCGGCCTTTTGCGATCTCTGCGCGATGACGGCAAGGTCATGCTGGTCTCCACCCACAATCTCGGCAGCGTGCCCGAATTCTGTGACCGGGCCGTGCTGGTCAACCGCACCGTCCTGGCCTCCGGACCGACCGCAGAGGTGTTCACGCAGGCCAATCTGGAAATGACCTTCGGCGGCGTGCTGCGCCACTTCATCCTCGGTGGCGTCGATCTGCATGCCGATGCGGATCCGCGCAGTGTGACGGTGCTCAGCGACGATGAACGCCCCTTCGTGATCTACGGCGAACCCAAGGGGAAAGGTAAGCCGCAATCATGATGCAGCTGCTTCTCGAACCCTTTTCCTACAACTATATGATCAATGCCATGTGGGTCAGTGCGCTGGTTGGTGGTGTCTGCGCATTCCTTTCCGCCTACCTCATGCTGAAGGGATGGTCGCTGATCGGCGATGCGCTCTCCCATTCCATCGTGCCCGGCGTCGCCGGGGCCTACATGCTCGGCTTGCCGTTTTCAATCGGCGCGTTCTTTTCCGGCGGTCTCGCCGCAGTCGCCATGCTGTTTCTCAACCAGCGGACAAAGCTGAAGGAGGACGCCATCATCGGCCTGATCTTCACGTCCTTCTTCGGGCTCGGCCTGTTCATGATGTCGCTGTCACCCGCCTCGGTGAATATCCAGACCATCGTGCTCGGCAATATCCTGGCGATCACGCCGGAGGATACGCTGCAACTGGTCATCATCTGTGGGGTGTCGCTGGCCGTTCTCTTGGTCAAATGGAAGGACCTGATGGTAACATTCTTTGACGAAAATCATGCCCGTTCCATCGGCCTCCACCCGCCGCTCCTCAAAATCCTGTTCTTCACGCTGCTCAGCGCGTCGACGGTGGCCGCCATGCAGACCGTGGGGGCGTTTCTGGTGGTGGCGATGGTCGTCACCCCCGGCGCAACCGCCTATCTCCTGCATGACCGTTTCCCGCGCCTGATCCAGACGAGCGTGCTGATCGGGGCCTTGACCAGTTTTATCGGCGCCTATCTCAGCTATTTCCTCGATGGTGCCACCGGCGGCATCATTGTCGTGCTGCAGACACTCGTCTTTCTCACCGCTTTTGTTTTCGCACCCAAGCATGGAACGCTGGCCGCGCGCCGCCGCGCCCGCCTGGCATTGGAGGAGGGGGCATGAGCGACCTGATCCAGCTTTTGTTGCAGCCGTTCAGCTTCGGCTTCATGCAGCAGGCCTTTGTCATCACGCTTCTCGTGGCAATCCCCATGGGCCTGCTCTCTCCCTTTCTCGTCCTGAAGGGCTGGTCGCTGATGGGGGATGCGATCTCGCATGCGGTGCTGCCCGGCGTGGTGCTCGCCTATATCGCGGGTATCCCGCTAGCAATCGGGGCCTTTGCGGCAGGCATGATCTGCGCCCTTGCCACCGGCTTCCTCAAGCAGAACAGCCGGGTGAAGGAAGACACCGTTATGGGCGTGGTCTTCTCCGGCATGTTCGGCCTTGGCATCGTCCTCTACACCAAGATCCAGTCTGACGTGCATCTCGACCACATCCTGTTCGGAGACATGCTCGGCGTGGCATGGCGCGATATTGCCGAAACTGGCGCGATTGCAGCCGTGACCCTGTTGGCCCTCGGCATCTGGAGGCGTGATTTGCTGTTGCATGCCTTTGACCCGCAGCACGCGCAGGCCATCGGTCTGCCGGTCAAATTCCTGCACTATGGCCTGCTCTGCATCCTGTCGCTGACCATCGTCGGCGCGCTCAAGGCTGTTGGCATCATCCTTGCCGTCGCCATGCTGATTGCGCCGGGCTCCATTGCCTTCCTCTTGACCAAACGGTTCGAACGCATGTTGCTGGTCTCGGCAGCTGTCGCGGTTTCAACGTCGCTCACCGGCATCTATCTGAGTTTCTTTCTCGACAGCGCCCCGGCGCCGACCATCGTACTTTTGCTGACGGTAAGCTTCATTCTGGCCTTTGTCTTCTCCAGAAAAGGAACCGCCGCCAGCGCGGAAGCACAGGCGGCGGAATAGGGTCGTCAACTCAGTCAGCGGCCACCAGGCCGCTGGCTATTCTCCCGGCACGACTTCCACGAGTACCGTGTGCTCGCCCGATGTCTCCAGCGGAATGCCCGCATCGGCTTTGGCCAGCTTCTTGCCGTCCACAGTGATCTTCCTGCCGCCCTTGGCGGCCGGTTTCACCTCGACGGTATAGCGCGCCTTGCCGTTGCGCAGCACGAAGCTGAAGCCGTCGGTCCATGCCGTCGGCAGGGCCGGATCGACGAACAGCCGGTCATTCCTGCGGCTGATGCCGAGAATGCCTTCCGTTGCCACGCGGTAGAGCCAGCCGGCAGAACCCGTGTACCAGGTCCAGCCGCCGCGCCCGCGCATCGGATCAACCGAATAAACATCAGCAGCGACGACATAGGGCTCGACCCGGTAGGACTCGGCCTTGTCGGCATCCAGCGAATGGTTCACCGGATTGAGCTTGCTGAACCAGCGATAGGCTTCGTCGGCATTTCCAAGCTTGGCCATGGCCAAGACTGCCCAGGTTGCCGCATGGGTATACTGCCCGCCATTCTCACGCACACCCGGCGGATAGCCCTTGATATAACCGGGCTCATGCCGCGTTTTGTTGAACGGCGGTGTGAACAGTTTGATGATATCAACCTCGTCATCGACCAGATGCGTCGCAACGGACTGCATGGCCTGCTTGGCGCGATCGGGATCACCATAGCCGGAGAGAACGCTCCAGGACTGGGCAATGGAGTCGATCCGGCACTCGTCGCTGGTCTTGGAACCCAGCGGCGAACCGTCGTCGAAATAGCCGCGGCGATACCATTCGCCGTCCCAGCCATCCTTTTCCAGCGCCGCCTTGAGGCTTTCGATATGGGCTTCCCACCGCTTGATGCGGTCGGCATCCTTGCGCTGGCGGGCAAGCGGCAGGATATCGCGCAGGGTGCTGATCAGGAACCAGCCCAGCCAGATGCTCTCGCCCTTGCCCTCTTCGCCGACCCGGTTCATGCCGTCGTTCCAGTCGCCGGTGAGCATGAGCGGCAGCCCATGCGCGCCGGTGCGGGCGATTGCCAGATCGAGCGCGCGCGCCGCGTGTTCGTAGACCGTGACTTTATCCGCCGCGATTGTCGGCTGATAGAAGGCATCATGCTCGCCGTTTTCGAGAGCCTTGCCTTCGATGAAGGCGATCTGTTCGTCGAGGATGCTCATATCGCCGGTCACCGAGGTGTAGTGGGCAATGGCATAACCGAGCCACACCACGTCATCGGAAATCATCGTCCGCACACCGGCACCGGATGTCGGCAACCACCAGTGCTGGACATCGCCCTCCTTGAACTGGCGGGCGGCGACATTGAGGATCTGGTGCCGCGCCAGTGACGGGTCTAGCACCAGCATGGACAACGTGTCCTGCAGCTGGTCGCGGAAGCCAAAGGCGCCGCTGGCCTGATAGAAGGCCGTGCGCGCCCAGATACGGCAGGCAAGGCTCTGATAGGGCAGCCAGCGGTTGACCATCACATCGAATGCATCATCAGGCGTATCCACCTGCAGGCCATCGAGGAAGCCGGTCCAGATCGCCTTGGAGGCCGCAAGCGTCTTTTCAAACGGACGCTTCAACTGTTCTGCGAGAACACGCCGTGCCTCGTTGGCACCGGCAGTGTCGCCGATGTAGAACAGGATTTCCCTGGTTTCACCCGCCGCGATCTCCACATCGACGGCAAGCGCCGCGCAGGGATCGCCCCCCGCCTCAACGACGTTGGACAGGGTTTTTGCCTGCAGGACGGCAGCCGGCTGGTCCACCGAGCCCAGAGGGCCGAAGAACTCGGTGCGGTCCGATGTCACCGATTGCGGTTTCACGTTTGCGGCGAAGAATGCCACGTGATCCTTGCGGTCGGTGCCGTAGGGATTGCGGGCAAAGAGTGCACCGCTTTCCGTATCATGCGACGGCACGATGAACGGAGCCGTCTTGGCGCGGGAATTGCCGAGCATCCATTCGACAAAGCCATAGACACGCAACTGCTTGGCTGTCCCGCCATGGTTGGTGATCTTGAGGCTGGACACGCGCACCGGCATGTCCGTATCGATGGTATGGGTCAGTTCAAGGCCGACATTGCCGTGGCGTGACAGGAATGTCGAATAGCCCTGGCCGTGGCGGGTTTCATACTGAACCGATGGATCGCGCAGTACCGAGGCGGTCGGCGAGAACGCGGTTCCCTTGTCCAGATCAACGACGTAGAGCGCTTCGCCGGACCGGTTGATCACGGGATCGTTCGACCATTGGGTCAGCTGATAGTCGCGGCTGTTGCTCGACCAGGTGAAACCTGCACCTTCCGCCGACACGTGGAAGCCGAAGCCCGCATTGGAGATCACATTGATCCATGGCTGCGGCGTGGTGGTCCGGTCGGCAAGACGGACGACATACTCACCGGTCTTCATGTCAAAGCCGCCAAAGCCGTTCCAGAAGGCCAGTTCATTGCCGTCTGTTTTCTGACGACGCTTGCCCACCAGCTGCGTCGGTGCCGGCGCGATGCTGCGCATCTCGTCAAGGCCGGTATCGCCGGTCGCCAGAGCCTTGCCGGCCGGTATGGCGGCAACCGGCTGCAGGTCGGCGGACAGTTCCTCCGTGCGCTTCAGCTGTTCAACCAGCGTGCCGTTCTGCGCGTGCATGACAATGCGGGCAGAGGCGAGCAGCGTGTTGTAGCTCGCATCGCTCATCTGGTCCTTGCGCACGGTGAAGATGTGGACGCGCGGGCCATACTGGCCGCCGCGGTTGCGGCTGTTCTCGCAGATCGCTTCGAGCCCGCGCTGGAAATCCTGGGCGTAGGAGAAGGAGCGTTCGTTGATGACGACGACGTCAACCACAAGCCCCTTTGCCCGCCAGTATTCCTGCGCCTTCAGGACGTTCTTCAGCGTGTCCATGTCGGCTTCGTCATCGATGCGCAGGGCAAGGATGGGGAAGTCGCCGGAGATCGACATCGGCCAGAGGTCGGACTGGCTGCCAAGGCCGGAAGCGATGCTTTCGGCGGGCATGCGCAGGGCCTTGTCCGGATAGATCAGGCTGGTGGCGACGCGCTGGAAATCGGCCGCTTCGTCCGGATTGATCTCGATATGGTGCAGCCGCACCTGCGAACTTGTCCAGGACAGCGAGAATTCGCGGGCAAAGCAGTCGGGATGGCGGAAGCGGGAAACGACCTCCTCCAGCTCGTGCCGGTCCGGGCCGACAAGGGTCCAGAAAACCAGCGTGACGCGCTTGTGCGCGGGAACGCGGACGCGGCAGCGCAGCGACGCGATGGGGTCCAGCACAAAGCCCTGGCTGCCGTTGAGGGTTACACCCTCGTCGAAGGCAACCGGGTTGCGCAGGTTGCGGCCACGGCCGATGAAGGCCCGGCGGTCGGTTTCCGCCTGGATTTCACGCATGGCGCCCGATCCGTCCGTGACCACGTGCGCCACGTGAATATCGGGTTCGTTGCTGCCGCGCTTGCGGCGGGTGGCGTAAATCGTGTCGCCGCGCGGAACGATCTCGGTTTCCACGAACATCTTGGCGAATGCCGGATGCGCCGTGTCCGTATCGTCTGCGGTGAGCACCAGTTCGGCATAGGACGTCACTTCAATGATCCGGTCTTTCGTACCGGTATTGGTGATGATGATGCGGCGGCCTTCGCCGTCGGAATCCGAAGCGACGATGGTTTCCACCGTCGACTGGATCGTACCGTTTTCCTTGACGAATTCGGCCTTGTAGTCGGCGAAGATGGTAGTGCTCTTTTCGCCGGCTGCCCGAACGGGATCGCCGGTTGCCGACCACCATTCACCGCTGTCGAGATCGCGCAGGAACAGGAATGTTCCATAGCCGCTTTCCAGCGGATCCGGCTGGAAGCGGGTGATCGCCAGGCCATTCCAGCGGCTGTAGCCGCCGCCATTGGCGGTGACCATGACGGAATAGTGGCCGTTCGACATGATCTGCGTGGCGCGCGGAGCGGAAAGCGGGTTCTTGATGAAGCGGATGGAGGCCGTTTCTTCGCCGCTTTCCACGGCCTTGCGCATCGGATTGTCGGCCTTGGCCTGCAGGACAGGGATTTCGCGCGGTGCCTTTTCCTGCAGCAGCAGTTCGGCGGCTTCGATGACGGGATCCGAGTGGAAACGGTCGCGCATGCGGCCTTCGAACACGACATTGTTGACGGCAACGATCGACATGCCGTGATGGTGCGCCATGTAGTTGCGCACGATGGCATATTCCTCGTCTTCGCGCACGCGGGAGCGGGTGAAGTCGACGGCATCATAGAAACCGTACTGACCGAGCGCACCCATCGCGCGCAGGCGTTTCAGGTTGGCCACGGCTTCCGCCGGGCGATACTGGCTCGCCATGATGCTGGCATAGGGCGCAACCACATAGTTCTTGGACAGGCCGCGTTTCAGTCCCAGCGTCGGGACGCCGAAATTGGTGTACTGGTAGTTCATCTCCGGATCGCGCGCATTGTAGGCGGCTTCGGAAATGCCCCACGGCAGGCCCTTGGAATCGCCATATTCGATCTGGCGCTGGACGATCAGCTTGTTGGTCTGATCCAGCATCGAGCCCAGCGGTTCGATCATGACCAGGGGCGGCATGAGATATTCGAACATGGAGCCCGACCAGGAGATCAGCGCACCACGCCAGCCAACCGGCACCAGGAGACGACCGAGGCGGAACCAGTGATCGACCGGGATGTCGCCCTTGGCGATGGCAAACAGGCTGGCGAGACGCGCTTCCGAAGCGAGAAGATCGTAACAGCTCGCGTCCAGCTCGTTGGTATCGACGCGGAAACCGATCGACAGCAGGCGCCGTTCCTTGCGCTCAAGGAAGGTGAAGTCGGTGTCGAAGGCCAGCTGGCGGGCGCGGGTGGCCAGCGAAACCAGCCGTTCGCGCAGGCTGTCGGTTCCCTCGTGGGTGCCGATGGCGTCGTCCGTATGGGCCTGACAGGTCTTGACCAGAATCAGCGCCCAACCGTTTGCGGTGGTGCTGAGCGGGCTTTCGAGTTCGCCGTGCAGTTCTTCCGTCAGACGCTGGATGTCACCGGCAAACAGCGAAAGGTTGATGGTGCGCAGCGATGCCGTTTCCGGCTCTTCCTTGATGGTCGTGATGGCGCGGCGGAAATTGGCCACCCGCTCATCCAGGCGGCGACGCAGGGGCCGCAGGACACGGCGTTCATCCGGAATGTCGTTGATGGCTTCCTCAAGGATATCGCTGACATCGAGAATGCCGTCGAGATCGCTTTGCAGATAGACGGACGGAGCCTCCGCCCATTTTTCCAGCGCGGAAGACAGTGCCACGAGATGGCCGGCAAGATTGCCGCTGTCCACCGACGAGACGTAAAGCGGTAGAAGCGGCCGCAGCGTGGTTGTTTCGTACCAGTTGTAGAGATGGCCGCGATACTTCTCCATCTTTTCCAGCGTGGAGAGCGTGTCGTCGATACGGGTCAGCGTCTCGTTGAAGCCGATCCAGCCGAAATCCCGGGCCGCCACGGTCGACAGCAGGTACATGCCGATATTGGTCGGCGATGTACGCGTGGCGATAACCGGATGCGGGTCCTCCTGGAAATTATCCGGCGGAATGAAATTCTGTTCCTTGGTGACGAACGTATCGTAGTAGTGCCAGGTGCGGCGGGCGAAGCGGCGCAATTCGCTCTTGTCGGAAGAGCGGACATTCAGATCATCGAGCGGCTTGGCCGAACGGCTGACCAGCCAGGCAATGATCGGCGAGAAGAACCAGATCACGGCAAACGGCACGGCCAGATACCAGGCACGGCTGTGGGTAGCCAGCGGCAGCGCGATGGCGACGGCAGCCACGATGATCGCGGGCCACATCAGGCGGGTATAATACTGCAGCGTGTCAGGGGCGCTGGCTTTCGCCTGTGCCGCCGCACGCCATTCCAGCAGGTTCTTGCGCGATATGAAGACGCGGTAGAGCGTGCGTGCGATGGCATCGGCCATCAGGCAGGCCATGTTGGCAATGAAGGTGATGCGCAGGGCGATATCGGCGGCGCCGGAGAAAATGTCGGTGAGGATCGCCTGGAAATGGCCCTTCAGCGACAGGTTCATGTTTGTCGGAACAAGATTGGTGAACAGGATCATCGTCGGGACGATGAACATGCTGAAGATCATGAAGAACTGCCACAGGGCAGCGACGCCGGGCGGCAGCAATGTCCAGCCGGCGATGGAGGCGATGATCCAGAAGACCGGCGTCAGCGAGCGGCGCAGATTGTCGGTCATCTTCCAGCGTGTGACGGCGGTCACACCCGGCTTTGTGCTGAACAGATAGGGCAGGAGCTGCCAGTCGCCGCGCGTCCAGCGATGGTGGCGCGAGATGTCGACGTTATAGCCCGTCGGATAGTCTTCAACCACTTCGACGTCACTGACGAGCGCCGCGCGGGCATAGCCGCCTTCCAGAAGATCATGGCTGAGAACGGTGTTCTCGTCGATCTTGCCGTCGAGCGCCAATTCGAAGAAATCGACATCATAGAGGCCCTTGCCGGTGAATGTCCCTTCACCCAGCACGTCCTGATAAACGTCCGAGACGGCAAAGACGTAGGGGTCGATACCGCGGTTGACCGAGAAGACGCGCTGCAGGAACGAGGCATCGTCACCGGTGGTGAGCGAGGGGGTGACACGCGGCTGCAGGATCGCATAGCCGCTGGTCACGCGGCCGGATTTTTCCTTGTAGATCGGTCGGTTGAGCGGATGGCTCAGCTTGCCTGCCAGACGGTTCACCGAATCCGGCGTGAGGCGCGTATCGGAGTCGAGCGTCATCACGAATTTGATGTCGCCGGGCACTTCCTCATTGCTGGGGAAATAGGTTGTATCCTTGTCGCCGCGCAGCAGGAGGTTCAGCTCATGCAGCTTGCCGCGCTTGCGCTCCCAGCCCATCCAGCGGCCTTCCTGCGCATTGTACAGGCGCTTGCGGTGCAGGAGGAAGAAACGCGGGTTGCCGCCCTGCGTATAGTGCAGGTTGAGCGCAGTGACCTTTTCCCGGGCATAGTCGAGAATGTCGAGATCGTTCTCGTTCTGCTCGACCTTGCTGTCCGCCCAGTCGGTGAGCAGCGCGAAATAGATTTCGCCGCGCGGATTGGTCAGATAATGCACTTCGAGGTTGCGGATATGCTCATCGACGGAATCGCGCGAGGTGATCAGCGTCGGCACTGCGACGAGGGTCTTCGCCTCGGGGGGCAGGCCATTCTTGTATTCAAAACCGATCAGCCGTGTCGGCGGCATGAACATCGGAATGATCCAGTTGACGAAACCATTGGCGGTTTCCATCGTCGGGAACACCGCCAGGACCGTCAGCAGCAGGACCGTATCGCTCGGCAGGCCGTAACGGCGCAGCCAGTAATGGATCAGGAACAGAATGCCGATGGAAATGACCGAAGCCGGAATCCACAGGCCGGCGAGCCCGAGTGTCTTGTAGAACCGGACCCAGCGCTGCAGCACGGTTGGGGTCGAGCCGCAGGTTTCTTCCAGCTCCGAGCGGCCGTCGCCGGCGAGATAATAGCCGACGTCGCGCTTGCGCTGCACGGTGACGCTCTTCTCGTCCCCCTTGGTTTCGGCGCTGTGATGGGCGAGGTCAAGGGCGGCCTGGGTGATGTCCTGCTCGCTCTTGCCCGAGCGGCGCGCGATCTTTTCAATCGCCACGCGATAGGCATTACGGGAATGGAAATCGAGCGCATCAAAGTTGGAATGTTCGCGCAGCACCGCATCGACGCCGCTGACCGTCTCGAACCAGGTGATCCAGTCGACGTCGTCGATAGCCTTCAGGCTGCGGATGAGATTGCCCATGGTCACGCCGCCGGTGGACTGGCGCGTATGTTCCTGGATAATAGCGTCTTCGGCGTCGCTGCCGTTCTTTTCCAGCTCTTCCTCAAGCCAGGCGACAGCCGCACCGGAGTGCATGGCGCCGCCGCGCAGGCGGTAAAGCAGATGCGTGGCGAAGGTGCTGTCACGCGCGGCAGTGGTGTACTGGGCCAGAAGCTGCGGCAGGGTATCCTTGTCGGCGTTCAGCGTGATCTCGTCGGCAACGCTGTTGGCATAGGCGCGCATGCGCCGCGCCCGTTCGACGCGCAACGACAGCCGGCGGGCGTTTTCGATGAGAATGAAGCGCACGGCCGAGGGCAGGGCCCAGAGTTCGCCGATATGCAGGGGCGCAACCGTCTGGAATCCTTCGACCACCGCCGTCAGGCTGTTGAGCGAGAACTGGCTGTCCGTATGGGCCGCATAGAGCCAGGCCAGCGCCATGACGCGCGGGATTTCCGGCTTGCCGGCCAGTGGGGGCAGCTGGCGGAAGAACTTCTTCGGAAGATCGCGCTCCACCTGCTGGATGTTCTGGTCGACGAGGTAGTAATTGTCGAGGAGCCACTGGGCCGCCGGAGTAATCGTCTCGCCCTTGCGTGCAGCCGCGTCGGAGGAACGATAGGAATGGAGGATGAGCCGGGCATTTTCCACCGTGCGCTGTTCGAACACCATCGGTTCGTAGTCGGGCAGGCGGATATCTTCCCCGCGCGCCACGCGCGCGCCCAGGTCCCGAAGGTCGTCAATGGATTTGTAATGGGCTCTGATTGGATTGGGTTGGACCGAAAAAATCTGACCAACGGCATTCTTCTGTGGTGTGAAAGATTTAAAAAAAGACAGTAGGGCCATTTGCCTTCGTTTCGGTTGTGAAGAAAAAATCTTCAGGGCTGCAACACAGACGATAATAACGGGTCGACGGACCCATGGAGAAGTTTACGATCTAATCGGGTACGATCAACTAAGCTACCATCACTTTCATCCTTGCCGATCAGTTTTGATGAAAATGAGTCAGATTGCCATTTGTTTATCTTAAGCAATTCGTAGCGGGCTGCACAGGGGCACAGCGCGCAAACTCCTTTGCAGCCGTTTGCGAACGGCGATGGGCTTTGTGAACAGACTGTTTCTGTTTTGATGAACAAGCCCATGACGGCCGGGCAGCAAAAAGCCGGAGCTCATGGAACTCCAGCTTCGGGGGCAAAGGCCGAAAGGGTCAGGCCTGCGGAAAGACCCGCCAATGCTTCGGCCGAAAGGCGATGCGGCTCTTTTCCCGGGCCGGATGATCGGCCGGAATTTCAATCTCGACGCGTTCCGCCGCGCCGCCGATTTCGAGTTCCACGCGCCTTGTCGCACCGACACGGCGGCTGGCAATGACGGTTCCGGCAATGCAGCCGCCGCAGCCGTCGATCAGCTCGACATCGTGCGGACGGAAATAAAGCGTCGCGTTGCCGTCGGGCGCATCGCTTTTCAGGCCGAGTGTGCGGTCCGCAAGCCATACCTCGCCATTGTCGATGCGCACGGTCAGCGAACTTGATTCGCCGATGAAGCCATAGACAAACGGCGAGTTGGGCGTGTCATAAACCTGATCCGGCGTTCCGATCTGCTCGATCTTGCCCTGGCTCATCACCACCACGCGGTCGGCGAGCTCCAGGGCTTCGTCCTGGTCATGCGTCACGAAAACCGTCGTGTGCATGGTCTTGTCGTGAATTTCCCGCAGCCAGCGGCGCAGTTCCTTGCGCACTTTCGCATCCAGTGCGCCGAACGGTTCGTCGAGCAGCAACACACGCGGTTCGATGGCCATGGCGCGGGCAAGGGCAACGCGCTGGCGCTGGCCGCCGGAAAGCTGGGCCGGATAGCGCTTTTCCAGGCCGCCGAGCTGGACGAAATCGAGCAGCTCGGACGAACGGCGGCGGATTTCCTCATTGCTCGGCCGGCTGGCGGAGGGGCGAACCTTGAGCCCGAAGCCGACATTGTCGATCACGGTCATATGGCGGAACAGGGCGTAGTGCTGGAACACGAAGCCGACATTGCGCTCCTGTACGGATTTGAGCGATGCATCCTCGTCGCCGAAAAACACCTTGCCTTCGGTCGGGGTTTCCAGCCCCGCGATCAGGCGCAGAAGCGTCGTCTTGCCGGAACCGGAGGGGCCGAGCAGTGCAATCAGTTCACCCGAATTGATATCGAGCGATACGTCGTGCAACGCCGGGAAGCGATCGAATTCCTTGCGTACACCACTTACGCGAACGTCCATGTTTGTTCCTCTCAGTGTCCGCCATTGGCTGCCAGTTCCGCACCGTATCTCAACTCCAGCAGGGTCTTGAGAACGAGCGTCACCAGCGCCAGAAGCGCCAGAAGCGAAGCCACCGCAAAAGCAGCGACCGTATTGAATTCATTATAGAGAATTTCGACCTGCAGCGGCATCGTGTTGGTCAGGCCGCGAATATGACCTGAAACGACGGATACCGCGCCAAACTCCCCCATGGCCCGGGCGTTGCACAAAAGCACGCCGTAGAGCAAGCCCCATTTGATGTTGGGGAGGGTGACATGCCAGAAGGTCTGCCAGCCGTTTGCCCCGAGGGAAAGCGCCGCTTCCTCGTCGGTCGTGCCCTGCTCCTGCATCAACGGGATGAGTTCGCGCGCCACGAAGGGAAATGTCACGAACACCGTTGCGAGCACGATACCGGGAACGGCGAACAGGATCTCGATTCCCTGCGATTTGAGCCAGGGGCCGAGTGCACTGTGCGTGCTGAACAAAAGCACGTAGACGAGACCCGATATCACAGGGGAAACCGAGAACGGCAGGTCGATCAGCGTCGTCAGGAACGCCTTTCCCTTGAACTCGAACTTGGCAATGGTCCAGGCCGCCACCACCCCGAAGACGAGATTGAGCGGAACGGCAATGGCCGCAACCAGAAGGGTCAGGCGGATCGCGGCGAGCGCATCATGGTCGGCGAAGGCTGCGAAATAGGCGGCGGGGCCCTTGCGGAAGGCCTCGAAGAAAACCGCGATCAGGGGCAGAAGCAGGAACAGCCCGAGAAAGACCAGCGCCACGCCGACGAGGATGAAGCGCGCCGTGCGGCTCTCGGTGGTTGCCGGATGCCAGACATTGGATGCGGCTTCCGGCGGTTGCGGCAACTCATGTCGCATAGCCATACCTCCTGCGGCTCCAGGCCTGGATCAGATTGATGACGAAGAGCATCGTGAACGAAATCAGAAGCATGATGGCGGCGATGGCCGTTGCGCCGGTATAATCGAACTCTTCGAGGCGGATGACGATCAGCAGCGGTGCGATTTCCGAGATATAGGGAAGGTTCCCGGCAATGAAGATCACCGAACCATATTCGCCGACCGCGCGGGCGAAGGCGAGGGCAAAGCCAGTGAGGATTGCCGGAGTAAGGCCGGGCAGCAGAACGCGCGAGATGGTCTGGAAGCGGGTCGCGCCGAGGGTGGCCGCCGCTTCCTCCACCTCCTTGCGGATTTCTTCCATGACCGGCTGCACCGTGCGCACGACAAAGGGCAATCCAATGAAGATCAGCGCGATGGTGATACCAACAGGCGTGAAGGCGACCTTGATGCCCAGCGGATCGAGCCAGCGGCCGATCCAGCCGTTCTTTGAATAGAGGGCTGTCAGCGCGATGCCGGCAACGGCGGTGGGCAGGGCGAAGGGCAGATCGACGATGGCATCGATGATCCGGCGGCCGGGAAAGCGGTAGCGCACCAGAACCCAAGCCACGATAACGCCGAACACCACATTGATCAGAGCGGCGATCAGCGATGTGCCGAAGCTGATTTTCAAGGCGTTCAGCGTGCGCGCGTCGGTCGCGACGTGCCACATGCCGCCCCAGCCCAGCGAGGCGGAGCGCCAGACCAGTCCAGCCAGCGGGATGAGGACGATGAGGGTCAGGTAGGCAAGAGTGAAGCCGAGCGTCATTCCGAACCCTGGAATAACACTCGGCCTCTTAAACCGCCAACCTGCCTTGGCAAGGTTGGAGATCATGCTGTTACTTTTTCGGCTTGTAAATCTGGTCAAACGTTCCGCCATCTCCGAAGTGATAGGGCTGTGCTTTTGCCCACCCGCCGAAGATTGGATCATCGATTGTCACCAGTTTCAACTCCGGCAGTTTTTTCAGGAGATCCGCCGATACCAGCTTGGGCTCGGAAGGGCGGTAAAAGTGCTTCGCTGCAATGGTCTGGCCTTCTGCCGAGTAGAGATACTGGAGATAGGCTTCAGCCACCTTGCGCGTGCCCTTGGCATCGACATTGCCGTCGACAACGGCAACGGGCGGCTCGGCAAGGATGGATTGCGGCGGCACGACAATGTCGAATTTGTCGGCGCCGAATTCATTGGAGGCAAGATAGGCTTCGTTTTCCCAGGCAAGCAGCACGTCGCCAAGTTCACGCTGGGCAAAGGTCGTGGTCGATCCGCGTGCGCCCGAGTCAAGCACCGGGACATGCTGGAACAGATTGCCGATATAGTCCTTGATCTTGGCTTCGTCGCCACCGTATTGGCCATTGGCCCAGGCCCAGGCCGCAAGATAATTCCAGCGTGCCCCGCCCGATGTCTTGGGGTTCGGCGTGATGACTTCGATCCCATCCTTGATGAGATCGCCCCAGTCCTTGATGCCCTTCGGATTGCCCTTGCGCACCAGGAAGACGATGGTTGACGTATATGGTGCAGAATTGTGCGGATATTTGGTACGCCAGTCGGGATTGATCTTTTTGGTTGCCTTGGCGATGGCGGAGATGTCGCTTTCAAGCGCCAGCGTCACCACATCGGCATCGAGCCCGTCGATCACCGAACGGGCCTGCGCGCCGGACCCGCCATGCGATGTCTGGATGGTCAGCGTTTCCCCGGTATCCGCCTTCCATTTCGCCGCAAAAGCCGCGTTGTAATCCTTGTAGAGTTCGCGGGTCGGGTCATACGAGACGTTCAGCAGCGTCGTATCCGCATGGGCGGCAGACAGCGATTGAAAGGAAACTGTTGCGGCGAATAAAGCAGCCGCAAGCGATAGGGATATACGGGAATGTTTCATGCCTGCCTCCGTGTAGTGTGACCTAAAGCGTAGCAGAGCGTCCCGCAGAGCGGGCGTTGGAAAGAATTCCTTTTATATCGATAAATTAGAAAATTCTACCTGAATACCATAGTCTACAGAAATGGTAGTCTATTCCGGATCGGTGGTGGAATTTGACCGCAGCAGGATTCTTTCCCTGCGGCAAGGAAGTGGTACCGGCCCGCGGCCGGTACTGGGCTGGAGGCCCTTATTTGCGTATCAGCAGGTCAACCGGCGTGATCTCTGCGACTTCGGTGTATGTGCTGGTCACTGTCCTGGCTTCGATCGAGGCGCGCACTGTGAGTGGCGTGACAAAGATCGCCAGTGTCAGCAATGCGGTGGCGGCGATTGAAAGGCGTCGTTCCATGCGTGCGTTGATGATCATTGGTTTTCCCCTTCGTCCTAGTGGTATTTTGCCCGCAGCGGGCGGGAAATGATGTCGTCGATGGCAAATTTAGGGATCGGCAAAAGCACCTGATCCAGCTCGGCCAAGGTTTCGGCAAAACCGATGGCTGCATTCTCAACCTCTTCCTGGCGGGAGGGGCATGCCATGGCATTGAGGCAGGTTCGTGCCGCAAGCATGTCGCAATTTTGAAGTCCGGCGATCAGCCCCAAAGTCAGGCATTCTTCCTTGCACACGTGATGCGAGCCGAATGGAAACGTCTTCAGCGGGCACAGGGCGCAGTGGCGCAACGTGCGGATGAAGAACGAGAGTTCCGACAGGGCGCGGTTGCCTTCACGGCTGCCTAGAATTTCGCTGTACAGGCCAAACGCCATTTCCCAGGCGATCACCGAACCGGTTTCAAAACCGGCAGTCCACCGGCGATAGCCTTCCAGCACGAGTTTTTCCGGAGCCCGGTCGAAGTAGCAGCCTGTCCCTTGCCCTGCTTCAGATGCGCGTGGATACATGCCCACTCCCATCCTGTTCATTGTTGCGGCATGGGCGGGCAACGGGCTGCGTCAGCCGGTTCAGGCCGGGTGCGGGACGTGGAAGCTGCGCATGCAGCATGAAAACCACGCGCAGGCGTGGCAGAAAAAGACCTATCATAGGGTCCTCCAATCGAACGGGTTCAAGGCCCAGACATCAAAGGTATGCACTCGTGTGCTTGTGCATAAAGGCAATGACTTATTCCAAAGTCAAATGATAATTTTCGAAAAGCATGAAAAATATCAATAACTTAGAATGATTCTAGGAAATTATGAGTTTTTTAGTAGACAATTGTTCTGGCAAGCTGACAAATCATCGCACCCCGACGGCGCGCGACAGTCCATTCCTTGCGTCATCCAGCCGAATGTCTTCTAGAGCTGCGTGACCATGCGGTGCGAGGCGGGGTGGATCATCCGCACGAATGTGATCGGCTTCTGCGGCACGAAGGTGACGCGTTCCACAATGAACACGGCGTCCTTTTCGCTGACACCGAGAATATCAGCCTCCTGCGCGCTCGCCACGCCGGCGTGAAAGACGATCTCGGCCTGCGAGAACGGTGAGTGGGTCACCAGCCATTCGTTCGGGCTGATGGTCTCGAATGTCTCGCCGCGGATGGAAGGCACCGCATCAAGATTGATCCAGCGATCCTCATATTGATACGGCTTGCCGTCGGAGAGGTGCAGGCAGCGCACGTGCAGCATGTCTTTGGCCTTGGCGAGGCCCATGCGGCGGGCAACATCTCCCGGTGCTTTCTCCACCTGGTTGGAAAGCAGCCTGAACTGGTAGGCGCCGCCCTTTGTCTCGATTTCCTGCCGGACGATGGGAATGACAAAGCGCGCTTCCCGCATCGGGTGCAGGGCTACCCGGGTTCCGGCCTTGCGCTTGCGCACGAGGACGCCGCCCCGCGCCAGTTCCTGCAGGGCGCGGTTGACCGTGGCGCGTGCGCAGCCGAATTCAATGGACAGCACTTCCTCTCCGGGGATCAGTGCGCCGGGTGCCCAGACCCGCTCGGCGATGCGCCGGGCCATTTCCGCTTTGATGGCATGGAAGGATTTTCGCGCTGTTGCCGTCACACCCGCTCCAGAACCGACGCAAGCCGCGTCTTGTAGGTTGCAAAGATTTGTTCCCGCGCGTGGTGACGTCCCTCATGCACCACATGACGGCCCGCCGACCACACATCGGTCACCGCGTGTCTGTCGCCTGCAAAAATCCAGCCGTCAAGCAACCGGTCACCCCGGAGGCCGAGGATCGCGGGATTATCGGCATCGAGTGCAACCATGTCGGCCCATTGTCCAACGGCAAGACGGCCGCCATTGCGGCCCAAGGCCTGCATTCCGCCCGCAAGCGCGGTGTCATAGAGCGTACGGCCGTTGGATTTGCCATCGACGGAAAGCGTGACCCGTGAGACATCGCGCAAACGCTGGCTGTATTCGAGCTGCCGCAGTTCCTCCGATGGTGAAATGCGGATGTTGGAATCCGATCCCGTACCGAACCGCCCGCCAGCACCCAGATAGCGCACGCCATCAAAAATGCCATCGCCGAGACTTGCCTCGGTCAGCGGGCAGAGGCCGACCACCGCGCCGCTGGCAGCAACACGCAACGTTTCTTCCGGTGTCATGTGCGTCGAATGAATGAGGCACCAGCGCTCATTGACGGGCAGATGGTCCAGCAGCCAGCTCATGGAGCGCTGGCCATAGACTGCCTGGACTTCTGCCAGTTCCGGCAGCTGTTCGGCGATGTGGATGTGGAAGGGCATGGCGGCAAACCGGCGCTCCAGCTCCAGAAGGTCGCGTTCGCTGACGGCGCGGATCGAATGCGGTGCGACGCCGAAACCCGCATCGGGACCTGTTTGCCGCGCGGCCTTTTCCGCGGCCTCCGCCAGTTTGGAAAAGCGCTCGAGGTCGTTACCGAAACGCAATTGCCCGCCTGCAAGCGCGCGCCCGTCGACGCCGCCCTGCGCATAGGCAACCGGCAGCAGCGTCAGGCCGATACCGCTCGCGCTGGCGGCAGCGGCGATGCGCTCCGATAATTCGCCGAGGCTGGCATAGGGGGGGCCGCCCGGCTGGTGATGGACGTAGTGAAATTCGGCCACGCTGGAATAGCCGGATTCGAGCATTTCGACGAATGCGAAGGCCGCAATGGCTTCGATATCGTCGGGATCGAGAATATCGAGAAAGCGGTACATGATCTCGCGCCACGTCCAGAAACTGTCGCGGCCTGCCGGGCTGCGCGCTTCGGAAAGGCCGGCCATGGCCCGCTGGAATGTGTGGCTGTGCAGATTGGCCTGCGCCGGGAGGAGAACAGCGGTACGATGACTGTCAACGGGCGCAGTGCTGTTTGCGTCCACCGACACGATCTGCCCGCTCGCGCCGATCTGCACGAGGACGTCGCGTTCCCAGCCTTTTTCCGTGAGGGCCGTGCTCGCAAAAACAGATTTTTTGGCTTCGCTCATTTCTTCTCTCATCCCCGGATTGACATAATATGTATATACATAATAACGTCATGAGCAAGCACTAATGGGGATGGTATCAAGGTCGATGAGGAAAATTCTGTCCGGATTGAGGATCGCGACGCTGGAGAATACCGGTGCGTCCTATGGTCTGATCGACGCGGGTGCGATCGGCATTGAAGGGGATCGTATTTCCTGGGTTGGCACCGCTGTTCCGGATGACTGGAAAGCTGTCGAGGTGCAGGATTTCGGTGGCCGCCTGGCGACGCCGGCACTGATCGACTGCCACACTCATCTGGTTTTCGGCGGCAACCGCGCCCGCGAGTTTGAAATGCGCCTTGAGGGCGCCAGCTATGAGGAAATCGCCCGGGCTGGCGGCGGCATTGTTTCCTCGGTGAAATCGACCAATGGTCTGTCGGAAGATGAACTCGTCGCGCAAAGCCTGCCGCGGCTTGACACCCTGCTGGCGGAGGGCACTTCCACCGTTGAAATCAAGTCCGGCTACGGCCTCAACATCGAGGCGGAGCTGAAAATGCTGCGGGTGGCGCGCCGCCTCGGCACGTTGCGTCCCGTGCGCATCCGCACCAGCTATCTCGCTGCCCATGCGGTGCCGCCGGAATATCGCGGCCGCGCGGATGATTACATCAGCGAAGTTGTGCTGCCGGGTCTCGACGCCGCCCATGCGGAAGGTCTGGTCGATGCGGTCGACGGCTTTTGCGAAGGTATTGCCTTCTCGCCGGCCCAGATCACGCGTGTGTTTGACCGGGCGAAAGCTCTTGGCATTCCGGTCAAGCTGCATGCGGAACAGCTGTCCAATCTCGGCGGTGCCATGCTTGCCGCATCCTATGGCGCACTGTCTGCCGATCATCTTGAATATCTCGACGAAGACGGTGCCAATGCGATGGCTGCGGCCGGTACTGTTGCGGTGCTTCTGCCCGGTGCCTTCTATGCATTGCGGGAAGAACAGGCGCCGCCGGTCAAAGCCCTGCGCGCCGCCGGTGCCCGCATCGCCATCGCCACGGACTGTAACCCCGGTACATCGCCGCTGACATCGCTGCTCCTGACCATGAACATGGCCTGCACCCTGTTCCGCCTGACCGCCGAGGAAGCGCTGGCGGGTGCAACGCGCGAGGCAGCGCATGCGCTGGGATTGCAAAACGATCTTGGCACCATCGCTCCCGGCAAACGCGCCGAAATCGCCATCTGGAACGCCGCGCAGCCCGCAGAACTCTGCTACCGCATCGGCTTCAATCCCCTCCACCAGCTTATCTTGAAGGCTTGACCATGACTGTCGTCCTCCACCCCGGTTCCGTTCCTCTGGCTGAACTGGAAAAAATCTATTGGCAGGGCACGCCTGTCCGGCTCGATGCATCGTTTCACAAGGGGATTGCAGCCGCAGCTGCGCGCATCGCCGAAATCGCAGCCGGCAGCGCGCCGGTCTATGGCATCAACACCGGGTTCGGCAAGCTTGCTTCGATCCGCATCGACGCCGCCGATGTGGGGACGCTCCAGCGCAATCTGATCCTGTCGCATTGCTGCGGTGTCGGCAACGCGCTGCCGGAAAACATTGTCCGCCTGATCATGGCCCTGAAGCTGATCTCGCTCGGCCGCGGCGCTTCGGGCGTACGCCCGGAACTGATCAGCCTTATCGAAGCGATGCTGGCCAAGGGCGTCATTCCTGTCATTCCCGAGAAAGGTTCCGTGGGCGCTTCCGGCGATCTGGCGCCGCTGGCGCATATGGCCGCGGCGATGATCGGCGAGGGTGACGTGACCTTTGGCGGGACGCGGATGCACGCCAGCGAAGGCCTTGCCAAGGCCGGCCTCACGCCGGTCGTGCTCGCCGCCAAGGAAGGGCTTGCGCTCATCAACGGCACGCAGGTTTCAACGGCGCTGGCGCTCGCGGGCCTGTTCCGGGCGCATCGCTCTGCCCAGTCGGCCCTGATCACGGGGGCCCTGTCCACCGATGCGGCGATGGGTTCCTCAGCGCCGTTCCACCCCGATATTCACACCCTGCGCGGCCATCGCGGCCAGATCGATACGGGTGCCGCGCTGCGCCGCCTGCTCGAAAATTCGCCGATCCGCGAAAGCCATATCGAAGGTGACGAGCGCGTTCAGGATCCCTATTGCATCCGCTGCCAGCCGCAGGTCGACGGCGCCTGCCTCGATCTCTTGCGCATGGCGGCGCGTACGCTGGAAATCGAAGCCAATGCGGTCACCGACAATCCGCTGGTTCTTAGCGACGGCTCGGTGGTATCGGGCGGCAACTTCCATGCGGAACCCGTTGCTTTCGCCGCCGATCAGATCGCCATTGCCATCTGCGAAATCGGATCGATCGCCCAGCGCCGTATTGCGCTGCTGGTCGATCCGGCATTGAGCTACGGCCTGCCTGCTTTCCTTGCCCGCAAACCGGGTTTGAATTCCGGCCTGATGATCGCCGAGGTCACCTCAGCGGCGCTGATGTCGGAAAACAAGCAGATGTCGCATCCGGCCTCGGTTGATTCCACGCCGACCTCGGCCAATCAGGAAGACCATGTGTCCATGGCCTGCCATGGTGCGCGCCGCCTGTTGCAGATGACGGACAATCTGTTCTCCATCATCGGCATTGAGGCACTCACCGCCGCGCAGGGCATCGACCTGCGCAGCCCACTGCAGACCAGCCCGGAACTTACCCGCGCCCATGCCGCGATCCGTTCCGTCGTGCCGACGCTGGACGAGGACCGCTACATGGCGCCGGACCTGAAGGCCGTGTCCGATCTCGTCGGTTCCGGGGCGCTCAATTCAGCAATCTCCCCCGACATCCTGCCAGCACTGGATACCGGCCTATGAGTGTTGTTGACGTCAAGCAGGGGGCGTCTCCGGTCATTCTTGGCCTGCCGCACACCGGCACCGAGGTTCCCGCCGATATCTGGGCACGGCTCAACGAGAACGGCCAGCTGCTGGCCGATACGGACTGGCATATCCATACGCTTTATGACGGGCTTCTGCCGGAAGCGACGACCGTGCGCGCCACCTTCCACCGTTATGTGATCGACGCCAACCGCGATCCGGAAGGCGTCAGCCTCTATCCCGGACAGAACACCACCGGCCTCATCCCGGAAACGGATTTCGACGGCAGGGCGATCTGGCGTGACGGCGAAAAACCCGCCGCCGCCGATACGCAAAAACGGCTTGAGCATTTCCACAAGCCCTATCACGCCGCCCTGGCGGCGGAGATCAAGCGCGTGCAGGACATTCACGGCCTCGCCATTCTCTATGATTGCCACTCCATCCGCTCGCACATCCCGTTTCTGTTTCAGGGCAAGCTGCCGGATTTCAACATCGGCACCAATCAGGGCGCGAGCTGTGCTCCAGAGGTGGCGGCAGCCACCGGCCGGTTTGCCTTTGCCGCACCGGGTTACGACGGCGTGATGAACGGACGCTTCAAGGGTGGCTGGACCACGCGCCACTACGGCAAGCCGGAAAAGGGTGTGCATGCCATCCAGATGGAGCTGGCGCAGTCCACCCATCTGCAGACCGAAGCGCCGCCCTTTGCCTATGACGAGACGAAGGCCGAGCGCCTGCGCAAGCATCTCAAGGACATTCTCGAAAATCTCGAACAAACCGCCTTCAAGCTCGGGAGCTTAAAATGAACAATCCACGTCACAATATCCGTGAAATCCGCAGCCCCCGCGGACCGGAACTCAATACCAAATCCTGGATGACAGAAGCGCCCCTGCGCATGCTGATGAACAATCTTGATCCGGATGTGGCCGAAAACCCCAATGAACTGGTAGTCTATGGCGGCATCGGCCGCGCCACGCGCACATGGGACGATTTCGACAAGATCGTTGCGACCCTGAAGACCTTGAACGAGGACGAGACCCTGCTGGTGCAGTCCGGCAAGCCGGTCGGCGTGTTCCGCACCCATGCGGATGCGCCGCGCGTCCTCATCGCCAATTCCAACCTCGTTCCCCATTGGGCGACATGGGATCATTTCAACGAACTGGATAAGAAGGGCCTGGCCATGTACGGCCAGATGACCGCCGGTTCGTGGATCTACATCGGCACGCAGGGCATCGTGCAGGGCACCTACGAGACCTTCGTCGAGGCGGGCCGCCAGCATTACGGCGGCAATCTCAAGGGCAAGTGGATCCTCACCGGTGGCCTTGGCGGCATGGGCGGCGCACAGCCGCTGGCGGCTGTCATGGCCGGTGCCTGCTGTCTCGCCATCGAGTGCAATCCGGATTCGATCGATTTCCGCCTGCGCACCCGTTATGTCGATGCCAAGGCCGAAACGCTGGATGAGGCGCTTGCTATGATCGACCGCTGGACCAAGGCCGGCGAAGCCAAGTCCGTCGGCCTCCTCGGCAATGCCGCGGAAATCCTGCCGGAACTGGTGCGCCGCGGCGTGCGCCCCGACATTGTTACCGACCAGACCTCGGCGCATGATCCGATCAATGGCTACCTGCCCAAGGGCTGGTCAATCGCCGAATGGAAGGCCAAGCGCGAAAGCGACCCCAAGGCGGTCGAGAAGGCTGCCCGTGCCTCCATGCGCGAGCATGTGGAGGCGATGATTGCCTTCTGGAACGCCGGCGTACCGACGCTCGACTATGGCAACAATATCCGTCAGGTCGCCAAGGACGAAGGACTGGAAAATGCCTTCGCTTTTCCCGGCTTCGTTCCCGCCTATATCCGTCCGCTGTTCTGCCGCGGTATCGGTCCGTTCCGCTGGGCGGCGCTGTCGGGCGATCCGGAGGATATCTACAAGACGGACGCCAAGGTGAAGGAACTCACCCCCGGCAATACCCATCTGCACAACTGGCTCGACATGGCGCGCGACCGTATCGCCTTCCAGGGCCTTCCCGCCCGCATCTGCTGGGTCGGCCTGGGTGATCGGCATCGCCTGGGTCTTGCCTTCAATGAGATGGTGCGCAACGGCGAACTCAAAGCCCCCATCGTCATCGGGCGCGATCACCTCGATTCCGGTTCCGTCGCCTCGCCGAACCGCGAGACCGAAGCAATGAAGGACGGTTCGGATGCGGTTTCCGACTGGCCGCTGCTCAATGCCCTGCTCAACACGGCATCAGGCGCCACATGGGTGTCGCTGCATCATGGCGGTGGTGTCGGTATGGGCTTCTCGCAGCATGCGGGCATGGTGATCTGCGCCGACGGCACGGATGATGCCAAGCGCCGCATCGAACGGGTTCTGTGGAACGATCCGGCCACCGGCGTCATGCGCCATGCGGATGCGGGCTACGAGATCGCCATCGATTGCGCCCGGGAAAAGAGCCTCAACCTGCCGGGTATTCTCGGCTGATGCGCATCCTGCGTTCGGCCGGGCACCGGCAGATGCCTTGGAAAAACGGCAAGGGTGTCACCACCGAGATTGCCGTTTTTCCCGAAGGCGCATCGGTCGACAGCTTTGACTGGCGTATCAGCATGGCAAACGTTCCGGAATCCGGCCCGTTCTCGGCCTTTCCGGGCGTCGACCGCGTGCTGGCCGTGCTGGAAGGCGAGATGATATTGAGTGTGGATGGCCGGCCGCCTGAAACGCTCGGTCCATTGTCTCCGGCGATTGCCTTTCCCGGTGATACCCCGACAAGCGCGGTGGTGCTGCGCGAGGTTACGGACCTCAATGTCATGGTCCGGCGCGGAAAATTTACAGCTCAGGTCAGAAGGTGTGGCGACGCGATCGTTGCGGGCAAGGGCGGCCATGCATTTCTGTTTCTGCGCGGCGAGGCAGAACTCACGAGCGGCGAAACGCTCGGCGCAAATGATGTTCTGCAACTCGCCCAAGCCGAAACGGTGACGTTCAAAGATGTGCCCTCGAGCGCATGGCTGGTGGAGATCGACCGGCTTTCTGCCTAGGCGATCCGGCATTTGTCGCTTTGCCGCATAGATTTCCCGCGCAAGCTGCGTTATCTGGTTGGCAGGAACCGCAAAACGGGGATGTGATGCGCAAATACGGATACGATTGGCAACTGGCGGTGCGCATGCTGTGCGCGCTGGCGCTTGTCTTCGTCGCCTTTGCCCATCAGCCGGTCATTGCGGCATCCAATAATCAGATTGATCTTGCCGCCTATACGCTGCCCGACGGCACTGTTCCCGTGCTCTGCCTTCCCGGCAGCGGTGACCAGGACCCGCACAAGAGCGCATGGCACGGCACGGGCTGCGAAGCCTGCCGCATTTCCGCGTCGTTCATTCTCCCTGTTCCGCCTCACGCCGGCGGTCAGCGCGTCGAACCGGCGGTATCGCTCGCCATCAAACGCGAAGCGGTGCTGATTGCCCGCAGCCTCTATCCTCCGGCGGCACCGCCCCAGGCTCCCCCTCTCGTCTGACACAAACTTTTCGAACGCTGGTCCGCCATCGATCGGAAAGGTTGCGCCGTTTTGGGCGCGCCCATTGGTCTTTCACAGGCCAATCATTGTTGCTGTCAGACGATTGGAACACGCATGAGCGTCTCAAGCATGGCTTCGCAGAAGCCCAAGGACATCAGTCAATCCCTCTACCGCGCCATCTGGCGCTGGCATTTTTTCGCCGGCCTTCTGGTCATCCCCTTCATGCTCAATCTCGCCGTCACCGGCGGGCTCTATCTCTTCAAGGATGAAATCGACAATACGGTGTTTGCCTACCGCAATGTCGTCACGCCGCGCAGCGAAGTGCTTGCGCCGTCGCTGCTGATCAGGAACGCAGAGGCTGCGGTCCCCGGCGCAACCATCCTGCGCTATCGCGACCCCTCCACGCCGACCCAGTCCGCCCGGGTTATCCTCGGTACGGATGCCGGGAAGGTCCTTGTTTTCGTCGATCCCTATACCGGTTCGGTGCTCGGCAAGGTTGCCGAGAAGCAGGAATTCAATTGGGTCGTGCGCAAGATTCACAGCCTCGTCTATTTCGGACTGGCGCTTGACCGGGTTGTCGAGGCGGTTGGCGGCCTCGCACTGATTCTTGTCGTCACCGGCTTTTATCTGTGGTGGCCGCGCAAGCAGAAAGGCGGCGTCGTCACGGTTCGCGGCACGCCCGACAAGCGCATCTTCTGGCGGGATCTGCATGCGGTGACCGGTGCTGTTGCCGGGGCTTTGATCTTCTTCCTCGCCATTACGGGCATGCCGTGGTCGGCCTATTGGGGCGACAAGCTCAATGCCACCCTGGCGGATAAGGGCCTCGGATACCCCACGCAGCTGTGGAACGACGTTCCGGTGTCGAAAATTCCGACAAAGGATGTGCTGACCGAGGCGGGCTGGACCATCGAAAACGCCCCGGTTCCGGCATCGACAGCCGATGGGGCGATGAAAAGCGTCGGCCTTGACCGGATCGTGGCGTCCGCCAGGGCAGAAGGCATTACGCCGGGCTTCGAGGTATCGCTGCCGTCGGGACCGGAAGGGGTCTATACCGCGGCGATTTTCCCGGACGATATCGCCATGCAGCGGACGATCCATTTCGATCAGTACAGCGGCAAACCATTGGTCGATCTGAAGTTCGCCGATTATGGCGCGGGTGCCAAGGCCATCGAGTTCGGCATCGGCGTCCATATGGGGCAGTATTGGGGCCTCGTGAACCAGATCGTCATGTTGGTCACGTGCTTTGCCATCATTCTCGCCGCTGTCTCCGCCGTGGTCATGTGGTGGAAGCGTCGTCCCTCGGGGCGTCTGGGGGTGCCGCCCATGCCATCGCAAAAAAGCGTCTTTGCCGCGTTGACGCTGGTCATCCTCGGCTTCGGCGTGCTCTTCCCGCTCACAGGTTTTGCCATTCTCGCCATGCTGGTTCTCGATCAGTTGATCCAGCGTGTTCCTTCCCCGCTCAAACGCGTATTCTCATAAACAACGGAACTGGAGAACGTCCATGAAATCCACTCTCAAATTTGCAATGTTTGCATTGCTGGCCACCTCGGTTGCCTCGCCTGTGCTGGCCCATGATCATTCGGCCATGGCCAAGGAAGGTGCTGCCAAAACGCAAAAGCACGAAGCCTCGGACGCGGTCAAAGTCGGCAATCTCGTATTCGCCGGCGCCTTCACCCGCGCCACATTGCCGGGCGCCAAGGTTGGCGGCGGCTATATCTCGATCACCAACGAGGCCAAGGAAGCGGACCGCCTGCTGGGCGGCTCCAGCCCTGTTGCCGCGCGCGTCGAAGTTCATGAAATGAAGATGGACGGCGAAGTGATGAAGATGCGCAAGCTTGCGGACGGTGTGCAAATTCCCGCGGGCGGAACCGTCGAACTCGAGCCCGGCGGCATGCACCTGATGCTGCTGGAGATCAAGCAGCCCTTGAAGAAGGGCGAAGACGTCCCGGTAACCCTCGAATTCGAGAAGGCCGGCAAGGTTGAGCTCAAACTGCACGTGGAAGCTGCCGGGGCAACCTCCATGGAGCATGGCCAGTGATGAACGTTCGCCGCGTCCGCATTGCACTGTGGTCGATCATCGCCGTTCTGATGATCTTCCTCGCCTTCACCTACTACAGCGCCCGCAAGGGCAATGAAATAGAGCCCGTGAAGCTTGGTGTGCCGTTTTCGCTGATCGACCAGAATGGCACGCCGATCACCGAAGCGGCATTCCAGGGACATCCGACGGTGCTGTTCTTCGGTTTCACCCATTGTCCCGAGGTTTGCCCGACAACGCTGTTCGAGATGGCGGGCTGGCTCAAGGCATTGGGCGATGAAGGCAAGGATTTGCGTGTTTTCTTCATCTCGGTCGATCCCGAGCGGGATACGCCCGAGGTGATGAAGGGCTACACGGCCGCCTTCACCGATCGGATCACCGGCATCACCGGCGATCCCAAGGAAGTGGAGAAGGTCATCAAGGGCTGGAAGATCTATGCCCGCAAGGTGCCGACGGAAAATGGCGACTACACCATGGACCACACGGCATCGGTGATGCTGCTCGACCGGGATGCCCGCCTGAAGAGCACCATTGACTACAAGGAAACCACCGACGTGGCTTTGAAGAAGCTGCGGCTTCTCATCGGCTCCTGAAGATTTTCCTCCAAAACAGAATGAGACCGGCATCTGGTCTCATTCTTTTCGGCCCTTGCCTTTCCTGAGCACCACCAGGTCAAGCGCGTTGAGGCGCGAAGACTCGGCAACAGCTTCAATGGCAGTGATCCTGTCCCCTGCAATCGTCAGGTTCAGGACCACGTGCAATCTGCCTCGAACCTTGACCACGAGACCAAGCACGCCATCGACAAGCGCCGGCACTGCACCCTGTGCGCGTCCTTTGAACGTATTGGCCACGGCTTCCGCACCGCGAATTTCCGACATTGCGCCCAATTGCACCGCCGCTTTGTCCGCACGGAACACCACATCCGGATCGAGCACGGCCAGAAGCGCGTTGAAATCGCCACCGCGGGAAGCCGCCAGAAAGGCATTCACGATCTCGCGCTGGCGGGCAAGACTGCGGGCCGGAATGGTATCCGTTCCCTGCACCCGGCGACGCGCCCGGCTGGCCAACTGCCTTGCCGCTTCCGGCGTGCGATCGACAATCGGCGCAATCTCGTCGAACGATATGCCGAACATGTCGTGCAACACGAAAGCCAGCCGCTCCGCCGGGGCCAGCCGTTCGAGCACCACGAGCAGAGCCGCCCCCACCGAATCTGCCATTACAATGTCATGTTCGGGATCGCCGCCTGACTCGCGGCCTGCCACGGGCTCTGGTGTTTGCGGAGTCAGTTGGTCCTCGCGCCGTGATGTGCGCGAGCGCAGCATATCGAGGCATACGCGTGAGACGACAGTTGTCAGCCAACCAGCCAAGTTGCCGACGTCGTCCGTATGCGCCCGGCTGAAGCGCAGCCAGGCCTCCTGTACGGCGTCATCGGCTTCGGTCATCGAGCCGAGCATCCGGTAGGCTACCCGCCGCAGATGGGTGCGATTGGCCTCGAATTGCTCGGTCAGAAATTTTTTCTCGTTCATCTGTCACGTTTCCTCGCCCTGTTCCGTCAAAGCAATGACGAACGAAATCCGGCCGATGTGACAAGAAATCGGGTCCGGGAAACCGTCAAGAGCAAAAGCCCGGATATCTGGTCTCGGGCGTCAGTCAAACGAGAGGAAAAAATGATGCAAGCACGTATGAGCAACCCGGCAATGATCAACCCTGAAGCAATGAAAGCCCTGCAGGCACTGGCTGCGTCCACCGGTGACAGCGAGTTCCCGAAAGGCCTGCTTGAACTCGTGCATCTGCGCGCCAGCCAGATCAACGGCTGCAGTGTCTGCGTCGACATGCATCCGCGCCTTGCCCGCAAGGCGGGTGAAACCGATGAACGGCTCTTCGCCGTGTCCGTGTGGCGCGATACGCCGTACTTCTCCGAGGCGGAGCGCGCCGCCCTGGCCCTGACCGAAGCGGTGACCCGTGTTGCGGATCGGGCCGATCCGGTGCCGGATGACGTCTGGAATGAAGCCGCCAGACATTTCGATGAAAAGCGGCTCGGCAATCTGGTGCTGGCCATCGCCAACGTCAATGTCTGGAACCGTCTCAACATCGCGACCCGGCAGGTGCCAGGCGTATGGAAAGTCTGATCTGCTTGCGCGGATTGCTCTGCAGACCGCCTCGCTCAGCGGGGCGGTTTGCCGCGGAAGTTGCGCTTTGCCCCATTGGCGTTTCTGTTCAACTGCACTATGTGAAGCAGCAGGGAATAAAAGGAATAGTATACAATGGCAGGCGTGACCAAGGAACAGGTTCTCGATCAGCTGAAGACGGTGACCGGGCCTGATTTCAACAGCAACATTGTCGATCTGGGCCTTGTCTCGGATATTTTCATTGCTGACAACAAGGTGTTCTTCTCCATAACCGTACCGGCCGAGCGGGCGCAGGAGCTTGATCCGTTGCGCGCCGCTGCCGAACGGGTCGTCAAGAATATGCCTGGTGTGGCTGGTGCCATCGTCGCCCTGACCGCCGAAAAGCGCGGCGGTCCGACCAGTGACGACGCGGTGCCGCGTCCCGCACCGGCAGCACCGCAACGTCCCGCGCAGCGTCCGGCACCCGCCGGTGCAGTCCCGCCGCCGCGCGTTCCGGCCCAGCCGCAGTCCGGGCACGGCCATGCGGCCGCGCCCGTCAAATCGGGCGTTCCCGGCGTTGGCGCGATCATTGCCGTCGCCTCGGGCAAGGGCGGCGTCGGCAAGTCGACCACGGCAGTCAATCTGGCGCTTGGGCTGCAGGCCAACGGCCATCGTGTCGGCATTCTCGATGCGGATATCTATGGCCCGTCCATGCCGCGCCTGCTGCATCTCTCCGGCCGCCCGGAAGTCGTCTCCGGCCGTGTGCTCAAGCCCATGGAAGGCTATGGCCTGAAAGTCATGTCGATCGGCTTTCTCGTCGATGAAGAGACACCGATGATCTGGCGTGGCCCGATGGTGATGTCGGCCCTGACGCAGATGCTGCGCGAAGTGCAGTGGGGTGATCTCGATGTACTCGTGGTCGATATGCCGCCCGGCACCGGCGATGCGCAATTGACCATGGCGCAGCAGGTGCCGCTTGCCGGGGCCGTCATCGTCTCGACACCGCAGGATCTGGCGCTGATCGATGCGCGCAAGGGGCTCAACATGTTCAAGAAGGTCGATGTGCCCCTGCTCGGCATTGTCGAGAACATGAGCTATTTCATCGCGCCCGACACCGGCAACCGCTATGACATTTTCGGCCATGGCGGCGCGCGCAATGAAGCCGAACGGCTCGGCGTTCCCTTCCTCGGCGAGGTGCCGCTGGTGATGGAAATCCGCGAAATGTCCGATGCTGGAACGCCCGTCGTCATCAGCAATCCGGAGGGACCGCAGGCGAAGGTCTATCGCGAGATTGCGGCCAAGGTCTGGGACCAGCTGCAGGCGGCGAAAGCCAATCCCGGAAGGGCGGCTCCGGCGATTGTTTTCGAATAGCAGGAGATTTTCCCTGCAACCGGACAAAGAAAAAGCCCGCCTTTCTGGCGGGCTTTCTGTTTTAACTGAAGCACTTATTATGTAATCACGCTCGGCTTGTCGCGGCCGGTGCGTGTCTTGATTTCAGTCAGGTCATCGGCGGCGCGGATGAGGTCGGCAAGCGCGCTTTGCGTTTCAAGATCGTGGCGCGCGGCATCGGCTTCGTAGCGTTCGATATAGAGCCGCAGCGTTGCGCCCGACGTGCCTGTCCCGGAAAGGCGCAGGACAATGCGCGATCCGCCCTCGAAGAGAATGCGGATGCCCTGATGTTCGCTTACCGATTTGTCGACGGGGTCATGATAGGCGAAGTCATCGGCTTTGGTGATCGTCAGTCCCTGCACAGTCTTGCCCGCAAGCGTCGGCAGCTTGGCCCGCAGGGCGTCGATCAGGCCGTTGGCCGCGCCTGAATCCACTTCCTCGTAATCGTGACGGGTGTAGTAGTTGCGTCCATAGGCGGCCCAATGTTCCCGCGCGATCTGCTGGACGCTCTCCTTGCGCACGGCCAGGATGTTCAACCACAGCAGCACAGCCCAGAGACCATCCTTTTCGCGGACATGGTTGGAGCCGGTGCCGGAGCTTTCCTCGCCGCAGATCGTTGCCATGCCGGCATCGAGCAGGTTGCCGAAGAATTTCCAGCCCGTCGGTGTTTCATACATGCCGATCTTCAGCTTTTCGGCGACGCGGTCGGCCGCGCCGCTGGTCGGCATGGAGCGGGCAATGCCCTTCAGCCCGGCCTTGTAGCCCGGCGCGAGATGGGCATTGGCGGCCAGCATCGCCAGCGAGTCGGACGGCGTGACGTAAATGCCCTTGCCGATGATCAGGTTGCGGTCGCCGTCGCCATCGGATGCCGCGCCGAAATCCGGACCGTCCGGCGACATCAGCAGGTCATAGAGATCCTTGGCATAGACGAGATTGGGATCGGGGTGATGCCCGCCGAAATCCTCCAGCGGTACGAAGTTCACGCAGGTTCCATCCGGTGCCCCGAGGCGGTGTTCAAGGATTTCCTTGCCGTAGGGGCCGGTCACCGCATGCATGGAATCGAACCGCAGGGTGAAACCGGACTTGATCAATGCGCGGATCGCATCGAAGTCGAACAGCGTTTCCATCAGTTCGGCATAGTCCGAGACGGAATCGATGATCTCGACATCCATGCCGGCAAGCTGCTGCTTGCCAACGGTGTCGATGTCGATATCGGCGGCATCCGCGATCAGATAGCGGTCGATGACCTTGGAGCGGGCAAACACTGCTTCGGTGATTTTTTCCGGGGCAGGGCCGCCATTGCTGATATTGTACTTGATACCGAAATCTTCGGCCGGCCCGCCGGGGTTGTGGCTGGCGGACAGGATGAGTCCGCCGAACGCCTTGTACTTGCGGATGACATTGGACGCCGCCGGCGTTGAAAGAATGCCGCCCTGGCCGACGAGAACGCGGCCAAACCCGTTGGCAGCGGCCATTTTCACGGCAATCTGCACGACGTCGCGATTGTAATAGCGGCCGTCGCCGCCGATTACCAAGGTCTTGCCCTTGAAACCGTCGAGGGAATCGAAGACCGACTGGATGAAATTCTCGACGTAGTTCGGCTGCTGGAATTCGGGAACCTTCTTGCGCAGACCGGACGTTCCCGGCTTCTGGTCATCGAATGGCGTGGTGGCAATGGTTTTGAACATGTGGACCTTCCCGGTTATGCGCATCGGCAGCAATCTATGAGCCCCTTGTCGATCAGGTCAACACGGCAAAAATCAGTTCGGCAAATAAATCGGATTGCGGCGGCCGGGTTAGGTTTGTCTACGTCGCCAGTTTGTAGTAACATACCTACAATTCAAAGAGGTGTGTGATGGGCATTACAACTGTTTCGAGCAGAGAATTCAATCAGCATGCCAGCGACGTCAAGAAGGCGGCAAACAACGGCCCCGTGTTCATCACGGATCGGGGCAGGCCCGCCCATGTCCTCCTGAGCATGGAAGAATATCTGAAGCTCACCGGGGGGCAGGAGAGTCTTGCCGATGTCCTGGCGCAACAGGAGCCCTCGGATTTTGATTTCGAAATACCCAGTCTGAATGTCCGGTTTCGTCCGGCCGATCTGTCCTGATGTTTATTCTGGATACCAATTTCATTTCCGAAATGCGCCGACAGGACAGAGCCGATGCGAACGTCATGACTTGGGCATCGACCATACCTTTTTCGCATTTTTTCCTATCGGCCATTACGATACTGGAGATTGAACAGGGTCTGCTGCTGGTGGTCCGGAGGGATGCGCAACAGGGAGCGATCCTGCGCCTGTGGCGGGACAATTGGGTGTTGCCTCGGTTCGAGGGAAGAGTTCTTGCAGTGGACACGGCTGTCGCACAACGCTGTGCGCACCTGCACGTCCCGAACCCTCAATCGGAGCGCGATGCACTTATCGCTGCAACGGCGCTGGTCCATGGCATGGTTGTGGTAACCCGCAATATTGCGGATTTTGCATCAACAGGGGTCAAGACCATCAACCCCTGGAGCGTGTGAAAAGGCCACCCAAGGGGCAGCCTTTTCAAGCAATTCATAAGCCGGAGAATTAGAGAACGACGACCTTCGCACCCACCTCGGCGCGGTTGAAGAGGTCGATGATGTCCTGATTCATCAGGCGGATGCAGCCCGAGGACATCGCCTTGCCGATGGACCACCATTCCGGCGTTCCGTGCAGGCGATAGCCGGTATCACCGCCCTTGTTGAAGAGGTAAAGCGCACGGGCACCCAGCGGATTCTGCAGGCCCGGATCCATGCCCTCGCGGAATTCAGCCAGTTCAGGCTTGCGCTTGATCATTTCCTTCGGCGGCGTCCAGGTTGGCCATTCACGCTTCATGGCTATGCGCGCTGAACCCTGCCATTCAAAGCCCTGCTTGCCCACGCCGATGCCGTAGCGCATGGCGCGTCCGTCGCCGAGGACGAAGTAGAGGAACTTTGCCTTGGTATCGACAACGATCGTCCCCGCGGCTTCACCGCCATCGTAGCGAACTTCCTGACGCAGGAACTGCGGCGGAATCTTGGCGCGGGGAATGGCTGGAAGCACATAACCGGCATCAGTCACGGAGGAGTAGGAGGCAGTGGAATAGTTGAAGCCGATCGTGGAACAGCCGGTCAGAGCAGTTGCACCCATCAGTCCAACTGCAAGGACGATTGTCTTGAGTTGCATAGTCACCCCATCAAGTATTGGCCGAATCTAAGGCGATTCAGTTGTCTTCCCTCATTACTGCCATTATTGTTAATGCTTGATTAACCGTAAAGCGTAGTTTTCTGTTAACCATACTTATCCTCAACCAAGTGGTGCATTTTTGCCGTATGCGGTTGTAGCGATCTCAGCGATACTTGCGTCATGCCCCTTGTGATTCCCGGTCAGACCAGCCCGCTCATCGATGGTCGTCAGTCAGAGAACGCCATGCTGGTGCGCCGTGGCGTGCAGCGGCTGTTTCTTGAGCTGGGTCTGGCGGTGATGCCGGAACTGCCGCTGGCTTCGGGACGGCGTGCCGACCTCGTTGCCATGTCGCGCACCGGTGAAATCTGGATCGTCGAGATCAAATCATCGATCGAGGACTGGAAGGTCGACAAGAAATGGCCGGATTACCGGGCCCACTGCGACCGGCTGTTCTTTGCCACCCATCCCGGTGTTCCCGCCGATATCTTCCCGCAGGACTGCGGATTCATCCTGTCTGACGGCTATGGCGCGGAAATCCTGCGCGAAGCGCCCGAGCACAAATTGTCCGGAGCGACGCGGAAAGCGATGACCCTGCGCTTTGCGCGGGTGAGCGCGGCGCGGATGACTCTGGCCGAATTGTCCGGAATTCACTTGCCCGAAACGGATATGGAATAGGTCAGCGCGGCGCGCGCTTTGCGAGGATGCGTTGCAGGGTGCGCCGGTGCATGTTGAGGCGGCGGGCCGTTTCGGAAACATTGCGGTCGCACATCTCGTAAACGCGCTGGATATGTTCCCAGCGGACGCGATCCGCCGACATCGGGTTTTCCGGCGGGGCAACCTTGGCACCGGACCGGCGGGTCAGCGCGGCAAACACCTCATCGGCATCGGCGGGCTTTGACAGGTAGTCGATGGCACCGAGCTTGACGGCGTTGACCGCTGTCGCAATGTTGCCGTAGCCGGTCAGGACAATGGCGCGGGTGTCTTCGCGGCGCGCCCGGATTGCCTCGATGATATCAAGGCCGTTGCCGTCGCCCAGCCGCATGTCGACCACGGCATAGGCCGGTGCGTGCGTCTTGACGCTGGCAAGTCCCGCTTCGACCGATTCAGCCGTTGCAACGGTGAAACCACGGGATTCCATGGCACGCGCCAGGCGCTGCAAAAAGGGCTTGTCGTCGTCGACCAGCAACAGTGTCCGATCGCCGCCTATGGCCGCAATATCGTCCTGATCCGTGTGTTCCATCAGGGTTTCCTGCTCATTTCTTATAAATATACTCCGTTAATGGTTCGCAATGAACAAAAAGTCAAAGGTTATCCGTTTTGTTCATCAAGTTGATTGCGCGGCCATGTCACGACAACTTCTGCGCCTTGCCCCGGATCATTGCGATTGCGGAAGGTGATGGCCGCACCGGAACGCTCCAGCAATGTTTTGGCGATGAACAGCCCCAGCCCCAGGCCGCCGCCATGTTCATTGGTCTCGCGGTCGCGGCCGGTGGTATAGGGCTCGCCGATTCGGTCGAGAATATCAGCCGGGAAACCTTTGCCGTCATCGGCAACGACGATCTGCACCGTCTTGTCGGTCCAGCCCCAGCTGACCTGAATGGTTTCGCGGGCAAAATCCACCGCGTTCTCCACCAGATTGCCGAGGCCGTAAATGATTCCCGGATTGCGGCGGATGACCGGTTCGTTGCCTTCGCCGCGCAGCTTCGTCACCTCGATGCTGATGCCGAAATTGCGGTTGGGCTCGATGACTTCCTCGATCAGCGAGGAAATCTTCAGCCGCGACATGTGTTCCTCGCTTTCCGAGGACAGGCTGGTCAGGCGCTTGAGGATTTCCCGGCACCGGTCGGTTTGCGAGCGCAGGAGTTCGATATCCTCGGCAAAGCGATCGTCCTGCGCCAATGCCCGCTGCATTTCCTTGGCAACGAGCGCGATGGTTGCAAGCGGTGTGCCCAGTTCGTGCGCCGCCGCCGCGGCGAGACCGTCGAGTGCGGAAAGATGCTGCTCGCGCTGCAGGATCAGCTCAGTCGCGGTGAGCGCGTCCGCCAGAAGCCGCGCTTCTTCGGCAACGCGGTAGGCATAGACGGCGGTGAAGACCAGCGCCGAAACAACGGAACACCACACCCCTGCAATCAGCACGAACGGCAGTTGCAAGGTCTGGTCGGGGTACCAGGGCAGGGGCAGATGGAAATAGGCGAGAGCCGTCGCGCAGACCGTCACGAGGACGCCGAGTGTCACGGTTGACGAGGCGGGCAGGGAGGTTGCGGAGATGATGACCGGGACGATCATCAGCACGGCAAAGGGATTTTGCAGCCCGCCGGTCATGTAGAGCAGGCCCGCCACCTGCAGGATATCGAAGGCGAGAACCGTGATGGCCGCCCGCGGTTCAAGCCGGTGATTGATCGGGTAGCGGAACGACAGGAGGAGATTCAGCCACGCCGAGCAGGCGATCAGCGCAAAGCAGATGCTGACGGGGAAGGGAAACTTCAGGTAGAGCGCCACGAAGAGGACCGCGATGCTCTGGCCCGCGACGGCCAGCCAGCGCAGGCGGATCAGCGTCGTCAGCCGCAGCCGCCGCGACAGGTATGAGGAACGTATGCTGAATTCTTGAACCATGGGCGAGCTTTAGAACAAACCCGATGCAAAGGGAATTCTCGTTTTGCATCGTTTGCGGCTCGCCTATGTTCCGCGCGGTTTGGCCCGGGCCGTGGGCAGTGCCTGCGCCGGGTCTTCCGGCCAGACATGCCGGGGATAACGCCCGCGCATGTCGCTGCGCACATCGGCCCAGGAGCCTTTCCAGAAACCCGGCAGGTCACGGGTGATCTGGATCGGCCGGTGCGCCGGGGAGAGCAGTTCCAAGAGCAGCGGGATTGTTCCGCCGGCAATGGCAGGATGAACCCCGAGCCCGAACAGTTCCTGCACGCGCACGGCAAGAACAGGGTCGTCCGCATCGTAGCGGATGGGAATGTTCGAGCCGGTCGGCACCGCGAAATGCGTCGGGGCCAGCGCATCGATCCGGCGCTGCAGATCATGCGGCACCAGTGCACGCAGCCCTTCGACAAGCACATGCGCCGGAATCTGGTTGAGATTGGCGGTTCCCGGCAGGAACGGCAGCAGCCAGTCATCCAGCACGGCAATCAGATCCGCATCGGCCATGGATGGCCATGGAGCGCCGAGGCCCTTGTGCAGCCAGGCAAGCCGGCGGCGCAGGATCGTTGCCTCCTTCGACCAGGGCAGGATATCGAGACCATGGCTGCGCACCGCCTCGACGACGCCCTGATTGGCCTGATCGCCGCTGGGGGCGGGCAGGGTCTTTTCCGACAGGGCGATGGCCCCGATGCGGGTGGCATCGCGCGCCTGCAGGGCATTGCGGTTTGCGTCGTAGCTGACCTGCCGGCCGCTGACGATGCGATCGCCCAGCGCTTCGCGGATGTCGGCTTCGGTTGTTTCCGCCGCTGCCAGTATCCGGGCCTTGCCGGCCCGGCCCGCCAGATCGGCGACGACGAGCCATGGCGCGCGTGCCAGCGAGGTCGCCGCATCCATTTCGCCGCCGCGACCGTTGGCCAGCGTGAACTGGCCGTTGCCGCGCGCCTTGGCAATCCGGTCGGGATAGGCATCGATCAGCAGGCGTCCGGCACTGTCCGGCTCCGTCCCCTGCACAACATCACGTCCGGCCAGCCGCTTTGCCAGCCCGCGCGCCCGCGTTGCCCGCTCGCCGCGTTCGCGCTGAAAACGGCTAAGCCGTACGTCGAGGTCAATATCATTGCCGCCCAACCCGCGTTCGGTGAGGAGCACGGCGAGGTCGGCCGCGCGCCCGCCCTGTCCGCGTTGCCGCGCCGTCAGCACCATATGGGCAAGCCGCGCCGGCAGGGCGAGCGCGCGCATGGCATGGCCCATCGGGGTGATGCGGTCGCTGTCCAGCGCACCGAGATTGTCGAGCAAGGTTTTGGCTTCCCTGATCGCTGGGGCGGGCGGCGCATCGAGAAAGGCCAGGCTGCGCGGATCGGCAACGCCCCAGGCGGCACAATCAAGCACGAGGCCGGTCAAATCAGCCTCGAGAATTTCCGGTGGGGCAAAGGCTTCGAGCGCCGCCGTCTGTTCGGCGCGCCACAGGCGCAGGGCAATGCCGGGTTCCGTGCGTCCGGCACGGCCCGCGCGCTGGTCCACCGCCGCCCGCGCCGCCCGCACGGTTTCCAGCCGGGTCAGGCCGGTGGCCGGTTCGAATTTCGGCAGCCGCGCCAGGCCGCTGTCGATGACGACGCGCACGCCGTCGATGGTGATCGACGTCTCGGCAATGGATGTCGCCAGCACCACCTTGCGCCTGCCCAGCGGCGCCGGCCGTATCGCCGCATCCTGGTCGCGGCCCTCGAGCGCGCCATAGAGCGGCACGATCATCGTGTCCGCACCCACGCGCCCGTCCAGCGCTTCGGCGGTGCGCTCGATTTCACGCTGTCCGGGAAGAAACGCCAGAATGCTGCCGGTCTCTGTGGCCAGCGTGTCGCGGATCGCCCGCGCCATGGCATCTTCGATCCTCTCATCCGGTTTTCTCTCGCGATAGCGCGTTTCGATGGGAAAGGAGCGGCCCTTGCTTTCCAGCACCGGCGCATCGCCGAGAAGCTGTGCCACGCGCGCGCCATCGAGCGTTGCCGACATGACAAGGAGCTTCAGGTCCGGCCGCAGCGCCGCCTGCACGTCGAGCGCCAGCGCCAGGCCGAAATCGGCATCGAGGCTGCGCTCGTGGAATTCGTCGAACAGCACGGCGGCGACACCGGCAAGATCGGGATCGTCGAGGATCATGCGGGCGAACACGCCCTCGGTCACCACAAGGACGCGCGTCCTGGCCGACACCTTGTTTTCCAGCCGCATGCGGTAACCGACGGTGGCGCCCACCTCTTCGCCCAGCAGGCTGGCCATGCGGCTGGCGGCGGCGCGCGCTGCAAGGCGGCGCGGCTCCAGAAGGACGATGGTCCGGTCCCCGCGCCATGGCGCGCCGAGCAGATGCAGCGGAATCAGCGTCGTCTTGCCCGCGCCGGGCGGCGCCACGACAACCGTCGCCATGCCGCCCGCCAGCGCGCCGTCCAGCGCGGGAAAAATCTCGGTGACAGGCAGGAGAGGCAGGTCAGGCACGGCAAAATCCAGTGGTGAAATCTCCGGCCGTTTTGACAAGGTTTGCCGCGCGAAGTCCATTGTTTTGTGAACATGTCACTGCAATCTTAGACAAGGCTCGTCGGGCGGCTCCTACCCAGTGTCTTGATCGGCGACCAGAAATGTCGCCGATTTGATTGACGATCCCCGGTGTGATCCTGATAGTGCACAACTGCAAATCAGTATACCGCATGTTGAAAGACGCATCAGGGAGAATTCGCATGAAATCGCGCGCCGCCGTTGCCTGGGAAGCCAGGAAGCCATTGACCATCGAAACCATCGAGATCGGCGGGCCGAAGCCGGGCGAGGTTCTGGTGGAAGTCATGGCCACCGGCGTGTGCCATACGGATGCCTATACGCTCTCCGGCCTTGATTCCGAAGGCAAATTCCCCGCCGTTCTCGGCCATGAAGGCGCGGGCATCGTGCGTGAGCTCGGCGCCGGTGTGACCTCGCTCAAGGTCGGCGACCATGTCATTCCGCTCTACACACCCGAATGCCGCCAGTGCAAGACCTGCCTGTCGCAGCGCTCGAACCTGTGCACCTCCATCCGCTCGACTCAAGGACAGGGCGTCATGCCCGACGGCACCAGCCGCTTCTCCTGCGATGGCGGCGAAGTCTTCCATTACATGGGCTGCTCCACCTTCTCCAATTTCACCATCCTGCCGGAAATCGCTTTGGCCAAGGTGCGCGAAGACGCGCCCTTCGACAAGATCTGCTATATCGGCTGCGGCGTGACGACCGGCATCGGCGCGGTGATCTACACAGGCAAGGTCTGGCCCGGCGCCAATGTGGTGGTCTTCGGTCTCGGCGGCATCGGCCTCAATGTCATCCAGGGTGCGCGCATGGTCGGTGCCGACAAGATCATCGGTGTCGATCTCAACCCGGCCAAGGTCGAGATGGCGAAAAGATTCGGCATGACCCATTTCGTCAATCCCAATGAGGTCGGCAATGACAAGGTGGTGCAGGCCATCCAGGACCTGACCGATGGCGGCGCGGATTTCTCCTTCGATGCAACCGGCAACACCAATGTGATGCGCCAGGCGCTCGAATGCTGCCATCGCGGCTGGGGCACCAGCATCGTCATCGGCGTGGCGGAAGCCGGCAAGGAAATCGCAACGCGGCCGTTCCAGCTGGTCACCGGACGCAACTGGCGCGGCACGGCCTTCGGCGGCGCGCGCGGGCGCACCGACGTGCCGAAAATCGTCGACTGGTACATGGAAGGCAAGATCGAGATCGACCCTCTCATCACCCACACCATGCCGCTCGAGGAAATCAACACCGCCTTCGACCTGATGCACGAAGGCAAATCGATCCGCTCGGTCGTCGTCTTCTGATGGCCGATGGCGGCTACACGGTGGATGTGCGCGGGATGGATGAATTCAGTCCGCGCGATCTCTATGCCATGCTGCGCCTGCGGGTCGATGTCTTTGTCGTCGAGCAGAAATGCCCCTATCCGGAACTTGATGGCAAGGACCTTGACGCGCTGCATCTGCGGCTTCTCCTCGGCGATGAACTGGTGGCGAGCGCCCGCCTGCGCCCGCCGCATGGCGGCATGGATGCGGCGCGCATCGGCCGGGTCGTCGTCTCGCCCGCGCATCGCGGCAAGCGGCTCGGCGAAAAGCTGATGGCCGAGGCCATTGCCGCCTGCGAAACCCGCTTTCCCGGCCGCCCCATCGCGCTGTCGGCGCAAAGCCACCTGCAGCGGTTTTATGAGTCCTTCGGCTTTCTGCCGGTGTCGGGCGAATATCTGGAAGATGATATTCCGCATGTCGACATGCAGCGGCCGGTGACGGCACAAACGGCGGGGTAGAAGGCAATGCTGCGCCGGCACAATCCCTTTTACATCGCAGCTGTTGCCGGTCTCGCCGCGCTGGCGCTCGCCCTGGTGTTCTACCCGCACCTTGCCTATGTGCTCGCCGCAAACACCTTCTTCATTGTCTATCTCATCCTGACGGCGTTCAAGATCCGTCGGCTGACGGCGGATTTTCTCAGGAAGAATGCGGCCCGTTCCGACGAGCCCATGGCGGTCATTTTTGCCGTTACCCTCGGCACGGTTGTCGTGGCGGTGGGGTCGCTTTTCGTGCTGATCAACAGCGGCAAGCACCCGCAGCTGATCAATCTTGTTCCCGCGCTGGCCGCCGTGCCGCTGGGCTGGGCGACCATCCATGCCATGGCCGCCATCCATTATGCCCATCTCTACTGGCAGCCGGATGAAACGGCAGAGGGCACCAAGGACAAGCCGCGCAAACATGTCGGCGGGCTGGATTTCCCCGGCGAAAAGGAGCCGGGCGGCATCGAGTTTCTGTATTTTTCCTTTGTCATCGGCATGACCGCGCAAACCTCCGATACGGCGGTCACCAGCACCGAAATGCGCAAGGTCAACCTGCTGCACGCCATCGTTTCCTTCTTCTTCAACACGGTGCTTGTGGCAGCGGCGGTCAATGTCGCTGTCGCGCTCGGCCAATAATCAGCTCAAAAAACCACGGGAATTGTCATGGAAACGCTATCGATCGCCAGGAGTTTTGAAGGCACGCAGGGAGTCTATCGCCATCGCAGCGATGCCTGCCAGTGCGACATGACCTTCGCGGTGTTTCTGCCGCCGCAAGCCAAGGATGGCCCGGTGCCGGTGCTGTGGTATCTCTCGGGTCTCACCTGCACCCACCAGAACGTCATGGACAAGGGTGAATACCGCCGCGCGGCGGCCGAGCACGGCGTTGCCATCGTCTGCCCCGATACCAGCCCGCGCGGCGATCACGTGCCTGATGAAAAGGACAATTGGCAGTTCGGGTCAGGCGCCGGATTTTATCTCGATGCGACCGAGGCGCCCTATGCCGACAACTACCGCATGGCGAGCTATATCGCGCAGGAACTGCCGGCGCTGATCGCCGCCAATTTTCCCGTCGATATGGCGCGGCAGGGTATTTTCGGCCATTCCATGGGCGGGCATGGCGCCATCACGCTGGCGCTGAAGCACCCCGGCCGTTACCGCTCCGTTTCCGCCTTTGCCCCCATCGTCCGGCCGGGTGTCGCGGGCTGGTCGCGTCCGGCCTTTGAAAAATATCTCGGCACCGACGAGACGGCCTGGCGCGCCTATGACAGCGTGCTGCTGATCGAGGATGGCCACCGGGTGCCGGAACTGCTGGTGGATCAGGGCAAGGCCGATGGTTTTCTCGATGACGGCCTGCGGCCATGGCTCCTGGAAGAGGCGTGCCGGCAGGCCAATATTCCGCTGATGCTCAACATGCGCGATGGCTACGACCATTCCTATTTCTTCATTTCCACCTTCATGGCCGATCATGTCGCCTGGCATGCGGCGCGGCTCGGTTAGGCCTTCGTCTTACGGGCGCAGCGTCCTTGCCATGCGCGGGTCGCCGGCAAAGATCGCGCGGCTGAAACCCAGCCGGATGTCCGGCTGGTCGCAGATGGCCTTGACGCCATAATCGGAAAACACCAGCCGCCATGTGGTCGTGTGCGTGGGGCGCGGCATGGCGAAGGCGCCGCAGGAGAGCAGCGCCAGATTGGCGCCGCCCGCGGGGTCGCGCACCGACTGGTAGCGGATGATCTCGATGCCCGCCTGATGCGCCGCGTCGGCCAGCGCAAGGCAGGCCGTATAGTCGGTCAGGTGCGTCCAATGCTCCGCATGCCGGGCAAAGGGCTGAGCCAGCAGATCGATGCCGCGCTTCGTCGCATAGCGGCTCTCGAATGCGGTGAATTCCAGTGCATTGCGCGGCCAAGGCGTTCCCGGGCTCTCGCTGAAGAACAGGAGCCGGTAGAATGCCGTCTCGGCCACCGCCGTTTCAACCACTTCGCTGGCATAGAACACGCCGGGAGAATAGCCCTCGCGCCGGAAGCGTGAATTGCCGGGATAGCGGCCATAGCGAAAGGGCGTTGCCAGGAGATAATCGAGCCGGGCGCAATCCGGCGGCAAAGGCGGCTTGGTCGCTTCGATCTCGTCCTCAAGCAAGGCCTGCTCGTCGAGCGTATCGACAAGTTTCATGGTGGAAACGCGGTGTTGCGCCTCAACAAGGCGCCAGCAGGCGCCGTGCCGGTCGCGCGCCTCAGATCGGAGCGCGTCGGGCGTCCAGATAGGCAAGGACATGGGCGAGACCGTCAATGGTTTTGATGCGGTTGAGCGGCTTGCCCCCCAGCATGCTGTTGTCGGTGCGGATCCACTGCCGGGCGACGCTGTCGTCACCGCCGACAATGGCGTCCAGCGAACGGTAGAGCCGGATGAAAAGCAGCGCCAGCTCATAACTCTTGCCGGTGAGCGGCGTGCCATCCTCGCTGCGCTTCAGGCGCGATATGCTGGGCTCCGACAGGCCGACCACGGTCGACAATTCCTTGGCGGTCAGCCCGAGCAGTTCGGACGACCGCAGCAAAGCCTTGGAAACAACGGCGGTCTTGCTGGTGTGTTCCGGTGTGCGTTGGGTGAGTGCCGACATGTCTATACCTTTCGTCTGAAAGGAATATAGCTTTAATTTCAGGTGAAATCAATGGGCAGAGATTTTGGTTGTCTGGAAGCCATTTCCTACCGCCTTGCCGAAACCGCCATGGGCAGTCCGCCATCGGGTTGCGTCGTCAGTTTCTGCACCGGCCATGGCTTTGCCGTGCCCACCGTATCGAAACGATATCTGTGCAGCAGCGTTGCCAGCGCGATGATGGCCTCCTGCAGCGCAAAGCTGGCGCCGATGCACACGCGCGGTCCGGCGCCGAACGGCAGGTACTGGAAGCGGTCGATCGTGTCGCGGTTTTCCGGATGGAAGCGCGAGGGCACGAAGGCTTCGGGATTGTCCCAATAGAGGCGATGGCGATGCACCGTCCATGGCATGACCAGAATGGCGGACCCCTTGGGAATATGCAGATCCTTGTACTGATCGTCCTCCACCGGCTCGCGATTGATCGAAGGCGCCGGTGGGTAGAGCCGCATGGCTTCCTCAAAGGCGGCCCGCGTGAAGGGCAGGGCGTTCAGCCAGTCATGCGGCGCCGGCAGCGGGTCCTGCTGCATGAAGGCGTCGATTTCCTGTTCGATCAGATCGCGTTCCCACGGCGCCTGTGCCAGCAGATAGAACGTCCAGCCCAGCGCCCGCGCCGTGGTTTCATGCCCGGCCCCGATGAAGGTGATGATATTGTCTTCGATCTCGGCGCGCGACAGCCCGTCCGGTCCTTCCGCACGCAGCAGCAGCGTCAGGAAATCGTTGGGAACGGCGTCGCCATCCCGGTCCATGCGCGCCTTGCGCAGGACGATCGTCTCGGCAACGATCTTGCGGAAGAAGGCCAGTGCCCTGCGGCCGCGGATCTGGGTGAAGCGCGGCAGCCAGCTCGGCGCACCGAGGAGGTCCAGCGGGTCGACGCGCCCCATTGTCTCGAACAGGCGGTCGACTTCATGGGCGAATTCGTCGGGTTCACCGGCAATTTCGCCGGAAAACAGGGTTTCCGCCAGGATGTCATAGGTGAGCATCGTCATGTCGCGGGACACATCGACGGTGCCCGCCACGCTTTCATAGCGTTCGGCAAAGCTTTCCGTGGTCCGCTTCATCGCTTCGGCAAAACCGTTGATGTGGCGCGGGGTAAAGACGGGCGCCATGGCCCTGCGCGAGCGTTTCCAGGTCTCGCCTTCGGCTGTGAGCAGCCCGTCGCGCAGGATCGGGCGCAGGATGCGCTGGCGCACCGCCGCCATCTTGTAATTCTTGGCGTTGTCGACGAGGACGTGGCGGATCAGGCCGGGATCATTGGCGATGATCGTGTGCTGGAAGGCCCAGTCGATGGATACCCATGGTTCGTTGTAGGACGGCTCTCCCCACAACTCGAGCGGATTGCGGTAAATGGTGCGAATCAGCTCAATCGTGCCGACCGGGCCCGTGCGCGGCACCGGCGCGGGGGGAATGAATGCGGTTCTGACAGTGTCCATGTGGCAGCCTCCAGACCCGAAATGTGGGGATGGCGTTTCCCGATGTCCACCCATTCAGCCCTGATTCCTGCTATGTCCCGGCTGTTCGCCGGTTTGCCGTTGGCCTATCGACCAATGGCTAATTGACGAGGGATGGCCGGGCAGGGTGTACTCATCCCATGCACCGCCATTTTTGTGAGACAGTCGAAACGACTGACCGAAAATCAGATTTGTTCTCAATTTTTATCTCATTATATCAATAGCTTAAGTATTTTATCGATTTGTATTATGAGGTTGTGACCATGGCTTTGCGCTTGTACTGGCCCCTGCTGGCGGTGTTTCTCGTCTCCTGCAGTGGCGGTTCCGATTCCGAAAAATCCGCTTCAACCGCCTCGTCAGGAACTTTTACCGCCCCCAAGCCCGTGCCCGGGAGTGCCGTCTTTGCCTATGAGCCTTATGATGCGGTTGAGCGCCTTGCCGTGAGCGAAACGCCTTCCAGCAAGGCGCAGACGATCAACCTCAGGGGGAGTGTCATTCAGTTCACTGCAACCGCCGGTCATATGATTGCCTATGACTGGGAAAGTGCCCCGCCGAAGCCGGTTGATCTGGCGCGACTCGATGCACAAGCCGCCATTTTCTATACGGCCTATACGCGCGATGACATGCCGCGCGAAACCCGCCCGGTCACCTTCGTTTTCAATGGCGGGCCGGGCGGCGCATCTGCAGATCTTGATCTCGATTTTCTTGGACCGAAGAAAGTTGATCCGGTATCGCCGGAATTGAGACTGCTCGACAATCCCGATACTATGCTCGACAAAACCGATCTTGTGTTTGTCGATCCGGTTGGAACGGGTTATTCCGCAGCGATCCGGCCGTATGAAAACGCGGATTTCTGGGGCGTCGACAGCGATGCCAAGGTCCTGCGTGACTTTATCACCCGTTACGTCAACCTCACCGGCCGGCAAAGCTCGCCGAAATATATTTACGGTGTATCCTATGGCGGCATGCGTGCGCCGATCATCGGGCGCCGGCTCATCGAAAGCGGCAGCCGCGACTATATGGCTGGCCCAGATGGCAAGCCGGCCAATATCCTTGCCGGACTGATCCTGAACTCACCGATGCTGGACTTTAAAACAGACTGCCGCCACTTCAAGGTCTCCTGCGGGGGAGCGCTGCCGACTTACGCCATGGTTGCCGCCTATCACAGCAAACCCGCCGGCCGACAGGATCTGACGGCCGAGGACCTGAAAACGGCCGATCCAGCATCTGTGGCACCAAAGATTGCAAGGTTCCTGTCGGATGTCCGCGCATTTGCCGTCACCTTCAACAGCCTGTATCGGGCCGTATTCCCGGGCGTTTCGCAAGCGGCGTCTGACCGAATCCAATGGGACGCCTACCTCAACGCACCCAGCTGGTCCTTTCCGGAAGGAGGTCAGTCCAATGCCGAGAATTTTCTCAATGCGCTCTACCGGCTTACCGGAATAGGCAAACCGTACCAGAAAGGGGATATGGTCAGGGACAATCCCTGGATCGAAACGCCCAATCTCGATCCCATGCAATTCCTTGAAAAGTTCGACCCGGCGCGGGGTAAGCTTGTCATCGATGACGGACGGGAGTTTTTGCCCAGACAGGCAATCGATCCCTCGCTGGATCGGGTCGATATTTATTATGATTTCATAAAAACCTATCAGGCCGATTTCATGAACTACAAGCCGACGTCACCTTATCTGGGTCTCAACGGCGGCATCATCGATAACTGGAATTTTGAACCTGATCCAAGGCTGCCTGGTGCCGAAGGCAGGTTGGGAACCAGTCTTCCGGATATGGCTTTTGCCTTGACCTTGAACCCCAACCTGAAGGTTCTCATCCAGCACGGCTATTACGACCTCAACACCGTGTTTCATCAGACGGAACTGAACATAACGCGCGCTGGCTTGGCAGCCAAGGTACCGGTCAAAACCTATGAGGGCGGCCACGGCGTCCTGCCCGGCAAGACCCGTTCCTATGAGCATGTCATGCAGGATCTCGATGCATTCTATGCCCAGCCCCAGACGAACATGATTGCCGCATTGAATGCACCCTTCGCGGAAAGGGATGGCCATGAGTAAGTTTGCTTTGTCGATGGTCACGGTTTTGCTCGCAGTCAGCGGACAAGCACCGGCCTCCCATGCCGGGGATTCCATCAATCTGACCCGGCCGGATCTGGACATGCAGCCGCGCGCGCTGCGCGCCACTCCTCCGCATGACCCGCTGGGACAGGGAAGTCCCAAGCCGATCACGCCGGAGAGTGTGGGCAGCGCTGTCGACCGCCGTATCCGTTTTCTGTTCGACCAGGCGGCTGACCCTGCCACGCAGCGTGTCACCGTCGCTTCGGCGGAAAAAGCCGGTGTGGGCTACTTTTCCGATCATTTCCGGGAAATCGATCGCGATGAAACCGGCAGTCTCGATTTCACCGAGGTCAAGGCGTTTCTCGACGCCCAGTCTCCCATGGCAAGGCCGGCGTCGACCGGAATCCAGATTATCAGGTAGCGTGCACCGCTGTGTTCCCGTTCGTGGTGTGGCGCCCGGAATGAATTGTGCGAGAAGGCGGGCCGGGCTCAGCCTGAATCTGTGCCATACCGCAAGGTTCAGGCACGGATTTCCGCGTCGATCAGGCGTTTTTTAGCCATGATCCGTGGATAGCCTATAGGCTAAGAATTGGAAAAACGTACATTAACCACTATATCTAGGTTTGCAGCCGGGCATGATTCGCCCGGGTCCTTCACGCCAGTTTACGGCGCCAAGAAAAGATTGAATTTATATGAGTGATACACCTGAGATGACGACCGGAACTTCACCGGAATATGGTGCAGATTCTATCAAGGTTCTCAAGGGGTTGGATGCTGTCCGCAAACGCCCGGGTATGTATATCGGCGATACGGACGACGGTTCCGGCTTGCACCACATGGTCTATGAAGTCGTCGACAACGCCATTGACGAGGCGCTGGCCGGTCATGCGACGCGCGTCACTGTCACGCTCAATCCCGACGGGTCCTGCACTGTCACGGATAACGGACGCGGAATTCCCACGGATATGCACGAGGAAGGCGTCTCCGCAGCCGAGGTCATCATGACCCAGCTGCACGCCGGCGGTAAGTTCGATCAGAACTCCTACAAGGTGTCGGGCGGTCTGCATGGCGTGGGTGTTTCCGTGGTCAACGCCCTGTCGGTCTGGCTGCGCCTCAAGATTCGCCGTCAGGGCAAAATCCATGAAATGAGTTTCACCCATGGCGTTGCGGATGCTCCGCTGCGGGAAATCGGCGAGTCCAATGGCGAGACCGGCACGGAAGTGTCGTTCCTGCCTTCGACCGACACATTCACCATGGTCGAGTTCGATTTCAAGACGCTGGAACATCGTCTGCGCGAACTGGCTTTCCTGAACTCCGGTGTTCGCATCCTTCTGGCTGACCGCCGCCATGCCGATCCGGTCGAGCTCGAGCTGTTTTATGAGGGCGGGCTGACGGCCTACGTCAAATATCTCGATCGCACCAAAAAGGAACTGGTCAGCGAACCGATCTATATTCGCGGTGAGCGCGATGACACCACCGTGGAAGTCGCCATGTGGTGGAATGACAGCTATCACGAGAATGTTCTGTGCTTCACCAACAACATTCCGCAGCGCGATGGCGGGACGCATCTCGCCGGTTTCCGCGGTGCGCTGACGCGCCAGATGACGGGTTATGCCGAAAACACCGGGCAGGCGAAAAAGGCAAAGGTATCGCTGACCGGCGATGATTGCCGTGAAGGTCTGACCGCCGTTCTCTCCGTCAAGGTGCCGGACCCGAAATTCTCGTCGCAGACCAAGGACAAGCTCGTTTCATCCGAAGTGCGCGCGGTCGTCGAAAGTCTCGTCAATGAGGCCTTGTCGAGCTGGCTGGAAGAACATCCTGCCGAAGGCAAGGTTCTGGTGGAAAAGGTCATCCAGGCTGCATCCGCCCGCGAGGCTGCCCGCAAGGCGCGCGACATCACCCGCAAGAATTCGCTGAGCATCAGCTCGTTGCCGGGCAAGCTTGCCGATTGCCAGGAGCGCGATCCGGCCAAGTCGGAAATCTTCATCGTCGAGGGCGATTCCGCCGGTGGTTCGGCCAAGGGCGGCCGCTCGCGCCAGAACCAGGCGATCCTGCCGCTGCGCGGCAAGATCCTGAACGTCGAGCGTGTCAAACTCGACCGCATGCTCTCCTCCGACCAGATCGGCACGCTGATCCTGGCGCTGGGAACCAGCATCGGCAAGGACGAGTTCAACCCGGACAAGCTGCGTTATCACAAGATCATCATCATGACCGACGCCGACGTCGACGGGGCGCATATTCGCACGCTGCTGCTGACGTTCTTCTTCCGCCAGATGCCGGAACTGATCGAGCGCGGCCATATCTATATCGCCCAGCCACCGCTTTATAAGGTGTCGCGCGGCAAGTCCTCGCAATACATCAAGAACGAAGCGGCCTTCGAGGAGTTCCTGATTGATTCAGGCCTTGAAGAAGCATCGCTGGAACTGACCGGCGGTGAAGTGCGTGCCGGTACGGATCTGCGGTCTGTCATCAATGATGCGCTGGCTGTCCGTCATCTGCTGCTGGGCCTCAACACCCGCTACGACCGTGCCGTCGTCGAGCAGGCGACCATTGCCGGCGCGCTCAATCCGGAAGCCATTTCCGATACGCCGCGTGCCGAGCTTTTGGTGAAGGAAGTCGCTGCCCGCCTCGACCTGATCGCCGAAGAGACAGAAAAGGGCTGGACCGGCCGGCTTGCAACCCCGGATGACGGTGTCGACGGCTATGTCCTGGAACGTTCGCTGCGCGGCGTCAAGGAAACCGTGACGCTCGACATGGCCTTGATCGGTTCGGCCGATGCACGCCAGCTCGACCGCTATTCCCCGCGCCTGCAGGAAGTCTACGGCAAGCCGCCTGTCCTGCGCCGCAAGGAAAAGTCCGAATCCCTGGCCGGACCGATTGCCCTGCTCGAGGCGGTCTTTGCCACGGGACGCAAGGGCCTGTCGCTGCAGCGTTACAAGGGACTGGGCGAAATGAACGCCGATCAATTGTGGGAAACCACGCTTGATCCCAATGCCCGTTCGCTGCTGCAGGTCAAGGTCAATGACGCGACGGACGCCGACAGCCTGTTCTCAAGGCTGATGGGCGATGATGTCGAGCCGCGCCGCGAGTTCATTCAGGACAATGCGCTCAGCGTTGCCAATCTGGACGTCTGATCCCGGACAATAGTCCCGGCTGCGGGCGTCGCCGTCAGGCCACCGCCCGCAGGTCAAAATCGGCGTGAATGATGTCGAACGGCACGCAAACCTTTGCATCCTCGGTACGTTCGACAAGACCCCAATGGATCAAGACTGTTACATCGTCGTGAACCCGCTTCACATCGCGCCGGAGCGAGCGGGCAAGACCGCGAATGCTGGACGGACCTATCTTTTGCAAATGCTCGATCAGTTCCCAGCGTTTGGGCGTGATGATTGAAAACAGTTGGGCCGGCGAACTGAAAGTGAATGTCGCAACCGGATCGGCGCTTCCCTTGTTCCAGGTGTTGGTAAATTCCTTGGCAGCGTCACGCATGACGGCGTTCGTGTCGCTGCATATCTGGATCGCTGCCCGTCTCATTTGACTATTCTCCTGTCAATTTCCGAATAAAAATCGATGATCAACGCCTCGACGGAGATGAAGAGATACGGATATTCCCGCCCATCGAGATGGCAGTGATCGCCTTTTCCTCTTTCATTGTCGTATCCGACAATCCGCCTGCCGTGCCGACCCCAGAAAAGCCGGTATTTGTAAGGATGCGCGCTTCCTTTGACCGGCATGGGAACGGACCAGATTATCATCTCCATGATAGAGCCGTCAGCGAATATGCTCTTGTGCCGGTAGATCAGTTTGGCGCCGGTGTTGTCAATCATGCCAACGCACTCCTCCGTTGTCAATCATGCCAACGCTCCAGCGATATTTCGCCGTCCTATGGGTAGCAAGTTTGGCAATCCGCAGCCACGATCCACAGGTTGCAACCCGTTCGCATGGGCGGCCCGGCACAAATGGGGTTGCTCTTATACTTTTGTACAATTCCTATCTTGCCTGTTCCTCTGCGACATGATCTTTTGTCCAAGGAGAAGCACGCAGCACCGGACGTTGATGAAACGATTTATCGGTGGGCATGCCTTGTTGGGTAACCTGAGTGGGAATTGAAATGCAGCCTGTCTTTGATGGTCACAACGATGTGCTTTACCGGTTGTGGAAACATTCAAAAGACGGCGCCGACCCGGTCCGCGAATTCATTGAAGGTACCACCTCAGGCCATATCGACAAGAGCCGCGCCCTGAAGGGCGGGCTCGTTGGCGGCCTGTGCGCCATCTATGTTCCGTCAGGCGATCTTGCCTTCAAGGCGCCCGATGCCAAGGGGCATTATTTTACGCCGCTCGCTGCGCCGCTCGAGCGTGCACCCTCCCTCGACATCTCCCTGGAAATGGCCTCGATTGCGCTGCGTCTGGAACAGGCGGGCGGGTGGAAGCTGTGCCGTTCCACCGCCGATATCGAGGAGTCGGTGGCCAACGACCAGTTCGCCGCGGTTCTGCATATCGAGGGCTGCGAAGCGATCGATGCCGATCTGGCCGCACTCGAGGTTTTCTATGCGGCGGGACTGCGCTCACTCGGGCCGGTCTGGAGCCGCAACAATGTTTTCGCTCACGGGGTTCCATTTGCCTATCCGTCCGACCCGGATACCGGTCCCGGTCTGACGGCGGCGGGCGAGGATCTGGTCAGGGCATGCAACCGCCTCGGCATTCTCGTTGATCTTGCCCATATCACGGAAAAGGGCTTCTGGGATGTCGCCCGGATCAGCGATCAGCCACTGGTTGCCAGCCATTCCAATGTTCACGCGCTCACGCCGATCGCACGCAATCTGACGGACAAGCAGTTCGATGCCATTCGCGAGCGCAAGGGGCTGGTTGGCCTGAACTATGCGGTCGCGATGCTGCGTCCGGACGCCCGCGAGAATGCCGATACGCCGCTCAGCGACATGGTTCGCCACATCGACTATATGGTCAATCGCATGGGAATCGACTGCGTGGCCCTTGGCTCGGATTTTGATGGTGCTAAAATCCCCAGCGAAATCGCTGACGCGGCAGGCAATCAGGCGCTTGTCAAAGCGCTGGCGGACGCTGGATATTCAAACGAGGATCTTGCAAAGATTTGCTACGGAAACTGGATGCGTATCCTGCGATCCGCTTGGCATGAAACGAACTGAAACAACACAAAAAACAGGGGTGACTATTATGTTGATCAACCAGTTAAACGCGAAATTCCGGCTGCTTGTCGGAAGTGCGGCGCTCTCCGCGCTCGTGATATCCGGCGTGCCTGCATGGGCCGCAACGCCAGCCGATACGCTGGTCGAAGCTTTTGCCATCGACGATGTGATTACACTTGATCCGGGCGAGGCCTTCGAGCTCACCATGGGCGAGATCAACGGCAATACCTATGACAAGCTGGTGCGCCTCGACATCAATGACCCCTCGAAGATCATTCCTGACGTTGCCGAGAGCTGGACGGTTTCCGACGATGGCCTGACCTATACGTTCAAGCTGAAGCCGGGCCTGAAATTTGCTTCCGGCAATCCGCTGACGGCTGAAGACGTCGCCTATTCCTTCGAGCGCGCCATCAAGATCGACAAGAGCCCCGCCTTCATCCTCACCCAGTTCGGCCTGAAGCCGGACAATGTCACCGCAAAGGCCAAGGCAACGGATCCGAGCACCTTCGTTTTCACCGTTGACCAGCCCTATGCCCCCAGCTTCGTGCTCAACTGCCTGACATCGACGGTTGCATCCGTCGTCGACAAGAAGCTGATCTCGCAGCATGTGGTCGACAATGACTACGGCAATGCCTGGATGAAGACCAATTATGCCGGTTCCGGCCCGATGAAGATCCGCGACTGGCGCGCCAACGAAATCCTCGTTCTGGAGCGCAACGACAATTATCACGGCACCAAGGCGCCGCTCAACCGCGTGATCTACCGCCATGTCAAGGAAAGCGCCACGCAGCGCCTGCTCCTGGAAAAGGGCGATATCGACGTTGCCCGCAATCTGGAGCCCAACGATCTGGAACAGGTGGTCAAGAACAGCGACATCAAGACGACCAGCGCAGCCAAGGGCACGATCTATTATTTCAGCCTCAACCAGAAGAATGCGAACCTAGCCAAGCCGGAAGTGCGTGAAGCGCTGAAATACCTCGTCGACTATGACGCCATCGGCGAAAAGCTGATCAAGGGCATCGGCGAAATCCACCAGACCTTCCTGCCGAAGGGCATTCTGGGCGAGCTGGACGAAAAGCCCTATTCCCTCAACGTGGCGAAGGCCAAGGAACTTCTGGCCAAGGCCGGTCTGAAGGATGGTTTCTCAGTGACGATGGATGTGCGCAACGGCCAGCCGGTGACGGGCATTGCCGAATCCGTGCAGCAGACCTTTGCCCAGGGCGGCGTGAAGCTGGAGATCATTCCCGGCGACGGTAAGCAGACGCTGACCAAATACCGCGCCCGCACCCATGATATCTATATCGGTCAGTGGGGCGTGGATTACTGGGATCCGAACTCCAATGCGGAAACCTTCACCAGCAATCCGGACAATGCCGATACGGGCACCAACAAGACGCTCGCATGGCGCAATGCCTGGGATGTGCCGGATCTGACCAAGGAAACCAAGTCGGCCCTGCTGGAACGCGACACTGCCAAGCGCGCCAAGACCTATGAGGATCTGCAGAAGAAGGTTCTGGCAACCAGCCCGTTCGTTCTCCTGTTCCAGCAGACGGAAGTTGCCGGTATCCGCTCGAATCTCAAGGGTTTCAAGCTCGGACCATCTTTCGATACCAATTACGTTTTCACCGTATCGAAATGATCAGGGCAAGCGCCCAAGGCTGAAATTATGACGACCACAGAAACACAACTGGAGGCCAGGCGTTCAGGCGCCTGGGCCTCCGGCCTTGCCATTGCTATTGGCCGCTTCGTGCTGATCGGCGCGATCACTTTCCTCGGCCTTCTCGCCGTGACTTTCTTTATCGGACGGGTCATTCCCATCGATCCCGCCCTGGCGATCGTCGGCGATCGGGCCCCGGCCCATGTGGTCGAGCGGGTGCGCGAGGAATATGGCCTGAACCTGCCGCTCTATGAGCAGTTTTTCATCTATGTGAAAGGCGCGCTGCAGGGTAATTTCGGCAATTCGGTCTTGACCTCCAATCCTGTCATGACCGACATCCGCCGGGTGTTTCCGGCCACCATGGAGCTTGCCACGTTCGGCACGCTCATCGGCACGCTTTTCGGCGTACCGCTTGGGGTCCTTGCCGCCGTCAAACGCGGCAGCCTGATCGACCAGATCGTGCGTCTTATCGGCCTTATCGGCTATTCCATGCCGATCTTCTGGCTCGGATTGCTGGCGTTGCTGGTCTTTTACGCCAAGCTTGGCTGGACTTCGGGGCCGGGCCGCATCGACGTCATCTATGAATACACATTTACACCCATTACCGGCTTTTATCTTCTCGACGCGGTGCTTCAAGGCAATTGGGACGCCTTCTGGAATATCTTCTCATTCATCATCCTGCCCGCTTCGCTGCTTGGTTATTTCTCGCTTGCCTATATCAGCCGCATGACCCGCAGTTTCATGCTCAATGAGCTGGAACAGGAATATATCGTTGCCGCCCGTGCCAAGGGCCTGTCGGAAACCCGCATCATCTGGGCCCATGCCTTGCGCAACGCCGCCGTGCCATTGGTGACGGTCATTGCCCTGTCCTATGCCAATTTGCTTGAAGGTTCAGTCCTGACCGAAACCGTCTTCTCGTGGCCGGGCCTCGGCCTGTACATCACCAATTCCCTGCAAAACGCGGATATGAACGCGGTCCTTGGCGGCACCATCATCATTGGCGCAGTGTTCATTGCCATCAATCTCCTGTCTGATCTTCTGTATCAGGCGCTTGACCCACGGACGCGCGCACGATGAGCCAGACAATCCATACACCGCCTCCACCCATGTCGCGCCGTCAATGGCTGATGAGTGACCGTCCGCAATCGCGCCTGCAGGCAAGGCTTGGCCGCGCCTATCTGGTATGGGGCCGCTTCGCTAGCAACCGGCTGGCGCTTGCCGGCCTTGCCATTATCGTCGCCCTGCTGGTGGTTGCAGCATTGGCCAATGTTCTTGCGCCACATTCACCCGTTATCGGCGACCTGCGCAATGCGCGCCTGTTGCCACCCGGTGGTGACTATTGGCTTGGCACCGATGATCAGGGCCGTGATATTCTCTCACGCCTCATCTATGGCTCGCGCCTCACGCTCTATGTCGTGATACTCGTAGCGATCATCGCAGCGCCCATTGGCCTGATCGTCGGCACTGCCGCGGGTTATGCGGGAGGCTGGGTCGATTCCATTCTTATGCGCCTCACCGATATTTTTCTGGCCTTCCCAAAGCTTATTCTTGCGCTTGCGCTGGTCGCAGCCCTGGGACCTGGCATCGAAAATGCGGTCTTTGCCATCGCCGTGACGTCCTGGCCACCCTATGCCCGTATCGCGCGCGCCGAAACACTGACGATTCGCAATTCCGACTATATTGCAGCCGTCCGCCTGATGGGGGCCTCGCCGGTCCGCATCGTCCTGCGGCACATCATGCCGCTCTGCCTGTCCTCGCTGATTGTCCGTGTAACGCTGGATATGGCCGGTATCATCCTGATTGCCGCGGGTCTTGGCTTTCTTGGTCTCGGCGCTCAGCCGCCATTGCCGGAATGGGGGGCGATGATTGCGTCGGGCCGCCGTTTCATCATGGATCAGTGGTGGGTTGCCGCAGCACCGGGCTTTGCCATTCTGATCGTCAGCCTTGGCTTCAATCTGCTGGGCGATGGCCTGCGCGATGCGCTTGATCCGCGAGGCAACAACCAATGAGCACCCTTTTGACTGTCAAGGACCTGCGGGTCCAGTTTCCGACCCGGACGGGTGTGGTCGATGCCGTGCGCGGTGTATCCTTTACGCTCGGCCGCGAACGTCTCGGCATTGTCGGCGAATCCGGTTCGGGCAAGTCCCAGACCGGGCGCGCCATCATGGGGCTGACGCCGCCGCATGCGAAAATTACCGCAGAGACGTTGAATTTCGATGGCATCGACCTGCTGAAAGTCTCGGCTGCCGAACGGCGGTCGCTGCGCGGCAACCGGATTGCCATGATTTTGCAGGACCCGAAATATTCGCTCAATCCGGTCATGAGCATCGGGCGGCAGATCGTCGAGACGCTGCGCACCCACGAACGGGTCAGCAAATCCGAGGCGCGCAAGCGTGCGCTCGACATGCTGGCCGCCGTGCAGATTCGCGATCCCGAGCGCGTCTTCGATCTCCATCCGCATGAGGTTTCGGGCGGCATGGGGCAGCGCGCCATGATTGCCATGATGTTGATCACCGGCCCGGAGCTGCTCATCGCCGATGAACCGACCTCGGCGCTCGACGTGACTGTCCAGCTGGATGTTCTCGCCATCCTCGACAATCTGGTGCGCGATCGCGGCATGGGGCTGATCTTCATTTCGCACGATCTGCGGCTGGTCTCGTCGTTCTGCGACCGGGTCATCGTCATGTATGCGGGCCATATCGTCGAGGAGATCGCCGCCAAGGACCTGCACAATGCCAAACATCCCTATACGCAGGGGCTTCTGAACTGCATGCCGAAAATTGGTGTCGATACCCATCCTCTCCCTGTCCTTGATCGCAAGCCGGAGTGGGCGGCATGACGACATCTCCTGCCAAAGCGCTTGTCGTCGACAAGCTAGAAGTCACGTTCGACCGTTTCCGCGCCTTGCGGGGTGTTAGCCTCGATGTGATGCCCGGTGAATCCTTCGGGCTCGTCGGTGAATCCGGCTCCGGCAAATCGACATTGCTGCGGGCGGTCGCCGGGCTGGCGCCGACCAGCGGCGGCTCGATCACCGTGAATGGCAAGCTGCTGGACAAGAAGCGCACCAAGGCGTTCTATCGTGAAGTGCAGATGGTGTTCCAGGACCCCTATGGTTCGCTGCACCCGCGCCAGACCGTCGACCGGCTTCTGCTGGAACCACTGGCGGTCCACGGATTTGCCGACATTGAAAAGCGCATTCTGCGCGCGCTCGACGAGGTGGGCCTCGGCTCCAGCTTCCGCTTCCGTTATTCGCATCAGCTGTCCGGCGGCCAGCGCCAGCGTGTCGCTATCGCCCGGGCATTGATCCTGGAGCCGTCGATCCTGCTGCTCGATGAACCGACATCGGCGCTCGACGCATCCGTACAGGCCGAAGTGCTGAACCTGCTGGAACAGATACGCCGCGACCGCAAGCTGACCTTCCTGATGGTCAGTCACGATCTGGCGGTGGTCACCCACATGTGCGACCGGCTGATGGTCATGCAGAGCGGTGCCGAGGTGGAGCGCCTTTCCGCCGCCGATCTTGCCGCCCGCAAGGTGACGCAGGCCTATACGCGCAATCTGCTCGTTGCCAGCGAGGGTTTTGTGCGGCCGGGCGCACCCGCTGCCTAGGTCGTGCTTTATCGGATTTTTACCATGGTGCACGACTTATCGCAGATTGAGACAATCTGAACGAATTTGCTAAGCAGGCATTTACGGCATGGCCTTCATGGTTCGCTCAACAACCGGAGCGGGCTATGAGCAAATTCAAACAATTCCTGAGAGACAAGCGTGGCGCCACGGCACTGACCTTCGGTCTGCTGCTTGTGCCGCTTATGGGCATGACCGGTCTTGCCCTTGACTATACCGTTGCCTCAAATGAAAGAGTCAATTTGCAGAACGCCGCTGACACAGCGGCGCTGGCCGGTGCCTCCATCTTCACGGGTGGCAATGCACAGGCTGCCGAGGACAGGGCACGGGCCTTTTTGCGTGCCAACCTTGGGGACAAGGCTGGCGCTGTCAGCGTCAATTTCAGTGCAAAGGACCAGAAGGTCACCGTCAATCTGGGAGGGCAGACCAATACCCTCTTCATGTCGTTACTGAACCAGAACTCAGTCCAGATTGGTGTGACTTCAACTGCGCTGGCGCCGTTGAAACCGTCAGAAGCCAAAATCATTTTGAAGGACATGTACGGCATTTGGGCCAAAAAGGTTTCGATTGTCGTCACTCGCCCTGGTTCAACTAAGGAAGTGACGTTAGGCACCGTGCTGTATGAGGCCAAAGACAAGACTGCCCTCAATTGGCGAGGAACAGGGGTCAAAACCATGAGTCCGGCTGACGGCAACGTTGTGCTCGGCGACTACCAAACACTGTATATCAAAATGGAAGTCAAAAAGGACGGTTGTGATGTCGGCCGTTATAATTCCACAGCTGGTACAAACACAGTTACGTGTAAAACTGCATCGAGCGGATATAGGAATTATGACGCAACATACCAAACCAATGATGGAAATACTGTGGATCATCTCTTCGTTGACGGTGTGCAGCTGAAGAAAAATGGTGATACAAAGTTAACTGATCTGCTCAGTTGCGATAAACAATCTCACGAACATGCTTGGGAAGACGGCGGTGGCTGGGACCAGCAAGATCTTTTCTACACGGTTATTTCCGGGTGCAAAGCTGTCGATGGCGAGAATGTCCGCCTGACCAACTGATGTCTGCAATCCTCAAGCGGCGCGATTGACTTTACGCCCCCGCCGCTCCATCATGACTTCATTCCGAGGGGGGCACTGTACAGTGCTGAGATAGCGTCGAGCTGGACCCTTGAACCTGATCCGGGTTATGCCGGCGTAGGAACGGGAATTGAGCATTCTTCACGCACTCTGCCTTGTCTTCGCACATATCCGGATCTCCACACGTTTGATGGAGTCCTGCAGATGCCGTTTTCGCTGAACCACCAATCGCCGAGTCTGTGACGGCCCGCCATGCGCATGCTCGTCCGCATCGCCGGGGCCCTGCTGGCTGTGCTTGCGTGCTGGCAGCTCGCTGTCTGGATGCTGCAGCCGCCGCGCTTCATCCTGCCCGGCCCCGGTTCTGTCATTGCCGCCCTGGTCGAGCAGCAGCATTATCTCCTGAGCAACGCCGCCATCACGGTGCTTGAGATCGTGCTCGGGCTGTTCTTCGGTGCCATGGCCGGAATCCTTGTTGCGCTTCTGGTGGCCGGCCTGCCGGGTTTCGGCCAGATCGTCTGGCCTCTGCTGCTGGTCCTGCAGGCGCTTCCGGTCTTTGCCATTGCGCCGCTCCTGGTTCTCTGGTTCGGCTTCGGCCTCGCGTCCAAGGTCGTCATGGCCAGCCTGATCATCTTCTTCCCCGTCGCCTCGTCCTTTGCCGATGCACTGCGGCGGACCAGTCAGGACCTGCTGGATGCCGCCGCCCTGACACAGGCTTCGCCGCTGGCGACGCTGTTCCTCATCCGTGTGCCCAGCGCCTTGCCCGGCCTCGGTTCGGGCCTGCGTGTTGCGGCGGTCTTTGCCCCCATTGGCGCCGTGATCGGCGAATGGGTCGGTGCCTCGCGCGGACTTGGCTTCGTCATGCTGCAGGCCAATGCCCGCATGCAGACCGACACGCTGTTTGCCGCTCTCATCATCCTCGCCGTTCTGACCATCGTTCTGCGTTTCCTCGTCGATGCCTTCGCCGCACGTCTCACGCCCTGGGTGCAGGCATCATGACCACTCCGTTTTCCCGTCCCGTTGATAAAGGAATGCCCATGTTTCGCCGCCGTGCGTTTGCCCCCGCCATCGTCCTGCTAACCGCCTTGTCTCTCCTCGCATCTCCCGCCGCGGCCGCAGACAAGCTGTCTGTCCTGCTGGAATGGTTCGTCAACCCCGACCATGCACCGCTGGTTGTTGCCCGCGAAAAGGGCTTCTTCAGCGAAGCGGGACTGGACGTGGATCTGATCCCGCCGGCCGATCCGGCAGCGCCGCCGCGCCTCGTGGCGGCCAAGCAGGCGGACATCGCCATCGGCTACCAGCCCAACCTTTATCTCAGCCATGATGAAGGCCTGCCGCTGGTGCGTTTCGGCACCCTGGTGGAGACGCCGCTCAACACGGTGACCGTCCTCGCCGATGGCCCGATCAAGAGCCTGAAGGACCTGAAGGGCAAAAAAGTCGGGTTTTCCGTGGCTGGTTTTGAGGATGCCATGCTCGGCGCGATGCTGAAATCCGAAGGCCTGAAGACGGGAGATGTCGAGCTGATCAATGTCAACTTCGCCCTGTCGGCATCGCTGATCGCCAATCAGGTGGATGCCACGGTGGGTGGCTACCGCAATTTCGAGCTGACGCAGATGGCGCAGGAAGGCCACAAGGGAACGGCATTCTTTCCCGAGGAGCATGGCGTGCCCGTTTATGACGAGCTGATCTTCCTGACCCATCCCGATCTGGCGAAAGACGACCGTTTGAAACGTTTCATCGGCGCCGTGGAAAAGGGCGCGATCTATCTGACCAACCATCCCGATGAGTCCTGGTCGCTGTTCATCAAGGCCTATCCCGATCTCGACAATGCGCTGAACCGGCAGGCATGGATCGATACATTGCCGCGTTTTGCCAAGCGTCCCGCCGCTCTCGACCGCAGCCGTTATGAACGGCTCGGCGTGTTCATGCACGAGGCGGGACTGATCAAATCGGTGCCCAAGGTGGATGACCTCGCCGTTGAACTGCAGTGAAACGATTTATTCGGAGAAAAAGACCATGCCAAAAGTAGATTTCCGCCTGAATGCCATTGTCGATGTCGATGCCATCGGCGGTGATGCCGATCTGGGTGCCCTGGCTTTGCAGGCCGCGCGGGGCGGGGCCACGATCATCCAGTATCGCGACAAGAATTCGCCGACGCGCAAGATGGTGGAGCGCGCCCGTGCCATCCATGCGGCCCTGCACGGCACAGGCATCCCCCTGCTTGTGAATGACCGCATCGACGTCGCGCTGGTGGCGGGTGTCGAGGGTGTGCACGTGGGGCGCGAGGACATGCTGGTCGCCGACGCCCGCACGCTGCTTGGCCCCGATGCAATCATCGGCCTGACGGTGAAGAATGAAGCCGATGCGCAGGTGGCCATAAGCTCTGCCATCGACTATGCCTGCGTGGGCGGTCTGTTCGAAACCCCTGCCAAGCACAATCCCGACGGCCCGATCGGTTTTGACGGGTTTGCCCGGCTGGCGGCCATCATCCGCGCGGCAAAGCCCGACCTGCCGGTCGGCGCCATCGCGGGCATCGATCTCGGCCGGGTCGCGCCGGCTATTCGCGCAGGCGCCGATGGGGTTGCGGTGATTTCGGCGATCTTCCGTCAGGCGGATCCGCGCGCCGCCGCACAGGTGCTTCGCGATGCCGTCGACGAGGCGTTGAGGGCAACCGCATGACCGCCATTGCCCTGACCATTGCCGGTTCCGACAGCGGCGGTGGCGCCGGTATCCAGGCCGACATCAAGACGTTCTCGGCGCTCGGTGTGTATGGCACGAGCGTGCTGACCGCGATCACCGCACAGAACACGCGCGGCGTCACCGCCATCGAGAACCTGAGCCCGGCTATCATCCGCGCCCAGATCGATGCCGTTCTCTCGGATATCGCGGTCGGGGCGATCAAGATCGGCATGGTTTCCACGGTCGAAACCATCGACACCATCGCGGAAGCCTTGAACCGCTGGCAGCGCAAGGCGGTCGTCGACCCGGTGATGGTGGCAACATCGGGCGATCGGCTTCTGCAGCCGGAGGCGGTGGAGGCGCTGCGCCAACAGCTCCTGCCGCTGGCATTTGTGCTCACGCCCAACCTGCCGGAAGCCGCATTGCTGACTGGCACACCCGCAGCGGAAACCGAACGGGAGATGGCGCGGCAGGCCGAGCTGCTGCTGAAGCTTGGTCCGGCGGCGGTGCTGATCAAGGGCGGTCACGGGCTTACAAGCCTCAGTACCGACCTCTTGTTTGACGGCACGTCTGTGATGCGTTTCGACGGACCGCGGCTTGTCACCACCCACGACCACGGCACGGGCTGCACCCTGGCGGCGGCGATTGCCAGCGGGCTGGCCAAGGGTCTTGATCTGCCGGTGGCAATCGGCGAGGCGAAAGCCTATCTGACGGCAGCCATGGCTGCCGCCGACGGGCTCAATGTGGGTCAGGGGCGCGGCCCGGTGCACCATTTTCATCGCTGGTGGGCGGCGTAGCGGCCGCCCCCGCATTGAGAATGCGCTGGTAGAACAGGCCGACGCCAACCAGCGACAGACCCAATCCGATGAAGGAGAGGGCCCGCAGGATGCCTTCAAGGTTCGACATGTCGAGCAGGAAAACCTTGGCGATCACAAGGAACACGATCGGTGCCGAGATCAGGCGCAATGGCCTGTTCTGCCGCCACGCGCCCAATCCGAAGAGGCCAAGGCCGAACAGCAGCCAGACGGCCGAATAGGTGAACATTTCCATCGAGTCCACGCCCTTCCACAGATGAATGCTGCTGCCCCAGAAGAACACCCGGATGGTGAGCGTCACCCATGTGAACAGCATGAGGCCGGACAGGATCGCCAGGGCCATGGCGTAGTGCCGGGGGCGGTTGGCCTGCGCCATGACCAGCGGCAGGCCGAACAGCTTTATCTGCGGTTCGCCGAAGGCGTTGAGCGCCACGAGAGCCGCCAGCAGGCCCGGCAGCAGGTAGCCCATGAACAGGCTGTTGAAGATCAGGCCGCCGCCGACCGAACCGTCAAACAGCGGATTGAGGAGAATGAAATGCTGCGTCACGGCCACCAGGATGCCGACGTAACCGACAATGAGTGCGGCGATGCGGTAGAGCCAGTCCTGGCCGCCCCGGCTCAGCATCATCAGCGACAATGATCCGCCGAGTGCGATGAGCGTGTAGAGTGACTGTTCGCTCAACGTTACATCGCCGCCGCTGTCGAGCGTGCCCCCATTCATCCAGTGGCGGACGAGGATATTGACGAGCACGAAGCCTGCCAGTACGGCAAGGGCCTGTGCAAGCCGGTAGGCGGTGTCCTTGGTCCCTTTGGCCAGCACGAGCTGCGCAACGGTCATGGCCGCGAAGAAGCCGCCGTAATTGAGCAGGAGCTGGTTGAAGAACGGCGTGGTCGACAGGCGGTCACTGCCGACGATCGTCGGATCGAAGAGAACATGCCCGAGGATGACAACGGCAAACACCGCCGGCGCAAAGCGCAGCACCGGTGCAAGGCGGGTTCGTGTGGCGAAGGCATAGACAACCGCCAGGGCACAGGCGGCCAGAATACGCCATTGCGGGTCGAACACCACGAAAAGGGCGAGCACGGCGAAACCGATGGATGCGGCGTCAAACAGCCAGGCCGGGGATGCCGGCTTCACATCGTCCTTCCACAGGCGCGTCAGCCATGTCGCAGCGCCGAAGCCGGTGATTGCGAGGCCGACGGTGAGTATTTCTTCGGTTGCGGCAGGTGTGTTACCGAAGATATAGAGCATCACTGTGATCATCACGAAGGGAACGGCGGTTCCCAGCGCCGCATAGGCAAGGCCGCGCACGATGTCAGGCAGCCGCGCAAGCACCGTTGCCGCAAGAACACCGATGGCGGTGAAGGCAAGTGCGATGACAATGGCAAAGCTGCGATATTTCGCCGGATCGTAGAGTGACAATCCCGAACCGTTATAGCCGCTGTCCAGCAGATGATGCATATCCGCGAGGGAGAGCGGAACCAGCGCGATGAGGGCGGCTGGAACAAGGAAGGGCAGGGCCCGGCGTATCAGGAGCGGTGCCAATGCCGATACGGCAATAATGAGTGTTGCCAGGACCAGATAGCGCGACGACGCCAGCCCGAAAAGATCGTGCGAGACGTAGCCAAGACCGAGAAGAATCGCACCGGCGGCACCCGCCATGGTGATGGGGTCATACCAGGGCTCTCCGGTGCGGTCGAACAGGGTGTAGCCGCCCGGCTTCAGATGGCTGAAGACGGAGAGAGCCAGCAGGCTGACCGTCAACAAACCAAGGGCCCCGCCATTCGGCATCGGGTCGAACCCGGTATAGGCCGCTCCCCAGATCGCCGCGAGAAGGATCGCCGCGCCGCCAATCAACGGCCATGCCTTCGCCCGGGCGAGGACAACCGCGACGAGCGTGACGACCGACAGATAGGTCATGAAGCTGTAGGGTGCCGGTGCCTGCGCGTTTACCAGGGCCGGTGTCAGGTAGGAGCCGATAAGGCCGAGGCCGGCAATCCACGGACCGTGTTTGATGGCAAGTGCGAGGGTGGCGAGACCAACGGCGCCCAGGGCAAGGAACGCGGTCGAACTGCCGATAAAGCCATAGATGCCGTGGGCGGCATAGACGACGGCAAAGAGGGCCGCTGATCCCGCGGCGGTGAGAACACCCGGGATATAGTCCGGGCCCTCGACGGACAGGCCAAGCGGCTTTTCCTTGCGGCGCAGATATTCACCCGCGCCCAGAAGCAGCAGGCCGAAAATCGCACCAAGGCAGAGCCGGATGCCGGGGCCGAGCAGTTCGTTCTCGATGGAATACTGGACGACGAAGATACCGCCAAGGAACAGCGCCACGCCGCCGATCCACACGGGCCAGTTGCGGCCAAGCGATCGCTCGAAATCGCCGTAGGACTTCTTTGGCCGGGCTGCCGGTACGGATGGTGCCGGTGTTGCGCGGACGGTGACAGGCGTTGCCGACGGCTTGCCCGACATGATTTGCGCGACCTTTTTCGGGTCCAGCCGCGCTGATGCCGCCATGGCCGGTATCGGTGTTCCCACGGGCTCGGCCGGGGGGACTGCGCGTGCCGGTGTCTCCGTCAAGGCCTCGTCGGCCCGGAAACGGCGAATCGGTTTTGCGGTATCGCTGGCTACTGGTGCCGGTTGCGTTTTTTCCGCAATCTGCCGTCGCAATTCTTCCACCTGCTTGCGCAGCGCGGTTACTTGCTGACGCGCCATGGCCGCTACAACCAGTGCGATGATCGACAGAATGATGGAAAGACCCATGTGTGTGCTCCAGATTGAGCACACAACGCCATGAATCGGCTCATTATTCAACTAGGCGTTGATAGGTGGGGTTTATAGTCCGTAAGGACGATCAGCCGGAATGGCGATAAAGCCAGGACGCACGGGAGCCGGGTCCGGCGCATAGGCCACCGTCTGCACCGTCGCGGCCGGCTGGCTGATTGCGGGCACAGGTGCCATGGGCAGCGAAGCAATCTGCGTGGACTGGACAGGCGTGGTGCCGCCCTTCAGGCCGGTTTCATCCAGCATGCCCTTGCGCTTGGCCTGGTAATAATAGCCGCTGGCATAGAGGCGAACAGCGCGGTCAAAATTGCGGTCGGCAACCTTGTAGGCACCGGCCAGGTATTTCACGCCGTATTTGAGGTTGGTTTCCGCATCGAGCAGGTCCTTTGGCGTGCCGCTGTGCCCCATGGCGCGCGCCGTGGACGGCAGAATCTGCATCAAGCCCCAATACTTGCCGTTGCGGGCTTCCGGACGGCCACGGCTTTCGCGGTGGACAACACGGCGCACCAGCGCTTCCGGCACCGCATAGGCGGCAGAATATTGTGAAATCAGATTGTCGACCCGCGGGCCGTAGGTCTCTGTCTTTGCCGGTGCGGCAATTTTTGCTGTCTCGGCCGGGGCAGCCTGCGTCGTGGCATTTGCGGTCGCGAGGGCGGCCGGGTTGGCTGCGGGGCCGGCATAGGCCATCTGCACAGGCGCGCCGGTCACGGTCAGCGCAGTGGTGCGCGGTGCAGTCTCAGGAACAGGAATCGACGCTGTGCTGGTCGGCAATGTCGGGTTGGCCGTGGTGCAGGCTGCCAGGCTCAGTACCAGACCGAGGCAGGCGAGCGGGCGCAGCAATCGAATGTTTGAAACCATTGTCCACCAGTTCTGAGCGACCGTTTACGGCCTGTTAATCTCTTCTCATAGCCTGTTCGGCGGCTTCCCCGGCAATCACTTTCCGCAACGCTCTGTAACAAATGCCGTTTCCACAGGTCTGCAGGGCGATTTTTGGACGCTCCCCAGCCCCTGGCGACCGCTGCGGATGCTCCCGGTCCCGATCAATCCGCGCGTGTTGTTTGTCTGCCATTTTCTCGATACGATCGCCGTTATCGCCATTTCGGGACGGATCACATGAAGACAATCGCTGCCACCCTTTTCGGCCCGGAGGATTTGCGTATGGCGGAACACACGCTCTCCGCGCTGAAGCCCAATATGGTGCGCATCCGCTTCGGCGCAGGCGGCATTTGCGGCTCGGACATGCACTATTTCCGTCATGCGAGGACCGGCGATTTCGTCGTGACATCGCCGCTGATTCTCGGTCACGAAGTGGCGGGGGAGGTGATGCAACTGGGGTCTGAAGTCACGGGGCTCAGTGTTGGCGACCGTGTCGCGGTCAACCCGTCGCGCTGGTGCGGCACCTGTGCCTACTGTCACGAGGGCCGCGCCAACCTGTGCGAGAATATTTATTTCATGGGGTCGGCATCGAAGACGCCGCACATGCAGGGCGGCTTTGCCAGTTTTTTTGATGCAACGCCGGCGCAATGCGTAAAGGTGCCCAGGGATTTCCCGTTTCAGGCGGCGGCGCTGGCCGAACCGCTTGCGGTATGCCTGCACGCCGTTCGCCGGGCCGGACACGTCAAAGGGCATTCGGCCATCATATTCGGTGCGGGTCCGATCGGGCTCCTCACGCTTCTGGCGCTGAAACATGCCGGGGCGGAATCCGTCGCGATGGTCGATCTCGCCGCCGCTCCGCTGAAATTCGCGCTTGAACTGGGTGCCGACCGGGTGTTCGACCTATCGGAAGGCGAGGACAAGCTTGCCAAACTGGCCGTCGCGACGCCGTTCGATGTCGGCTTTGAAATTTCCGGAACGGCCGCTGGCCTTGCCTCGGCCATCCGCACCGTGCGGCGCGGCGGTACGGTTGTGCAGGTCGGCAACCTGCCCGGCGGGTCTATTCCGGTGCCCGCCAATGCGGTGATGGCGCGGGAACTCGACCTGAAAGGCACGTTCCGTTTCGGCGAAGAATTCTACGAAGCCGTTGAACTGATCGTCTCCGGAGAAATCGGCGTGTTGCGGCTTGTCACGGGTGAATTCCCGCTTGAAGAGGCCCCCGAAGCCTTCGCCGTGGCGCTGGACAGATCGCGCAGTGTCAAGGTCGTTCTGACTGCCTGAGGGCCCGGCGACCATTTGCCGTCACGCCACAGCTTGGTCTGGCGGCGGAAATCCGCTAACAGGGTGGCAGAGCAGCGGATTATTAACAATGATGCGCTAAAAACCATTCATCTCCACCTTTGGAAATCAGACCGCTCAAAATGAACGTGCCGCGTGTTTTTTACCCTCTGTCGTTGATGTCAAAATGTGTGGCATTGTTTGTTCTGGTTGTTGGCGTGGCGAGCGGTTGCACGACCACATCGGCGCTGCAGCCGGTTGCAACGACCGTACCCGCCTCCATCACGGAAAAGTCCGCGTCGATTGTCGTCGATGGCAGTACCGGTGCGGTGCTTTACCAGGCCAGTGCCGACCTTCCGCGCATCCCGGCTTCGCTGACCAAGATGATGACGTTGTATCTGACGTTCGAAGCGCTGGAATCCGGTCGTCTTACCAAGAACACGGTCATTCCCGTTTCCGCCCACGCAGCGTCACAGGCACCGAGCAAGCTCGGCTTCCGGCCCGGTCAATCGATCGATGTGGATACGGCGATCAAGGCGATTGTGGTCAAGTCGGCCAATGACGTTGCCGTTGCGCTTGCCGAAGCCATTGGCGGCTCTGAACCGCAGTTTGCCGCATTGATGACGGCCAAGGCCCGGCAGCTCGGCATGAAGGGCACGACCTTCAACAATGCCTCGGGTCTGCCCGATCCCATGCAGGTCACCACCGCCCGCGATATGGCGCTGCTCGGCATGGCACTGCGCCGGCATTTCCCGCAGCAATATTACTATTTTTCGCTGCATGACTTCATGTTCAACGGCAGGCTGGTGGAAGGCCACAACCGCGTCCTGGCGAAGCTCAACGGTGCCGATGGCATCAAGACAGGCTATGTCCGTGCCTCCGGCTTCAACATCGTCACATCGGTGAATGACAATGGCCGCAAGCTCGTTGCGGTGGTGATGGGCGGCGACACGGCAAGAGCGCGCGACCAGCAGGTCGTCGATCTGGTCCATAGCTATCTGCCCATGGCTGCCTCACGCTAAACCGCCTCACGCGGTCCGGACTTGCCATGCAGCGCGCAACCGTTGCATGGTTCCACGGAATGCGACTCAGAATTCAGCGCGTGCTATGGCGCTGATCGGAGGAAGATCGCCCGATGTGGTCCTATGTGCGCAATCTCTCCAGCAAGGCACGCGCCTGGATAACCGCCGGCCTCGGCACCTTTGCCGCGCTCGTCGTGGCCGTGACCCTCGGGGTGTTCGAAGCGCAGCCGCAGGCCGCCATCAGCCAAATTCTTCCCGGACAGTCGCTTGATGCCGGCAAGTGGCGCATCAAGCCTCTGAAAGCCTGGGTGACGGATCAGAAAATCCATGGTCTGACGCCGAAGGCGGATCAGAAGGCGCTGGTGCTTGAGGTCGAGCTGACGAACCGGACAACGCGATCGGACAAAAGCTACTACAGCACAGTCCATCTGCCTCCCGGGATTGGGGCAAAGGCGGAAAAACCGATGATCTATCTTGTGCGGGATGACGCGCTGATGCCGTCGCTCCAGCCGGGTCTGCCGGAAAAAATGGCCTATGTCTGGCTGATGCCGGCAACGGCGATACCCAAGGACACGGTTGAGCTGAGCTTTGACGCCGATATATTTAAGCGGAGCGATAATCTCTATGGCGCGCCCGGCTGGTGGGGCAAGCGCGTGGCGGCCAAGGCCAGTCTGGCCCTTGCCGGAGGACAGGGCTGATGCGCCGGCTCGGCAATATTCTGGTGGTCTGTCTTGCCGTCGTTGTGCTGTATGCCATGCAGCAGACAAAGCCGCATTACGAGGATTTGACCGGTCCTATCCCCGCCTATGGCAAGATGCATGAAACGGTTCATACCCGGCTGGTCGACCTCCGGTTGGAGCAAGTGGATTTCGCCCGCGAACTGGCGTTCACGCAGTACGGGCAGCGCAAGACACTGACGACATCGGGCCTTTGGGCTGTGGCGACGGCGGAATTGGCGGCAACGACTGCATCGGCAACGGTTGCTGCAGCGACGTGGGTGGGCCCTACGGGCCTGCATTACGAAAAGACCGATCGGGTCGGCATCCTGAGCAGCCAGATGCCGCCGCTGCTTGATCCGGGCATGCCGAGGAAAGTTCGTTTTGTCTTCGAGATACTGCCGGATCAGGTGAATGGGGCAACGTTCACGCTTTCCAGCCGGATGGCGCCACGGCTTGATTCCGAGGCACGCATCGCCATCGATGATTTCAGAAAGTTCAACGACGGCCAACCGCTGATAGAGGACAGCTATGATCTGGCAAAACCCGTGCCTGTTTCAGGGAACTGATCGCATGACCCTCACTGACGAGACGCCGGATCTTTCGGAACGCCGCTGGCGCCGGCGCAGCCTGTGGGCGCAGGTGCTGCTCATTCCTCTTGCGCTGTTCGTCGTGTCGTACGGCGATGTCAAGGAAATGGGAAAAAGCAACAATGTCGTGCCGATTGACGTCACGGCTGGCCAGAGTGCCCGCTACGGTGGCAGCGACTGGCAGTTTATCGAGCTGCGCACGGTCGCCGAGGGCATGAAACCGGGGGCATTGCCGAAAAACGCCGTTCCGGTCATTGCGCGTTTCATTGTCGAAATTGGCGATCCGGACCTGAAAAACCTCTGGCTGATGTGTTCGATCAGGCTGGTGGACGCAACCGGGCGATCCTGGTCGCCGGCATCGGTACCCGGCCTGCCGCGTCCCGCCGAGGGTATAGAAACCTGCGCCTCTACTATCTTCGCCGAGGTCAGCCAGGGCATGCGGCGGGTGGTCGAGGAGACCTATCTTGTCCCCGCCAATGTCGTTGGGGAGCTGAGACCGATCATCGGCATGCGCGGCGAGCGTCCCTATTATCTGCGCTTTGCCCGTCCGCAATAGCTGGCTAGCTGCCGGCAGCGACCGGTTCAGCCTCTGCCGGCTGCGGATTGCGCCGCATCGAGAAAGCCGTTTCCATAATTGCGGCAAGAAAGCAGATGCGCAGCGGTTCGACCAGTATCCCGGTGGAGGAGTCCTGCAGCGGGCTGCCGAACAGGAAGCTGACGCCATTGGAAAGGGCTTGCCAGACGTCCAGCGCGTGCGGGCCGATCAGCCGTGCGGTGCCCAGCCACATCCAGGCGGCGGCCCACTCGATGAAACGATATCCGAGGATCAGCGTGAGGATGAGCAGCAGTCCGGCGTTGAGGGTCAGCTTGACGCCGTTGGCGATGGGCAGGTAACGCGAGCGGTAGCCGCCAATGAAATGTTCCACGAAGTGGCGCAGGAATTTCGGGATCGATTTGTAACGCTCGCCGAACTGTTCGACGCGGCGGTGCAGATGCAAGATCTCTTTTTCGTCGCGCACATCGTAGCCATAGACCAGGGCCACCATCACAAGCCAGATCACCGGTAACAGCGCATGGAAGAACAGGCCGATGGCAACGGTACCGAACGCTTCGGGAACCTGCTCGACGGGTATGAGTGCTGCGGCATTGGCCGATGCAACCGGCTCCGGCAGACCGGCAAGCAGGGATTTGGCGTAGGTCCAGAGATTGCCCTCGATAAAGGCTTTCATCCAGCTGTCCTTCCAGCGGCTGATGATATAGAGGCCGATGAAAACCCAGTTGGTCTCGCACACCACCATGATGATCTGCCAGATGGAACGGCCGGTCTTCTCCTTCATGGTTTTTGCCAGCTTGCGGATGACCCAGGAGATGGCAACGGACAGAAGCAGCCATTTGGAATCCAGCACATCAAGCACATTGCCGCCGCTTTCCCCGAAGGGCATCTGGTCGAGCGCGGCGCGCGAATACTGCCGCACCGTATTGCTCAGAAAGCCCCAGGCGGCGTAATAGGCAAAGAACGGGATGAGCGCGACCGAGACCATGGCGGCCAGTCTCGAAAATCCGCGGCGCGTGTCATCGTCCGGGCCCGCAGCCGCGACGTTCTCTTGTGCCGCGTTCAATGCCGGCAGTCCGGGCCGGACAATCTGGATCATGGAAACGGTTGTCACAAGTTGTGCAAGGGCAACCAGCGTCAGCATGGCCAGTCCCGCATAGTGATTGATGTAGGCGGCGTCGACAGCCAGTTGCATCAGCACATGCGATGCAATGACCCCGAGCAGCAGGACGGCAAAAAGCTGTGGCCAGAACCTCAGCCACAGCCGGAATGTCAGCCTCAGGGGCAGCATAACGTCGGCCAGCATGATCAATTCCCTGCGAATCTCATGCGGACTGTATCAAAATCGCGGGGCGTGTCACCCCGCGGGGAAAGGCTCTAGCACGTAGCCAGAACCTGCGTTGCCGCGCGCCGGTCGAGTGCCTGGCTCCAGAGTGTCAGCCCAAGGGCGCCGACCACGAGAATGGCGCCGACCCATGGTGTCGCGCCAAGACCGAGGGGTGACGCCACGATGATGCCGCCGAGGAAGGCACCTCCGGCAATGCCGAGGTTGAACGCGGCGATGTTGAGTGCCGAGGCAACGTCGACCGTCTCCGGCGTGTGGATCTTCGCCAGCTGCACCACATAAAGCTGCAGGCCGGGGACATTGGAGAAGGACAATGCACCGAGGGCGGCCAGCGTGACCAATGACCAGACCGGCGAGACAGCGGTGAAGGTGAAGATGGCCAGCACAAGCGCCTGCAGCGCAAACATCACGACCAGCGCGCCAACCGGGTTGCCGTCGGCCACACGTCCGCCAACCATGTTGCCCACGGCAATCGACAGGCCGTACAGCACGAGGATGAGACTGACAGTCGAGCCTGCATAGCCGGTGATCTCCTGCAGCACGGGAGCAAGGAATGTGAACATCACGAAGGTCCCGCCATAGCCGAGCGCGGTCATGGCGAAGGCGAGCAGCAGGCGTCCGCTGCCCAGCACGCGAACCTGGTCGATCAGGCGCGCAGGAGCGGCCTTGGCGATGGTAGCAGGCAGAAGCACGGCAATGGCGATGAAGGCGATGACACCAAGGCCGGCAACCGCCCAGAATGTTGCACGCCAGCCCAGCTGCTGGCCGATGAAGGTACCAAGCGGAACGCCGGTGACGATGGCGACGGTCAAGCCGAGGAACATCATGGCGATGGCCGATGCGCGCTTGTTGGGCGCAACCAGATCGGCGGCAATGGTGGCACCAACCGAGAAGAACACGCCATGCGCGAAGGCGCTCAGCACGCGGGCGACGAGCAGGAGTTCATAGGTTGGCGAAAGCGCCGCAGCGGTATTGCCGACGATGAAAAGCGCCATCAGCCCGAGCAGGAGCGGCTTGCGCTCGATCTTGCCGGTAAGGGCGGTCAGAACCGGTGCGCCGAAGGTGACACCCAGCGCATAGACGCTGACGATGAGACCGGCGAGCGGCAGGGTGATGCCGAGATCGCCGGCAACGGTGGGCAGGAGGCCAACGATCACGAATTCTGTCGTGCCGATGGCATAGGCGCTGATTGTCAACGCCAGCAGTGCGAGAGGCATTGTCTTGTCCTTTGAATGGCAGGCGGGAATTTGATCCGGCCCGCGAATGGAATGACGACGGATGGCAATCCGGTTGCGCTGAATATGGTCGAAGCGCATTCCATTGATAATCGTGTGATATCGCGGGATAATCATGAATTGAATTCATGGATCGGGGCAATGCACGCGCAAGGCTTGTTATCGGCACCGGTTTCATGAAAACTTGTGTCAACCGAGGCCCTCATGACACATGCTCTGCCCGTTCTGTATTCTTTTCGCCGCTGTCCCTATGCCATGCGGGCCCGGCTCGCCATTCAGGCCGCGCACCAGGCCTGCGAGCTCCGGGAAATCGTATTGCGAGACAAGGCGCCGGAGTTTCTCGGTGTTTCGCCATCGGGGACGGTGCCGATGCTGCTGTTGCCCGACGGGACGGTGATTGATGAAAGCCTCGACATCATGCGCTGGGCCTTGAGCCAGCATGACCCGGAACATTGGCTTGAGGTGGATGATGGCGGCTGGATTGCCCGCAATGACGGCCCGTTCAAGCGCAGCCTTGACCGCTACAAATACCCAACCCGCTTTGAAAAAACCGATCGGCTGGCAGAACGCGAAAAGGCATTGGCGATACTGGATGAATACGAGGAACGGCTGGCCTGGTCGCGCTGTCTCTTCCGGGCGACGCCGTCGCTTGCCGACATGGCGATCCTGCCGTTTGTCCGGCAGTTTGCCAGCGTGGATGCGGACTGGTGGAGCGGGCTTGCCCGCCCGCACGTGAAGCGGTGGCTGGATGAGTTCGTGTCATCCGGCCGGTTCGACGCGGTGATGCTGAAATATCCGAAATGGCAGGCCAGTGATGCTCCGACGCTTTTCGGCGTGGCTTGAGCATCGATTGCGACGGCTTCGAGCGGATGAAACGTTTCAATCCGCTTGAATGGCCTTTGCCGGCACGCTCTTGTTTTTCAGGTTCAGAAGGTTGCCCGAAAGGATGAGGGCTGCGCCGAGCGCCGTGTAGATATCGATCCGTTCCGCATAGATGAGCCAGCCCAGCACGGCCATGAGCGGCACGCGCAGAAAATCCATCGGTATCACCACGGTGGCATCCGCATACAGCAGGGCCTTCGCCATGCAGAAATGCGAGAACGTGCCGGTGAAGGCGATGATCACCACCCAGGGCCAGGCATGCAGGGTCGGCCATTGCCAGACATGCAGCGCCGGCAGCAATCCGATGGCTGACTGGATCACCAGCATCCAGAAGATGATTTTCACCACGCTTTCCGTGCGGGTCAGGGATTTGACCATGGTGAAGGAAATGCCGAACGTGAACGCCGCGCCGAGCACGATCAACTGTCCCATTTCGATCGTTCCGATGCCGGGGCGCACAATGATGACGACACCGATGATGCCGAGGAGGATCGTCAGCGTGCGCCAGAGATTGAACCGCTCGCCGAGAAAGGCGACGGCCATGACGGCCGTCCAGGCCGGTGTGGTGAATTCAATGGCGATCACCTGCGCCAGCGGGATCATGGACAGCGCCTGCAACCAGGCGAACTGGCCGGCATAATGGGCGGTATTGCGTCCGACGTGCTGCCAGATGCGGCCGGTCCGCATGGCGCGCACGCCGCCGGAAGACCGGATCAGCGGATAGAGCATTGCCAGCCCGATCAGCGACCGCATTTCCATGATCTGGAAGACGTTGAGTTCCTTCGAGGCTTCCCGGCCGGAGATCGCCATCATGAGAATGGCGGCCAGCGACCCCGACATCCAGAACGCCGCCTTCAGGTTTGATGGCTTGAATTCCATGGCGGCCGCTATTTCGCGTAGACGCTGGCGAAATCCGCAAAGCCCTTCACTTCGATCGGGTTGCCCGAGGGATCACGGAAAAACATGGTCCATTGCTCGCCCGGTTCGCCCTTGAACCGCACCACGGGAGGCATGACGAAGTCGACCTTTGCGCGCTCGAGCCGGTCGGCAAGGGCATTCCAGTCTTCCAGCGGAAGAATGACGCCGAGATGCGGCATGGGTACCATGTGATCGCCCACCTTGCCGGTGTTGGTCGTTTCGAACGGCTTGCCGAGATGCAGCGAGATCTGATGACCGAAGAAATCGAAATCCACCCAGCTGTCGGTGCTTCGCCCCTCGGCACAGCCAAGGATATCGCCATAGAAGCCGCGCGCCTTGTCGAGATCATGGACGTGGTAGGCAAGATGAAACAGCGAGCGCATGGGAAGAATCCTGAGAAATGGGGATGATGGCGAAGCTATCAGCAACTGAACGGGCAATGCAATGCACGGTGGTTCGAAATTGCGCCCAGCATTCGGTGCCGGCAGCACGTCCGGATATTGCAGCGTATGGACTGCTGTTTGCGTGGAACAAAAATAGCCAGCAAAGAGTTTTGCCACGCTACGATTGTTCTGATCCCGAAAACAGGAAGTTTGCGATGTCCCTTCTTATCAGTCTTCTGATCACCGTTCTGGTGATCTTTCTTGTGCTCTATCTCGTCCAGATGCTGCCGCTCGATGGCCGGGCCAAGCAGATCGTCCAGGTGATCGTTGTGGTGATCGGGATTATCTCGCTGCTGCGCTATCTCGCAGTTTTCTAGGGATCGCTGCGGCGGGGCTCAAGGCTCTGCCGCATCCTCGCTATTTCTTTACCTCACCGAGCTGCCCCAGCATCCAGTCGCGGAACGCGCGGATTTTCGGAACATTCCGCCGGGCTTCCGGATAAACCAGCCAGTAGGCGTGCTCTGACGATCCCACAATATCGAAGGGTTGGATAAGCTGTCCTTGTTGCAGCTCGGGCTGGAAGAAGAAGGGTGTCAATATTCCAACGCCCTGTCCGGCCAGCACCGCCCGCCCTTCCAGATGCTGGTCGCCCAGCCGGTTGCGCAGGTCGCCGCGCAGGGCCGGCTTTTCGATGCCAACCAGGCTGAACCAGATGTTCCACCAGGGGTCGCCGGGGTCGAGAATGGGCAGTTTGAGCAGGTCGGTCGGTGTCTTGACGCCGCCGACGGAGGCGGCGAGTGCCGGTGACAGCATGGGCGTGAAATAAGCCTGGAAAAGCTTGTGGCAGACAAGGCCGGGCCACTCCTTTGTGCCGCTGCGAATGCCGACATCCGCCTCCTGACGCACGAAATCCGTCATTTCGCGGCCGGATTTCAGCCGGACGGCCAGTGCCGGGTTCTCCATTTGAAACGAACCCAGCCGCGGAACCAGCCACGTGGCGGCAAAGGTCGGAATCGTCGCGATGGTCAGGATGCCGTCGGCGCTTTCGCGTGTCGTTGCAAAGGCGGCACGCAGGATTTCGAATGCCTCGGTCGTTGCCGGGGCCAGCCGCGCCCCTATTTCCGTCAGGACAACCTGACGCGGCAGCCGCAGAAACAGCGGCGATCCCACCCGCTCTTCCAGCAGTTTGATCTGATAGCTGACGGCGGCTTGCGTCATGCCGAGCTCCTCCGCCGCCTTGGTGAAATTGCCATGGCGGGCAGCGGCCTCGAAAACACGGATAGCGGCAAGGGGCGGAAGATTCATCGGCATGATCCATAAGCTGTCCTTATGGAAGATACTCGCCGTTTTGTTGGAAAACAAGCGCGAACAGGCGCATTGAATGCATACCCAAGACATGAACGTCGCATACAAACCGGAGTTGAGGTCATGAACCCCTCACCATCGCACTGCACATCCATAGACAACCCCGGATCCCGCTGGGGTTGGTTCGCAACCCTCAGGCGGGCGCTGGTGAGGCCCACCGTGCCGATCACCGTCAATGCCGCGGATTTTTCCGATCACATGCTGCGCGACATCGGCATGAGGGACGGTCGTCCCGGGCGGGGAGAGCTATTCACATCGCACCCCGATCTGAAGAAGGATATTTTCAAAGGGTCCGTCTAAGCGTTCCGTTCAGGAATCAAAGTCGACTTCCAGCTGCTTCTCGAGGGCGACAAGGTCCGCGGGAAGCGGCATGCCCATGGCTTTCAGTTCGTTGAGATGCTCACGCAGAGTCTCGTGAATTTCATGGGCGTCAGCCGGCCGTTGCACCATCTCTTCAAGCAGGAGTGCGATCTGTGCCTTGATGTCTTCGAACGCCATGATTTTTCCTTTCAACGCAACCGCAAAGCCGGGTTTTTACACCTGCACACATGCTAGCAGATTATTGTGCGCCGGAATATTGCGTATCGGAAACCTTTTCCATCCACTCGACGGCATTGCCGTCCAACGCCTCCTGCATGGCGATGTGCGACATGGAATTTGCCGGACCCGCACCATGCCAGTGTTTTTCGCCGGGCGGAATCCAGATGACATCACCAGTCCTGATCTCGCGGATTTGTTCGCCCCAGACCTGCGCGAGGCCCGCCCCGGAAACCACATAAAGCGTCTGTCCAAGCGGATGGGTGTGCCACGCGGTTCGGGCGCCCGGCTCGAAATGCACGACGACGGCGATGAGCCGCGCCGGGGAAGGGGTCTGGATGATCGGGTCCTGCCAGACGGTGCCGGTGAACCATTCTTCCGGCGCGCGGCGCGTCGGTATGGAGCCGCTCGATTTTATGTCCATTCGGTTTCTCCCGGGGTTTCGGCCGGACCGGCCGGAGGCTGGCTTTCAGGCAATGGCATCGTGCTTGCCGAGGCGATGACGGAGTCGAGAAAGCCGGGGAAGCGATTGTCGAGATCGGCACGGCGCAAGGTCAGAAACCGTTTCGTTCCATCGGGCCGCACATTGATCACGCCTGCCTCCCGCAGCTTGGCGACATGATAGCTCAGGGCTGTTTTGGAACCAAGCTGGGTAAATTGCCCGCATGTCATGGCGCGTTCGCCATTGCGCGCTAGAATGGCAATGATGTTCAAACGCGTCTCGTCGCCAAGCGCTGTGAAGATGGCGGGAAGTGAAATCTCTTCAGCATCCGGATGAAACAGGGGATGGGTCATGTCCTCCACCGTAGCAAGTACGCGGGAAAAGTTCAATGTTCAATAATCGTTGAACTTTGTTCTTGACTTCACATGCCGGTGAGCTCAATAGTTCAAGGATCATTGAACAAAGGATATCTCCCATGGACATTCGCCTTGTCGGTCTGGCGTTGGGTACATTCGCCATTGGCATTGAGGGTTTTGTCGTCGCCAGCCTTCTGCCGCAGATTGCCGGGGATACCGGCGTGACGCTGGTTCAGGCCGGTTATCTCGTGGTCATGTTCGCGCTTGCCTATGCACTGGGCGCGCCGGTTCTAGCGGCTCTTACCGGGTCTGCAGACCGCCGTCTCATCCTGGCAGGCAGCGCCACCACCTTCGTCATCGGGGCAATTCTGGCGGCATTTGCTCCATCCTATGCGTTTCTCACGGCCGCCCGGCTGCTGATCGGCATGTCGGCGGGCCTATACGCGGCCACGGCGCAGGCAACGGCCGTCGCCATCTCTGAAGCGCATCATCGGGCGCGGGCGATTTCCGTCATCGTCGGCGGGACCACGCTGGCGGTGGCCTTCGGTGCGCCGCTTGGCGCGCTGATCGCATCGTTTGCCGGCTGGCGCGGCACCTACATCTTCATTGCCCTGATCGGGGCGGCCGCGACCACCTTCGTCTGGTTTCTCCTGCCGCGCGGATTGCGCGCCGACCGCTTGACCCTGCGGCAGCGGCTCGGCGTGATCCGCCACCCCGGGCTCTTGCCCGCGCTTGTCACCATGCTGCTCTACATGGCCGGCGGCTTCATCGTTTTCACCTATATCGCCGCCATCGCGGTGCAGGGAACCGGCCTTTCCCGCGCGATGGTGCCGCTGGTGCTGCTGGCCTTTGGTCTTGGTGCTGCCCTTGGCAATGTTGTCGGCGGACAATTGTCGGATCGCTTCGGCCCGACGCGCACGGTGATCGCCGCCTCCTTCCTCAATGCCGCATCGCTGATGGCGATCAGCTGGATCATGCAATGGCCGCATGAAATCGCCGGTCCCGCGCTGATGACGATCATGGTTCTCTGGGGAATTGCCGCATGGATGTTCCCACCCGCGCAGGCCAGCCGGGTTCTGGCGATCGCCCCGGAAAGTGCGCCGCTCGCGCTGTCGCTCAATGGCTCGGCGCTTTATCTCGGCATTGCTTCGGGGTCGTTCGTCGGCGGGCTGATCATCGCCAATCTGGGTCTTGAATATCTGGGCTGGATCGGCGGTGCCTTCCCGCTGCTCGGGCTCGTCGTGATGCGGCTCGCCAACGTCAACGCGCGCAAGACCGAACTTTCCGTCGCCTGATCCCCAGCCGCAGAACAAAGGCTGGCCGAAACGAAACCCGTTCCGGCCAGTCTGGTGTTTATGAAGACGATTTCAGGAGCGAAGCAATCTGCTGCGTGCTGGGCACCTGGCCGTTTGGTGTGAGCTGGTCGACCACGCCCGGCAAGATCTTCGACAGCTGCGCGAGAAGGTCTTGTTCACTCATCCCGGTTTGCTGGGCAATCTCGCTGATGGTTTTCTGGCCGAGCGCGCTGCCCAGATCACCGGGTGCGATGGGCTTGTTTTCACCCGGCTGAAGCCAGGAATTTGCCGTCTCGCCATGACCCGCATTGGTCAGGCTGTTCAGGAGACCGCCGAGCCCGCCGAGAAGCCCGCCGCCGGCTGCTGTATTGCCATTGTCGGCCGTCTGCGGATTGTCGGGAGCCTGCGCGGGCTGGCTCGAGCCGCCGCTCAGCATTTTACCGACCAGAAGTGCTCCAAGCGCAATGATCAGCGGCTTCGATATATTTCCGCCTGGTACCGCATTATCGAAAATTCCCATCTCGATCTCCCTTCAATGTTGCTCGGTTTCAGCTCAAATCCGTCGTTCTCCCCCGCAAAGATATTTGTTCATTCCGGGAGAAAGCACAACCATCTTGCTTTTATGCAATCTATGCGAAAACATGACGACATTAAGCCAATGGATAGGAAGGAATGTTCGCATGTCTGTTATCGGTTGGATTGTACTTGGACTTGTTGCTGGATTTATTGGCAGCAAGATCGTCAACAAGAGCGGTCAGGGCTTAATCTTTGACATCGTTCTGGGCATTGTCGGCGCCGTCGCCGGCGGCTACATTTTCAGCTTGCTCGGTGCCACCGGCGTCACCGGCTTCAACATCTACAGTCTGATCGTCGCTGTTATCGGTTCCGTCGTCGTGCTCTGGCTCTATCACGCGATCACCGGCAACAGATCTGCTTGACCTGAAACCGCCCGCTTTTTGGGATGAACAGCGTGGCATCCGTGCCGCGCTGTGGCTGTTATTGCAGGGAAAGGAACACAAAACACTCACATGAGGCAGCGCCCATTCCGGCCTCAGGAGGACGCGATGATCAAGGCCGGGTCTGGCGCCCGGTTATCAGCGCCTGTCATCCAACTTGCGGGCTTGCCACTCATTTCTTGGAACGATCCCGCCAATCCTGAAGGTGAATGAGACCACCCGCGTTGCGCCGGCATCGACCGAACATTTGAAATCCAGATTGTACCAGTTTGATCCGAGGCGGAACGCGGCGCCAGCACCGTTGAATGACGTCTTGGACGTGATCCCTCCCGCGGGGCCATTGGGAAGGATCGCATCCCGCGATGCAGTGCTGGGTTTTGAACTCAGCATCGCCAATGCCTCCGATGTACAGAGGCTTGCAAGGCGCTCTTCTGGCGAAAGCCTTGCGACGATCTGCGCTGTCCGCGGGTCAAGCCCCGAGTTTGGCAGGAATTTCTGGCTCATATTTGAGAATGGATTGGAGTTGGGTGCGGTTTTGGAACCGTTCGGTTTGGATGCCTGATCTGACTTCTTTGGGGTAGGCTCTGATTTCTGTTGCGGAGTGGGCATATTGTTGACCGCGTTGGTCGGAGCCGGCGACTGTTGCGTTGCCTGCCCTGCCGTTTCGCTGGGCATGGGCGCCGACTGCACATCAGGTTTCGGGGTTTCTGGCGCAGCCGGTTTGCTCTCCAGCGGCAGCGCGGCTGGAGCAGCGTCCATTTTCGCTTGTGCTGCGGGTGAGTCTTGCGGGGTTGATGCTGCGTCTTGAGTTGTACCGTCGGCGGGTGGCGCCGCTTCGGAATCGGCAGCATCTCTTTCTGATCGCGGGAGAAGCTTAAGAAGACGTTGCGAAGAGGCGGCCGCTGCGGCGGGGGCCGGGGCGGGCTGCGGTTTTGGCGCCTCTGCCTTCTCTTCCGTCTTTTCCGGTTCCGGCTTTGGCTGCGGTTCGGGTTCTGGCGGCGGAACGACCTTCACCTCCACGCTTTCCGGCTCCGGCGGTGTGGTTTTCCATTGGGGAAGCTGGAGGAACAGCAATGCCGCCACCAAAAGATGCAGGGCGAGGGACGTCAGGACGCCCCCTCCAACTTCGTCCCGCAGCTTTTTGGCGAACACTAGCATTGCTTAAACGATTATCGACCGCATGCCTGAAACCTAGGAGCTTGACCGGCCCGCAACAAGGGGGAAGGACGCAGGCCGGTTCCTTCTACTTCAACAATGCGGCAATGGCCGGCTTGTCGGCCGCCAGTTCCAGCGCTGTCTTGCCGCCTGCAGTCCTGGCAGATTTATCCGCTCCGTGTTTGAGCAGAGCCTGAACCACGGCGGGATCATCGCTGTAACTTGCCGCCATGTGCAGTGGCGTCATCTTGTCGTAGTCACCGACGAAGTTGACCTTCGCGCCCTTGGAAATCAGCAGATCGATGACGCTTGCCGGGCCGTAATAGGCTGCAGTGTGCAGGGGTGCCCAGCCCTCCTGGGTCTTCAGGTTCACATCGGCACCGCAGGCCAGCATCTTGGCGACAAGATCGGCTTTCTTGTCGCGGATCGCGATGCTGAAATGCGTATCGCCGCCCATATCCCGCCCGTTCGGATCAAGTTTTTTGCACTGCGCGGCCGTGGGTGCCGCGCCGGCGCCGGAAACCGGAACAATCGCACTGACCGCTGTCAGAACCAACCCGAACAGGGCCACATTTGAAAACAATCTCCGCACGCTGTCGTCCTCACCAATTTGGATTGCGTCCGTCATCTGCGACGGATCGATCCCGGCTTTCTACAGGGCTTTTAACCGGTTGGGCAAGGGCGGCGGCAACGGCGCAAAAACATCCCGCAGCGTGCGCTGCGGGACGTGCTGGCATTCAAGCGGGTCTATCGGTTGCGGCGGATTCCGGCCGCACCGCCGACCGCTGCGGCGAGGGCGCCGATCAGCATGGCGACGAAGGCTGCAAAACTGCCGCTTGCGGCAATCCTTGCCGACTTGTCGGCGGTCTGCTTAGCCTGAGCCTTCAGTTCCTCAACCTTGGCCGTGGCTTTGGCCTTGACCTCGTCGATCTTGGCAACAGCCGCATCATATCGCTTGTTGGCTTCATCGGGCGAGATGCCCAGCTGTGCTGCAATGATGGCTGTCACGCGCTGTTTGGTTTCCTGCGATGTCTCTTCGCCCAGGGCATGACTGGTCAACGCCGATACGACTTCCTTGCGGGCCTGTTCCGGCGTCAGGGATGTGGTCCCCGAGGGATCGCGGTTGAGCACACCGTCTACCAGACGGTCGACCTCCGCGCCGGCCTGTTCCTTGGTGATGCCGCTGGCTTGAACAGCCTGCGGGATCATGTCCTTGGCGGTCGAGGCCGCGCCGGACACGGCCTGACCTGCCGTCGATCCGACCGAGGACGCGACGCTGCCGAGGACGCCGAAGGCCCCGCCAACGGCGGTGCCAAGCAGATAGAGTCCGATAGCCAGTCCCGCGGCCCAGACAACCAGACCGTGCAGCACGCCGCTCCAGCGCGCATACTGGCCGGAAAAATAGGCAGCGATGTAACCGCCGATAGCCAGGGCAATAATCATCGCAACGGCGCTCCAGATACCGCCTCCGATACCCAGGCCCTGCGCGGAAGCGCCGTCGCCGGTGGTGCTGACCGTGCTGAGGCCAATCCCCAGACCGAGTGCTGCGAACAGCACCTGGACGGCGATGGTGAGAAGCGTGCCGCCAAAAATACCGCCCCATGCGAGGCGCTGTCGGTCAACCGCGATTGTATCCACTGTGTCCCGATCATACGAAACCATGGTGTGTCTCCATTCATCCTGTTCTTCAGATAAAATCCCTGCGGGGGTGCAAGCGCCCGGCGAGGTCAGGATGGAAACACACCCGGATACCGTTGGTTCCAGATCGGTAGCCGGATATATTTTGCACGGGCGCGGGAACAAAAGCCGCGTTCGTGTATGCCTGCGCGGTGTGCGCAGGCTGCAAGGCAGGTGTACAGATGGTCTGGAAAGCGGCTGGCGTCAGGCCAGGCTGCGCGCCTCGCGAAACGTGATGAGCCTCTTGCGGCCTTCATCCCACAGGACCAGTTTCACGCAGCGCAGGCTCTGCAGAATGGTGATACGCCCGACATTGCTCAGCTCCGGATAGTCCCGCAGAACTTCCGGCAGCCGGTAATAGGGCACGCGGCTGGAAAGATGGTGGACATGGTGGATGCCGATGTTGCCGGTCAGCCATCTGAGAGGAAGCGGCAGGACGTAATGCGAGGAACCGTGCAGGGCGGCCTCCTGGAACTGCCAGTCAGCGCCTTGCGACCAATGGGTCTCCTCGAACTGGTGCTGGACGTAGAACAGCCAGATGCCCGCAGCCCCGGCGAGAACGACGATGGGCAGATGCACCATCAGGAAGGGAATGACACCCACCAGCCAGATCAGAACGGCCGCCAGCAGCGCGATGGCAAAATTCGTCGCCATGGTGGAGATCCAGGGCTGGGCGCCGGAGCGCATCATGCCGAACGGCAATCTCTGTTTGAAAATGAAAAGCCAGGCCGGCCCGATGCCGAACATGATCACCGGATGCCGGTACAGGCGGTAGCCCAGGCGGCCCCAGCGGGACAAGGCCCGGTATTCGGCAACGGTAAGGGTCGTGATATCGCCGACACCGCGCTCATCCAGATTGCCGGCTGAAGCATGGTGCAGTGCATGCGCACGGCGCCAGTAATCATAGGGGGTCAAGGTAAGAACGCCGATCGCCCGGCCGGTCCAGTCGTCGGAATGCCGGTGGGCGAAGAAGGAACCATGGCCGCAATCATGCTGGATCATGAACAGGCGAAGCAGGAAGCCGGCTGCCGGAATGATGAACAGCAACCCCCACCAGAAACCATAGTGGACGGCAGCCCAGCAGACCGCCCACAGGATTGCGAAGGGAATGACCGTCACCGCGAGCTCGAAAATGCTGCGGCCGCGGTGCGGTTTGCGATAATTCAAAAGGATTTTCGGCCAGGCTCGGCCGCCTAATCCAGCTTCGGAAATGGGAGAGGAGTTTTTCATCGTCTATCATAGGCTTGCGACATGGGGCGACACAAGAGAGCTTCCCGTTCTTTTGTCGTAATAGGCAGATTTATGTGCAAATCCGCCGGTCATCACGGAAATCGAGGCAGAGCCGATTGGGTACGACGTCACAGTCCCATTGGCTTCATAGTAGCCCTCCGTCCTGCATCGACAGATGACGTTTCAGGCTCAGGAGGCTGAAATATTGTGGGCGAATGGCGTCGGATTTGCACGGGCCTCAAGATATCGGGTGATTTCATTCAGCGGCATCGGCCGTCCAAACAGATATCCCTGCTGTACGAAACAGCCGCAACTGGTCAGCCTGAGCGCCTGGCTTTCCGTCTCGACGCCTTCGGCGATGACGCGGAGTTCCAGCGCCTGTGCGAGCTGAACGATTGCCTTGACCACGGCTTCGGCCTGCTGGTCAGCGCTGATATCCCTGGCAAAGGAGCGATCGATCTTGATGACGTCCAATGGCAAGCGCCTGATGTATGAAAGGCTCGAATAGCCCGTTCCAAAATCGTCAAGGGCAATTCGGATGCCGAGCGCGCGAAAGCGGGAAAGGCATTCCTGGGCCTGCTCGAAATCGATGAGCAGCAGGCTTTCCGTGATTTCCAGTTGAAGGGCGGAGGGAGGGAAATGATGATGGGCCAACGTCGCGGCGATATGTTCGACAACCGAGGGGGAACGCAGGTGACGCGGCGACAGATTGATCGACACGTAATCGAGATGACCGTCGCGGATGAACGGGTGCATCTCCCGGCAGCAGCGGTCGATCATCGCCCGGCCAAGCTCGACGATCAACGAACTTTCTTCGGCCAGCGGTATAAACAGGCCGGGAAGAATGAGCCCCCGCTCGGCATGCTGCCACCGCGCAAGAGCCTCTACCCCAACGATTTCGTTGCCCTTGGTGGAGATGATTGGCTGGTACCAGGGCTCGATCTCTCCCGCCGCCACCGCGGTGCGCAGTTCTGCTTCCAGGCCCTGGCGGCTCTGAAGCTCGCCCGCCATGGTGTCGTCGAACTCCGTCCATGTCGAGCGTCCAGCCGACTTCGAATGGTACAGGGCGAAATCGGCAAAGCGCTGCAGTGTCGGTGAATCCACGGCATTGCGGGGGAAGCTTGCAAAGCCGACCGAGCAGCTGACGATCAGCTGCAGGCGGCCGCAATCGATCGGCCTGCTCATGACCTCCATGACGTCTGCCGCGATCTGGCGGGCGCGTCCGCTGTGAGCCGGTGTCACGCAGATGACGCCAAACTCGTCACCGCCCAGCCGTCCGGGCACCTCTCGCTCCCGGCAGATTGCGCGCAACCGAGCAGCAACTTCCAGCAGCACCGCATCGCCGACGGCATGGCCGTAATTGTCATTGATCTCCTTGAACCGATCGAGATCGACAAACAGGAGCTGTACCATCCCGCTTTGAACACGAGCCTCTCGGATAGCCGTTTCCAGATCGCGCGTGAAACTGACCCGGTTTGCGAGCGTGGTCAGAGGGTCGCGCTCGGCAAGGAACAGGGCCTGTTGACGAGAAACCTCCAATTCGTGCGTGCGATCGAGGACGCGCATTTCAAGGTCGTTCGCCAGCACCGTCAGGTGGTTGTTGGCGTTATACAATTCCAGCGACTTCGCCTCGAGCAGCCATTCCGCCTCTTCGCGGGCTCGGCGTTCCCGCTTGAGGCGCCGTTCGAGACGCGCAACGCGATCGCCGGGCGTGTCGGTTTCCAGCATTTACGCTATCGCATCCGTCTTCTGGATTGAGAACCGGACGAATTTCTCGCCATCGTGTTCGTGCGCGCTTCGCTCTATAAGCACGGTCTCGCCATAGAGCTGAGCCGCGCCAAGAATGAGGCCCGAGGCAAGCGCCGCGAAGGGACGATTGCTGCGATAATCGAGGTGCATTGCCCCGGTCCCAAGGCGTTCGGCCCGGAATTCCGGCAGCTCGGCATCGGGGTAGAGTTTTCGTACCTCCACATGGATATGGCTGTCGATGCTTTCGAGGAAATCAAACAGGGTGGCTGCGGTCTTGAAGAAATCAGGGAATGAAGCCTTGAAACGCCCGATCAAATGTTGACCGAACAAATCCAACAATTCGTTTGGCGGCGTGTTGCTTTGCGCAGCCAAGTTGGTGACAAGCGATTGCATCTCCTTGTGGTCGTAAGTACCCACTGCAGTATAGGCGCCGCCACTCGGCAGGTCGGAAGCTTCGATGAGATCATCCACGGCATCCGCCCCGTAGATATGCTCTACGAAACCCAGCAATTCGGTGAATACCATGCCCTTCATGTTGTCCCCCTACCAGAACATCGAACCATGTCGATTTCCAATGATAAACTGCAGGAGAAAATGCATAATTAATAATCAAATTAAGAATGAAAGAAAGTTTTCCACACAGTACTTTATGTGGGAACGCGTGGGATAAATATAGATGCTTTACTTAATTGGTTCTGCTTCAATGTGATGTGATCATGCGGCGACATAGGCGTGCGGGGAATTCCCATCCGCCATTGCGAAAACGGGACGAGAATGCTCCTCACGGTTGTTCAATCCTTTGCGATCTCGATTGGAAACCGATTGTTCTGATAAGTGAGGGCTGCGGCTCCTCGCCAGATATGGCGCACCCGACAGGATTCGAACCTGTGACCTCTGCCTTCGGAGGGCAGCGCTCTATCCAGCTGAGCTACGGGTGCATGAGGCTGCGATAGCTCGCATGCGCGAAGCGGTTCTAACCGATGCGGCCCTTGGCTTCAATGGCGAATTTCGCACCTTCCCGAAAGAAATGATTGTGCCGGCCGCACGCCGCGCATCGGACAGGTCGCCATTCCCCAGACAAGCCGGCGCATGGGTCATTCAGAGCGGGTGCCGCCTCGTTCATTTATTCCCGGCTGAATGCGTCGATGAGGAAATCAAGAAAGGCGCGGATTTTCGGCGCGACGTGCTGCCGGGACGGATAGATGGCATAGAGCGTGGTTTCCACCGTACTCCAGTCATCCAGCGCCGATTGAAGCCGGCCCTCCTTCAGGTCGTCTGCGACATAGGGATAGGGCATCAAACTCACGCCGAAGCCCGCCCGCAGCGCGTCACGCACAGCAAGGCTTGAGGTGACCGAGTATCGGCTGTTGACGGCGATGCTCTCCGTGCGGCCGAACTTGCGGAACTCCCAAAGGTCGGCATGGCCGGAAAGGCTGAACCGGACACAGGTGTGCGCCTTCAGATCCGACGGTTCTTCAGGTTTGCCGTGCGCCTCGAAATAGGAGGGCGCCGCACAGAGGACATGGGGCATGACGGCGAGTTTTCGCGCGATCAGGCTGGAATCCTCCAGATTGTCGCTGCCGCGAATGGCAAGGTCAAATCCTTCCCGCACGATGTCTACCCGCCTGTCGTCGAGATGCAGATCGAGATGCAGGCCGGGATAGCGCGACAGGAAACCGGGAATTGCGGCCGAAAGCCGGGTCAACGTCACCGTCATCGGTGCGCTGACCCGCAATGTGCCGCTCGCTTCCGCCTTGATCGGACACAGTGCTTCGTCCGCCTCGGCCAGTGCATTGAGCCCGCGTATCACATGCTCCAGATAAATCCGGCCTTCCTCGGTCAGCGCCATGCGCCGCGTCGTCCTGTTGATGAGCCGAACGCCCAGATGCGCCTCCAGCTCGGCAATGTTCTTGCTGATCGCAGGCGGCGACAGGCCGAGACGGCGCCCGGCTTCGGCAAAGCTGTTGCGTTCCGCTACCTGGCGAAAGACCCGCAGGGCAGTGAGATGATCCATGTCATAGTTTTCCAATAGTGAATTATCACTTTCGTATGTCGCATATTATCATCATCAGGTGAATTATCTATGTGATATCAAAGCCACATACCAAGTTTGGAATGACGTGATGACCAATCCTACAATCGCTCTGATCGAACAGCGTGTTTCAGCCAATCGTTTCGACGCCTCGCACTCGCTGTCGGATGCGGAAATCAGGGAGCTGACGCGTCTGGCAACGCGTGCCCCGACCGCTTACAACCTGCAGAACTGGCGCTTCATTGCAGTGCGCGCACCGGAGTCCAAGGTCCGGTTGCAGCATCTGGCCCACGGCCAAACCAAGGTGCGCGATGCCGCCGTTACCTTCATTGTCTGCGGGCAACTTCCCGACCACGCTGCCCTTCCCGAACGGCTGCGTCCCTTCGTCGAGGCTGGTTTCATGCCGGACGAGATGGCCACGGTATGGCAGGAAGGAGCCCGCACACAATATGCCGATCCTCAGACCGCGCGCGATGAAGCCGTGCGCTCGGCAAGCCTTGGTGCCGCAACTCTGATTTTTGCCGCCGAAGCGCTCGGCCTCGTCACCGGCCCGATGGTCGGATTCAATGCCGAAGGCGTTGCGCGCGCGTTCAGCCTTGGGCCGAATGAAGTGCCGGTGATGCTCGTCACCGTTGGCCGCGCCGCGCCCGGAAACTGGCCGCAGAAGCCCCGCCGTCCCCTGGCCGAGGTTCTGGAACTATCATGAGCGCGCGCGGTTCCGACCTGCTGCTGACGGCAATTGCCCCTGTCATCTGGGGCAGTACCTATATCGTCACCACCGCGTTCCTGCCGGGCTTTTCCCCGATGACGGTCGCCATGCTGCGCGCCTTGCCGGCAGGACTGCTGCTGCTCCTGATCGTTCGGCAGCTTCCGGCCGGCATCTGGTGGCTGCGCAGTTTTGTTCTGGGCGCCCTCAATATCGCGATCTTCCTGAGCATGCTGTTCATCGCGGCCTACCGGCTTCCGGGCGGCGTTGCTGCGACGGTGCTGGCGGTCCAGCCGTTGATCGTGGTTTTTCTCGCCTCGGTCGTTCTTGCCAGTCGGGCCCGCCCGGTATCGATCTATGCCGCCCTTGTCGGGATCGCCGGTGTCGCGCTGCTGGTGCTGGCCCCCAATGCGGCGCTCGACGGGATTGGTGTTGCAGCGGGTCTTGCCGGAGCTGTCTCCATGGCCCTCGGAAATGTATTGACCCGCAAGTGGCAACCGCCCGTATCGCTGCTCACCTTCACGGCCTGGCAATTGACGGCCGGAGGGCTGCTTCTCGTTCCGATGGCGCTGCTTTTCGAGCCGCCCATGCCGTTCCCGAGTACGGCCAATCTGCTTGGCCTGGGGTGGCTTGGGCTGATCGGCGGTGCCCTGACCTATGTCCTGTGGTTCCGGGGCATCGCGCTTATGCAATCCGCGGTGGTGTCCTTGCTCCTGTTCCTCAGCCCGTTGACCGCCGTGCTGCTCGGATGGCTATTCCTCAATCAGACATTGACCTCACCGCAGATCGGTGGGCTCGTTCTCGTCATTGGCAGCATCTGGCTCGGACAACGGGCCAGCGCGGTTCCGGTCTCCGCCCCCGGAGCTGTTGAAACCCGCTAGGAAGTCGGCCGGCGGCCTACCGCGGGACGCGGCAAACCTCGTTTTCTCCTGCCTGGGCGAAAGGCATCAGACCAAAGTCGAATTGTGTTCCGCGTTCGCATGATATTTACAACTTGAACGGTTCTTCGGGCGCTGCGCAATCGAGGCAGGGCGCGCGGTCATATTATAAAATTTTCATTTCAGAATTTTCAGTTTTACCGATTTCAAGGTTTCGCCGGCAGTGATGAATGCGTCTGGATCCAATGAAAACATAATCGAGGCGGGATTGGCACCCGGGCCGGACAGGCGCTACTTCAGCGAAGCCATCCGCTGGGAAAACGATGTCATCCGCACCGTGAAGCGGTCCCGGCTGACCGCGTGGCTGGTGGCTGTCATCAGCTTTGCCCTGGCTTGCCTGACGTTGACCTGTCTCGCCTTGCTGCTTCCGCTCAAGAGCTTCGAGCCCTATGTCATCGAAGTCGACAAGACAACCGGGTTCATGGAGATAAAACAACCACTTGCCGATGGTGATCTGACGCAGAACGAAGCGATCGCCCGCATGTATGTGGTCCGTTACCTGAAAGCGCGCGAGACCTATGATCCGGCAACGGTGAAAGACAATTTTGATCTTGCCCAGCTGCTGTCGACACGCGATGCCGCGCGGGATCTCTTTGCGCTCTACAGTCCATCCAATGCGGACAATCCGGTGACGCGCTTCGGCCGCGAGACCCGGGTGGAACTGAAGATCAAATCCATACAGCTTCCCAACAGGCTTACGGCCGTGGTCCGGTTTTCCACACAGCGGACAGGCCGCGAGTCCGGCGCAGAGGAACACTGGGTTTCTCTCCTGCATTTCCAGTATTCCAAAGCGCCCATGCCCAATGAATGGCGGTTCGAAAATCCGCTTGGTTTTCAGGTCGTCGACTATCGCCGCGATCAGGAAAGCCTGTCCGGGCAAGGCACGCCCGGTGACCGGTACCAGCCATGAGGACACGTGCCCGCGCCTGCATGGTATTGCCGGTTGGCGTTGCAATAACGATGGCGGCGGTCATCCATGCGGCGCAGGCGGAAGTCGCGCCGCGCCGCGGCACCGCGGATGCCCGTGTCAGGACGGTGAGTTACAACCCCAGCAACGTCGTCGCGGTCGATGCAACCTACGGCGTGTCGACGATGATCGTTTTGGGCGACACGGAAAAAATCGAAACGGTTGCCGTTGGCGACAGCATTTCCTGGAAAATCGAGCCCAACAAGAAGGGCAACATCATTTTCCTCAAGCCGGTGGAGCCGAAAGCCGCGACGAACATGAACATCGTCAGCGACAAGCATGTCTACACTTTCGTCCTGCGTGCGCATCCGGATTCGCAGTCTGACCAGACCTACATGATCAGGTTCCGATATCCCGACGTGGAGATGGACGCCAAGCTTCTGGCCCAGGCGCAACGGCTGGTATCGGAACCAAACCGCGCCGGGTTCCGCCATGAAGATGCCAATACGGATTATCATTTTCGCGGCGACCGTGCGCTTAAACCGGCCGAGGCTTTTGATGACGGCGTCAAGACATGGTTCCGGTTCCGGGGCGATGTTCCGGCGATCTTCAGTGTTGAAGGAGGCAAGCGCGAAATCCTCGCCAATCACCGGCGTGAGGGAGACTATATCGTTGTCGACAAGATTGCGAAGCAGTGGATGCTGCGGCACGGCGGTTATGCGACCTGCCTGTTCAATCTGAACAGGAAAACAGCGCCATCGGTTGTTGCCGCGCCGGCTGTCATCGCCGATGCTCCCGCCTCCAAGCGACGCTGGAGATAAGCGATGCCCGATCTCGACTACCATCGCAGTCTGGATATCGAGGCAGGGACAGGTTCCCGCCTGCTGGAACCAAAGCGCACGTTGCGGGCCGGCATCGTTGGCCTATGTCTTGCGGCAGGGGCAACCGGGCTCTTTGCCTTGCCGCTGTTCAGCCACCCGCGGCCGCCGCAAGGCGAGCGCGCTGTGTCCGACGAAGCTTTCCTGCCATCGCGTGCGGGCCAGCTCAATCTCACGCCGCCGCCCGAACGGAAAGCAGCACCGCTCCTGCCGCAAGCCGCGGCGGTGATTGAAGGAAGGGCAGGCAACAGTGACGATTCGGAACGTCAGCGCCGCAGCGCCGAGGAAGAAGCACGCCGCCGTACCGAGGCGGAGGAAGCGGCCTATCATGCGAAGCAACAGGACCGCTACCGTTCGCCGATGATCGTTTCGGAACTGGGCGCGGCGGGTGAGCCGGCCCACAATGAGAGGGGTGCCGACGAGAAACCGAAAAGCCCGGATACGTTTCAGGCCAGCAATCCGAACGACCAGTTTCTCGCCTCCCTGTCCGGAAAATCCGCGGAAACGGCCAAGGCTGAAAAGAACCCGCGCATCGACGCACTGGTGCCGCAGGGCACTATTGTGCGGGGTGTCCTCGAAACGTCAGTCCAAACCGACCTGCCGGGAATGGTGCGGGCCATAACCACGGATGATGTCTGGTCGTTCGACGGAAGGCGTATTCTCGTGCCATCGGGCACGCGGCTGATCGGCGAATACAACGCCGGACTGGCGCAGGGGCAGACAAGGGCATTCATCGTCTGGACCCGGCTGTTGCGGTCGGACGGCGTGTCCATCAATCTCGCCTCCATCGGAACGGATGAGCTTGGCCGCTCCGGAATGAGCGGCCATGTGAACAGGCATGTTTTCGAGCGATACGGTTCCGCGATCCTGCTCAGTGCGATTTCCGCCGGCGGTCAAATATTGGCTTCAACGGACACATCGTCCAGCCTGAATTCAGGCCCGGTGACGACAACCTATGTTGATCCGAAGACCAATGAAGTCCGGACCGTCACGACCCGTCCCAATATCGATATCGGCGCGAACATGGCGGCAAAGGGCGCTGCGGTTGCGGCGCAAACCTTTGCTCAGGTTGCAGGGGAGGCCTTGAAGGGGTCACTGAACATTCCACCCACGATCACGATCAATCAGGGAACGCCGGTTGCCATCTTTGTCCGCCGCGATCTCGATTTTTCCGATCTCTACCCGGATCCGGTGCGCGAAAAGCTGCGGGAGCTCAAACGGGGGCGCGACGGCTATGGACAATAGAAACCCGCAAGCACCCGCCTTCCGGGGGGTTGTTCCGCGCGAGGGATCCTGATGGGCATGGTCTCCCGCAACGACGATCTGATCTCGCTGGCCTTTGCGCCACTGCAATCGCTGCTGGAACGGCAGGATGTCATCGAGATCTGCATCAATGAACCGCACAGGGTTTTCGTCGAATATGGTTCAGGCGCGCTGCAGGCGGGTATGGTTGCGCTCAACCTGCCGGAGATGACGCGCGAGCGGATCTGCTTCATGGCAGAGCGGGTCGCCGCCGCCAGTCATCAGTTTGTCAATGAAGAAGAACCGCTGCTTTCCGCATCCCTGCCGGATGGTTCGCGTGTTCAGGTGGTGCTGCCGCCCGCGGCACCGGACGGAGGCGCCATCGCCATCCGGCGGAAGATCGTTCGTGATCTGTCGCTCTCCGACTATGCCGAGGCCGGTGCGCTTCTCCGCGCGCGGGTAACCGGCGGGGCCGATGTCCTGACGGACGAGGAACAGGCCCTGTGCGACCACCTCGATGCGGGCGATATCGCGCAATTCCTCCATTTGGCGCTGCGTCACCGTATCTCCATGATCATTTCAGGCGGGACGGGAACGGGAAAGACGACGTTTCTCAACGCCCTGATGCGGGAAATACCCGGGCATGAGCGGATCATCACAATCGAGGATACGCCCGAACTCATGCCGCCGCATGGCAACCATGTCCGGCTGATCGCATCACGGGGCAATCAGAACATCGCACAGGTGGACATGCGGCGTCTGGTGGAAGCGTCACTGCGCTTGCGCCCCGACCGCCTGCTCCTTGGCGAAGTGCGCGGCGGCGAGGCGCTGGATTTTCTGCAGGCCATCAACACGGGGCATCCCGGTTCGCTTTCCACCGTTCACGCAAATTCTCCGCGTGCGGCCTATGAACGCTTGGCAATGCTGGTCATGCAAAGCGGCTTTGGCGGGGGTGGCGGTCTTTCAAAACCGGAAATCATCGATCATCTGCATGCAACGCTGCCGATTGTCGTGCAACTGGGCCGTAAAGAGGGGCGGCCCGGCGCCGTGTCCGAGATTTTTTACGCTCCCTATGTCAGGCAGACCGGGCGCCCCGCTGCCGTACAGGGAAACATGTTGTGGAACGCCTCCGGCCGTCGCGCGCGCGGTGCCCCATGAGCTGCGCGGCAAACAGATCCAGCAGCCCTGCAGCCGTCGACACAGGCCGTTCTGCCCGCACAGCTCATCGGCCGATGCGGGTTCTGATCAGTCTTTGCCTGCTTGGCGTGACTGTCCCGGAAGCAGCCCGCGCCGTCGAAGCCAACGATCCCGGCATGCCGCCGGTCAAGATCACGGCATTCGGCGAAAGAACCACAGCACCGCAACCGGCGGCGGATATGGCGGTATGCCAGTTCAAACGCGTGCCTTCGGCCGAAGATGGCAAGGCGCTGGTCCAGCGCATTGCCAGGGAGGAACATGCCGATGTGGCGCTTGCCGTCGCTGTGGCTCGGCAGGAAAGCGGCTTTCGCATGGATAGCGTCTCCAGCGCCGGTGCCATCGGCCTGATGCAATTGATGCCGGCAACCGCACGCCGGTTCGAGGTGGATATCTGCGACCCGGAGGACAATGTCCGCGGCGGTGTGCGGTATCTGAAACACCTGCAAACGAAATATGCCAATCCGCTCTATGTCCTCGCCGCCTACAATGCCGGCGAGCTTGCCGTGGAGCAAAATGGTGGCATTCCGCTTTATCCCGAGACGGTCCGTTACATCGCGGCCGTGCTTTCGGACGTCTACGACTGGCGGCCGCTCGGTGACCGCAAAATGCCTGGGAAAGCCGCCCATCAAGGCAGGAAAGCGCCGGACAAACCCGATGCAGGCAGGGTCGGCGCATGGACGCAAGGATTTGTTCTTCACGTGGAGTAATCAAAGTGTTTTTTCATTCGTTCATTTTCAAAATCGCCTTGTCGCCGTCGCTCGCCGGGCGTATCGTCACCCGCGGGATAGCGGCCTGGATAGCTCTTTGCATTCTGGTCCATGGCGCTCATGCCCAGACGGGGCTACAGCCGGTGCAGTCTGTCCTGCAGACCCTCATCGGCATTCTCACCGGGCCGATTGCCTCAATGATCGCCATCCTGGCCGTCATCAGCTGCGGGTTTCTCGCCTGGACCGGGCGCTTCACCTGGGGCATTGCCGGGTCGGTGATCATGGGGATTGTCCTGGTGTTCGGGTCGACACAGATCGTCGCCTTCTTCCAGAGTGCGTTGGGGCATTGAGATGATCCCGGATGATGCGCCAGATCTCGTGCCTCTGGTCAAAGCCCTGACCCGCGCGCCGACGCTGTTCGGGGTTCCCTACATGTTCGCCATGTTCAACATCGTCGTGACCGCATGCACATTCCTGGCAACGAAGAACCTGCTCATGCTTTTGCTTGTCCTGCCGATCCACAGCCTTGGTTACTTCCTGACACTGCTGGACGATCAGATTTTCACCATCCTGCGCGTGAAGATGTCGAAGGCGCCGCCGCAATCCAAAGCGGTCTGGGGCATCAGAAGCTATGCAGCCGGTGACCGTCCATGACCAGCCATCCTGTCAGCCGGGAGATGCGGTTTGGTTCGTCGAGCCAGCGCGAGCGCTCCGTTGCAGCTCACATCCCCTACACACGCCATGTGGATGACACGGTGTTGCGCACCCGGGATGGCTATTTGTTGAGCGTTTTGAAACTCGACGGCTTCTGTTTCGAGACCGCCGATATGGCGCAGTTGAACGGCAAGCTGGAAGCACGCAACACCCTGTTGCGATCCCTCGGCAGCAGCCGCTATGCCGTCTATGGCCATATGATACGCCGCCGCATTCAACCGGGCCTCGCGGGCAGGTTCGACAACCCCTTCGCCGATGAATTGAACCGGCGATACATGGCGCAACTCGAGCAGCAGCGCATGTTCGTCAATGACATGTATGTCACCATCGTCCGCCGTCCCCTGCGCGGTCAGGTCGGCGTCATCGACAAGGTGACGCGGCGTCTGTTTGCCAAGGCGTCCGATGATGGCGGGGCCTCCGGCGAAGCGCAGGATCTGCGCGAACTGCAGGATGCCGTTCTCAACATCCGGGATGTCCTGCAGGATTACGGCGCGCGATGCCTTGGTATTCGCGAACCGCAGCCGGGGATCTATTTTTCCGAACCGCTGGAGTTCCTCGTCCAGATCGTGAACGGCCTGGAACCGGTCAAAATGCGGTTGCCGCGCATGCCGCTTGACGGGGCGCTGGCGATGAAACGGCTGCACTTCGGCCGCAATGCCATCGAGTTCGTCGGATCGACCCCGCCTGACAACAGCAGGCTGGGCGCCATGCTTTCCATCCGGGAATATCCACCCTATACCGGACCGCTGCTGCTCGATGGGCTTTTGAAGGTCCCGCATGAGTTTATCGTCAGCCAAAGCTTCGCGATTGTCGACAAGCCTGTGGTGCAGGCGCAGATAGAGCGCGTCTCCCGGCAGATCGCCATGGCCGATGAAGCCGGTTCCGTGGTGGGCAGCCAGCTCAACAGTGCCCGTGATGAACTGCTGGGCGCGCGTTCGATTTACGGCAATCACCATTTCTCCATCATGTGCCTCGGCGACGACAAGTCAGAGCTTGATCACTGCATCCGCGCCGTCGGCGCCACCCTGACAGATCAGGCCATTCTCTGGTTGCGCGAAGACCTGAATTGCGAACCGGCCTTCTGGGCGCAATTGCCAGGGAATTTCTCCTATATCGCCCGCTCGGCCATGATCTCCTCGAAGAACTTTTCCGGGTTCCTGTCATTGCATAATTTCCCGAGCGGAAAATCCGACGGCAATCATTGGGGCAGCGCCATTTCGCTGCTGGAGACGACGAGCCAAACCGCCTATTTCTTCAATTTCCATGTGCGCGATCTTGGAAATTTCACCATGATCGGCCCCTCCGGTTCCGGCAAGACGGTGGCTCTTTCGTTTCTGATGGCGCAGTCGCAACGCATCGCGCCAAAACCGCGCTGCATTTTCTTCGACAAGGATCGCGGTGCCGAAATCTTCATCCGGGCACTGGGAGGCAATTATGCCGTCCTGGAGCCCGGAGAGCCCTCGGGCTTCAATCCGCTGTCCCTGCCTGACACCGGACCCAACCGCGAGTTCCTGTTCCAGCTGTTTTCGCTCATGGTGCGGCGGCCGGACGGCGCAAGGCTGCCCGCCGGGGAGGAAAGCGTCCTCCGCTCGGCCATTGCGCAAATCTTTGCCTCAGGTCCGGACATGCGCTCGTTGGACGCCTTCGGTTCCCTGCTGCGCGGGCGCCTGCGCGCCGGCGGCGATGATCTTCTCTCCCGTTTCGACAAATGGCTGCGCCCGGGCCAGCTTGGCTGGTTGTTCAACAACCCCAGGGATCACTTCACATGGTCCGATGTTGCAGGATTTGACATGACAAAGGTGCTCGATGATCCGCTCATCCGCAGTGCGGCGCTGATGTATATTTTCCATCGGCTGGACGAATTGCTCGACGGCAACCCGCTGCTGATTTTCCTGGACGAGGGCTGGCGGCTTCTCGATGACGATATTTTTGCCGCCTTCATCAAGGACAAGATGAAGACCATCCGGAAGTTCAACGGCGTTGTCGGCTTCGGCACGCAAAGCGCATCGGACATCGCGTCCTCTGCGCTTGCCAATACGCTGATGGAGCAGAGTGCAACGCACATCTTTTTCCCCAATCCGCATGCCGATCTGCAAAGCCACATCACGGGCTTTGGTCTCTCGGCACGGGAAATCCAGTGGATACGGACAGCCGACGCGTCAAGCCGGTCGTTCCTGATCAAGCATGGACGGGAATCGGTCATTGCACGCCTGCGTCTGAACGGCATGGATGACCTGATCAAGGTTTTATCCGCCCGCGCCGATACAATCGAGGAACTGACTGCCCTGCGCCGTCATCTGGGTGATGATCCGCAGAAATGGCTGCCTGCCTTTTGCCGCCCCGGAGACAAGACATGACGTTTCGCACCATCTGCCTGCTGCTGTGTATCCTGATGACGGGCACCGCCTGCGGGAGCGATCAGAGGTTGAAAACCCCCTGTTCCCCCGGTTTGTTCTCGTTTGCCGCAACGACACGCGATTGCGGGCCGCTCAGGCCGGTGAATGAAACGCTGGTTGCCTTGTTCGGATTTGAGACCTGAACCATGGCCTTGCCGGAAGCACCCAATTACATCGCTCTGATGTCGGACAATATCGATCGTCTCGGCAGAAGTTTCACGGCGTCCACATACGGGGCTTTTGCCAATCAGCTCACGCCTGTCTTGTCCGGGCTGCTGGTGCTCTATCTGGTATTCTGGGGATTCCGGTTTTGGCAGGGCCGGGGTGAAAGCAGCGTCATTGACATCGCCTTCCGCCTGTTTCGCATCGCCATCATCTTCTCGATTGCCACGGGATGGGGGCCAATTCAAACCTTGGCATATGGTGTCATCTCGGGCATTCCCACGGCCATCTCCGCGGTCATGATGAACAACATCGTCAATGTCGGGCGTGGCGCCATGTCGCAAACGACGGTTGAACGGGATCTCCATGATTTCTATCAGATAGCGCTTATGGCTTCGGCGCGGATGTCTGCGCCGGTCTCCGGTGTGGTCACGCCAGTTCCGGTGGCAAAACAGGCGCCGCCGGATGCCGATTCCGCAGCCAAATCCGGCCCGGGCATCAGGGGAGCGCTGCCGGCAGACGGGCTGTTGTCTTCCCTGCATTCCGGCATTGTCTGGATCGCTGCAGCCTTGTTTGTCGGATATGCAGTTTTCCTGATGCTGTTCTCGAAGCTCGCATTGTGGATCGTCCTGGCTTTGGCCCCCGGTTTCATTGTGATGCTGCTGTTTCAGGGTGTGTCGCGGTTCTTTTCCGGCTGGCTGAGCGTTGCCATTCAGACAATGCTCGTGCCGATTTTCTTCTATGCGTTTCTGAGTTTCTTCCTGCTGATCATCAAAGAGGTTGTGATCGCCTTGAAAGTGTCGATGGATCTGGGGGCGGTTCCAACCGTCAAGGAAATCGCACCCTTTGTGCTGGTCTGTTTTTCGGGATTGTTTCTCCTCGCGCAGATTGTCCCATTGAGCGCCCGCATAGCCGGCGGCGCCCAACAATGGATCGGCGATGTCTTGCAAGGCGGGGCCGGCCGGATGGTCCCTGCCTCCCTTGCCGCCGTGCGCGGAAACAGCGGGAGGGCGACCCGCACAAAACCATCGGGCATGAGCCCGGTTCCACCGGGGATGCAGGGCACCCCGTCATCCCTGTCCGAGATGAACGATACGTTGATACGGGATATTCAGGACCGGAACCTTGCGATAAACCGGCAGACCCGCAACCGGTAGCGATCCCCGCCGAGGCAGGTCAAGCGTGCAGATGATCAAGCGTCAAAGCAAAATGATGCCAGTCAACGGCGTCCGCTGACCAGCATCATTTTAAGGGTCGTTCAAATCAAGCCGCTGTTGTTACATCTTCTTTGCATGATGACGATGATGGCGATGATGCTTCTTCATGTGGCGATGATGCTTCTTCATATGATGATGCTTCTTCATCGGTGCTGCCGATGCCGTGGTGCTGCTGGTGGCGAGCACAGGCGCAGAGAATGCAAGGGCAAGTGCAAGACCAAGTGCTGTGTAGAGTGACTTTTTCATAATGCCGTTTCCTCTCAGTTGGGGCTGTTGTGATGCAACCGTCAATTATTGGCGGGTTGCACACCGAGTACTTTCAGTGCTTTTGCAAAGGTCCGTATGCCCTGTGCCTGCCGATTGCTTGCACAAAAGCGGATAGCCTTTTTCTGCAGTGATTTTGCCTTGGCCGCCCGGGGAGCCTCGGCATGCTCGATGATTGCCTGATGAACTTCTGCCTGGAATTTCACGCAAAGCTCTTTGCGTGATGGTGGCCGCTCTGCAGCAAATACACTGTCAGCGCTTGTGGAGAGCATCATTCCGGCTAGCAGTATTGTTGGTAAAGTCGAAATATTTCTCACGGCCACCTGCGGGAAGAAGAAATGTATTCTTCTGTGATTCGAGAATACAAAATCATTTTACTTGCTCTTTATGGAGCGGGAACATTGCGACAATATTTCCGGTTTGTAGCGTTTTGTTTCCGTGATGTTTCTAAAATGAGGCGGCAATATTCCGACGCGTAAAGCAGTACCGTGGCTGAATCATTTGTCGCGGGAAAAGGTGGGCCAGAGGTGCCGTGGGCCAATCGATGGAACGCGGCTCCCCTGTGCGGCGCCGCGTCCAGAACGATGTCAGAGTGCGACGAGTTTCTTGTCCACCGGTTGCGTCCCGTCGCTGACGAGATGCCGGAAACCCTCCATGGGGCCCGGCATGCCCAGATAGAATCCTTGCCCGGCGCTGCATGATTCGCCCATCAGGAACTCCAGTTCGTCCGGGGTTTCAATGCCTTCGGCAAGAACCGGCATGCCCAGACCCCGGCCAAGGCCGAGCACCGCCTTGACGATGGCGGCGGCCTGTTCGTTCTTGTCGACCGATTTGATGAAGGAGCGGTCAATCTTGATCATGTCAAACGGGAAGGCGCGGACGTTCGACAGCGAGGAATAGCCCGTACCGAAATCGTCCATCGCGATACGCACGCCGAGTGTCTTCAACTGGCGCAACGTGGTCAGGGCGCGGTTGGTATCCTTTATAAGTGCGGTTTCGGTGATCTCGAGCTCAAGCCGGTGTGCCGGCAGGCCCGTGTGCAGCAAGGCGCTGTGCACGCGCTGGGTGAAATCGTGGCTGTAAAGCTGCACGGCCGAGACATTGACGGCAACAGACAGGGGCTTGTCCCAGCTGGCCGCTTCGCGGCAGGCTTCCCGCAACGCCCATTCGCCAAGCTGCAAAATGATACCGCTCTCTTCGGCGATGGGGATAAACACCGTAGGCGAAATATCGCCCTGGCGCGGATTGTGCCAGCGCATCAGAGCTTCGAAGCCGGTGATCGCGCCTGTGTCCATCCGGATCTGCGGCTGATAGACCAGCCGCAGCTCATTGCGCTGCAGGGCATTGCGCAGGTCGTGCTCTATCAGGCGCCGCTCCCTGGCCTGGGCCCCCATTTTTGCTTCAAAGAAACGATAGGTGTTCCGGCCTTCCGCCTTGGCCTGGTAAAGGGCCGTGTCGGCCTGGTTCAGCAAGGTTTCGCGATCGGTCGCGTCGACAGGAAAGATGGCAATACCGATGCTGGTTGAAATCAGGAAGCCGATTGGGGAGTTCGAATTCTCCGACTGCAGTGCTTCGAGGATTCTGTCAGCCAGGCGGCAGGCCGCCGTCGGTGTGACGAGCCCGGGGACGAGAACGGCAAATTCATCGCCGCCAAGGCGCGCCAGCATGTCGTCCTTGCCGAGCAGCCGCGTGATGGCCGCTGAAACCCGCTGCAATATATCGTCGCCGGCCGCGTGGCCGAACAGGTCGTTGACCTCCTTGAACCGGTCAAGGTCGAGGCAGAACAATGCGAGATAGGTTTCTTCGCCGCTTGCCGCAGTTGCAATCAACTGGTCGAGACGGGCATTGAAATTGCGGCGGTTGGGCAGCCCGGTGAGCGCGTCATGGTGCGCGAGATAGCTGATGTGCGCCTCCGCTTCCTTGCGCGAACGCAGGTCGCGGACCGCAAGAGCGCGATGCCATTTGCCATTGAAGTCGATCGTGTGGGCGATGAGTTCCACAGGGACGAGTTGGCCATCGCCGCCCACAAGATCGGCCTCGATCAGTTCATTCTGATCACTCAGCAATTTGGAGCGCAGGCGCGTATCGGGCAGGAAGGTTGCCAGCGAGGTGCCTTCAAGGGAGGCGCTCTCCATGGTTGCCAATGTCAGGAAACTTTCATTGACGGTTACAATGATGTCTCCGTCGCAGATGACCAATCCTTCCACTGCTGCGTTGACCAGCTTGTGCATGCGCTGCAGTTCAAGCTTGTTTCTGCGGTTATGAACGTCGACCGTGAATGCAATCGAACTGGCGACGAGAATAAGGGTGCTCACCAGCGCCACGGTTATGGCAATAAGGCTGGCGGGTAATGCATTTGCCGGAACGGAGATGGACGAATCCGGAATGATCGCGACAGCACCCATGGCAATGAAATGGTGGCTGCAAATCGCCAGGGTCAGCATACCGGCTGCCGCATGACGGGTTTTGTTCTCCGCTTTGGCCAGCGCCAGGCGGACGGCGAAAGCGCCAAGGACAATGCCTGTACCAATCGACACCGCGACAAGAGTGGGGTCCCAGGTAATTCTGCCTTCAACCTCAAAGGCAGCCATGCCGGTAAAATGCATGGCGGCGATGCCGGCGCCGATAATGGCACCGCCGGCAAGATCCGCATTCTGCCATCTGGCGGTGATTGCGGTATGCGCACCAAGGCCTGTGACGAGCACGGCTATGACGAGGGATAGTATGGTGAGAAGGCCATTATAGCCGTTGGGGAGGCCGGGTGAAAACGCCATCATCGCAATGAAATGCGTGGCCCAGATGCCGAAGCCGCAGGAAACCGCGGAAACGCTCAGCCAAACGGCCTGATGTGCCGAGTTGCGGGCGTGGCGAAGAAGATCAACAGCTGTCAGGCAAGAAAAGATACAGATGGCGGCGGCAAGAAAGACAAGCCTGATATCGTGCTGATTGACGATACAATTGTATACTGTCAACATACGTTTGTTCCCTGCTATGAATTCTTTTCTTGGATAACTCTATTGTTTGTCATCTTAAGTCTAACTTAAGAGGAGAGTTATTTGCCGTTTTGAACAGGTTTGAAATGGTCAGAGTGATATTTAAGTAAACAAATATAAAATGAGCGTACGAAGTATTTACGCAAATGAATGGATGGGATTATCCAAAGTATAAAATTTTAATAAAACATGCAGCCTGCTAGCGATGACTCCATTCGAATAGACGCTGCTTGAGCCTTGTCTCGACAATAAGAAGCCCCCGGACTGAAAGGCCGGGGGCTGTATTGTTGCAGTCAGGGATATCGATCAGTCGATGTCGAAGGAAACACCCTGGGCCAAAGGCAATGCCTTGGAGTAATTGACGGTGTTTGTGGCGCGGCGCATATAGGCCTTCCAGGCATCCGAGCCGGATTCGCGGCCGCCGCCCGTTTCCTTTTCGCCGCCGAACGCGCCGCCGATTTCAGCGCCTGAGGTGCCGATGTTGACATTGGCAATACCGCAGTCCGATCCATCCGCGCTGAGGAAGCGTTCGGCTTCCTGCAGGTCGAGGGTGAAGATGGACGACGACAGGCCGGCGCCAACCGCGTTGTGATCGGCAATCGCCTTGTCGAAATCGCTGTATTTCATCACGTAGAGGATTGGAGCAAAGGTCTCCTCCGTCACCGGCCCGGCCTGCTTCGGCATTTCGATAAGGGCAGGACGGACGTAGTAGGCATTCGGATGCGATGTATCCACGCGGGCGCCGCCGGTAACCTTGCCGCCGTGGGCGACGGCTTCCTGCACTGCCTTCTGCATGTTGTCGAAAGCGGCTTTGTCGATCAACGGGCCGACGAGGGCCGATGTCTCGATCGGGCTGCCGACGGAAACGCTCTCGTAGGCCTTCCTCAGGCGTGGGACGAGCGTGTCGTAGACGCTTTCGTGCACGAAGAGGCGACGCAGGGTGGTGCAGCGCTGACCAGCCGTTCCCATGGCGCCGAAGGCGATGGCGCGCAGCGCCATGTCGAGATCGGCTGACGGGCAGACGATACCGGCATTGTTGCCGCCGAGTTCAAGGATCGAACGGGCAAAACGCTTGGCCAGACGCGGGCCGACTTCGCGGCCCATGCGGGTCGAGCCGGTTGCCGAGACGAGCGCAACCTTGGGATGATCGACCAGGGCTTCGCCGATGGTCCGGTCGCCCATCAATGTCTTGGTCAGGCCAGCCGGTACGTCGCCGAAGCGCGCGACCGCGCGGTCGAAGATGGCCTGGCAGGCGAGGGCGGTGAGCGGTGTCTTTTCCGATGGCTTCCAGACAACGGCGTTACCGCAGACGAGGGCAAGCGCCGTATTCCACGACCAGACGGCAACCGGGAAGTTGAAGGCGGAAATGACGCCGACAACGCCGAGGGGATGCCAGGTTTCCATCATGCGATGCCCCGGACGTTCCGTTGCAATGGTCAGGCCGTAGAGCTGGCGGGAAAGCCCGACCGCGAAATCGCAGATGTCGATCATTTCCTGCACTTCGCCGAGCCCTTCGGATGGGATTTTTCCCGCTTCAATCGAGACGAGGCGTCCGAGTTCCGTCTTCTGTGCCCGCAGCTCTTCGCCAAAGAGGCGAACAAGTTCACCGCGCTTGGGTGCCGGAACAAGGCGCCATTCGCGGAAGGCCGCATCGGCCTGTTCAATGGCCTTGGCTGTATCGGCCGCCGAATGAATGGCAATATCGGCAATCTTCTCGCCGGTGACCGGGCTGTAGGAAGCCATTGTTCCACCGGTATAGGCGGCTTCGGCCACGCCAAGCTTTGCGAGGAGTGTTTTTACATCTTGAGCAATCGTCATTTTGCCTTCCCTTTACATATCTTTTGTCTGACCGTGCGGTGAGCGCCGGACTTTTGCCGGAGAGGCCGCAATAAGGTCAAATGAGTGTTCAACTTGCAAGTGCCGCAGGGCGCAGTATTTGCAGGCATTGTTGGATGGAGGCCTGTTCGAGCCCGGCATAATGGGCAAATTCGTCGAGGACCGCCGTACCGAGATCAGCCTCGAATTCGCGCTGGCTGGGGCTGGCGACAAATTTCTGGCTGGCTTCGTCACCAAGATTGGACTGGAAAATACCCGCTGCGCTGACGGGGAGAAAATCCTCGTAGACGATAGGGTCGAACCGCACGGCACCGCGTGCGATCAAGGTCTCGATATCCCCGGCCTCGCGCGTGGTCACGCGGCCCGCAAAGCTCTCGACGACCGAATAGCGGAAGTAGCCGAGACCGTCGCGGCGAATGTCCGCCCAATTGTCGGGAAATGCTTTGAACGTGTCCGACAGGGCGGCGATATAAGCTTTCGCGTTGGAGCCATCAGCCGCCGGACGAATGATCTTGCGCGTGTCATTCAGCAGCCTGTCATAGAGGGCCCGGCCCTTCGGTGTCAGTGCAATGCCGCGCTGCTCGATTTCGCCAAAGCGTGCGGTATGCGAGCCCGTTTCCCATGTGCCGTCGGGGTTTTGAAACGATACATTCTCTTCCAGCGCCTTGAACGATGTCTGGCGCAAGAGGATGGGGCAGGTGCGCGTGGGCGGGCCTTCAATAACGGCTTTGGGAGAAATGCCGTGTTCCGGCATCAGCTCCTGCACCGCATCGATGTCGAGGGTGCGCGGCGTCAGGTGATTGATGTGCGGTCCCTTGAACGAGACGACATCGGCAATGAGCCGGTGGGCATCGTGCAGGCGCTGGTAAAGCGTGCCGCTGACGCTCGCCCGGTCGTGCCAGCGAAATGTCTCGAGAATCTCGCTCACGAACATTGCCGCGTCGTCAGAACCAAGGCCGCCCTCAGCTTCAGCCTTTTCAACGAGCGCGATGGCCTTGTCGGTAAAAATCTGCCGCGCGTCCAGAATGGCGCGCGCCTTTTTTCGCAAGCCGGCATCGCCGATCAGGTTGAGGCGCAGCAGCGACGTGAACACCCGAAACGGATTGATCTTCAGCGCGGCATCATCGACCGGACGGAAAGCCGTGGAATGGACGGGAACGCCTGCCTCGCTCAAATCGTAATAGCCGACGGGATACATGCCCATAACAGCGAAGACGCGGCGCAGCATGGACAGCTCTTCCGGCGTGCCGACGCGGATCGCGCCATGGCGCTCTTCCGATATGCGGTCGAGCGTATCGGTTTCCTGCAGCTGGTCTTTCAATTCCGGTGAAGCTGCCAGTGTCTTGCTGTTCACCTCGGCAACCAGGGACATGAGTGTGCCGTAGGCAGGAACCTCTGTCCGGTACATGGATGACATGGCGGCCGAAAAGGACGCCCTGATCACGTCGGATGACGTAAACGTGCCTGATTTCATCGTGTTCTGTTCCGCTTTGTTGCTGCAACAGCATAAACTATCGCTGTCATGCTCAAACTGGATTATAGAGTGATGATATCGCCAAAGATTGCGATGAATTGAACTGGGTTGATGCGAGATAAGAATGAAGTTGAGCCGCCGTCTGATTCCTGACATCGATATCCTGCAAACCTTCGAGTGTGCGGCGCGCCATGGCAGCTTCACGCAAGCGGCAAAGGAGCTGAACCTTACCCAGAGTGCCGTCAGCCGCCAGATGAGCGAGCTGGAAAGCCAGATCGGCGTCCTGCTTTTCGAGCGTATCCGGCAACGGGTGGTTCTGTCCGACGCCGGGCAGAAATTCCTGCCCGAAGTGCGCCGCCTGCTTGGGCTGACCGAGGAAACCATGCTGCGGGCCATGGCGGCATCGCAATCGGCGTCATCCCTGAGCATTGCAACATTGCCGACCTTCGGCAGCCGCTGGCTGATGCCGCGCCTGCCGGATTTTCTGCGGCTCTATCCAGATATGGCCTTGAGCGTTGCATCGCGCTCGCAACCCTTTGATTTCGAGGAAGAGCCCTTTGATCTGGCAATCCATTACGGTCAACCGGTCTGGGCTCATGCCACCTGCACATATCTTTGCAGTGAAATGATTGTTCCCGTCGGCAGCCCGGAACTGCTGGCCGCCAATCCCGTCGTCACCCCGGCCGAGCTTGCCGGCTCGGCACCGCTGCTGCACCTTTCGACGCGGCCGAAAGCCTGGGCCGACTGGTTTGAATCGGTACAGGCGGAGGTTGTCAGTCCCTATAAGGGCCATCGTTTCGAGCATTTTTCCATGGTGATCGAAGCTGCGCTGGCAGGACTCGGTTTTGCCCTGGTGCCGCGTTATCTCATCGAGCACGAATTGGCGTCCGGCCGCTTGCAGGTGTTGTTCGATCAGCCACTGACGACAGAGAACAGCTATTATCTCGTCGTGCCGGACCACAAGAAGGAAAATCCCATGGCCCAGAGCTTTTTTGCATGGATCGCCGATCAGGTCAGCAAACGTCCCTAGGGTCCAGACCTTGTGGGTCATTCGCCCACCGCATCACCTCTTCAACGAATTTCACTTTCGTTGCCGAAAACGCGGCTTATAAGCAGAATGGACGATGAGTCTGTGCAAGATTGCCGGCAAAGGCCGGACCGACCTGACGGTGACCCCATGCTGAATGATGAACGCTCCCACGGCCTCTGGGAAAAGACCGCGCCGCCGGCGCCCGCAACACAGAAGCTGGCGGGCAATATTTCCGTTGATGTCGCCGTCATCGGCGCCGGTTTTACCGGATTGTCCGCAGCCCTGCATCTGGCTGAAACAGGCGCAAGCGTTGCCGTTCTCGATGCCGTCGACATCGGCTATGGCGGATCAGGCCGCAATGTCGGTCTGGTCAATGCCGGCATGTGGGTGATGCCCAATGACCTGCCGCAGGTTCTGGGGCAGGTGCATGGCGAACGTTTGCTGGAACTGCTCGGCAATGCACCGCAATCCGTTTTCAACCTTGTCGACAAGCACAAGATCGCCTGCGAACTCGAGCGCAAGGGTACCTTGCACTGCGCCGTCGGCAAGAGCGGCGTCAAACAGCTGGAACAGCGGGCTGAGCAGTGGCTGGCACGTGGCGCAGCCGTCCGGTTGCTGGGCGCGGAGGAAACCGCAGAGAAGGTCGGCTCGACCGCCTATGCCGCTTCGCTGCTGGACAATCGCGCCGGCACGATCCAGCCGCTGGCCTATGTACGCGGCCTTGCAACCGCTGCCATTGCCGCCGGCGTTGCCGTCCATACGGGAACCCCGGTGACATCCACGACCCGCTCAGGCGACCGCTGGATCGTCAATACGCCGTCAGGAACCGTGTCGGCTGAGTGGGTCGTCGTGGCAACCAACGCCTATACGACGTCACCCTGGCCGGAACTGCGGGCCGAACTCCTGCATCTGCCCTATTTCAATTTTGCCACGACGCCGCTGCCGGAAGACGTGCGCAACACGGTTCTGCCCGAGCGCCAGGGCGGCTGGGACACCAAGGAGATACTGAGTTCGTTCCGGATGGATCAGCGCGGCCGCCTCGTGTTCGGCAGTGTGGGTGCGCTGCGTGGCACGGGGATGGCCGTCCACAAGGCGTGGGCTGCCCGGTCGATCCGCAAACTGTTCCCGCAGATCAGGGATGTGACGTTTGAGGCGGGCTGGTACGGCCAGATCGGCATGACCAACGACAACCTGCCGCGATTCCATACCCTCGCGCCGAAGATCATCAGTTTCAGCGGTTACAACGGACGCGGCATCGCTCCGGGCACAGTCTTCGGCCGGATCCTGGCTGAACACGTCGCCGGCAGGATATCCGATGCCGACCTGCCTTTGCCGGTGACGAAACCCCGGGAAGAAGGCCTGCGCACCCTGCGCGAGGGATACTACGAAGTGGGTGCCCAGCTGGCGCATTTCGTTGGCAACCGGGTTTAGACCAAATCTGCAGCTGTTTTCGAGCGTTATTTCGCGAGCGCTGGTTTCTGCGATACCGGTGGAATGGGCAATCCGTGATCGGTTGCGGCTTCGAGCCATGCCGTTATGGCATCGTGCGCGTTGCGCACCGCTTCCTCGGGCGTGTTCCCGTCGCTCATGCAGCCGGGTAGATCTGGAACATAGGCAATGAAACCGCCACCGTCTGCATGGGGTAGCGGGGAAACAATCACCGAATAATCATAGTAGGTCATGGTGCACTTTTCACCGCTTCAATGAACTCAATGAGATTGCGTATATATACAGGTTTGATGGGTCTATTAAAAGGCACGGTCAAAATTGCGCGCTGCGACGGATGCGAGATTTTATAGTGGGAACTGCCGGAACGAGGTTTTTCGCACCGCAGTTCAAACTCCATGCAAATCGCTGCAACATCTTCAATCCGCCAATCGGCATTCGGATTGCGTTGCATTTGCTCAAACCGTTTGCTCATAGCTTGATGTCAGTTGCTTTAGTCAGAACTATGTATCAGCAGATTATTCTGGGTGAAATTGGTCCTTCGTAGCAGTGACGAAAGGAGCAATCGCTATCTTGGCGGCGCGCCCACTTCATTTGCTTGCCATTCGCGCGAACCCGACATATCTCTTATGCATGGACAGCAAGAAGCCAATGCGGCACACAAGACCCAGTGTCTCAGCCAGCATCCTCGCGGCGGTCAAGAACCGCAACAAGCGCCCGACTGGCGTGACCAAGGTCGTGCGGAACGATACCGTCATTGCGTCCTACAATGTCCATAAGTGCGTCGGCATCGACAAGAAGTTCGATCCGGATCGCATTGCCCATGTCATCGGTGAACTTGGCGCAGACGTTGTCGCTGTGCAGGAGGCGGACAAACGCTTCGGCGAACGGTCTGGCCTGCTCGATCTTGCCCGGCTGGAACGCGAGAACAATCTTGTGCCCGTGCGTGTGGCATCGCTCTACCCCAAGGGACACGGCTGGCACGGCAATCTGCTGCTTTTCCGTGAAGGTGTCGTGCGGCGGGTGCAGCAGCTGAGACTGCCTGGGCTTGAGCCGCGCGGCGCTCTGGTGGTCGACCTCGATCTCGAAGCGGGTCCTCTGCGCATCATCGCCGCGCATCTTGGCCTGCTGCGGCATTCCCGCATGCAGCAATCCGAGGCGATCCTCGACGCAGTTCATGCGGATCCATCACGCCCGACGCTTCTGCTCGGCGACCTGAATGAATGGCGTGTCGGCAGGGGATCGTCATTGCATTTCCTGCATCCGGTCTTCGATCCGATGAAGAATGCAGTGCCCAGTTTCCCCTCGCGTTTTCCGGTTCTGGCGCTGGATCGCGTGCTCGGCCATCCGCACAGTCTGGTCACCGGCATCGAGGTGCATGACACGCCGCTTGCCCGCGTGGCATCGGATCACCTGCCGATCAAGGCCTATGTCGACCTGAAGGGGGCCTTGGCCGAAACGGCGGAAATCAGAGATAGGGCGAGCCTAGCCAGATAATCCGGTCGAGCAGCCGCACCCAGAATGAACGGGCGCGCAGGCTTTGCAACAGGACCGGCTTTGCGGTTTCAATGGCCGTCTCGATGAGCCCTTCCACTTTTTCTGCAAATGCCGCGTCTATGATCTCCAGATCAACTTCGAAGTTGAGGCGCAATGACCGCGGATCAAGATTCGACGACCCGACATAGGCCCACTGTCCGTCAATGGCCAGAAGTTTGGAATGGTTGAAATTGCCGCTGGCGCGCCAGATGCGGCAATGGCTCTTGAGAATCTGGTCGAATTGCGCGGTCATCGCGCGATCAACGAGTTTCAGATTGTTGACCGCCGGCACGACGATATCGACCTCGACGCCCCGCCGCGCTGCGGTCACCAAAGCGCTGATCAGTTCGCGATCCGGCAGGAAATAGGGCGACATGATCCGGATATGGTTTCGCGCCACGGAAAACGCCCCCATCAGCATGCGATGATTGGCTTCCACGCTCTTGTCCGGCCCGGCCGGGACAGCCCGGATAAAGACGGGATCGCCCGCCGGCGTGTCCGGTGAAGCGATCAGCCAGGGATCGCCAGCCAGCTGTTCGCCGGTGGTGAAGCGCCAGTCTTCCGACGCGATATGGAAGAGGTCGGTGACAATCGGGCCGGTCAATCGGAAATGGGTATCGCGCGCATGGTCCTTGCCGGCAATTTCTTCGGAAAAACCGGCGCGAATGTTCATGCCGCCGGTAAACGCCGTTGTCCCGTCGACAATCAGAATCTTGCGGTGGGTCCGCAGGTTGGCATAGGGCAGGCGCAAGCCGATGATGATGTTGCCGTTGAACACGTCGGTGCGCACGCCGCCTTTTTTCAGATAGCCGACAATACTCGGTATGGAATAGCGGGCTCCGACAGCGTCGATGAGAACACGGACTTCAATGCCGCGCTGAACGGCAGCAATCAACGCATCTGCCACGCGAAAACCGATCTTGTCCCGGTCGAAAATGTAGGTCTCGAGTAGAATGCTGCGCTGAGCTGCGTTGATATGGTCGATCATCGAACGGTAGGCATCGTCTCCGCTTTGCAGCATGGCGACGTCGTTGCCGGTTGTCAGGCGGCAGCGGCTCACCCGGTCGCCGAGCGTTTTCATGGCGGCAAAGCGTTGCCCGAAATGCGCAAGGACATTCCCTTCGTCCGCATCGAAACGCATCAGGTGATCCTGACCGATTTCGTGGAGGAAAGCGCGCTGCGAGCTTATGGAGGAGCGCCTGATCCGGTTGATGCCGGCGACCGCATAAATGACCGCGCCGATCACCGGGGAGAGGATGATGACGCCGACCCAGCCAATGGCCGCGCGCACCTCCTCCTTCGTCATGGCCGCATGGACCGCGGCGGGAACGCCGAGGACGATGGAAAGGACAAAGAAGATCTGGGGCCAGTAGGTGGGAAGATAATCACTCATTTGCGAGTGTCATATCACGATATTGAATCCCGGCGCGAGCGCCATTCGGCGAGAGAGACGGGTTGATCCGGTATGCGGATTTCAAAACTTGTGCCAGCGCCTTCGCCGCCGCGCAGTTCAATGGTGCCGCCATGCGCACGAACCAGCTCATGCACAATGGCAAGGCCGAGCCCGGTGCCGCCGGAGCGGGCCGAGCCTTTGAATGCGGTGAACAGGTTCTCGCGCGCCTTGGGCGGCAGTCCCGGGCCGGTATCCTCAATGCCGATGATCGATGTAGCGCCAATTTGTCCTGCCGTAATTGTCAGCCGTTTGACGATGGAGATGTCATCACCCGTAACGCCGCTCATGGCTTGAACGGAATTGCGGCAGAGATTCGAAATCACGCGGAAGAACTGGTCCGGATCCGCGTCGACCTCAAAACTCTCCGGTACGAGGTTTTTGAATTCAATCCCCGACTTTGTATCAAGATTGAGCATTTCTTCCACGTCGCTGACGATGGTGTGCAGCTTCACCCGGCGCCGCTGCGGCGGCGGCTCCTGTGTTCCGCCATAGGCAAGCACGGTCTGGGAGTAGTTGATGGCTCGGTCGATCGTCCGTACGAGTTTCGGCACCATGCGCTGAATGGCGGGGTCGCTGGCATTGGCGAGGTGATCGGACATGAGCTGGGCAGACGCAAGAATGTTGCGCATGTCGTGGTTGATTTTGGAAACGGCTAGGCCAAGGTCGGCCAGGTGCTTCTGCTCGGACAATGTGCGCTGCAAGCGCTGCTGCATGTCGGCCAGCTCGCGCTGGGCAATGCCAAGCTCGTCCTCGCGATTGTCCGGCTGGATGACGCGCTGCGGATCATCCGGCTGCTGGGCAAAGGCCAGCATGTTTGCGCTCATGCGCTGGATCGGCCGGATAAGCAGGTGGCTGATGGCAAGGAAGACCAGGCCGGCGGTAATGACCGAAATGAACATCGAAATCAGCGTCAGATTGCGGGCATAACGCAACATCGCATTGCGCAGGGGCGCATCGGATGTGATGAGCTCGATGACTTTTCCCGTCTCGCCGATAGGACCGTAAACGCGGATGATGCGGTTGCCGCCATTGATGAGCGTATCGAATGCGTCGCGGATCGTGGTCAACGGGTCAGTGACGCTCATGTCGATATGCCGGTCGACCTTGGACGGCATGTCCGACACCGCCAGCAACCGTGACGCGCCCATTTCGCGCAGGGCAATCGCCTTGGTGCCCGTGGCAAGAAGCACATCGTTCTGTACGCTCTGCGGAATATCCTTGTCGTCGCTTGCCGCCAGCACGACACTCGCTGCCGCAACGGTATTGAGGCGGTCCGAAAGCCAGCGCATGCGCATATCGGCCATGGTCGGAACGAAAATCATCACTTCGGCCAAGAGGCCGAACAGGATGGTGAGGCGCAACAGCTTGCCCGAAAGGCGTTTGAGGATCGGCAAGCGCCGACCCGCGTGCATACGCGCGCCTGCCGGTTGCTGATCCTGTTGCGTTACCGCCATATTTGCTCCATCAATGCCCGATGTAGGACAAACGTTGCGCCGGTACAATAAATCACTTCCCGATTTTTGCCTATGCGTGAATTGTCCGGTATCAATTGACTTCTCTGTATCATGCCTCTATAAGCCGCGCACGTCCGGGTTGACCGCCCCGGCGGCGTGTTGTTATGCGCCAATGGCGGTCCTGATATGCTCCTGTCAAAGAACAGACCACAAGAAGGGCCGCACACCGCGGTATTAAACAAATGAAGCGTACTTATCAGCCATCCAAACTTGTCCGCGCACGTCGTCACGGGTTTCGCGCCCGTATGGCTACTGCAGGCGGCCGCAAGGTTATCGCAGCACGTCGTGCTCGCGGTCGCAAGCGGTTGTCGGCATAAGGCGTTCCGCGCAGGTTTGCGCGGTTGGCCGAAGTTGGCATTACAGGAATGAATGATCAAAAACCACTCCGCCTTCGCAAGAGAGCGGAGTTTTTGGCTGTTCGGGCCGGAGAAAAACGCCGCGGCGGCTTTTTTCTGCTCGAAGTCAAGGAGCGCGAAGACCGGAAAGGTCCGCCGCGTGTTGGTTTTACAGTCACAAAAAAGAACGGAAATGCCGTTATCCGCAATCGCATCAAGCGCCGGCTGAAAGAGGCTGTACGCGTCAATGTTGCAGGTGACATGGCCCCCGGAACCGACTATGTGATCGTTGCTCGCCGTGACGCGCTTGATGCGCCATTTGCGGACTTATCCCGGGAACTCTCGAAACGGGTTTCCAAAAAATACCAAACCGGCGTTTCCCCAAGACATGACCGGCCCAACAGGACCCGATAATGGAAACCAATCGTAATTTCTTTATCACCATCGCCTTGTCCGTCGTTATTCTGGGACTGTGGCAGGTGTTCTATATGGGCCCCAAGATCGAGGCCGAGCGGCAGCAGGCACAGATTGAAGCCACGCGCCAGGCGCAGACCAAGGCTGCCGGGCAGCCCGCGACGCCAGCCGGTACGCCAGCAAACAATCTGCCGGCATCCACACCCGCCGCACCCGGTGCCAATATTCCCGGCCAGACGCCGGATGCCGCTCAGGCCGGCAGCATCACCCGTGCCGCCGCGCTCGGGCAGACGTCGCGCGTGCAGATCGACACGCCAAGCCTCAGCGGATCCATCAGCTTGACCGGCGCTCGTCTGGATGACCTGCAGCTCAAGCAGTATCATGAAACGGTCGACAACAATTCACCGACCATTCAGCTGTTAAGCCCTTCGCAAATGGCAGACGGGCAATTTGTCGAAATCGGGTTCACTGGCAATGAGACATCGGGCACGGTTCCCGGCCCGACGACCGTATGGACAGTGGACGGCAACAGCAAGCTTAGCCCGTCGACCCCGGTTACCCTGACGTTTACCAACGAAAAGGGCCTGGTTTTCAAGCGTACCTTCAGCGTCGACGACAATTATATGTTCACGGTCAAGGATGCCGTGACGAACGGGACGTCCGTACCGGTTTCACTGGCCTCCTACGGTCGTGTCACGCGGTTCTACAAGCCTCTGCATGCCAGCACCTATGTGTTGCATGAAGGTCCGATCGGCGTGATCGCTGGAAAGCTGGTCGAATACAAATTCGCGGCGATCGAGAAGGAAAAAGAGGTTTCTCCGGAGAAAACGGACACTGGCGGCTGGATCGGCATCACCGATAAATATTGGGCCGCTGCTCTCGTTCCATCGCAAACGAAGCCTTTCAAGGCGCGCATGTCCTACTTCGACAATGGCCGTCCGCAGTATCAGAGCGACTATCTGTCCGATCCGACAACGATTGAGCCAGGCCAATCCACAACGATCGAGAACCTCGTTTTTGCCGGCGCCAAGGAAGTTGGCAAGATCAACGGCTATATGAACAACCTGCATATTCCATTGTTCAAGAATCTGATCGACTGGGGCTGGTTCTACTTCATCACCGAACCGATGTTCTATCTCATCGACTGGCTGTACAAGGCCATCGGTAACTTCGGCGTGGCCATTCTCGTTGTTACGGTCCTGCTCAAGGCGCTGTTCTTCCCGCTTGCCAACAAGTCCTATGCGTCGATGGCGCGCATGAAGCTGGTTCAGCCGAAGATGACCGAAATCCGCGAGAAATATGCGGATGACAAGGTCAAGCAGCAGCAGGCCATGATGGAGCTCTACAAGACCGAGAAGATCAACCCGATCGCCGGTTGCTGGCCCATCCTGATCCAGATTCCGGTCTTCTTCGCGCTCTACAAGGTGCTGTACGTCACCATTGAAATGCGCCACGCGCCGTTCTTCGGCTGGATCCAGGATCTGGCCGCGCCGGATCCGACATCGGTGTTCAACCTGTTCGGTCTCATTCCATGGACTGTTCCGGCGTTCCTGATGATCGGTGTCTGGCCGCTGATCATGGGTGTGACGATGTTCCTGCAGATGCGCATGAACCCGACACCTCCCGATCCGACGCAGGCCATGATCTTCAACTGGATGCCGCTGATCTTCACGTTCATGCTGTCCAGCTTCCCGGCCGGTCTGGTGATTTACTGGGCGTGGAACAACTTCCTGTCGATCACCCAGCAGGGCATCATCATGAAGCGGCAGGGCGCGAAGATCGAACTGTGGGACAATCTCGCGGGGCTCTTCAAGAAGAAACCCAAACCCGCGGAATAGGCGGGTTTCACTCGAATGCCGAAAGCCCCCGCGTCATACCGGGGGCTTTTCATTTGCCGGTGAACGGCGCCGTTCAGTTGACAAGGCGGCGATAACATTGAATGCAGGTGGCTGCGGCCACCCCATGAACGGACGGAAAACAACGTGAGCGAAACCAACGACAATACGAACCGGCTGATCGAGAAGGGCCGGATGCTCTTTGCGCAGGGCTGGGTTTTCATTCGCGGCGTTCCGTCCATGAAATTCCTGCCGCCTGAAGGGCCTATCGAAATCGCCTTCGCCGGGCGCTCCAATGTGGGCAAGTCGTCGCTCATCAATGCGATCATCGGCCAGAAAGGTCTGGCGCGCACCTCCAACACGCCGGGGCGCACGCAGGAACTCAACTATTTCGTCCCGGATGGCCATTCCGGTGAAAATGGCGATCTGCCGCCGCTCGCCGTGGTCGATATGCCGGGCTACGGCTTTGCGGAAGCGCCGAAGGAACAGGTCGATGCATGGACGCGGCTTGTCTTCGATTACCTGCGCGGCCGTACCACGCTGAAGCGCGTCTATCTGCTTATCGATGCCCGTCATGGTGTGAAGAAGAACGATGCGGAAGTGCTCGATCTCCTGGATCGCGCGGCCGTGTCCTACCAGATCGTCCTGACCAAGATCGACAAGATCAAGCCTGCCGGTGTGCCGCGCCTCATGGAAGAAACGGCGCAGGCTATCAAAAAGCGCGCCGCTGCCTATCCAACGATCCTTGCCACATCGTCGGAAAAGGGCGGTGGACTGGACGAGCTGCGCGCTGCAATCGCGCTTCTCCTCGAAGAATAGAGCCTTACCAGCTTCCTTGATTTCAGATGCTGCTCACAGCGCCCGCTGCGACGACAGCGCCGGTGGGTGCTCCGCTTGGAGAGCCGCCTGCCGGTTCAACCGAAATGGCCAGGGTTGTTCCATCCCTAAGCTTTGCGGCAGTTGGCGCGGGTACGTCGAACTCCGTCACCTTGGGCGATTTGAGAACGCCCAGCGACACCGGAGCGTCCTTTCCCGCAATCAGCCAGAGTTCCAGCGACTTGTTCTGCGGAATATCGCCGGAAACCAGCGTAATCCTGAGCTTTCTCGACTTGCCGTCAAAAACAGCAAGGCTTCGCATTGGACCGCTGTCGCTTGCCATGGAGGCAACAAGCTGCGCAGGCGCTGGTCCGGTCTGGCGCAGAACGTACTCCCTGCCGAAGTTGAACAGGACCAGTGCAAGCGCTGCAACGGCAACTGTTCGCCAGAATGCCAGGCTGTTCCAGAAGGAGGCGCCGGCCGCCACGCGGCCCGAGTCGATGCCAAACAGGCGCTGGTCGATCTGGCTCTTCAGATAGCTGGGCGCCGTCACCGGCTGAAATTGCACGTTCAATGGGTCGAACCGGTTCTGCCAGTCGGATACGAGGCGCGCAAAGGAAGCATCGGTTTCGATGCGGCGGGCGGCATCCTGCCGCTCCTGATCCGGCAGCACGCCCAGCACATACTCGGCTGCGACGAAATCGTCGCCTTCCGGCATTGTGTCATCGGGTGGTATCGTGCTCATCGTTCCAGACATTCCTTCAGTTTCATCAGGCTGCGGCGCAACCAGGTTCTCATCGTATTCAATGGCACCCGGTGGCGGATCGCCAGGAGATCATAGCTCTCGCCGTTCAGATAGGCGCCCCGCACGGCCGCGGCCCGGTCAGAATCCAGCTGATCGAGACACTCGTTGATGCGCTTTGTTTCACCGGATGCAATGGCAGACTGTTCGGGATTGAGGGACGGTTCCGCGAGACCGACCGCCTTTTCCAGTTCGGCTGTTGCTGGCTTGCGGGCACGCAGCACGTCAATCGAATGATTGCGCGCAATAGCCACCAGCCACGAGATGGGGCTTGTATCCGCGACGGCAAACCGGTCAGCCTTGTTCCAGATCTTGACGAAAATATCCTGCAGTGCATCCTCTGCTTCCGAGCGATTGCCCAAGATACGCAGGCATACGCCGAATAGTTTCGCGCTCGTGGAGGTATAAAGCTTGTCGAACGCCGAGCGATCCCGCAAAGCGACCCGTGAAATCAGCTCTGATATGCCTTCGGGTGTCATGCGACCGGCGTTTCCAACTCTTTGACTATCCAGAGTCCTGCCCCTAAGTTAAATCTGCGGATATGTTGTCCTGTCAATGGGCCGCATGCAAAAACGTTCCCGCCCACCCTAAATCATGTTTGCCCATGACCGTCTTTAGGGTTATGAGACCCCGTCCTTTTCAAGCTGGAGCTTGCTTCCCCCATGTCCGAGACTGAGCACACCGCAGAAATTCAGGCAAGCCTTCTATCCGCGGCTCTTCCCTATATGCAGCGGTACGAAAACAAGACCGTTGTTGTGAAATATGGCGGCCATGCCATGGGCAATGTGGAGCTTGGCAAGGCCTTTGCCCGCGATATCGCCCTGTTGAAGCAATCCGGTATCAATCCGATCGTTGTGCATGGCGGCGGCCCGCAGATTGCATCGATGCTTGCGCGCATGGGCATCGAATCGAAATTCGAAGGGGGCCTGCGCGTTACCGATGCGAAGACGCTCGAAATCGTCGAGATGGTTCTTGCCGGTTCGATCAACAAGGAAATCGTTGCGCTGATCAATGCGGAAGGCGAATGGGCCATCGGACTGTGCGGCAAGGATGGCAACATGGTCTTCGCCGAAAAGGCCAAGAAGACGATTGTCGATCCAGATTCCAATATCGAGAAGATTGTTGACCTTGGCTTTGTTGGTGAACCGGTCGAAGTGGACCGCACCCTGCTGGACCTGCTTGCCCGCTCGGAGATGATCCCGGTTATCGCGCCGGTTGCGCCAGGCCGCGACGGCCATACCTACAACATCAATGCTGACACCTTCGCGGGCGCCATTGCCGGTGCATTGGCCGCTTCGCGTCTGTTGTTCCTGACGGATGTTCCCGGCGTTCTCGACAAGGACAAGAAGCTCATCAAGGAACTGTCCGTCGGTCAGGCCCGCGCGCTGATCAAGGACGGCACGATTTCAGGCGGCATGATCCCCAAGGTCGAAACCTGCATCGATGCGATCAATCGCGGTGTCGAAGGGGTCGTCATCCTCAATGGCAAGACCCCGCATTCGGTTCTGCTCGAACTCTTCACGGAACGTGGTGCGGGAACGCTGATCGTTCCCTGATCATCGTTTCAGATGGTCGAGCGGAATCTTGCCCGGCCCCTTGATGTTCTGCAGCACGAGCTGGGTGTGCACGTCGCGCACACCCTTGAGGCGCATCAGCCGGTGCATGACGAAATCGTTGAGATCATCGACGGTGGGCACCATTACGTGCAGCAGGAAATCGTGCTCGCCGGTCATCGTCCAGCAGGATGATACCTCGTCCATGCGCTGGATTTCCGTGATGAACCGTTCCGGCGATTCATCGCTGTGCGATGTCAGCCGCACCTGAACGAAGACCTCGACCATGAGCCCGATGGACCGGCGGTCGATTACGGCGGCAAAGCCTTTGATGACGCCGGTTTCCTGCAGGGCGTCAAAACGTCGACCGCAAGGCGTGGCCGAAAGCCCGATGGCCTGCGCCAGATCGGTGATCGGCACCCGGCCATTGTCGCGCAGGACCTGCAGCATCTTGATTTCAAATTCGTCAAATCGAGGGGATGTCACTTGTTTTTCTCCAGAATATTATATTTTCCTCTCCAGATAGTGGTTCATTGAGGCAATAAGGTCAAATTCACTCGATTTCTCGGAGTATTCTGGATGTCAGAATGGGAATCGAGGAGGAATTCATGACCATCAGTGTTGAGGCCTATGCCCGTGAATGTGCAGCACAAGGTTTGCGCGGCGACTATCATGCCTGCCAGCCGGATTTTACCGTCGAACAGCAATATGACTACTCGGCGGAAGATCAGGAGGTGTGGCGTACCCTCTGTGACCGTCAGACAAAGCTTACCTCGCGGCTTGCCCATCACAGCTACCTCGACGGCGTCGATGCGCTGGGTCTGCTCGACCGTATCCCCGATTTTCATGAAGTAAGCGAACGGCTGCGCAAATTGACGGGCTGGGAGATCGTGGCGGTCCCCGGTCTTATCCCGAACGAGCCGTTCTTCGATCATCTTGCCAACCGCCGCTTCCCGGTCACCAACTGGCTGCGCAGCAAGAAGGAACTGGACTATATCGTCGAGCCGGACATGTTCCATGACTTCTTCGGCCATGTTCCCATTCTCAGCCAGCCGGTGTTTGCGGATTTCATGCAACTCTACGGTGAAAAGGGTGCCGCTGCGGTTCGGATCGGCGGGGAACAGATGGTCGCACGGCTTTACTGGTACACGGCTGAATTCGGTCTGATGCAGGAAGAGGGCGCCCCGCTCAAGGCTTTCGGCGCCGGCCTGATGTCATCGTTCAGCGAATTGCAGTTTGCGGTCGAAAGCCCGGATGCACACCACGTTCCATTCGATCTGGAAACGGTCATGCGGACCGCCTACGAGATCGACAAGTTCCAGCGCGCCTATTTTGTTCTCCCAAGCTTTGCCGCGCTGCGCGATGCCTTCGAAACCGCCGATATGGCCACCCTTGTTGCCCGGCGGAAGGACAGCGCGCCGCTGGACCCATCGGCAATCTAGGCTGCGGTTTTCATCGCTGGTTTCACGATGACGCAGTTGCGGCCATTGCGTTTGGCCTCGTAAAGCCTGCGATCGGCGGTCTGGAAATGATCGGCGATCGCCCCTGTCGAGACATCGATCACCCCGCCAATGCTGACGCTGAGCGGAACCCGCTCATTTTCAGGCGTCCGGAATTCAATCAACGTCACATCTTTGCGAATGATTTCGGCAATGGCGCGCACCTCATCCTCGTGTTCCGTCGCCAGGAAAACCGCAAACTCTTCGCCGCCGATGCGGCCGATGCTGTCGTTCTCGCCGATGCTGCGTGAAATGCAGTGGGCAATGGCGGTCAGCGCGCCGTCACCATTGTAATGGCCGTGCTGGTCGTTGATTTTCTTGAAATGATCCGCGTCTATGATCAGCAGGGATCCGGGTATCTGCCGGCGGACCCTGTCCACATGGGTGAAAAAAGCTTCACGGTTGAGCAGGCCCGTCATGCTGTCGCGCGAGGCTTTCTCCAGGAGCTTGGCATTGGTTTCCTCAAGCTGCAGCATGACCTGACTGAGTTGAAGCAGGGTCACGCGCAGTCGCTCGGACTGCCGGAACACCATCAGCGAGATCGGCGGGGTAATGGTCAACGGACAGATCGTGGCGATCACGAAGCCCATTTTGTTGTGCATGTCGAAAGCACTCATGATGCTCCCGGTGATCAGCAAAGAACAGACAATCGCGATCAGTGTGACAAGCGCACATTTGTACAGAATTCTGAACATTTCACCCCTAATGCTGCTACCTGATTACTATGCTGCATTCATGAAGCGGCTGTTAGCGGAAAATGTAAAAACGGTCGTAGTTCGGACTTTTTTCGTCTATTGAGTCGTTATGGCAACAGACTGCCTGTCCCGTTACCAATGTCCCTGCAATGGCGAGTATGCATGACGAAAAATCCCGATCCTCTGAATTTTGCCCATGTAACGGACTGGGTGTTCGATCTGGACAACACGCTCTACCCGCATCATTCCAATCTGTTTTCGCAGATCGACGTGAAGATGACGGGCTATATCGCGGATCTCCTGCAACTTTCCCATGCGGATGCCCGCCAGATGCAGAAGCAGTTCTACAAGGATTACGGGACGACCCTCAAAGGGCTGATGGATCGCTACAATATCGATCCGGACGATTTTCTGCAGAAGGTTCACGATATCGATTATTCATGGCTGGTTCCCAATCCGGCACTGGCCATGGCGATCAAACATCTGCCGGGGCGCAAGTTCATTTTCACCAATGGTGACCGTGGCCACGCGGAGCGGGCGGCACGGCAACTCGGTGTCCTCGACCAGTTCGACGATATTTTCGATATTGTCGCGGCCGAACTGATGCCCAAGCCGGCGCGGCAGGCCTATGACCGTTTTCTTGATCTGCACGGGATCGATGCCAAGAGCAGCGCCATGTTCGAGGACCTCGCGCGCAATCTGGTCGAGCCGAAGGCGCTCGGCATGAAGACAGTCCTGATCGTGCCGCATAATTTTGAGCCGACGTTCTCCGAGATATGGGAACGCGATCCGGACTACACCGATCATGTCGATTACGTGACCGACGATCTGGCGTCGTTCCTCAATGCGATCCAGCCGGGGCAGGTCCGCGCAGGCATGCCTGTCTGAAGCGATCTACATCGGTCGAAGCGCTCATCGACGCTGCGGCGTACCGGGTCCTGACCCGGCTCCCGCAGCCGCGACGAGGCAGAGGGTCAGGGCAGCTCGTAGAAAGTCTTGATCACGCCCCACGCCTCTTCGGCGTCATCGACAAAGGTGATCAATTCCCTGTCCGACGGCGAAATGACACCCTGTTCGGCCAGGAATTCAAAATTGATCGCCTTTTCCCAGAATGACCGGCCGAAGAGGAGGACCGGGATACGCTCCATGCGCCCTGTCTGGATGAGTGTCAGCGTCTCGAATGTCTCGTCCATGGTGCCGAAGCCGCCGGGGAAAATCGCAAGCGCTTTTGCCCGCATCAGGAAATGCATTTTCCGGATGGCAAAATAGTGAAAGTTGAAGCAGAGCTCCGGCGTCACATATTCATTGGGCGCCTGTTCGTGCGGCAGGACGATGTTGAGACCGATTGTCGGCGCTCCGATATCGGCTGCACCGCGATTGCCCGCTTCCATCACGCCGGGACCGCCGCCGGTAACAACGACAAACTCGCGGTTGTAGGTGGTCGCGGAATAGGTCGAGCATAGCTGGGCAAACTTGCGCGCCTCGGCATAATAGCGCGAATTGGCTTCAAGGTTCTTCTTCTGCACTTCGTTCTTCGCGGCCCAGGCTTCACCGCCGGGCTCGGGAATACGCGCGCCGCCGAAAAGCACGACTGTCGAACGGATACCCCGCTGGGTCAGTGCCATTTCCGGCTTGAGCAATTCAAGCTGCAACCGTACTGCGCGCAGATCGCGGCGTGTCATGAACTCCGGATCGGCAAAGGCTAGACGATAGGTGTCCGATTGCGTTTGCGGGGTCTCGGGAGCGGTCTCTACCCGCCGCACGGCTTCGGTGGAGTGGGAAAATGGCGTCCAGCCGTTTTTTTCATCGGTATTCAATTATATTCTCCTTCTGCGGACGCAAGTGACGCTTACAGACATTAAATCCTATTCGTCGTCCAACATTGTGGCGCTGCGATTGACCCTCTCACAGACTTATCTTACTAGGCCTTACATCAGCCTTAACCGCCCGTGCAATGGAGTGACCTGAAAATGTCCAAGCCCGACCTGGCCAGTCTTGAAAAGACCATCAACAAGGCCTTTGACGAACGCGATGCCGTGAACACCGAAACGCGCGGCGAAATACGCGATGCGGTTGACACGTCATTGCTGCTTCTCGACAGCGGCGAAGCCCGTGTTGCCGAACGGCAGGCGGATGGTGCATGGACCGTCAATCAGTGGCTCAAAAAGGCAGTGCTTCTTTCCTTCCGTCTCAATCACATGGGCATCATCGACGGCGGACCTGGCGGTGCGCCGTGGTGGGACAAGGTTCCCTCCAAGTTTGATGGCTGGGGTGCGACCGAGTTCAGCAAGGCAGGCTTCCGCACGGTGCCGAGCGCGATTGTCCGCCGTTCGGCCTATATTGCTCCCGGCGCCATCCTGATGCCGTCCTTCGTCAATCTCGGCGCCTATGTCGGCGAGGGGACGATGGTGGATACATGGGCCACGGTGGGCTCCTGCGCGCAGATCGGCAAGCATGTGCACCTTTCCGGCGGCGTCGGCATCGGTGGCGTTCTCGAGCCCATGCAGGCAGGCCCGACCATCATCGAAGACAATTGCTTCATCGGCGCCCGCTCGGAAGTGGTCGAAGGCTGCATCGTGCGCGAAGGCGCGGTCCTCGGCATGGGCGTGTTCATCGGCAAATCGACAAAGATCGTCGACCGCGCCACCGGCGAGATTTTCTATGGCGAGGTTCCGCCCTATTCGGTCGTTGTCGCGGGCACCTTGCCGGGCAAGCCTTTCCCGAACAATGAACCGGGCCCGAGCCTCTATTGCGCGGTGATCGTCAAGCGCGTCGACGAGAAGACCCGCTCCAAGACCTCGATCAATGAGTTGCTGCGTGACTGATTAGGCGATTTACATCTGGACAGACGGAGATTCCCGACAGAAGCTGGTACCCAAGCCGATTCCATCTCAGCTGAGGTACCAGTATGACTGTGCAGGCTTCCCTTCTGACCCGCGACTATGACGCCAAGCGGCGCCATGCCATTGCCGCCGCCACCATCGGCAATGGCCTCGAATGGTTTGATTTTACCGTCTACGGCTTCTTCACGCCGATCATTGCGCGCCTGTTCTTTCCCGCGATCAATGACCTGACTTCGATCCTGCTCACGGTCGGCACCTATGGCGTCGGCTTTTTCATGCGTCCGGTCGGGGCAGTGGTTCTTGGTGTCTACGCCGACCGGAAGGGGCGCAAGGCGGCACTGACCCTGACAATCCTGATGATGGCATTCGGCACGGCACTGCTCGGCTTTGCGCCGACCTATGCGCAAGCAGGCATTGTCGGGCCGCTGGTTATTGTTCTGGCACGGCTGATCCAGGGCTTTTCCGCCGGTGGAGAGATCGGCGGCGCGACAGCTTTTCTCATCGAGTATGCGCCGCCGGAAAAACGCGGATTCTATGCCAGCTGGCAGCAGACAAGTCAGGCGCTGGCCGTCGTACTCGGTGGTATCTGCGGCACCATCGTCACGCACGCGCTTGATCCGGTAGCCATCGACAGCTGGGGCTGGCGCGTGCCGTTCCTTCTGGGTTTGCTGATCGGACCGGTCGGGTTCTATATCCGTGCCCGCGTCGACGAGACGCCGGTCTTTACCGACAGCCACACGCAGAAGAGCGAGTCGCCGCTGCGTGACGCCCTCAGGGATCATCCGCGCGGTATCGCATCCGGCTTTGGCGTCACCATTCTCTGGACGGTATGCACCTATGTGCTGCTGTTCTACATGACCACCTATGCCGTCAAACAGCTCAACATTCCGCTCGCCGATGCATTCGTTGCGACGACCATTGGCGGCCTGGTGCTGATGCTGGGTTGTCCCATCGCCGGGGCCTTGTCGGACCGTGTGGGGCGCAAGCGGCTGCTGCTGGCTGCCGCCATTGCCATCGGCGTGCTGATCTACCCGCTGTTTGCCTGGGTCAATGCCACACCCGATCTGATGACCCTTGCCATTGTCCAGGGCATTCTCGGGCTGCTTCTCGCCGCATTCACCGGTCCGGCACCGGCACTGCTGGCCGAGCAGTTTCCTGCAGGCTTGCGCTCCACCGGGCTGTCACTCGCTTATAATTTCGCCGTGACCATTTTCGGCGGTTTTGCCGCTGTGATCGTCACGCTCCTGATCGAGGCGACAGGTACGAAACTGGCTCCGAGTTTTTATGTGATGGCGGCGGCGCTGGTGAGCGCGCTGACGCTTCTGACCATGAAGGACAAGACGGGAAAGCCGATCGACTGAACCGTTTACGCGACGAATTTCTGGCGGATCTCGGCCACCGCATGGCAGCGGACCGGCTGCCCCTCGGCCTGTTTGACGCAGGCAATGACCTTTTGCGCCAGGGGCGTGGGGACATTCTTTTCCCGAGCCAGTTCCACGATGACACCCTGGAGGTAATCGATTTCCGTTGTCCGACCGCGGGAAAAATCCTCCCACATGGATGAGCGGGCACGCGGGTCTATGGCCAGCATCCGGCGGGCGATGCGGCGGAAGAGAAAATCGGGCAATCGCAGAATCCATGGGAGTATCGCGGGTGATACGCCCTGGACCGGGGCTGCAACAATGCCATGTGCTCGCATGACCTTGAGGCCTTCGCCCATCTGATCGGCAAGCAAGACGCGCCAGTCACGGTCTGCAAGCTGTGCGGCAAGCGGCAGGTTTGACAGGGCGTTGAGCGCGTTGTTCAGGTTCATCATCAGTTTGCCCCAGAGAATGCCCTGCATATTGTCGTGGTGGCTCACCGGAAGGTCCGGCGTCGACAGGGCTTCGGCAAGGCCTTCGACCTTGTTCTCGACAAGGATCGTGCCCTGCGTGGTGCGGCGTACGCTCAGCGGCAGTGCGCCCGCATCCGATTGGACAACGTTGAAAGGCACCATCCCGGCAATCACCGTCATGCTCTCCGGGAGGTTCTTTTGCAGAACGTCAGCATTGCCAATGCCGTTCTGCAGGCTGACGACAATGCTGTCAGCAGGAGCGTATCTGGCAATCAGCCCCGCCATCTCTTGTGTCGCGCCGCTCTTGACCGCAACGAGAATGATCCGCGCCTTGTCGAAGGCAGTGGCAGGGTTCTGCGTGAGGGAAAGCCGGTCCGGCGATAGAAGCCGCTCCGTGCCGTCGAGATTGACAATTTTCAGGCCGGTGCGCCGGATTTCGTCCGCCACGCGGGGTCGCGCAAGGAACGTGACGGCTTTTCCAGCGGCGGCAAGCTGCCCGCCGACATAGCAGCCAATGGAACCGGCACCTGCGACAACAATGCGGCTGGCGTTTTCAAGCATTGGCGGGCCCCGGTTTGACGCGATCGTCAGCCATTAAAACAGATGCACGCATTGTGATCCAGTGCGTGACAGGATGCTGCTTTTGGATTATCGCTTTGCACATGACATCCTCGACAGATCCCGTAAAAAACCTCGCCCAACTCATTGCTTGTCCGTCGGTTACGCCAGCGGAGGGCGGTGCTCTCACCACGCTGGAAGCCATGCTGGCGCCGCTGGGCTTTTCCGTCGAGCGCCCCACCTTCAGCGAAGACGGGACGCCGGACGTGGAAAACCTCTACGCCAGACGTTCGGGCAACGGGCCGCATCTGATGTTTGCCGGTCATACCGACGTTGTTCCCGTCGGTGACGCGGCGGCCTGGACCTACCCGCCGTTTTCGGCGGCGATCCACAAGGGCGAGATGTACGGTCGCGGTGCGGTGGACATGAAGGGTGGCATCGCCTGCTTTGCCGCCGCCGTTGCCCGCCATATCGCGAAGGATGGTGCTTCGAAGGGCTCGATTTCCTTCCTGATCACCGGCGATGAGGAAGGCCCATCGATCAACGGTACCGGTAAATTGCTGGAATGGGCCAAGGCGAGGGGTGAAACCTGGGACGCGGCCATCGTCGGCGAGCCGACCAATCCCGACAAGCTGGGCGACATGATCAAGATCGGGCGTCGCGGTTCGCTTTCGGGAACAATCACCGTCCATGGCGTCCAGGGGCACGCGGCCTATCCGCATCTGGCCGACAGCCCGGTTCGCGGGCTGGTGACGCTGGTGGACAGCCTGCTTTATCCGGCTTTCGACAAGGGGACGAAGAACTTTCAGGCGACCAACCTGGAAGTCACGACGATCGATGTCGGAAATCCGGCGGTCAACGTCATCCCGGCCAAGGCAACCGCAACGTTCAATATCCGTTTCAACGACACATGGACCGATGAGACGCTGATGGCGGAAATCCATAACCGTCTCGACAAGGCATCCGGGCGGCGCAAACTGCGGCCGGGCCGGAAAACCCCGGTCAATTACGAGCTTGTCTGGCGCGACCGGCCAAGCCACGTCTTTCTCACCCATGATGAAAAACTTATCGGCACGCTGACCGCTTCGGTCGAAGCCGTAACCGGCAAGCGGCCGCAGCTGTCCACCTCAGGCGGCACCTCCGATGCGCGCTTTATCAAGGATTATTGCCCGGTGGTCGAATTCGGGCTTGTGGGGCAGACCATGCACATGGTGGATGAGCGCGTGGCGGTCGCAGACCTGGAAACGTTGACACAAATTTACGAGCGGTTCATTGCCGACTTTTTTGCCTGAGCGACCATGCTGAATTTTGAAGACATCCAGCGTTATTTCTGGGGCTCGTGGCGGATCATGAACGGCCATGCCGACGGTCTGGAGTTCTTCGACCTTTCGGAAGACGGTTTCTGGCAATCATTCCAGGCCATCACGGTGTCGCTGCCGCCCCTGATTTTGAGCTGGATTGTTTTTGCCAATGATGCGGTGGCCTTCCGGCCAGAAACGGGAACCCGGCTTTCCCTGATCGGCCGGATCGCCTTTGTCGATTTGACCGCGTGGGTTCTGCCATTGGTGGTGCTGCTGTTTGTTGCACCGCGAATTGGCCTGCGCAACCGTTTCGGTGTCTATGTGATCACCAGCAACTGGGGTTCCGCACTGGTGAACTGGCTGGTTGTGCCCGCCACGCTGGTTCATATTTTCATACCGACCCGGCCCCAGCTCTCGCTGGGTGTCGACCTCATCCTCAACGCCGTTGCGCTTGTTTTGACCTATCGATTGACGCATGTGGCATTGAAGAAAACCTACGCCTATACGACTGCGTTCTTCGCCATTCTGGTCACGGGATATATTGTTCTGGTGGTTGTTCTTCAGAGTGTGCTGGGCATTGCCATGCCGGAGCCGGTCACACTCGGATAATCCACGCCGACGAGGTAGAGCCCGTAAGGCGGCGCGACAGGCCCGCAGGCCTTGCGGTCCCGGGCGGCAAGGGCATCGCTGACATCATCGGCTGTCCAGCGCCCACAACCCACTTCGTTCAACGTTCCCGCAAATGAGCGGATCTGGTTGTGCAGGAACGAGCGCGCGGATGCCCTGATTTCGATGATTTCCCCGTTGCGAAGCACACTGAGGTGATCGAGCGATTTGACTGGGCTTTTTGCCTGGCACTGGGTGGCGCGAAAGGTGGTAAAGTCGTGGGTTCCGACCAGCCGTTGTGCCGCCTCGTGCATTGCCTCCGCATCGAGCGGCTTCTTCACCCACCACGCGCGGAATGCTTCCAGCGGTGCCGGCGGACGGCGATTGATGATGCGGTAGAGATAACGCCTTCCCGTCGCGGAGAAACGCGCATCGAAATTCTCGGTCATCCGCTCGACATTGATGATCCCGACCGTTTCTCCGGCCACGACCAGATGGGCGTTGAGCGCCTCGCGCACCTTGGCGCTGCTCCAGTCCTTGGTCAGATCCACATGGGCAATCTGGGCAATCGCATGCACACCGGAATCGGTGCGGCCTGCTGCGCCAAGGGAGATGGTTTCGCCGCAAAACTTGAAGATGGCCTGCTCGATGGCTGCCTGAACGGTATGGCCGTTTTCCTGCCGCTGCCAACCCGCATAGGGGGTGCCGTCATATTCGATGGTGAGTTTGTAGCGCGGCATCAAAGGCCCTCGAACGCTCTGGAATAGACCAGCGTTCCCGACAGAGGTGCGTCAGCGAAAGCCAGCGCCTGGAGATACTCGCCCTGATATTGGCTGGCAAAACCCGATGCCCGTGCATTCGTATAGCCGAAGCGGCCGTAATAGCCGGGATCGCCGAGGACAATGGAAAGGGTTTCGCCCATGAGCACCAATTCTTGATGTGCGGCCCTGATCAGTGCCGATCCGACGCCTTTGCCCTGGTGACCGGAGACGACACTGAGCGGCGCCAGTGCAACCGCGTCAAAGCTGGTTCCATTCTCAACGCGCAGTCTTGAAAAAAGGATGTGGCCCGCCAGGGCACCATCGAACTCCGCAACCAGTTCGAGCACGATATCGCCGTTGCCACTGAGTTGCTCGACCAGCCTTGCCTCATCCGGTCCCGCAAAAGCGTCTTCGACGATAGCTGAGATCAACGCGCGGTCCGCGGGCTGTACGCGACGAATGGTGATGCTGCTCATGGCAGCTTTGCTCCTTGCGCAATCTTGGCGCCGCGCTGGAATTCCTGCCCGTCCATCGCCTTGCCGCCCGCCCGCTGCAGCGCGCGCAGACGCACCGCACCTTCTCCGCAGGCAATGCGCAGATCGTCATCGAGCACCGTGCCCGGTACACCGGCGCCGGTTGCAAGCAGCGAGCGCAGCAACTTGACGCGTTCAAGGCCGTCACCGATCTCCATCTCGCACCAGGCGCCCGGAAACGGTGCCAGACCGCGAATACGGTTATGGATGTCAATGGCCGGCAGGGTCCAGTCGATACGGGTTTCAACCTTGGTGATCTTCGACGCGTAGGTGACACCGTCTTCCGATTGCGATGTCAGGGTGAGGCTGTCCCGTTCCAGCGCGGCCATGGCGCGCACCATCAGGTCGGCGCCGATCATGCTGAGCTGGTCGTGCAGCTCGCCCGCGGTCGTGTCGGGCGTGATCTTGACCTTTTCGGCCATGGCGACCGGGCCGGTGTCCAGCCCCTCATCCATTTTCATGATCATCATGCCGGTTTCGCTGTCACCCGCCATGATGGCCCGCTGGATCGGTGCGGCGCCGCGCCAGCGCGGAAGAAGCGAGGCATGGCCGTTGTAGCAGCCAAGGCGGGTGCCTTCGAGAATGGCGGTGGGCAGGATCAGGCCATAGGCCACCACGATGGCAACATCCGCATTGAGATCACGGAATGCCTGCTGTTCCTCGGGGCTGCGAAGGCTTTTGGGCGTGCGCACTTCAATGCCGAATTCTTCGGCATTGCGATGAACGGGCGAGGGGGTCAGTTCCAGCCCGCGCCGGCCTGCCGGACGCGGCGGCTGACTGTAGACGGCGACGATCTCATGGCCCTGGCCAATGAGCGCGTTGAGAACCGGCACGGAGAATTCCGGGGTTCCCATGAAGACGATACGCAGGCTCATGGCTTACACCGCCAGCCGGCTCGGAACGCGATCCTTGGCAAGCTTCTTGAACTTCTTCATCACCATTTCACGCTTGAGGCGCGAGATGTAATCGATGAACAGAACGCCGTTGAGGTGGTCGATCTCGTGCTGAAGGCAGGTTGCCAGCAAACCGTCCGCCTCGATCTCGTGCTTCTTGCCTTCGATATCGAAATAGGCAACGCGCACTTTTGCCGGACGTTCCACTTCCGCATAATAATCCGGAATGGACAGGCAGCCTTCTTCATAGACGTTGCGTTCGGTGCTGGAAGACAAAATCTCGGGGTTGATGAAAACCTGGGGTGCCTTCGGTTCGTCTTCCTTGGCAAGGTCGATCACCAGCATGCGCAGCGGTTCCGCCACCTGAATGGCGGCGAGGCCGATCCCAGGCGCGTCATACATGGTGTCGAGCATGTCGTTGGAGAATTTGCGCAAATCGGCGTCAAAGCGCTCCACGGGTTTGGAAACCTGGCGCAACAGCGGATCGGGAAGAATGACAAGCGGTTTGATAGACATGAGCATCACCTAATATCTCGGCTTTCAACCGTCAATCCCGGCATAAATGGCATTTGTGAAAATGTTCTCGTTTTGATCTCACATTTGCCATCCGAATCGGTTAGTCTGCTTCCCATGGAAACATCACATTCACTCGACCAGCCACTGTTTCAGCTTGGCGCCACGTCGATATCGGTCGGTACCGCGCTGGTAATGGCGGCTGTCATCGTTGCACTTGCCATTGTCCTGTGCGGGATTGCGCTCTGGCGTTCGGCACGGGTACGGCTGATCGCGGAATTCCAGGCGGAAGACCGTGCGCGTGATGCGGAAGTGCGGATGGCTGAAATTTTAAAGAGCCAGTCAGAGATGCAGGGCCGCATGCAGACCATGGCGGAACTTTTCGGTTCGCGCCAGGCGGAGCTCAATCAGTCGATCCGCGAACGCCTCGACGGCATGACCAGCCGCATCGGCCAGACCATGACGGAACAGACGCAGTCGACCCATGAGAACCTGGCCAAATTGCAGGAGCGGCTGGCGGTCATCGATACCGCGCAGAACAATATCCAGTCGCTGGCCGGACAGGTTGTCCAGCTGCAGGCGATTCTCGCCAACAAGCAGACGCGCGGCGCCTTCGGTCAGGCGCGCATGGAAACCATCATTGCCGATGGCCTGCCGCAGGGAGCCTATGAGTTTCAGGCCACGCTTTCCAATGGAAGCCGGCCGGATTGTATCGTCCGCATGCCGAATGGCGCCCCCAATCTGGTCATCGACGCCAAATTTCCGCTAGAAGCCTGGAACGCCATCCGCGAGTCCGAGACACCGGACACGAAGAAACTGGCGCTTGCCCAGTTCCGCCGGGATATCGAAATCCATATTCGCGATGTTTCAGAGAAATACCTGATCAATGGCGAAACCCAGGATACGGCATTTCTCTTTGTCCCATCGGAATCTATCTTTGCCGAAATTCACGAGAATTTCGAAGGCATTGTGCAGAAAGCCCATCGTTCGCGCATCGTCATCGTATCGCCGTCGCTGCTGATGCTATCCATTCAGGTCATTCAGGCGGTGCTCAAGGATGTGCGCATGCGCGAGCAGGCACATCTCATCCAGGGTGAGGTGATCCGCCTGATGGAAGATGTCGGGCGCCTGGACGACCGGGTCCGGCGGCTGCAGACGCATTTCGGTCAGGCGAGCAAGGATATTGACGATATTCTCGTCTCGTCCAGCAAGGTGACGAAGCGCGGCCAGAAGATCGAGGCGCTGGAGTTCGTCGATCCGGCGGCCGGCGAGCCCGCGAAGGGGCCGGATGCCAACCGTTCAGCGGCATCGGCAACGGGCCAGTTGCGCCTGCGCGTGGTGGATGAAGACTAGCCCTCAACGATTTTTTGCCGCCGCGTCTTCCAGGTGCTTGCAGTCTGCGGTTTGACGAAGACGGACACGATGTCCGGGTTGGCCTGACGGATCGCTGTTTCGATACGCTCGACGCAGGCTTCGATGTCGGGTGCGGTAAGATGATCCTCAAATTCAATGCTGAGCCCGGCAACGATCTGCTTGGGTCCCATATGGACGGTCAGCACCCCATTTGCCTGCTGAACGGCCGGATCCTTGCCGGCGATGTCAAGAATTTGCTGTTCCGCTTCCGGCAGCGCCGACTCGCCGATCAGCAGGCCCTTGCTTTCCCGGGCGAGGAAAATTGCGGTTGCACCGAGGATGATGGCAATGCCGATGGAGGCAACCCCGTCGAATTCGGGCATGTCGAAGAATTGCGCCGCTGAAATGCCGGCAAACGCTACGATGAGTCCCAGCAGGGCAGCCGTATCTTCAAACAGGACGGTAAAGACGCTCGGATCCTTGCTCTGTTGCACGGCTTCGAGATAGCCAAGCTTGCCCTTCATGGTTCGGAATTCCTTCAGCGCGACTGTCCATGAGATGCCCTCGAACAGCAGCGCAAAGCCAAGCACGACATAGTTGACAGTGGGATTGGCGATGGGCTCCGGCTCGAGAATGTGGGTGAGGCCTTCATAGAACGAGACACCGGCACCCACGGCAAACACCAGCAGGGCAACAATGAAACTCCAGAAGTAAAGCTCGCGTCCATGGCCGAGCGGATGCGCCTTGTCGGCGGGCTTGGCGGCCCGCCGCAGACCGTAGAGAAGCAGGCCGCCATTTCCCGTATCCACCAGCGAATGAACGCCTTCCGACAGCATGGCGGAACTGCCGGTGAAGAAGGCGGCAATGAACTTGGTTGCCGCGATCAGAAGATTGCCGAGGATGGCGGCATAGATAACCTTCTTCGATCCCGCATGACTGCCAGATTGTGATGCCATTAAAGCCCCCTTTTCCCACGCGTCAACGTAGCAGGAGTTGAATGGTTCCGGCACTGTTGTGTCGTTGCGGCGGCAAATGGTCGGAATGACGCTAGTCGTCTGCGCCGTCATGGGATAACCCTGCCACAAACGGCGCAGGGCATCATGGCTGATTCACAGATAGAAAACGCAATTTTCCTCGGTATTGATACGGGCGGCACCTATACGGACGCGGTTCTCTGGTCGGAAGCGCGGGGCGTTATCGCCAAGGCCAAGGCCCTGACGACACGCCACGATCTGAGTGTCGGCATCTCCGGCGCGGTCGAGCGCATCGTCGAAGAGGCTTCGATTGATCCCGGCCATATCCGCCTTGTGTCCATGTCGACGACCCTGGCCACCAATGCCCTTGTCGAAGGACAGGGCGGGCGGATCGCGCTTGTCATGGTCGGGTTCTCGCCGGCCGACCTGGAGAAGGCGGACCTCGGGTCTGCCCTTGGCTCCGATCCCGTCGTCTTCCTGCCCGGCGGCCATGATGTCTATGGCCGCCCGCAACCTTTCGATGTCTCGGCGCTGCAGGATGCCTTGCCGCGCCTCAAGGATGAGGTGACGGGCTTTGCAGTCTGCGCCTATTTTGCCGTCCGCAACCCCGAGCATGAAATTGCCATTCGTGATCTTGTGCGCGCTGAGACGGGTCTGCCTGTTACCTGCAGTCACGAACTTTCGGCCAAGCTGAACGGCCCGCGCCGGGCCCTGACAACGGTCCTCAATGCGCGGCTCATCGCCATGATTGACCGTCTGGTGGCGGCAACGGAAGGATTTCTCGACCGGCGCGGCATTCACGCGCCGCTCATGGTGGTGCGCGGCGATGGCGCACTGGTCTCGGCGGCTTTTGCACGGCACCGCCCGATTGAAACGATCCTGTCGGGACCGGCTGCCAGCCTTGTCGGCGCGCGCCACATGACGGGCCTCGACAACGCCATCGTGTCCGATATTGGCGGGACGACCACGGACGTTGCCGTTCTCGACAATGGCCGTCCACGGCTCGATCCCAATGGCGCCACCGTTGGCGGTTTCCGCACCATGGTCGAGGCGGTGGCCATGCGCACGTTCGGACTGGGCGGCGATTCCGAGGTGTCGCTGGACGACAATGCCATGGCACCACGCATCATGCTTGGACCAAGGCGGCTGGTGCCGCTGTCCCTGCTTGCGGCCAATCACGGTGCCATCGTCATCGATCATCTGGCGCGGCAGGTGAAGACGGCAAATCCCGGACGCCTGGATGGCCGTTTCGCACTGCTTACCGGCGTTCCCGAGCAAATGGCATCCGGATTGAGCAAGGGCGAAGCCGAGCTTTACCAGCGGATTACCCGGGAACCGCAGCCGCTCGACCGGCTCCTGAATTCCGTTTCCCAGACCGCGACGATCAATCGGCTGGTCGCGCGCGGCCTTGTCCATCTCTCTGGGTTCACGCCGTCAGATGCCTGCCATGTTCTCCATCTGCAGAACAATTGGAACGGCGAGGCGGCGCGCTATGGCGCCATTCTCTATGCCAGGCGCAAGGACGGCGCGGGCCGCCCGCTGTGCGACACGCCGGAGGAAATTTCGCGGCGCACCTATGACGCCCTCATCCGCCGTTCATCGGAAGTGGTGCTGGAAACCGTCTTTGCCGAGGATGGATTGGATGGACCTGACATGGTGGCCAGTCCGCTGACCCAGCGCGCGCTTTCCGGGCAGGGCGGTATTGCCGGCGTCAAGCTTGATATTGACCGGCCGCTGATCGGATTGGGTGCTTCCGCTCCCGTCTATTATCCCGACGTTGGAGCCATGCTGGGTGCGCCAAGCATTGTTCCCGTCGATACGGACGTTGCCAATGCGCTCGGTGCCGTGGTCGGGCAGGTGCGCGTATCGGTTGAAGCCTACATCAGCCAGCCCGCCGAAGGGATTTTTCGCGTGGCAGCGGGAGAGGCGGTGAAGGACTTTCAGGAGGAAGATCTCGCGATTGCCTTCGCCGAAGAAACGCTGCAAGGGCAGGTTCGCAGTTTCGCGCTGGAAGCTGGCACCGACGAGGCACAGGTCACCATCGCCCGAAACATCAGCGCTGCGACTGTTGAAGACCAGCGAAAATTCATCGAAGCGGTGCTGGTCGCAACCGCAACCGGCAGGCCTCGTATTGCCCACTGATTGATTGTTTCCCTTCTGGCACAAATCATGTTCATTTAGGTCGAATTGACTGGGAATGCTTTGGTGTGTTCAAGGGTACGCTAACAGAAAATCTTAAGGAGTATGGTATGAGCGAGCGGGTCGAGATCGATGGTCTGAAAGTGGCGAAAGAGCTCTACGACTTCGTGGCTAATGAAGCGGTGGTCGGAACATCGGTCAATGCCGACGCCTTTTTTCAGGGTCTGGCAGCAATTGTCGATGATCTGTCGCCCAAGAACCGGGCCTTGCTCGCCAAGCGCGATGCATTTCAGGAAAAGCTCGATGCGTTCTATCGCGAAAAGCGGCAGACAGGGTATACACCTGAGCAATATGAAGCGTTCCTGCGGGAAATTGGCTATCTGCTGCCCGAGGGCGGAACATTCTCCGTCTCGACCGACAATGTGGATCCGGAAATCGCGGTAACGGCCGGACCGCAGCTGGTGGTGCCTGTCATGAACGCCCGCTATGCGCTCAACGCGGCCAATGCGCGCTGGGGTTCGCTTTACGATGCGCTTTATGGCACTGATGCCATTCCGGAAACCGACGGCGCGGAAAAGGGCAAGGCATTCAATCCGCTGCGCGGCGCCAAGGTCATCGCTTGGGCCAAGGCCTTTCTCGACGACAGTGCGCCGCTCGATGGAGCACACTGGGCTGATGTGACCGGTCTTTCCGTTGATCACGGCACGCTTGTGCTCAAGACCGCCAATGGAGTCTCACCGTCGCTGAAGGATCAGGCACAGTTCGTTGGCTATAAGGGCGATGCTTCCAGGCCATCCTCCATTCTCCTGGTGAAGAACGGCATGCATGTGGAGATCGTCATCAACGCCGATCATCCCATTGGAAAAACCGACCCGGCCAATATTGCCGACGTGGTACTAGAATCGGCACTCACCACGATTCAGGATTGCGAGGATTCCGTTGCTGCCGTCGATGCGGAAGACAAGGTTGTTGTCTATCGCAACTGGCTCGGCCTGATGAATGGTGATTTGCAGGATACGTTTGAAAAGAGCGGCAAATCCGTCACGCGCAAGCTCAATCCCGACCGGGACTACACAGGGAAAGATGGCAAGCCGCTGACGCTGCCCGGCCGTTCGCTTATGCTGGTGCGCAATGTCGGTCATCTCATGACCAATCCGGCCATCCTCGACAAGGATGGCAATGAGGTGCCGGAAGGCATCATGGATGCGGCAATCACCGGCCTGATCGCCCTGCACGATGTCGGCCCCAAGGGCCGCCGCATGAATTCGCGCGCCGGTTCGATGTATGTCGTCAAGCCGAAAATGCACGGCCCGGAAGAAGTTGCCTTTGCCTCGGAGCTGTTCGGGCGCGTTGAAGCCCTGCTCGGCATGCAGCCCAACACGATGAAGATGGGCATCATGGATGAGGAGCGCCGCACGACGGTCAACCTCAAGGAAGCCATCCGCGCGGCGAAGGAGCGGGTTGTTTTCATCAATACCGGCTTCCTCGACCGCACCGGCGACGAGATTCACACCTCGATGGAGGCGGGTCCGATGATCCGCAAGGGTGACATGAAGCAGGCATCGTGGATCGGCGCCTATGAAAACTGGAATGTCGATGTCGGGCTTGAATGCGGCCTTTCCGGCCACGCGCAGATCGGCAAGGGCATGTGGGCCATGCCAGATCTGATGGCAGCCATGCTTGAACAGAAGATTGCCCATCCGAAGGCCGGTGCCAACACCGCATGGGTGCCGTCGCCGACGGCCGCCACGCTGCATGCCACCCACTATCACAAGGTTGACGTGGCCGAGGTACAGGCAAAGCTGAAGACGCGCGGCCGCGCCAAACTCGGTGATATCCTGTCGGTGCCGGTCGCGTCGCGGCCCAACTGGACACCGGAAGATATCCAGCGCGAGCTCGACAACAACGCCCAGGGCATTCTGGGGTATGTCGTGCGCTGGGTGGATCAGGGCGTCGGCTGCTCCAAGGTCCCGGACATCAACAATGTCGGCCTGATGGAGGATCGCGCCACGTTGCGCATTTCCGCCCAGCACATCGCCAACTGGCTGCATCACGGGGTTGCCGGCGAGGCACAGGTTCTGGAAACGCTGAAGCGCATGGCGGGGGTCGTCGACAAGCAGAATGAGGGCGATCCACATTACCAGCCGATGGCTGCGGATTTCGACGCATCGGTGGCGTTTCAGGCCGCTTGCGATCTGGTGTTCAAGGGGCGGGCACAGCCGAACGGCTATACCGAACCGGTCCTGCACCGCCGCAGACTGGAACTGAAAGCCAAGCGCGCGGCTGCATAGCAGCCGATGCGCGCTGTTCGCCTCCTGGCCCTGATGTTTCCGGCATTGTTGGCCGGGGCGGGGCTTGCGAGGGCGCAGGGTGCAGAACCGGCCATTGAAATCCTCAACTGGGGGCTGACGCGGGCGAAGGATGTCGGCACTGAAGCGGCACCGGATACGCCGACAGGATATAACCGGCTCGTGGATGGGCCGGTGGACGTTGTCAGGGCCGACAAAATAACCGCCTGCCTCGGGACCAGTTTCGGCGTGATGTATGCCGCGTTCAATGTTCCCGATTTCCAGGTCGTGCCCATCATGATCGTTGTCCGGCATCCGGTGATTCACACGCCTGATGGCCGCAGCATGCAGCGCAGCAGCTGGCCCGACGGCGCCATCCGGCAGCAGCGCTATGCGGGCTGGGTGTTCGAAAAGAGCTACGAACTGGTTTCCGGTGTCTGGACCTTTTCCCTGCAGGACACGCATGGACGCGAGTTTGCCACCAGGAGTTTCGACGTGACCGCCGGCAGCTGTCCCATATCCTGACTATGGCCAAGCCCGTTCAGATATCGGGCTGGATCAGCATTTCCTTCTCTGCGGCGACGCGGATCGCGGGAATTCGCAAATAGCAATTGTCACGGAGCAAAATTAGACTATTTGATAATCACGAAAACTCCCGTGTCTCTCACATAATCTGGCGATTGGGTTTATCCATGAGCGATTTGCCCCATTCAGTTCTTCAGGACGCCCATCGGTTGGCTGCCCTTGCTGAATATGATGTTCTCGATACGCCGTCAGAGCCGGCATTCGACAATATTGTCTCTCTTGCCAAGCAGATTTGCGAAACACCGGTTGCTCTGATCAGCCTGGTCGCCGGAGACCGGCAATGGTTCAAGGCGCGGTCCGGCTTTGAGACGTGTGAAACACCTTTGGAGCAATCGGTTTGTGCCCATGCGCTGCCGACGGGCTCCGTCCTCGTCATTCCGGATCTCACGCTGGATGAGCGCACCAGGCACAATACCCTGGTGACGGGAGAACCCCATATCCGATTCTATGCCGGGGCCGTTCTCAATACACCCAGCGGCGAGGCGGTTGGAACCCTGTGCGTGATCGACAGCGTGCCGCGCCCCGGCGGGCTGACGGACGCGCAGACCGAGGCCCTTCAGGACCTTGCCGAGCAGGTCATTACCATCCTCGAACTGCGCCGGGTGCTGGAAGACCGCAACGACGTTGTTCTCCAGCAGCGGCGTTCGATTCGCTCCAGCCTGAAACGGGCCCTGTCGAGTGAAGCGGCGCGCAACAAGCAGTACCGGGTCGACGGATGGCTTGGTCCCGCGCAACAGGCGGGGGGCATCGGGGCATTCGAACTCAATCTCAAAACCAATATTGCGCGCGTTACACCCGAAATGTGCCGGCTATACGGACTGCCGGAGAGCGAGCAATATTCCGCTCCGACGTTCGAGGTGCTGACCTATGCGGACGACAGGCATCTGGTCTCCGATCAACCATCGCGCCTTGATGGAAACGTCATGCTTGATATCGAATACCGGATCCGCCGTGCCGATGACGGGTCGCTGCGCTGGCTGAGCCGCCGTGGCGAGCTTGCCTATGACGACGTTGGCCAACCCGCGTTTTTCCGCGGCACGGTCCAGGATGTCACCAAGCGCAAGCAGGCGGAAATCCGCCAGGCTGCCCTTCTCGAACTGGGTGACAGTATTCGCGACGCCCATACAACGGGCGAAGCTGCGGAAATCGCCTCACGGATTCTCGGTGAAAACCTGAATGCCGGTCGCGCCGGATTTGCCATCATCGATTTGACGGCGGATCTTTTCAATGTCGAGCGGGATTGGACCGCGGCCGCACTGAAGTCCATGGCCGGCCGCCACTCGCTGGTGAACTTCAAGGCGACGATCAAGAACTCGCAGATCGGGATTCCGATTGCCGTCTCCGACATACCAGGAACGGACTGGCTGGCGCAGGACTATGACGGCTATGCCGCCCTTCAAGCCCGGTCGTTCATCAATGTACCGCTGATGCACGCCGGTGAACTCGTGGGGTTGATGTTCGTTCACGGCGAGAATCCGAGGGATTGGCAGACCGACGAGATTCAGTTTGTCGTCAGCATTGCCGACCGGACCTACGCGGCGATTGCCAAGCTGCAGGCCGAGCATGAACAGGGTATTCTCAATCAGGAATTGAGCCATCGCCTGAAAAACACGCTTACCATGGTTCAGGCCATTGCAACGCAAACACTGCGCGATGCGCCGCAGGACGCGGTCGAGGCATTCAAGCAGCGCCTGATGGCACTCAGCTCGGCGCATAATGTGCTGCTGCACCAGAACTGGTCGGCGGCGCGTATCCGTTCGGTACTGGAGAGCGTCCTGGCGCTGCACGGCGAAACAGCGCAGTTCGTCTTGCGCGGTCCCAATCTCAATCTCGGGCCAAAGGCCGTTCTTTCCCTGTCGCTGCTGCTGCATGAACTTGCCACGAACGCGCTGAAATATGGATCGCTGTCCAACACGCAAGGCAAGGTGGAGATCAGTTGGGAAATCCAGCGTGCTCCATCGCAGATGGAATTTGTCCTGACATGGCGCGAGAGCGGCGGCCCGGCCACAACTGCTCCCGAAAAGAAAGGATTTGGCTCGCGGCTGATCCGTTTCGGCCTGTCGGGCACCGGGGATGCCGATATTCAATATGAGAAAGAAGGGCTTGTGGCGCGGTTCAGGGCGCCGCTGGCACTGATCATGGATAACTGATCAGCATCTTTGGTCAATCCGCGCGGACGGTCGGCGGAGCGTGGGTCGACTTTGGTATGCATTTTATCGATGCCGAAGCGCTGTTCGGTCTTGGTATCGGCTATGTCGACGCGCACTTGCTGGCGGCAACGCGACTAACACCCAGCACGCGGTTGTGGAGCAGAGACAGGAGATTGGCTGCCGCTGCCGCTCGCCTGCAACTCAACGTGCAATTTTGGCCAGATTAATGCGTGCCGCCCCGAACACTACTTGTTTGCTGGCTGATTCTTGTTTACGCGATTGGCCATGAAACTGCTTGCGCTTGATACGGCCTCCACTCTTTGCTCCGTTGCTGTTCTCGATGTCGAAACCGGGACCGTGCTTGCCGCAACGAGTGAGGATATTGGCAAGGGACATGCGGAGCGTTTGATGGCCTTCATTGAACAGACGTTGAACCATGCAGCAGTACCGATCAGTGCCATCGGCAAGATCGCGGTCAGCATCGGTCCCGGATCGTTCACCGGCGTGCGTGTCGGCGTTTCCACGGCGCGCGGCTTTGGTCTTGCCTTGCAATGTCCGGTCGTGGGTGTCAGCACGCTTGAAGCATTGGCTTTTGACGCGCGGCGTGTGTTTCCGGAACGTCCCGTCCTGTCGATTATCGATGCACGTCGCGACGAGATCTACGCACAGTTCTTTGCTCCGGACGGGTCTGCCGGTTCGCTGCCCGGTGTGACAACCATACCGGATATGTTCTCTGCCTTGTCGGAACGGCCGGACGATGTCGTGCTGTCCGGTTCGGGTGCGGCCCTCGTCAATGATGGCAAGGAACACAAGCTCGATGTGGCCGTAACCACGTCGACGGGAACGATTGAAGCCTTTGCCCGGCTGGGCGCTCTGCGCGCGGTTGATGGTGAAGCGCCGAAGCCGCTCTATCTGCGCGGGCTCGACGTCAAGCCGCAGCAGGGTTTTGTCCTGCGAAGGAAGGTCTCGGAATGATGGGCTTTCCCCTGGGTAATCTGCGCAACCGTCCTTTTGTCATTGAACCCTTGGCAAGCACGGATTCGATTCACCTGGCAAAGCTGCACGCCCTGACGTTCAGCCAGCCATGGAGCGATGAGGAATTCCATGCGCTGATGATACAGGGGAATGTCTTCGGCTTCATTGCGCGGGAAGAGGGGAGGCGGTCCGCCGCTCCCGGCGGCTTTGTGCTGGCAAGGCTCGTTGTCGACGAGGCGGAAATCCTGACGATTGCGGTGGCGCCGTCCGCGCAACGGCGTGGTCTTGGCCATGCCTTGATGGACGCGACCCTGCGCCATCTGCACAATGCCCGGGCGGAAATGCTGTTTCTGGAGGTGGACGAGACAAATATGCCGGCTCTGGCGCTCTACCGCCGTCTTGGATTCAAGCAGGTGGGCAAACGTCCCGGCTATTATGAAACTGCGGGCGGCCGTTCCGCGGCCCTGACCATGCGCCGTGACCTGAAGCGGGCACGCTGACATGATGTCCTGGGTCCGTTTTACTGTCACGGCAACGGCTTTTGCGCTGGTCACCCTGATCTCGGTGCCATTGCAGTACTTTTTCCTCAAGGCCGGCTGGGGCTTGCGCAAGCGGTTTCCGATTTTCTATCACCGCATCGTCGCCAAACTGCTTGGCTTGCGCATCCACATGCATGGGGACATGGCAACGCAGCGCCCGCTGCTGCTGGCGGCAAACCACGCATCGTGGACCGATATCGTGGTGCTGGGGGCGCTCAAGGAATTGTCCTTCATCGCCAAGATCGAAGTGGCGAGCTGGCCACTGTTCGGCATGCTCTCCAAACTGCAGCGCTCCGTCTTCGTGGAGAGGGAAAAGCGCGGCAAGACCCATGATCAGGCGAGCGAGATTGCAACGCGTCTGGCCGCCGGTGATGTCATGGTGCTGTTTGCCGAGGGAACCACGTCCGACGGCAATCGTGTCCTGCCCTTCAAGACGTCGCTTTTCGGTGCCGCCCAGGTGGCAATCCGCGAAACCAGCGTGGAAACAGTGACGGTGCAACCCGTAGCGATTGCCTATACGCGGGTGCACGGCGTGCCGATGGGCCGCTTCCATCGCCCGATCATTTCCTGGCCGGGCGACGTGCCGCTGGGACCGAGCCTGATCGGGCTTTTGAAGGACGGTGCGATCGATGTCGATGTCTGGTTCGGCGAACCGATGACCATCGACAGCAAGACAAACCGCAAGATGCTGGCACGGTTGATGGAGAAGCGGGTGAGGGAGATGATGTTGTCGTCGCTCCTTGGCCGGGATCTTGTCGCGGCGGCAGGAGAAACGCCGGAGTCAGCCATTCCGGGTGACTCTGCTATTCTCAAAGGCGTCAAAAAGCTTTAGAAGCCTCGCATGGACGATATCAGCACCTCGCATAAACCGGACGAGACATCCGGAACCGTACCCATTTCGCCAGCACTTGCGAACACGCGCAAGGTCTATGTGAAGACCTATGGCTGCCAGATGAATGTCTATGACAGCCAGCGTATGACGGACAGTCTGGCGGCGGAAGGCTACAGCCCCACTGATACGGCGGAGGACGCCGATCTGGTGTTGATCAACACCTGTCATATTCGCGAGAAAGCCTCCGAAAAACTCTATTCAGCGCTCGGCCGCCTGCGCAAGATGAAGGACGCCCGCGCCAAAGAAGGCCGCGAGCTGACCGTCGGTGTTGCCGGTTGCGTGGCGCAGGCGGAAGGCGATGAGATCACCCGCCGCGCGCCGGTGGTGGATCTGGTGGTCGGTCCGCAGACCTATCATCGCCTGCCGCAGGCGCTTGCCCGTGTGCGGCAGGGCGAGCGGGTCGTCGAGACGGAATATGCGATCGAAGACAAGTTCGAGCATCTGCCGGCTCCCCGCAAGGAGCAAACAAGAAGCCGTGGTGTGACGGCTTTTTTGACTGTCCAGGAGGGGTGCGACAAGTTTTGCACATTCTGCGTGGTGCCCTATACCCGCGGTTCAGAAGTCTCGCGGCCAGTCGCGCAGATCTTGAAGGAAGCCGAAAAGCTGGCTGATGCCGGTGTGCGCGAACTGACTCTGCTCGGTCAGAACGTCAATGCCTGGCATGGCGAAGGCGCCGACGGGCGCGAGTGGGGATTGGGCGAGCTGCTCTACCGGCTGGCTGAGGTGCCTGGCATTGCGCGCCTGCGCTACGTGACCAGCCATCCGCGCGATATGGACGACACGCTGATCCATGCCCACCGTGACCTGCCGATGCTCATGCCCTATCTGCATCTGCCGGTACAGGCTGGGTCGGACCGCATTCTCAAGGCCATGAACCGCAGGCATACAGCTGCGGAATATGTGCGGCTGATCAACCGGATTCGCGAGGCGCGCTCGGACATTGCCCTTTCCGGGGATTTCATCGTCGGCTTTCCCGGCGAGACCGACGAGGATTTCGAAGCGACACTGCAGATCGTGCGCGACGTCACCTATGCCGCGGCTTATTCGTTCAAATACTCGCCCCGCCCCGGCACGCCCGGTGCGGATATGGAAGACCATGTCCCTGAAGCCGTGAAGGACGAAAGATTGCAGCGCCTGCAGGCACTGCTGTCCGAACAGCAATATGCATTCCAGCGCAGTCTGGTCGGTCAAACCATGGACGTGCTGATCGAAAAGGCCGGGCGGGAACCCGGACAGATGGTTGGCCGATCTCCCTGGTTACAACCTGTAATTATCGATGTACATGGCGGGGAAATCGGCGACATAATCAGCGTACGAATCATCAGCACGGGAACCAACAGCCTGATTGGGGTTCGTGAGATGGAAACGACGAGCGACGGGACTATATAAGCACTGAACACCTTTTGGTAAGGAGAGCCGATTGACCGCCACCGAAAAGCTGAAACCCGCTCCGTCAGGGGCCTCGGATCTGGCGCATATCGTACTGACATTCGACAATAACCGGCTGGCAAGCGCCTTGTTCGGTCAGTTCGACGAGAACCTTGCCCGCATCGAGCAGAAGTTGGGTGTCGATGTCCGCTCCAAGGGAAACCAGCTTGCGATTCGCGGTGAACCGGGCGCGACCGAACAGGCCCGAAGAGCCCTCGATCAGCTCTATGAACAGCTGCAGAAGGGCCACGATATTTCGGCATCCGATGTGGATGGCGCATTGCGCATGGCTATTGCCGCCGACGATCAACTGACGCTTCCCAGCATGGAAAACAAGAGCAAGATGGCTGCAGCCCAGATATCGACCCGCAAGAAGACGATTTTTGCCCGCACGCCAACACAGGATGCCTATATGCGGGCAATGGACCGCTCGGAAATGGTGTTCGGCGTCGGCCCTGCCGGTACCGGCAAGACCTATCTGGCCGTTGCCCATGCCGCCATGCTTCTGGAGCGTGGCCTGGTGGACCGGATCATTCTGTCGCGTCCGGCCGTGGAGGCTGGTGAACGTCTTGGCTTCCTGCCCGGCGATATGAAGGAAAAGGTCGATCCGTATCTGCGGCCGCTTTATGATGCGCTGTATGACATGATGCCCGCCGACAAGGTAGAGCGGGCCATTGCTGCCGGTGTCATCGAAATTGCACCGCTGGCTTTCATGCGCGGACGCACGCTGGCGCATTCTGCCATCATTCTTGACGAGGCGCAGAACACGACAGCGATGCAGATGAAGATGTTTCTCACCCGCCTTGGTGAAAACGGACGCATGATCATCACCGGTGATCCCAGTCAGGTCGATCTTCCTCCTGGCCAGAAATCCGGTCTGGTTGAAGCGCTGAGAATTCTCGACGGCGTCAGCGGGATTGTCACAGTCCGCTTCTCGGATGTGGACGTTGTCCGCCATCCGCTTGTTGCGGCAATCGTCCGTGCCTACGACAAGGAAGGCGCCAAGCCCTGAGATATTTCGATCACTTCATCCCGTTGGCGGTCTGATGCGATTTTCTGCACTTCCGGCGTTTATGGACTACAATGTCCACGGCGCTCCGGTTCTTGAAAACCGCATTATCCGACTCAACGGGCTGAGTGCTCGAAAGATATCCAACGCTTGATGGTACAATTTTGATCGATACCGATATTCTCGTTGAAACCGACGGCTGGCCCGAGGAGGCCACCCTGCAGGCGCTTGCCGAAAAGGCCATTGCTGCTGCATGGCAGACATTGGATGGCGGCCCGCAACCGGTGAGTGAACTCAGCCTCGTCTTCACCGACGATGCGGCGATCCGCGAACTCAACAATGACTGGCGCGACAAGGACAAGCCAACCAATGTGCTGTCATTCCCCGCCTTTCCGATCAAGCCCGGCCAGAAACCCGGCCCCATGCTCGGCGACATCGTCATCGCTCGGGAAACGGTCGAGCGTGAAGCTGCCGATGAACAGAAACCTTTCGACCATCATTTGACGCATCTGATCGTGCACGGCTTTTTGCATCTGCTGGGCTATGATCATATTATCGAGAGCGAAGCGGAAGAGATGGAAGATCTGGAGCGTAAAATTCTCGCGCATCTTGCCATTCCCGACCCATATGCGCTATCGGTCACTGACGATCAATCCGATTGAGGACCATGTCTGACACGTCGCACCAGAACGATCCTGCCGCGCCCGCCAAGGGCATAACCGGGCAGGAGAGTGACGCCGAGGGGCAAAGTAGCACCAGAGCGCCCGCAACCGAAAAGCGCTCGCTTCTCACTGCAATTTTTCCATTTCTGCGCGCTCGCCCGGGCACATCCCTGCGAGAGGATATCGATGCGGCGCTGGCGGGCACGGATAATGGCGATACGGCGTTTTCGCCGGAAGAACGCGCCATGCTTCACAACATCCTGCGCCTGCGCGAATTGCGCGTGGAGGATGTGATGATCCCCCGCGCCGATATCGAGGCGGTCGATATCACCACGACTCTTGGCGATCTGCTGGAGGTTTTCGAAAAATCTGGCCATTCGCGCATGCCGGTTTTCGCGGAAACCCTGGATGATCCGCGTGGCATGGTGCATATCCGTGATGTGGTCAATTACATCACCAAGATTTCCAGGGTGAAGACCCAGCGCCGAACTTCGGCGAAGGCACCCAAGGCGCCGGCTGCTGCCAAGTTTGATCTGGGCAATGTCGAGCTGACCAAGACCATTGCAGAGCTCAGTCTCATGCGGCCGATCCTTTTCGTGCCGCCCTCGATGCTTGCCAATGACCTGATGGGCCGTATGCAGGCACAACGCATTCAGATCGCGCTGGTTATCGATGAGTACGGCGGGACCGACGGCCTGGTGTCGCTGGAAGATATCGTCGAAATGGTCGTCGGCAATATTGAAGACGAGCACGACGACGACGAAGTGATGATCATGGAGGAGCCGGAAGGCGTCTTCATCGCCGATGCCCGCGCCGATCTTGAAGAGGTCGCCGGAAAGATCGGGCCCGGCTTTGTCGTTGGCGAGCATGGCGAAGACGTCGACACGGTCGGCGGTCTGATCTTCTCGATTCTTGGGCGTATTCCCGTGCGCGGCGAGATGGTCCAGGCGGTTCCGGGTTATGAGTTCCATGTGCTCGAGGCCGACCCGCGCCGTATCCGCAAGGTTCGCATCGTGCCGCTGCGCCATGCCGAGCGCCGCCCGCGCGCTCCGCGTCCGGGCGCGGCGGATGAACCCGCTGAAATGGACGAATGATTGGCGCAAGTCTCACCCGCTTATACTGACGAAAAATCACCGAGGGTGGGGCATGGCATGATCCAGCGTCTGGCCGGAAAAATCATCCTGCTGTGGGGATGGAAGCGTGTTGCGCTGGCATTTTTCATGGGTGCGCTGGCCAGTTTCGCGCTGCCGCCCTATGATTTTTTTGCCGTCTGCTTCATCTCCTTTCCGGTTCTTGTCTGGCTGATTGACGGTGCCGTGGACAATGCGGGCGCCGGGCCTCTCCGCAGGCTTTGGCCGGCTGCCATGATTGGCTGGTGGTTTGGTTTCGGCTATTTCGTCTTTGGCCTCTGGTGGCTGGGGAATGCACTGCTGGTGGATGCTGCCGGCTTTGCCTGGGCAATTCCGCTTGCCGTGCTTGGACTGCCGGCCGTTCTCGCCGTTTTCTACGCTTTTGCCGCAGCGTTGGCCCGACTGTTCTGGAGTGAAGGGATGGGCCGTGTTCTATCGCTGGCGTTTGCCTTCGGTATCACCGAGTGGCTGCGTTCCATTGTGCTCACCGGTTTCCCCTGGAATGCGATCGGTTATGCGGCGATGCCGGTTCCCGTTCTCATGCAGTCATCGGTTTTTGTCGGCCTCCTGGGCATGAATGCGCTGGCCGTCGCGGTGTTTTCCATGCCTGCCCTGCTTGCTGGCCGCCGCGATATCAGAACGGGCCTGGTTGTCGCGCTGATCCTGGTGTGCGCCCATGCGGGTTACGGGTTTTACAGGCTGCAGACGGCCAGCCTTGTCGCAAAGGGCCCCAATGTTCGTATCGTTCAGCCGTCGATCGCGCAGGATCTGAAGTTTGACGTGGAAGCACGCCGCGATATTCTTGATAAATATCTCGCCATGAGCCGCAAGCCGCCACGATCCGATGCCCCGGCACCCGACGTGATTGTCTGGCCGGAAACAGCGGTCCCCTATATCCTGACGAGAACACCCGACGCGTTGCGGGCCATTGCCGGAATGCTGGAAGAGGGGCAAGTCCTGCTCGCCGGGGCCGTGCGGATGGAGGAGCCGGGAGGCAATCAGCCGCCGCTGTATTACAACACGATCTACAGCATCAATGATGCCGGCGAGATTACCGGTGCTGCCGACAAGGTGCATCTGGTTCCGTTCGGGGAATATCTGCCGCTCGAAGGCATTCTGCGCAGCCTCGGTTTGAACGAAATTGCTGGAATGCCTGGCGGGTTTACCGCAGGCGCTTCCAAGCAGTCGCTCAAAGTGAACGACAATCTCACGGCTTTGCCGCTCATCTGCTATGAAGCGATCTTTCCGGCTGAAATGGGGTATCAGGGGCCGGTGGCCGACGCGATCATCAATGTGACCAATGATGCATGGTACGGCGATACGCCAGGTCCATATCAGCACTTCCGCCAGGCGCAATTGCGCGCGGTCGAGCAGGGTTTGCCGCTTGTCCGTGCCGCCAACAATGGACTATCAGCGGTTGTCGATCCCTACGGTCGAATCATCGATGCCCTGGCACTGAATGCAGTGGGTGTGGTCGATGTGGCGCTTCCCGGTAGGGTTCAACTACCATTAAGTGAAGGCTTACGCAGATTTCAATTTCTGATTGTACTCGGTCTGCTTTTTGCCGCCGTACTGGCGTATTTTTATCGGGATAGAAGGCGTCTCGGTTGACTTTTTTACCTTTGCCCTGTCGAATACCGTTATATTTGGTCTGTTGATACATTGATGATAAAATTAGTTTTCAGCCCCATTTCATACGAATGAGATTTTCATGCCCGATAATAAAAAGCGACCGAACCCAGTTGACGTCCACGTGGGCGCCCGAATCCGTCTGCGCCGGAACATGGTTGGCCTCAGCCAGGAAAGACTAGGCGATAGCCTGGGAATTACATTTCAGCAAATTCAAAAATACGAGAAGGGTGTCAACCGGGTAGGTGCCAGCCGTCTGCAAGCGATTGGCAACGTTCTCAACGTACCCGTCACGTTTTTCTTTGATGATATGCCCGACCAGCCGGAGAAGGTGCAGGGGTTCGAGGAGGAAAGTGACAACACATACGTGGTGGGCTTTCTCAACAGCTCCGAGGGGATACAGCTTGCGCGTGCCTTCGCCAAGATCGGCGACCCGAAGATTCGCCGGAAAATCCTCGATCTGGTGCGGACATTGAGTCACGAAGAAGATCCCGAAGGATAGATTCCCGTTAGCCTGCCGATCTTTCCGTTCAAACAGTAGAAAAATTCTTCCAATGCTGTTTGTTTGAAAACGAAAGCGATTGACTGAATCCTTGGACCTTGGCAAACACTACGCAGGCTCGTTCCCTGTGGAATGGGCGTACGTTTGTTTCAAGAGGGGTTTCCCGTGACACGCAGTTCCTATCTTTTTACCAGTGAGTCTGTATCGGAAGGTCATCCAGATAAGGTTTGCGACCGTATTTCCGATGAAATCGTCGACATGATTTATAAGGAAGCAAAGAAAACGGGTGTTGATCCGTGGACTGTGCGTATTGCCTGTGAAACCTTGGCAACGACCAACCGGGTTGTTATTGCCGGTGAAGTGCGTGTCCCCGACACGCTGCTCAAGAAGGACAAGAACGGCGCTGTTGTTCATGACGCCAAGGGTCATCCGGTCATCAATCCCTCCCGCTTCCGCGCTGCCGCCCGCCGTGCGATCCGCGATATCGGCTATGAGCAGGATGGCTTCAGCTGGAAGACTGCAAAGATTGACGTGCTGCTGCATCCGCAGTCGGCCGACATTGCGCAGGGCGTCGACAATGCGTCTGACCGTCAGGGTGAAGAGGGTGCAGGCGACCAGGGTATCATGTTCGGCTATGCCTGCCGGGAAACACCGGACCTGATGCCGGCTCCGATCTATTATTCGCACAAGATTCTCGAGCTTCTCGCCGCTGCCCGCCACAAGGGCGAGGGCGAGGCCGGCCGGCTTGGCCCCGATGCCAAGAGCCAGGTGACGGTTCGTTACGTCGATGGTGTAGCGGCGGAAGCGACGCAGATCGTTCTTTCGACGCAGCATCTGGATGCCAGCTGGGATTCCAAGAAGGTTCGCAAGGTCGTTGAACCCTACATCCGTGAAGCGCTGGGCGATCTCAAGATTGCCGACAATTGCGTCTGGTACATCAACCCGACCGGCAAGTTTGTCATCGGCGGACCGGACGGCGATGCAGGGTTGACAGGTCGCAAGATCATCGTGGACACCTACGGCGGCGCGGCGCCCCATGGCGGCGGTGCTTTCTCCGGCAAGGACACCACCAAGGTTGACCGCTCTGCTGCCTATGCGGCACGCTATCTCGCCAAGAATGTCGTCGCCGCCGGCTTTGCCGATCGCTGCACGATCCAGCTGTCCTATGCCATCGGCGTAGCCCAGCCTCTGTCGGTCTATGTTGACCTGCATGGCACCGGCAAGGTGAATGAAGACGCCGTGGAAGCTGCCCTGCGCAAGGTCATGGACCTGTCGCCGACGGGCATCCGCAAGCATCTTGACCTGAACAAGCCGATCTACGCCAAGACATCCGCCTATGGCCATTTCGGCCGCAAGCCCGGTCGTGACGGTTCGTTCTCGTGGGAAAAGACCGATCTGGCCAAGCAGTTGAAGAGTGCACTGGCTGCGTAAGCAGCCAGTTTGATTGAAGATGATGACAGAGACAGAAGAGCCCAGGCGCGAGCGCTCAACGGAAGCGTTTTTCGGCAGACGCAATGGCAAGACACTGCGGCCCCTGCAACGCTCCATCCGCGACGAGTTGTTGCCGCTGCTGAAACTGGATCTGTCGGAACCTGCACCCGGCGACCTTCGCAGTCTTTTTACTGCGGAGGTCGACAAGGTCCGGCTCGAAATCGGCTTTGGCGGTGGCGAGCACCTGCTGCATGAAGCTGCCCGCTTTCCCAAGTCCGGCTTTATCGGTGTCGAGCCTTTCGTCAACAGCATGGCAAAGCTGGTTGTCGATCTGCACGAAAATCCCCTGCAGAACATTCGCCTGTACGATGACGATGCAACGCAGGTCCTGGACTGGCTGCCGGACGCATCGCTTGACGGTATCGATCTGTTTTATCCGGATCCTTGGCCGAAAAAGAAACATTGGAAGCGCCGTTTCGTCAGCCAGAAGAACCTTGACCGTTTTGCCCGGGTGTTGAAGCCGGGCAGCCCGTTCCGTTTTGCATCGGATATCGATACTTACGTCAACTGGACATTGCAGCATTGCCGCGCTCATGGCGCGTTCGCGTGGCAGGCCGAGACATCCGCCGACTGGCACACGCCCTATGAGGCCTGGCCCGGCACCCGCTATGAGCAGAAAGCGCATCGCGAAGGGCGTGTCGGTGCCTACCTGACTTTTTCACGCCGCTGATTTGCCGATCCGGCCGATATTGGCCGGTCTTCCCCAATACGTGACAGCTTCCAGACAGTTTTCTCCTGTCAATCTGAGCATGAGGAGACCGCTGGGAGGCTGTCCTATAGTGTATTGGTGTACGTTGAATTGCGCGCTTGGCGTCAGTTCACGACTTTGACTGTTGCCGCCTCCCGGCTTCTTCAAAGAACCAGCAAAAACAGACGGCGGAATGCTGTCACGGGAGGATTTCTACAATGCGTAAAATGTTGCTTGCTTTCGCTGCTGCCGGCGCGATGATTGTGTCGGGTTCGGCCTTTGCTGCCGATTACAAGATCATGGCACCGGCTGCCCCCGGTGGTGGCTGGGATCAGACCGCCCGCACCATCCAGTCCGTGCTGCAGGATGAGAAGATTTCCGGAAGCGTTCAGGTGGTCAATGTTCCCGGCGCCGGCGGCACCATTGGTCTTGCCCAGTTTGCCAATTCGGCAAAAGGCGATCCGGCGCAGCTGATCGTCGGCGGTTACGTCATGGTCGGCGCCATCCTGACCAATGCGTCGCCGGTCAATCTCAGCCAGGTTACTCCCATCGCCCGGCTGACCGGCGAATTCGAAGCGCTGGTTGTCCCCGCATCGTCGCCCATCAAGAACATGGCCGATCTCGTGGAAAAGCTGAAGTCCGATCCAGGTTCGGTGTCGTGGGGCGGCGGCTCGGCTGGCGGTACGGACCACATCACGGCGGGCCTGATCGCCAAGGCAGCGGGTGTTGACCCGACCAAGGTCAATTATATCGCTTTCTCCGGCGGCGGCGAAGCGCTGGCTGCCATTCTCGGCAATCAGGTGACGGTGGGCATTTCCGGTTATGGTGAATTCGAATCGCAGATCAAGGCTGGTACGCTGCGTATTATCGGCATTTCCAGCGATGCGAAGGTAGCGGGCGTCGATGCACCGACGTTCAAGGAGGGCGGCATTGATGTGGCCATCCAGAACTGGCGCATGGTTGCCGCGGCCCCCGGCATTTCCAAAGAACAGGAAGCTGTGATCAGCGCCGATGTCGAGAAGATGGTGAAGTCGAAGGCGTGGCAGGATCAGCTTGCCACCAAGGGTTGGGCAGACACCTATCTTGCCGGTGATGCGTTCAAGACGCAGCTGGCGAAGGATACCGAAGCAACATCGGCAATCCTGAAAGATATCGGCCTTGTAAAATGACAAACAACGTGTCTGCATCCGCAACGCGCCGCCCTGACCGGGCGGCGCTTGTTATAGCCGTCGTTCTCGCCCTGGTTGCGGCTGTCATTGTCTACAGCACCGCGACCGCCCACGGCGGAAGCACCACGCGTATTGGCCCCGGCGCATTTCCCTACACCATATCCGGCTGCCTTTTCGTGCTGTCCGTCTGGACCGGCATTGAAGCCTGGCGCGGGGATTTTCCCGAGCGCGAGGCGCAGGAGTTTGGCCCTGTCATCTGGATTGTCGGCGGGCTTGCCGCGCAGATGCTGCTCCTGAACACGGTCGGCTTTTCCATTGCAACCGGCATATTGTTTGCAGCGACAGCCCGCGGTTTTGGCAAAAGGCCGCTGTGGATGACCATTCCGATCGGGATCGCCCTTTCTTTCGTCGTCTGGATCATTTTCGCCAAGGGGCTGCAATTGTCGCTTCCTGCCGGGCCGCTTGAGCACCTCATTTAAAAGGCATCACAGCCATGGATACATTTACACTCCTCGCCCACGGCTTTCTGGTCGCGCTGGAGCCGATGAACCTGTTTTACGCGCTCGTCGGTGTCACGCTCGGTACCGCTGTCGGCGTTCTGCCCGGCATCGGGCCGGCGCTGACGGTGGCGCTGCTTTTGCCGGTCACCTACAAGCTTGACCCGGCGGGTTCGCTCATCATGTTTGCCGGCATTTACTATGGCGGCATGTATGGGGGCTCGACCACGTCGATCCTTTTGAACACGCCGGGGGAAAGCGCTTCCATCGTCACGGCGCTGGAGGGCAACAAGATGGCCCGCGCCGGCCGCGGAGGGCCTGCGCTGGCAACGGCCGCCATCGGTTCCTTCGTTGCCGGCCTGATCGCAACGCTTGGGCTTGCGCTGATTGCGCCGACAATCGTCAAATTTGCCCTGTCGTTCGGTCCGGCCGAGTATTTTGCCCTGATGATCCTGGCGTTCATGACCGTATCCGCCGCCTTTGGCGATTCAACCCTGCGCGGGCTCACGGCGCTCTTTCTCGGCCTTGCCCTCGGATTGGTTGGTATTGACCTCCAGACCGGGCAGGCGCGGCTGGCTTTCGGTATTCCCGACCTTCTGGATGGTGTGGAAGTCACCACTCTTGCTGTTGCCCTGTTTGCAATCGGCGAAACCCTCAGTGTCGCGGCTGCCCGCTACGGCGGGGATGAAAAGATCGAGCCGGTCAAGGGATCGGTGTGGATGAACAGGGAAGACTGGTCGCGGTCATGGAAACCATGGCTGCGTGGCACGGTCATCGGTTTTCCGATCGGCGCCATGCCGGCAGGCGGCGCCGAGATCGGTACATTCCTGTCCTATTCGGTGGAGAAGCAGCTGGCGAAGAAGCCGGAGGAATTTGGCCATGGCGCCATTGAAGGTGTCGCAGGTCCGGAAGCCGCCAACAATGCATCGGCTGCCGGAACACTGGTCCCGCTCTTGACGCTTGGGCTGCCGACGACGGCAACCGCAGCGATCATGCTGGCCGGTTTCCAGCAGTTCGGTCTGCAGCCCGGACCGTTGCTGTTCGCCACCAATCCGCAGATTGTCTGGGGATTGATCGCCAGCCTTCTCGTGGCCAATTTCATGCTGCTGGTGCTGAACCTGCCGATGATCGGGCTTTGGGTGCGCTTGCTGTCCATCCCGAGGCACTGGCTTTATGCCGGCATTCTCGTGTTTGCCACGCTTGGCACCATCGGTGCCAATCCGTCGACATTCGAGCTTGGCATGCTGCTGGCATTCGGTGTCATGGGGTATATTCTGCGCCGGTTCGGTTATCCGATCGCGCCGGTTGTGGTCGGCCTGATCCTCGGGCCGATGGCCGAGCAGCAATTGCGCCGTGCGCTGGCGATCAGCCAGGGCGACGTTACCGTGCTGGTCGGGTCGCCCATTGCGATTATTCTGCTGGTGTTGGCGGTCTGTGCCGTGGTCGTGCCACTGATCTTGCGGGCGCGGGGCAAAGGCAAGGTACTGTCGCAGCTTGCTGCGAACGAGGACTGATCAGCGATCAGCCCAGTCCACCGGGATATTAATTCCGGTGGATCGTGCTGAACTGAACAGGGTCAATGCCAAGATTGCGCAGATCCGACGGGATCGGCTGATGACCGAGGCGTGTTGCAGAAGCAACAGCAACGGCACTGCCGAATACGTTGAGAAAACGGCTGATCTTGTAAGGCATATGTCTCTTGGTCATGGCTCATTCCTTTCGCAGTTATATTGCGATGCAGCATAGATAGGGGAGTTGGTTCGAAAGGGTTAGGCCCCGCAGCGCACGGCAGCCATGCGAAAATGCATTGCGGTGGCATGAATTCGGCATTTTCGGCCCTTACAAAAGCCTGAATCCATTTGTTTGAATGATTTTTGACCAATCCGGCATATCGCTGTTTGAACGGCCGACCCTTGCGGCGCGGGAAGCGGTATGTGCGGCTGCATGCGGCGTTGAAATCGCCGAACTGTGGCGGACGCGCAGAAATTCGTCACAGAGCTTGAAACTCTCCCCTCATTTCGATATATAGAAGTCATATTCTTGGTCGATAGAACAGGGGTGGGTCCACACAGGTCCCGCTCTTTTTTGTTTCTTGGGGCCGAAACAGGGAAAATTCTGCGTGACAGACGGCACCAAAACAGAACACCAAGCGGTTGAAACAACCGCGCATGAAGAGCGCATTATCACCGAGACGGGCGTCGATGCCCGTATTGCCGGTATTATCGAGCCAGTGCTGGAATCCATTGGTTTCCGCCTTGTGCGTGTTCGGCTTTCCGGGCTGAACGGCCTGACCTTGCAGATCATGACCGAACGCTTCGATGGCACCATGACAGTCGAGGATTGCGAGCTGGTCAGCCGGACGATGTCGCCGGTTCTCGATGTGGAAGACCCAATCGACCGTCATTACCACTTGGAAGTATCGTCGCCGGGTATCGATCGCCCGCTGGTGCGCAAGTCGGATTTCAACACGTGGTCCGGTCATGTCGTCAAGGTTGATACTTCTGCGGTTCTGAGCGGGCGCAAGAAATTTCGCGGCCGCATCGCTGCCGTTACCGATGACAGTGTCACGATAGAAAGCGATCAGGCGAGTTATGGTGATGAGCCGGTGATCGAGGTGCCATTCGAGTTGATCTCGGACGCACGGCTCATTTTGACGGACGATCTCATTCGCGATGCCTTGCGTCGCGACAAGGACTTGCGCGAAGGCCGGATTCCCGAGGAGGGCGCCGTAGCGCCTGACGACGCCGAATCCGCTGAGCGGGAACAGACAAAACAGGATTGATCTTCATACGCCGCGGGAGAAGCGGTGCGATGAACCCCCAAGGGGAACTTCAAGGAGAAAGACATGGCAGTCAGTGCAAACAGGCTAGAACTTCTGCAGATCGCCGATGCGGTGGCCCGCGAGAAGTCGATTGACCGCGAGATCGTCATTGCGGCAATGGCCGATGCCATTCAGAAAGCCGCGCGTTCGCGTTACGGTCAGGAAACCAATATCCGCGCCGATATCAATGCCAAGACCGGCGAGATCAAGCTGCAGCGCCTGCTGGAAGTTGTCGAGGATGTTGAAGATCCGGTGACGCAGATCAGCATGGATGCCGCGCGCGACCGCAATCCCGATGCGCAGCCCGGCGATTTCCTTGCCGATCAGCTGCCACCGATGGATTTCGGCCGTATTGCCGCCCAGTCCGCCAAGCAGGTTATCGTGCAGAAGGTGCGTGAAGCCGAGCGTGACCGCCAGTATGACGAATACAAGGATCGTGTCGGCGAAATCATCAACGGCAGCGTCAAGCGCGTCGAATACGGCAATGTGATCGTCGATCTCGGCCGTGGTGAAGCGATTGTCCGCCGCGACGAACTGATCCCGCGCGAGACATTCCGCTACGGTGACCGTGTTCGCGCCTATGTGTATGACGTGCGCCGCGAACAGCGCGGCCCGCAGATTTTCCTGAGCCGCACTCATCCGCAGTTCATGGCGAAGCTGTTCACCATGGAAGTGCCTGAGATTTATGACGGCATCATCGAAATCAAGTCGGTTGCCCGTGATCCCGGCTCGCGCGCCAAGATCGCCGTGATTTCGCGTGATTCCTCGATCGATCCTGTTGGCGCCTGCGTTGGTATGCGCGGCTCGCGCGTTCAGGCGGTTGTCGGTGAACTCCAGGGCGAAAAGATCGACATTATTCCGTGGTCGCCTGAACCGGCGTCCTTCATCGTCAACGCGCTGCAGCCGGCGGAAGTCGCCAAGGTTGTGCTTGATGAAGATGCGGAACGTATTGAAGTTGTGGTTCCGGATGACCAGCTATCCCTGGCAATCGGTCGTCGCGGCCAGAATGTGCGCCTTGCATCGCAGCTGACCGGCTGGGATATCGATATCCTCACCGAGCAGGAAGAGTCGGAACGCCGTCAGAAGGAATTCGTCGAACGCTCCAACCTGTTCATGGAAGCGCTTGATGTCGACGAAATGGTCGGTCAGGTTCTTGCATCGGAAGGTTTTGCCAGTGTCGAGGAAATCGCCTATGTGGATGGCGATGAAATTTCCTCCATCGATGGTTTCGATGAGGAGACGGCAAGCGAAATCCAGCAGCGCGCCCAGGAGTATCTTGGCCGCATCGAAGCTGAACGCGATGCCCGCCGCAAGGAGCTGGGTGTTTCGGACGAACTGCGCGATCTGCCTGGCATGACGAATGCCATTCTGGTTGCCGTCGGCGAAGACGGCGTCAAGACGATTGAAGATTTCGCCGGTTATGCGGTGGATGAACTGACCGGCTGGCGTGAGCGCAAGGATGGTGAGACAATCAACCATTCCGGCATTCTCTCGGCTTTCGAAGTCAGCCGTACCGATGCGGAGCAGATGGTTCTGACAGCGCGCCTCAAGGCCGGCTGGATCACAGAAGACGATCTGGTTGCTGTTGAGACGGATGAAGTGCCGGACGAAGAGGTCGCTGGCTGAGAGCGAGAGGCCTTTGTACGTGGAACCGGAAATGAATGACAGGACATGCATTGTCACGCGCGAAGGCGGTTCTGTCGATGACATGATCCGGTTCGTCGCAAGCCCGGATGGGGCGGTTGTCGCTGATTTGAAGCGCAATCTTCCCGGGCGGGGGTGTTGGGTGAAGGCCCAGCGGCGTTATATTGATGAAGCGGTCAAGCGAAAGCTCTTCCCGCGCGCATTGAAAACCAATGTGACTGTCCCGGACGATTTCGGGTTGGTTGTTGAGCAGATGCTGGTAAAATTCGCGCTTGGCAGTTTTGGGTTGGCGCGCAAGGCCGGTGTTGTGGTAACAGGGGCCGCAAAAGTGGACTCAGCTATCCGCAACGGCACCGCAGCGATGGTTCTTCATGCCCGTGAAGCAGCGGAAGATGGCATCCGCAAGCTTGACCAGGCCCGCCGTTCGGTAGTTTATGCCGGCGGACCGGAAATTCCCGCCCTTTCATTGTTTGAAAGCAGTGAAATGGATTTGGCACTAGGCGGGGTAAATGTGATACATGCTGCCGTACTCAAGGGGAAGGCAGCTGCCGGGTTCGTCGAGCGAGCTTGGCTGCTACAGCATTTTCGCGATGGCCGTACGGATCTGGCCGACGCTAAAGCGGCATCTGCCGCGAAGGAAACGGAAACGGAATGAGCGATACAAAATCGACAGACGACAAGACGCTTGGCGTCAATAAAAAGACCCTGACCCTGAAGCGGCCTGGCGTTGAACAGAGTACTGTGCGTCAGAATTTCAGTCATGGCCGCACGAAGTCTGTTGTCGTTGAAACCAAGAAGCGCAAGTTTAGCCTTCCGGATCAGAAGCCGGAGGTAACGCCGCCTGCTGCGCCTGCACCGGCAACACCGGCGCCCGCATCTGCGGCACCTGCTCCTTCTGCACCGGTTGTGCGCCCGGCGGCTCCCCAGCCGGCCCCTGCACCCGTGCAGGCGACGACATCAAGTGCTGCTCCTGCGCCAGCGCCGCGTCCGGCGGCTCCTGCGCCAAGCACGTCAGCCGCTTCTGCATCCGCGAGCGCGCGTCCCGCTGCTCCGGCGCATTCGCAGCGGCCTGCCCAGCAGCCCTACCGTTCATCGCGTCCGAACGACCGTTCGGGCATGGTGCTGAACACATTGTCGTCCGCCGAGCTTGAAGCCCGCCGCAAGGCACTCGAGGGTTCAAAAGTTCGTGATGCGGAAGATCGTGCGCGTGCGGCTGTCGAAGCTGCCCGCCGTGCGGAGGAAGATGCTTTGCGCGCCAAGGAGCGCGAAGAGTCCGCCCGCCGCCAGGCCGAAGAAGAAGAGCGCCTGCGCAAGGAAGCCGAAGCCAAGCAGCGTTCGGAAGAGGAAGCCCGCAAGCGCCAGCCTGAAACCGCGAAAGCGGCTGAAGATACCGCTGCGCCGAAGGGTGCCGTGCGCAAGCCCGTCGCTGACGAGGAAGAAGAACGTCGTGGTCCTGCGGGTGCCCGCCGTGGCAGCAGTGCCGCTCCGGCCAAGCCGGAAGTGCGCACACCCAAGGTCGTCAAGGGCGAAGACGAGCGTCGTCGCGGCAAGCTCACTCTGGGCACGGCGCTGAACGATGAAGGCCGCAGCCGTTCGCTGTCCGCGATGCGCCGCCGTCAGGAAAAGTTCAAGCGTGGCATGCAGCAGGACACCCGCGAGAAAATTGCGCGCGAAGTCATTCTGCCGGAGACCATCACCATTCAGGAACTTGCACAGCGTATGGCCGAGCGTTCGGTTGACGTCATCAAGTTCCTGATGAAGGAAGGCCAGATGATGAAGCCGGGCGATCTGATCGACGCCGATACGGCTCAGCTGATTGCCGAAGAATTCGGTCATACGGTTCGCCGCGTTGCGGAATCCGACGTTGAAGAAGGTATCTTCAACGTGCAGGACGACGAAGGTGCGTTCGAATCCCGTCCGCCTGTTGTCACGATCATGGGTCACGTCGACCACGGCAAGACATCGCTGCTCGACGCCATCCGCAAGGCCAACGTGGTGTCCGGTGAAGCCGGTGGCATCACCCAGCACATCGGCGCCTATCAGGTCGAGCAGAACGGTCACAAGATCACGTTCATCGATACGCCCGGCCACGCCGCCTTTACAGCGATGCGCGCACGCGGTGCACAGGCCACGGATATTGCTATCCTTGTGGTTGCCGCCGACGACAGCGTGATGCCGCAGACGATTGAATCGATCAACCATGCCAAGGCAGCGGGTGTTCCGATCATCGTGGCGATCAACAAGATCGACAAGCCGTCCGCCGATCCGCAGAAGGTCCGCAATGGCCTGTTGCAGCACGAAGTCTTCGTGGAATCGATGGGCGGTGAAACGCTCGACGTGGAAGTGTCGGCGAAAACCGGTGCCGGTCTCGACAAGCTGCTTGAAACGATCCTGCTCCAGGCTGAAATTCTCGACCTGAAAGCCGATCCTTCACGGACGGCCGAAGGTGTGGTCATTGAAGCGAAGCTCGACCGCGGTCGTGGTTCGGTTGCGACCGTTCTCGTCCAGAAGGGCACATTGCGTCCGGGTGACATCATCGTTGCCGGCAGCGAATGGGGCCGTGTCCGCGCCCTCGTCAATGATCGCGGTGAAACGGTCAAGGAAGTCGGTCCGGCAACGCCGGTCGAGGTTCTGGGTCTTCAGGGTCCGCCACAGGCTGGCGATCGCTTTGCCGTGGTGGAAAACGAAGCCAAGGCCCGCGAGATTTCCGAATACCGCACGCGTCTTGCCCGTGAAAAGGCAGTGGCACGTCAGGCTGGCTCGCGCGGTTCGCTCGAACAGATGATGAGCCAGTTGCAGGTCACCGGCCTGAAGGAATTCCCGCTGCTCATCAAGGGCGACGTGCAGGGTTCCATCGAAGCCATTGCCGGTGCGTTGGACAAGCTCGGAACCGACGAAGTCCGGGCACGCATCATCCATTCGGGTGCTGGCGGCATCACCGAGAGCGATATTGCTCTTGCCGAAGCCTCCAATGCTGCGATCATCGGCTTCAACGTACGTGCCAACAAGCAGGCACGTGACCTGGCCGAGCGCGAAGGCATCGAGATCCGCTACTACAACATCATCTACGATCTGGTGGATGACGTGAAGGCAGCCATGTCGGGCCTGCTGTCGCCGGAACGCCGCGAAACCTTCCTCGGCAATGCGGAGATCCTCGAGGTCTTCAACATTACCAAGGTCGGCAAGGTTGCGGGTTGCCGTGTCACGGAAGGCAAGGTCGAACGTGGTGCAGGCGTACGCCTTATCCGCGACAACGTTGTCATTCACGAAGGCAAGCTCAAGACGCTCAAGCGCTTCAAGGACGAAGTGTCCGAAGTGCCTGCGGGTCAGGAATGCGGTATGGCGTTCGAGAACTATGACGATATTCGCGCAGGCGATACGATCGAAGCGTTCCGCGTCGAACACATTACCCGCACACTTTGACGCCAAGCCCCTGCAAGGGCAGCGTTTAAATCATCGATAACAGGATCGCCGGACCAAAAACCGGCGATCTCCTGTATCTTGGGATACGATAAATATGTCTCGTTTTGCCTCATCGTCCGGCCCCTCGCAACGCCAGCTGCGCGTCAGTGAGCAGGTGCGTCACGCCGTTTCTCAGGTGCTTCAGCGCGGTGACGTGCGTGATGACACGCTGGAAAATGCCGTTGTCGCCATTTCTGAAGTGCGCATGTCGCCGGATCTCAAGATCGCCACCTGCTTTGTCTCGCCCATTGGCGCGAAAGACAGCGATGCGGTGATTGCCGCCCTGAACCAGCACGCAAAATTCATCCGCGGCCGGGCAGCGGCCTATCTGAAGCAGATGAAATACATGCCGGAATTCCGGTTCCGCATCGACTCGAGCTTTGACAACTACGCCAAGATCGATGCGCTGCTGCGCAAGCCCGAGGTGACCCGCGATCTCGATGATCATCACGACCACGATGATGATCATGACGATCCCAATCCCGGCGATGTGCCGGGACATGGCCTTGACGGCAACGGAAACAATTGAATGTCGAGACAGCGCAAGAAAAAAGGCCGGCCCGTATCCGGCTGGCTGATCTTTGACAAGCCGAAGGGCATGGGCTCGACCGAAGCCGTCTCCAAGATCAAGTGGCTGTTCAAGGCTGAAAAAGCCGGACATGCCGGCACGCTCGACCCCCTCGCATCCGGCATGCTGCCGATCGCGCTGGGCGAAGCCACGAAGACCGTGCCCTATGTCATGGACGGAACCAAGATTTACCGCTTCACGGTCACGTGGGGTGCTGAACGCACCACCGACGACATGGAAGGCGAGATCACCGTCACATCGGAGCATCGTCCGGACGAGGCATCGATCAAGGCCATTCTTGCCAGATATACCGGTGTGATTCAGCAGATTCCGCCAAAATTCTCCGCCATCAAGATTGCCGGCGAGCGCGCCTATGATTTGGCACGCGGCGGTGAAGACGTGGAAATCCCTTCACGCGAAGTCGAAATCGACCGGCTCGAACTGATTGAACAGCCCGACGCGTCCACCGCGATTTTCGAAGTCGAATGCGGCAAGGGCACCTATGTCCGCTCACTCGCCCGGGACATGGGGCGGGATCTCGGTTGTTATGGTCATATCTCCGATCTGCGCCGCATTGAAGTTGCTCCCTTTGACGAACAGGATTTCGTCACGCTCGAGGAACTGGAAGCGGCCCATCCGCCGGCGCCTGCCGAGGGTGAGGAAGGCGAGGACCGTTCCTACGAAGCCATCGAGGCGCGTTTCTCGGTGATGGATGCATTCCTGATCGATACCGTTGCGGCGCTGGAGAGCCTGCCGCAGGTCGCCCTCTCCGACGATCAGGCGCACCGTATCCGCATGGGCAACCCGGTCATCCTGCGTGGCCGCGACGCGCCGGTTGAGGCTGACGAAGCCTGCGTAACGAGCAAGGGTAAGCTTCTTGCCATCGGCTTCATCGAACAGGGTCAGTTCAAGCCCAAGCGCGTTTTCACCGCTTAAGCTTTCACGTAAACCCACGCATCGGTTCCTGATTTCAACCGCACTTCGATGCGCTTGTAATCGGACACTTCGTAGGCGTCCGCCGCGGCGAGTTCGCTCGCCGTGATCTTGAAAACTGTCCCCGCGACCTCGTCGCCGGAATCGCCGCTTGGCACGACGATGGGATGGAAATTGCTGCCGCTGGCACGGATGACATCGGGATCGGTGATTTCGATCATCGATTTCCTGAAGCCTGGCATCGCATCCGGCGCGCCTTGCAGAAGGCGGCCGAAGGAAGACAGCTGGACACCCTCCTGCTGCAGGGTTCCATAGGAAAACAGATGGATCGCCGGTGTGTCATTCATGCTGTGCTCCTCTGGCGCTTCGTCCTTATTGGCGAATATCATTCCTTGATGCAACTGTAGGCTGCGGTGTCGTAGGGTAGGGTGACTTCCGCTTTTCCGGCGAGCGTCGGTTCGTTTGCGATAAGGGTGCGAACGTCGGCGGCAACCCGTTCCTGTTTCTCCGGCGGCAGGGCGGCGATGAAGCTGGTCGACAGCACCCGGTTGACGATGACGTCTTCTGGCGCACCGGTATGGTTGTTGGAAAAGTGATGTTCCCTCAACGCGCTGAAGCCATTGAACGGAAAAGGATTTTTCCACTCACCGGTATGGTGCCGCGGCGTGTCGCCTTCGTACGGCGCAAAGATATCGGCAAGTTTTGCCACCCAGGGAATGCGCGCGTCCCGCGTGTTCCATACCAGCCCCAGGCTGCCGCCGGGTTTGAGCACCCTGTGAATTTCCGTGAGTGCGGCTTCGGTGGCAAACCAGTGGAATGCCTGCGCACAGACGACCGCGTCCACGGATGCATCGGCAAGAGGGATCGATTCGGCAGTGCCTGACTTGGCCGAAATCTCGGGATGTTCATCGGTGAGTTTTTGCAGCATTTCGGCAACGGGTTCAACGGCGATGACCGCAGCGCCCGTCGTCATGAGCCGGCGCGTAAACTTGCCGGTTCCGGCGCCGAGATCGACAACGGTCTTACCGGGTTCCAGATCCAGTTCATCGCGCAGCCACGCATCGAGCGCCGGCGGATAGTCCGGACGGCCCAGGACATAGCTATCGGCCTTAGCGGCAAAACCCGTGGCGGCGGCGTGATGAATGGTGTTCATGATTTTACTCCGGATCATTGGCCCGCCAACCAGTATGGAAAGGCGGATGGGCGGAATCGGGGCGGGCAGGGACACGCCATGCTCATGCCGCAGTTCCCGTCTAGTATAAGATGGCAAAATGTATATGACCGTTTTGCCCCCGGTTCGACAGCTGAAAAGCGGTCGAATCATTTGCGGCTGGTAATTTGTCACATTTTCGACTATACGGCCCGCAGCGACAGGCTTTGCCTGCCGCTTTAACCGGCCCCCGCTGGACGACATCCCGGCCGTGGGCATCCCGTTTTCCCTTCAAAAGAAAGGACATACGATGTCGATTACCGCTGAACGCAAGCAGGCACTGATCTCTGAATACGCAACGAAGCCAGGCGACACCGGTTCCCCGGAAGTCCAGGTTGCAGTTCTGACAGAGCGCATTGTCAACCTGACCGAGCACTTCAAGGACCACAAGAAGGATAACCATTCCCGCCGTGGTCTTCTCAAGCTCGTCTCGACGCGCCGCAGTCTCCTTGACTACCTCAAGGGTGTAGACGAAGGCCGCTACCAGACGCTGATCGAAAAGCTCGGCCTGCGCCGCTAACGGATTGGACCGGCGGGTGCGTTCAGTCGCTCCGCCGGTCTCTGTTTATCCCCGACAGGGATGAACGCTACCATGAGGCAGGTCATGGGGCAGGATTGCAGGCAACTCGGCCATACGAGTTGCACGTTGTCTTGCCCGTGATTGGTCTGAAACGAAACGGGCGAAACATGCTGCATCAAAGGGATGCGCGTATTTCCCCACTGAAGGACAAGATATGTTTAATCAACACAAAGTTGAAATCGAATGGGGCGGTCGTCCGCTCATTCTGGAAACGGGCAAGATTGCCCGCCAGGCTGACGGCGCAGTTCTCGCCACCTACGGCGAAACCGTCGTTCTCGCCACCGTTGTTTCCGCCAAGGAACCAAAGCCAGGTCAGGATTTCTTTCCGCTGACCGTAAACTATCAGGAAAAGACCTACGCGGCCGGCAAGATTCCAGGCGGCTACTTCAAGCGTGAAGGCCGTCCGAGCGAAAACGAAACACTGGTTTCGCGCCTGATCGACCGTCCGATCCGCCCGCTCTTTGCCGATGGCTACAAGAACGACACACAGGTTGTTCTGACGGTTATCCAGCACGATCTCGAAAACAATCCTGACATCATTTCGCTCATCGGTGCTTCCGCAGCGCTGACGCTGTCCGGTGTTCCGTTCATGGGTCCGATCGGCGGCGCACGCGTCGGCTACATCGGCGGCGAATACAAGCTGAACCCGACCATCGACGAAATGGTTGAATCGAGCCTCGATCTCGTTGTTGCCGGTACAGGCGAAGCCGTTCTGATGGTTGAATCGGAAGCCAAGGAATTGGCTGAAGACGTCATGCTCGGCGCCGTGATGTTCGGTCACAAGAGCTTCCAGCCGGTTATCGACGCGATCATCAAGCTTGCTGAAGTTGCTGCAAAAGAGCCACGCGATTTCCAGGCAGAAGATCTTTCTGCTGTTGAAGCTGCGGTTCTCAAGGTTTGCGAAGCCGATCTGCGCGCTGCCTACAAGATCACCGACAAGCAGCAGCGTTATGCCGCTGTTGATGCGGCCAAGGCAAAGGTCAAGGCACACTTCTTCCCTGAAGGTGTTGAAGAGCCGGAATTCTCCGCCGAACAGATCGCAACCGTGTTCAAGTCGGTTCAGGCGAAGATCGTTCGCTGGAACATCCTTGATACAGGCGGCCGTATCGATGGCCGCGACCTGTCGACCGTTCGTCCGATCGTATCGGAAGTCGGCCTTCTGCCGCGCACCCACGGTTCGGCCCTGTTCACCCGCGGTGAAACACAGGCCATCGTTGTTGCAACGCTGGGCACCGGCGAAGACGAACAGTATGTCGACTCGCTGACCGGCATGTACAAAGAAACCTTCATGCTTCACTACAATTTCCCGCCCTATTCGGTCGGTGAAACAGGTCGCATGGGTTCGCCCGGCCGTCGTGAAATCGGTCATGGCAAGCTCGCCTGGCGCGCTATCCATCCGGTTCTGCCTGCCAAGGAACAGTTCCCCTACACGCTGCGCACGGTTTCGGAAATCACCGAATCCAACGGCTCGTCCTCAATGGCGACTGTCTGCGGCACATCGCTTGCCCTGATGGATGCCGGCGTTCCGCTGCTCCGTCCGGTTGCTGGTATCGCCATGGGCCTGATTCTCGAAGGCGAGAAGTTCGCTGTTCTGTCCGACATCCTCGGCGACGAAGATCACCTCGGCGACATGGATTTCAAGGTTGCCGGTACTGAAAGCGGTATCACTGCCCTGCAGATGGACATCAAGATCGACGGTATCACCGAAGAGATCATGAAGGTTGCTCTGGGTCAGGCCAAGGACGGCCGTCTGCACATCCTCGGCGAAATGGCCAAGGCCATCACCGAAGGCCGTTCGGAACTCGGCGAATTTGCACCGCGCATCGAAGTCATGAACATCCCGACCGACAAGATCCGTGACGTTATCGGTTCTGGCGGCAAGGTCATTCGTGAAATCGTCGAAAAGACTGGTGCGAAGATCAACATCGAAGACGATGGCACGGTCAAGATCGCGTCCTCCTCTGCCAAGGAAATCGAAGCCGCCCGCAAGTGGATTCATTCGATTGTTGCTGAGCCTGAAGTCGGCGAAATCTACGAAGGTACGGTCGTCAAGACCGCAGACTTCGGCGCATTCGTCAATTTCTTCGGTCCGCGCGATGGTCTGGTCCATATTTCCCAGCTCGCTTCCGAGCGCGTTGCCAAGACCTCCGATGTGGTCAAGGAAGGCCAGAAGGTCTGGGTCAAGCTCATGGGCTTTGACGAACGTGGCAAGGTTCGCCTGTCGATGAAGGTTGTAGACCAGGAAACCGGCAAGGAAATCGTTCAGGAAAAGAAGCAGGCTGAAGAAGACGCTGAATAAGCCTCTTGCTTTGACGTGATGAAAGCGCGCCCCCGTGGCGCGCTTTTTTCTTGGCGGGGTTCGATTGGCATGGAAAGTTGCCATTCCAGTCAATTCCGCTTCAGACAGACCTATTGATGGATGGACATTGCCATGGCCAACGGCGCACTCAAGACGCTCTTTCTGCCCTTTGAAGACGGGATATTGCCGGTTCCCGGCGCGGGCAGCGCCTGGCTGTTTCTTGGCGCCGAGGTGGAGCGCGATATCGATCCTGCGTGGAAAGATGTGCTGACAGCGCTCCAGCCATTCAGGCCGGATTACAACGCCTTGCAAAAAGCGGGCTTCCAGGCGGTTTCCCGTCTTGAGGGCAGGGAAAGCTTCAAGGGTGCGCTGATCCTTCTTGGCAAGCATCGTGGGCGCAATGAGGCATGGCTGGTGCAGGCTTTGCGCCACGTCGAAGCAGGCGGCCTGATCGTGGTGGGCGGCGACAAGAAACTTGGTATCGACAGTTTCCGCAAGACAGTCGAGAAATTTGCGCCGGTCACCGACCGCTTGTCCAAGCACCATGCGGTGGCTTTCTGGTTTACCCGGCCCGAGGCTCTCGATGAGGTGCAGGTGGAGGCGCTTGTGGCTGAACCGACGCTGGTCGACGCGCGTTTTACCACCGCACCCGGCATGTTTTCCCACACGGCCATCGACAAGGGATCCGCGCTGCTGGTGAAGCATTTTGCCGGACGCATCAGCGGCCATGTCGCCGATTTCGGCGCCGGTTGGGGCTACCTTGCCAGCGAAGTCCTGAAGCATCCGGAAAAGCTGAAATCGCTGGCAGTCTATGAGGCGGATTTTGAAGCACTCGAAGCGGCAAAGCTGAACCTTGCCGGAACAACCGAGCTGCCTTTGTCATTCCACTGGCACGACGTCAATGGCGAAGCCATCGCCGAGATTTACGACACCATCGTCATGAACCCGCCATTCCATGCGGGACGCAGTGCCGACCCGACCATGGGACAGGGTTTCATTGCGGCTGCCGCCAAGCGGCTGAAGCCGGGCGGCAGACTGCTGCTCGTCGCCAACCGCCAGATGCCCTACGAGGCGGGCCTGAAGGCACTGTTCCGCTCTGTCCTGCCGATCGAGGACACTGCCGGCTACAAGATCATCGAAGCGAAAAAATAGTCAGTTCAATCGCCGCCGCCGGATACCGCACAGCCTCGTTTCTTCGATGGCCGCCTCGCTCATCCACGCCATGGATTTGAGGCTGACGACGATCCGTTGCAGAATGGCGGGACGTGGTCCCCTGCGCCAGGTGTCGCTGGAATAGAGCGCTTCCTGCGAAGCGTTGAGGTGGTCGAGATTGTCATAGGCGCGCACGAGGAAATAGGCATCGGGGTGATGTTCCGATTGGCCGAAATCGACCACGTCCATATCGATGGACTGGTGTATGGGCAGGCTTTCCTCGCACACCAGTTTGTGGAATTCGGCTCCTGTTCCCGGGCGCAGGCTGTAGATAAGCGTTTCAACGAGGCGCATGGCGGAGTCTCCTGACATTCCTGACGAAAAAGGGAGACCCACTTTCAACAAAAATCCCGCAAAACCAAGTCTGGCTTCGCGGGACTGCTGTCAATTCTGGCAGGAGGGTTTATTCCTTGTCGTCGTCGGATTTCTTCAGTTCTTCGAGCGTTGGCATCGATACGATGTTGTAGCCTGAATCCACATAGTGGATTTCGCCGGTCACGCCGCTCGACATATCCGAGAGAAGATAGAGTGCCGAGCGGCCGACATCGTCGATATCGACGGTGCGGCGCAGCGGCGCGTTGCGCTTCTGGTAGGAGAACATGGCGCGTGCATCGCCGATGCCGGCGCCAGCCAGCGTGCGGACCGGACCAGCGGAGATCGCGTTGACGCGGATGCTTTCCGGGCCGTAATCGGCGGCGAGATACCGCACCATGGCTTCGAGGGCAGCCTTGGCCACGCCCATGACGTTGTAGTTCGGCATGACGCGGGTCGAGCCGCCATAGGTCAGCGTCAGGATGGAGCCGCCATTCGTCATCAGTTTCGAAGCACGCTGCGCCACTTCCGTGAAGGAATAGGCTGATATCACCATGGTGCGGCTGAAATTGTCGCGCGTGGTGACATCGGCATAGCGGCCCTTGAGCTGCGACTTGTCGGAAAAGCCGATGGCATGCACGACGAAATCAAGCGTGCCCCACTCCTTTTCCAGGGTCTCGAACACGGCGTCGACGGTTGCGATATCCTCGACATCACAGGGAAGCAGCAGCTTGGAGCCGAGTTGTTCCGCCAGCGGCGCAACGCGCTTGCCGAAGGCATCGCCCTGATAGGTGAAGGCGAGTTCAGCGCCGTTGTCGGCCAGTTCCTTGGCAATGCCCCAGGCAATGGAATGGCTATTCGCGACCCCCATAATGAGACCGCGTTTGCCTTTCATCAGTTCACCCATATTCTTCCCTCTCAACCCTGGAAACGCTGGAACACCAGCGTTGCATTGGTGCCACCAAATCCGAAGGAATTGGTCAGCACCGTATCCAGTTTGGCATTGTCGATCCGCTTGCGCACAATAGGCATGTCCTCGAATGCCGGATCGAGTTCTTCAATATTGGCGCTCTCGGCGATGAAATTGTGGTTCATCATCAAAAGCGAATAGATTGATTCGTGCACGCCGGTGGCACCCTGCGAGTGCCCGGTCAGTGATTTTGTCGCCGAGATCGGCGGGCAACCGGCCTCAGCCGTGCCGAACACCTCGCGAATGGCTTCGATCTCCTTGAGATCGCCAACCGGTGTCGATGTGGCGTGCGGATTGATGTAGTCCACCTTGCCCTTCACATTCTCGATGGCCATCCGCATGCAACGGGCGGCGCCTTCACCGCTTGGCGCAACCATGTCGGCACCGTCGGATGTCACGCCGTAACCGACGATTTCGCCGTAAATCTTGGCGCCGCGCGCCTTGGCGTGTTCCAGCTCTTCCAGAACCAGCACACCTGCGCCGCCGGAGATGACGAAACCGTCGCGGTTCTTGTCATAGGCGCGCGATGCAACCGAAGGCCGGTCGTTGAACTTGGAGGACATGGCGCCCATGCCGTCGAAAAGCACGGAAAGCGTCCAGTCAAGATCTTCGCAGCCGCCGGCAAACATCATGTCCTGCTTGCCATACTGGATCATCTCGAAGGCATTGCCGACGCAGTGATTGGACGTCGCGCAGGCCGATGAAATGGAATAGTTGACACCCTTGATCTTGAACCAGGTGGCAAGCGTTGCCGATGCGGTCGAAGACATGGCTTTCGGCACGGCAAACGGGCCGACCTTCTTGGATGAACCCGATTCGCGGGTTTTGTCGGCAGCTTCGACGATGGTGCGGGTGGATGAACCGCCGGAACCCATGATGATGCCAGTGCGCTCGTTGGAAATCTGGCTCTCGTCGAGACCGGCATCGGCGATGGCCTGGTCCATGGCCACGTGATTCCATGCGGTTCCCCCGCCATGGAAGCGCATGGCGCGCCGGTCGACCAGCGTTGCCGGATCAAGCGTGGGAGCGCCGTGCACCTGACTGCGGAAACCGTATTTTGCATAGTCTTCCGCGAAGACAATACCCGATTTCGCTGCACGCAGGGATTCCAGCACCTCCTGCACGTTATTTCCGATAGAGGACACGATACCCATCCCCGTCACAACCACTCGCCGCATTGCGATCTCCTTGAAGGTGCTGCGCTGACCGATAGGGTCAGGCAGCGCTTTCCTTGAATAGGCCAACCCGCAGGTCGGTTGCCTTATAGATAGTTTCGCCGTCGGCTTTTAGCCAGCCGTCCGCAATGCCCAGCACCAGACGACCGCGCATGACGCGCTTGAAGTCGATGCCATACTCGACAATCTTGGTCTTCGGGGTGACCATGCCGGTGAACTTGACCTCGCCGGTCGACAGCGCGCGGCCCTTGCCGGGCTCGCCGAGCCAGCCCAGATAGAAGCCGGTCAGCTGCCACATGGCGTCGAGACCAAGGCAGCCCGGCATGACGGGATCGCCAATGAAGTGACACGGAAAGAACCACAGGTCCGGCTTGATGTCGAATTCAGCACGGATATAGCCCTTGCCGTTTTCGCCGCCGGTCTCGGAAATCTCGGTAATGCGATCAAACATCAGCATGGGTGGCGCTGGCAACTGGGCATTGCCCTGACCGAACATCTCTCCGCGGGCGCAAGCAAGGAGCTCTTCATACCCGTAGCTTGATTTCTGTTCTGGCATTCTGTCTCCCATCAATTGCTTCAATGCTGGCGCTTTTGCGCGGGCGGACCCTATCACAGAGTGTTTCTCGCTGAAAACGGTCTGTTGGCTTATCCCTAACGGAATGGCTGAATTGCGGCCTATTGATCGATTTCGCAAGACGGCATATATCAATGATGTAACACGATAGACAACAGTCTATGGTGAGACTTTTGATATCATTTAACGGAGTGGCAGACGGGCCATGCATATTTCTTATGAGATTGATGCCGACGTACCCTTGCAAGAGCGCCTGCGCTTTGCGGGTTTGCGTCCCACCCGTCAGCGTGTAGCGCTTGCCAGTCTGATCTTTGCCAAGGGCGATCGTCATCTTTCGGCGGAAGAACTGCATGAAGAGGCGCTCGGCGCCAATGTGCCTGTTTCCCTTGCGACGGTCTACAATACCCTGCACCAGTTTACCCAGGCAGGCATGCTGCGCATCCTCGCCGTCGAAGGCGCAAAAACCTATTTCGATACCAACGTTTCCGATCACCATCACTTTTTCGTCGAAGGCGAGAACCAGGTGATCGATATTCCGGACGGCTCGGCCATGGTCGGCCATCTTCCGCCGGTGCCGGAAGGCATGGAAATCGTCAACGTGGACATCATCATCCGCCTGCGCAAAAAACGCGGCTGATCCAATCGCATATCAATGATGACGGATTGTGCAGTCTGACGGGCATGTGAGGCTAGCCCGCCCGGATTCTATGGATCAATCAAACTTCTCTCCGGGATAGGCACCCCAGATATCCGATTGGCGCATCCAGCCGCTGGCGCCGCTGAATATCAGCCGGCACCAATCCCCATTGCACATCTTGAGGGTTGCCAGAACGCCGGGCTGCACCTGCGCCACGATGCCCGCCTTGTCATCGGCACTGCGATAGACATTAAGCATGACATTGTCCTTGTCACGCTGCCACGGGGCTGTCATCGCGGTGCGCTTGCCGGAGAGGAGGGATTGATAGACCCAGCCTTCGGTTCCCTCGGAATCGCGAATGCGCCGCCAATTGTCATATTCCTGGACGATTTCCACCGGCAGGCCCGATTTCAGAAACAGCCACGTCACGGCGTAATCGCGCCCCGGTCCGACGCGCAAATTGACGCGGCCGGGTTTCAGGCTGACAAAACGCGGCAATGGCAGGCCGCTGGGGCCAACCTGTTGGGCAGCATAAGCCGTGGCAATGCCGGGAATCGCCGCGGGAACGGCGAGGGAAAGGGCCGACGCAATACCGGCGGTCAGTGTGAAAGAACGAATAAATGAGATGCCCAACAAAATCAGTCCTTCATCGTTCTGAGCTCTTTTCCGGCAATTATGCGGTTGAACAAGGAACGATCCCTATTTTTCTTTGTCTTTGACGCGCCGCCTTGATAGACAAGTATCGGAGCTCAAGAGCAATTGCAGTTTGCAATGACTTGGTTAAAGAGGTCTCAATATCATCGGAAAAAGGGAGGGGAATATTGGTTAACAAAAAGCCTCTGGTCGTCATCACCCGAAAACTGCCCGATTCCGTTGAGACGCGCATGCGTGAACTCTTCGAAGCGCGGTTGAATGTCGATGACCGGCGGTTGTCAAAGGCGGAACTGATCGAGGCCGTCCAGCAAGCCAATGTTCTCGTGCCCACGGTTACCGATCGTATCGATGAAGAGATCATCAATGCGGCCGGTCCGAATCTCAAGCTTATCGCCAATTTCGGCAATGGCGTTGACAATATCGACGTTCCTGCCGCCGCCAAGCGCGGCATCACTGTCACCAATACCCCCAATGTCCTGAGTGAAGACACCGCCGACATGACCATGGCCCTGATGCTGGCTGTGCCGCGGCGATTGGTGGAAGGCGCATCCATTCTGCTCGATGACGGCAAATGGGAGGGCTGGGGCCCGACCTGGATGCTTGGGCGGCGTATCTGGGGCAAGCGCCTCGGCATTGTCGGCATGGGCCGTATCGGCACTGCCGTTGCCCGCCGCGCCAAGGCTTTTGGCCTGTCGATCCATTATCACAACCGCAAGCCGGTCAGTCCGAGGACTGAAGTCGAGCTGGAAGCAACCTATTGGGACAGTCTCGATCAGATGCTGGCCCGCATGGACATCATCTCGGTTAACTGTCCGTCCACTCCAGCGACGTTCCATTTGCTCTCGGCGCGGCGGCTGGCGCTGATGCAGCCTTCCGCTTTCATCGTCAACACCGCGCGCGGCCAGATCATCGATGAGCAGGCGCTGATCGCCCAGCTGGAAACAGGGAAACTCTCTGGTGCGGCGCTTGATGTCTTCGAACACGAGCCGGCAGTCAATTCAAAGCTCCGCAAGCTGGCCAAGGCGGGCAAGGTCGTCATCCTGCCGCATATGGGTTCGGCAACGCTGGAAGGCCGTATCGACATGGGCGAGAAGGTGATCATCAATATCCGCACCTTCATTGACGGGCATCGCCCGCCCGACCGGGTTTTGCCCAACCTCGTTTAAGCCGGTGTCGCTGGCAACAACGCGAATTATTGAACGCTGACCATCCCGGCAACATCAATCGCGAGCGTTTGATCGATCAGCTGGGTAAACTCCTTGCGGTCGAGTTTGACAGCCATGGGCGTTGCGTGGCCCATCTCCTGCGCGACAATCAGGCCCAGGAGGAGAATGGCGTCGGGTTCATGCAGGATGATGGCAGCGGGTGCGAGGCCAGCAGAAACGAGTTCCAGAAGCACGGCTGCCGCTGATGACGACCCGATGGTTCCCGGCAGGCACAGAACCTTGCCGGTGATGGCGATGCCGTGCTGCGGATGGCGTACGTCGGCAATCCGTCCGGTCTTGGGATTGACGCCGCCCCAGAAACTGATGGGGGCTGTCAAAACCAGCGCCTCTGCCAGAGCTGGCTGGCCTTGCACGAGAATTTCTGTTTGAAACCGGCTCATTCGGCTGCTCCAAACACCGGACGCCCGGTAACGGCACTTTCCACACATTCGGCCATGGAACCGTAAATAACGCCATAACCCGTATTCCCCGGCGCATAATGGGCAAACTTTCCCGAATTGGTCATCAGAACGGCATTGTCGATATCGGGCAGGATGGGCGTGACGACGACGCAGGTATCGGCGACGATAATGACGCCGCTCTGTTCCAGTATCAGGCGCTTGCCGCTGCTTTCGAGCGCGGCGAGGGCATGGCGGCCGGTGCAGGCATAGAGCGGTACAGCCAGCTGACGTCCGGCGATCAGCCGCTCCAGGCGATCAAATTCGGTGCCGGAAAGGTGCGGGCTGCCGATAGCCACGGCATGGATGGATTCGGCACCGGCCGCTGTGGACAGCCTGCGCCGGGAATCCCCGATCATGTCGGAGGTGACCTTGATCACCGTTTCCGGCGCCTGGTGCTGCAGGGCGGTCGCAAGGTCCGGCGCTTCGGGCGTAACGCCGGCCACGTGGAAAAGCCCGACGGCACCGGCAGAGGCCGCCGCTGCGCCAAAGGCTTTCAGTGCATCTTCTCCGGGATGATGCTCGATACCGGCGACAACACCCACGGCATCGCCCATTTCCCGCCCGTAAAGACTGCCAAGGATCGGCCACGCGGCCTCGGATGCCAGGAACTCCGCGTCCAGCCCCGATACGTCGAAGACGATTCTGGCCCGGCGGTTTTCCGGGAGATGAAATCCGTAGTACGGGGCGTAGCCTGCAATCGCGCAGGCGATATCGAGAAAGTCGCCATAGCGGTTGGTCCGCGCGCCGAAGACGGAATTGCAGAAGACCACTGCATTGGATTCGCCCCAGGCGACGTCGCTGCCGTAGGCGGGGCGGTGCCCGGCCTGATAGGGCGCGCATGTCCATGTCGGTTCGCAGCCGAGCGTCCGGTAGGCATCCATCATCCGCCGGGCCATGCCGCGCTCATGCGGCTCCAGCCGGTTCTTCGAACAGCCGGTCAGGTCAAGTGAGCCGACATTGAGCGTGGCTCTCACGGCAACCCTTGCCCCGCCTTCCACGAGCTTCTCCGCAAACAGCGTGCCGGAATCCCCGTGATAGAGTGCGCCGTCGATATGGGCTGAGGCAATGGGAATGAGCGATGGGGCACCCATCAAGCGGGCTGTCGCCGCGACAATGCGCAGAGCCATCGCCGCACCCTCGCCGCGTGCACCATTGGCGATTGCCCTTTGCTCCGCGGTCAGCTCAAGCGGCATGGCGAAGGGCCTTCTGTCCGCTCACGCCGCAGCTCCGGCGGTGTTTGCCTTGTATCTGATCGTCTCGAAGCGCGAGCTCAATGCATCGTAAAGCAGCAGCCTGCCGATCAGCGGCTCGCCGATACCGGTGATCAGCTTGATGACTTCGGTGGCCTGCAGGCTGCCGATAACACCGGGGAGCACGCCGAGAACACCGGCTTCCGCGCAGGCAGGCACGAGACCTGGCGGCGGCGGGGACGGGAAGAGATCGCGATAGGACGGGTTCTGTTCGCCCTTGCCGTTCTGTTCATAGGGTTTGAGCGTCGTCAGGGAGCCGTCGAACCGTCCGAGCGCTGCGGAAACCAGCGGGCGTTTTCCCGCTGCACAGGCATCGGCAAGCAGATAGCGTGTGTCGAAATTGTCCGAGCCGTCGACGACGATGTGATAACGGCTGATGAGGTCGGCGGCATTATCGGGTGCAATGCGCGTTTCATGGGCTTCGACAGTGACGTGCGGATTGATCGCGGCAATGGCGCGGACGGCGCTTTCGACCTTGGGCGAGCCGACGAGGTCGGTGTCGTGTATGACCTGCCGCTGCAGATTGGACAGCGAAACCCGGTCATCATCGACAATGCCAAGCGTACCGACGCCTGCGGCCGCCAGATACTGCAGCACCGGCGCGCCCAGTCCGCCAGCGCCCACGACAAGCACGCGGGCGCGCTTGAGCTTCTGCTGGCCGGGACCGCCGATCTCCGCCAGGATGATGTGACGGGCATAGCGTTCAAGTTCGGTGGAGGTGAAGGCAGGGTTTTCAGGGTCGCTCATGGCGCTACATTAGAACAAGATGGACCCCGAATGCAGCATCCGATTTGTCTCAGGCAAGAAATTTCAACCCGGCAATGCCGGAGACGATCAGGCCGATACAGACGAGACGGATGACCGTTGCCGGTTCTCCGAAAAGATACATGCCGAGCAGCGCGGTACCGACTGTGCCGATACCGGTCCAGACCGCATAGGCGCTGCCCACGGGCAGCTCACGCAGGGCAAGGCCCAGCACGAGAACGCTGATCACCATGCTGGCGCCGGTCAGTACCGACGGCGTCAACCGGGTAAACCCGTCGGTGTACTTGAGCCCGATGGCCCAGCCGATTTCAAAGAGTCCTGCGACGACGAGATAAATCCAGGCCATGACGACCATCCTTTTCCATGTGCGGGCCGTCCCGGCTTGTGTTCAGACGCAGCCTTTTGCGGCCGCGTGGAGGTCGTCCTCCAGAGCTCTATCTAGGCTGGCGGAATTGCCGGGGCAAGTTTCCGGCCGCTGAGTAATTTTGGTGTTTAACATCAAGCGGAATGAACGAAGATCATCCCCAACGATACCCCGGATACCACAATCCGGCCTGGGCGCAGGCAAACGCCGCCAAAGCGGCGGCGTTCAGAGGTTCACAACAGGCAATCGCAGCAGCCGGGCGCCTATGGGCGCTTGGGTATATCGAGACCGCGCTGCACCGCCGGGCGTGCAAGCCCGCGCTCGAGCCAAGCCGGGACATTCTTCAGGCTGGCATAATCCACCAGTTCGCCCGCACCATAGAAGCCAACCAGGTTGCGAACCCAGCCAAGCGTGGCGATATCGGCGATGGTGTAGTCGTCATCCATGATCCACTGACGGCCTTCAAGGTGCGTTTCGAGCATGCCGAGCAGGCGTTTCGATTCAGTCACATAACGCTCGAGCGGACGTTTGTCCTCATACTCCCGGCCGGCAAACTTATGGAAAAAGCCGACCTGACCGAACATCGGGCCAATGGCAGCCATCTGGAAGAACACCCACTGGAGGGTCTCGTAGCGCCGGGCCGGATCAGCAGGCAGGAATTTGCCCGTTTTCTCGGCGAGATAGAGCAGGATTGCGCCGGATTCAAACAGCGGCAGGGGCTTGCCGCCCGGACCATCCGGATCGATGATCGCGGGAATCTTGCCGTTGGGGTTCAGTGACAGGTATTCCGGCGTCCAGCTTTCATTCTTGCCGATATCAACGAGATGGGTCTCGTATGGCAGCCCAAGCTCTTCCAGCATGATGGATACCTTCACGCCATTGGGCGTCGGCAGCGAATAGAGCTGAAGGCGGTCGGGATGCTGTGCCGGCCAGCGCTTGGTAACAGGGAAGGCAGAAAGATCAGACATGGGAATTCCTTTGTTGGATCAAGGCACTGGGCGATAACAGCCCTGTGTCCATGGAGGCCTTGTTTCATGGGATTGTTGCAGAAAGAATTCGATTCTCCGGCATGCTAACACGGCCGCAGGCGGGCTTGCCATCACCCGCTCTATCCGGCGTGCACTTCCCCGTGCGACACGTCAAAAAACTGCGCGCGGCCGGTAAGGCTCGAAAACAGCGAGCGGTCTGTACCCGTCATGAAGGCCTGTCCGCCAAGGTCTTCGATGATGTCAAAAAGGGCGGCGCGGCGGCCTTCGTCAAGATGGGCGGCGATCTCGTCCAGAAGCAGGATGGGTGCCATGCCCGCCAGTTCTCCCGTGAGGCGCGCGTGCGACAGGATAAGGCCGATGAGCAGTGCCTTCTGCTCGCCGGTGGAACAGAGTTCGGCAGGCATGGCCTTGGGCCGGTGGCGTACCAGCAGGTCGGACCGGTGCGGGCCATCCAACGTGCGTCCCGCCGCCCGGTCACGGCTGCGTCCGTCGTGCAGCGCCCGGCGAAAGGCCTCCTCAACGTCTGTTGCCGATTCGATACCGATGCGTGCTTCCAACGCGCCGTCGAGAATGCAGTCGGCCTTGGGGAAGGGACTGTCGTCCGGTAGCCGCTCGATCATACCGTTGATCAGGCGCATGAGCTCGGCCCGGGCAGCGGCAATCGCGATGCCGAGCTCCGCCATGGGAGTTTCAATGGCATCGAGCCAGGCGCCGTTGCTGCGCTCTTCCGTCAGCAGGCGGTTGCGGCTGCGCATGGCCTTCTCATAGTCGAGAACACGGCGGCCATGTGCCGGATCGATGGCCAGCACCATCCGGTCGAGAAAACGCCGCCGGTCCCCGGCCGCGCCGGTAAAGAGGCCGTCCATCGAGGGCACCAGCCAGAGGATGCGGGAATATTCCAGGAGGTCGTCGGCACTGGATGCGGTGACGCCATTGATGCGCACCCGCCGCGCCGTATCGCCCGGTGCGTTGCCGGCAAGTCCGGTACCGACATCCACGGAGCCTTCCTCGGTCTCGATGGCCGCATGGATGGCAAAGCCGTCGGGCGCGTCATTGCGGGTGACATCGGTATAGGTGGCGCGGCGCAAACCGCGGCCGGGAGAAAGAAACGAGACGGCTTCCAGCAGATTGGTCTTGCCCGACCCGTTCTCGCCGGTCAGCACCACATGCGACGGGCCGAGCCGCAGTGACAGGTTTTCGTAATTGCGGAAATGCGCAAGCTTCAACCGGCTGATCGAAACGCGGGCCGGTTTGCCCGCGTCCGTTCTGGGATCATCGGTCACAGCGGGATTGTCCGTTTGCGTCAAACCCGCATCGGCATGAGCACGTAGAGCGCATTCGCATCGCCTGTATCCCGCACCAGTGTCGGCGAGCCGGCGTCGGCCAGCATGAAGATCGCTTCCGTGCCGGAAAGCTGGGCAGTGATGTCGAGGAGATATTTGGCATTGAAGCCGATCTCGATCGGATCGGAGTCATAATCAGCCGCAAGCTCGTCCGTGGCGCTGCCCGAATCCGGATTGTTGACCGTCAAGGTCAGCTGGCCATCGGCAATCGTCAGCTTGACGGCACGGCCGCGCTCGCTCGAAATCGTCGAGACGCGGTCAACGGCAGACGCGAAGCTCTGGCGGTCGATGGTCAGTTTCTTGTCGTTGCCGGATGGAATGACACGCTGATAGTCCGGGAAGGTGCCGTCAATCAGCTTGGAGGTCAGAACCACCGAGCCGATGGTGAAGCGGATCTTTGTGTCCGACAGTTCGATGGTCACGGCAATGTCGGGATCATCGACAAGCTTCTGCAGCTCGGCAACGGTCTTGCGCGGGATGATGATGCCGGGCATGCCTTCGGCGCCGGAAGGCGCTTCCAGCTCGGCGCGGGCCAGACGATGTCCGTCTGTGGCCACGGCGCGCAGCTTCAGCGAACCCTCGCTCTCGATGGCATGGAAATAGATGCCATTGAGGTAATAGCGGGTTTCTTCCGTGGAGATGGCGAACTGCGTCCGCTCGATCAGGCTCTTCAGTGCCGTGGATGTGATGCGGAATGTGTGCGTGAAGGATCCTGCGGTCAGTTCGGGGAAATCCGATTGCGGCAGGCACTGCAGGCGGAAATTCGACCGGCCCGAAGTCACGGTCATGGAATTGCCGTCGGCATTGGTTGCCAGCATTACTTCAGCCCCGTCGGGCAGCTTGCGGACGATGTCATAGAGCAGGTGGGCCGGCACGGTGGTGGCACCGGATTGTTCGATTTGCGCGGCAGTGGCTTCGGTGACTTCAAGATCAAGGTCCGTGGCCTTGAGGGCAAGGCTTGCACCCTCAGCATGCAGAAGAACGTTCGAAAGAATCGGAATGGTGTTGCGTCGTTCGACCACGCGATGAACATGGTTGAGCGACTTCAGAAGATTGGAACGTTCAAGAGTTACACGCATGATAAACCGGTCTCACTGTCTTATTCGACCCAAAGCCCTTAAGGGCCTGCGGCGCTTTTTCTGGCGAGAGGGCGAAGTTCCCCCAAGGTCAAGCAAATTGGCAGAAAGTCACCCTAAAAAGCAAGCCTGCGGCTGGCTGCAACGCACCATACCGCAGGCTTTCTGTTGATAAGTGGCGAAGTAGCCTTATTGGGCCTGATCGTTGATCAGACGCTTCAGGAGCTCGAGTTCCTGCGACAGTTTCTGGTCCTTGCCGACAATATCTTCGATCTTGCGCACCGCATGCAGAACGGTTGTGTGGTCACGGCCGCCGAAACGCCGGCCGATTTCCGGCAGCGAACGAGGTGTGAGCATCTTGGCAAGATACATGGCGATCTGGCGCGGCTTGACGATGGTGCGCGTGCGCCGGTTGGACAGAAGGTCCTGCTTGGAGACGTTGTAATGGCGGGCGACGATGCGCTGGATTTCTTCGATGCGGATGCGCTTGGCTTCACCGCCGCGCATTAGATGGCTGAGCAGTTCATCGACCCGGTCGACCGACAGGTTCGGCTCGAAGGTCTGGCGGAACAGCAGCTGGTTGAAAGCGCCTTCCAGCTCACGGCCGCTTCCGGTGACGGACTGGGCGACGTGATCGAGAATCTCCGGCGAAATATCCAGGGACTGGTCTTCCTGCTGGGCAGCAACCAGGCGGCGCTTGAGAATCTCCAGGCGCATCGCATAGTCCGGCGAAATCATTTCAAGGGCAACACCGCCCTGCAGACGCGAACGCACGCGCGCATCGAGCGATTCCAGCTCTGACGGCGGGCGGTCGGCGGCAACCACCACCTGCTTGGCACTGTCGAGCAGCGTATTGATCAGATGGCAGAATTCATGCTGGATCGATTTGCCCTGCAGGAACTGCATGTCATCGATGATCAGGAGATCGATATCGCGCAGCTGTTCCTTGAACGACAGCGCGTTATTGTCGCGAATAGCCGTTGCGAAACGCCACATGAAATATTCGGCGGTCAGGTAGACCACGCGGGCCCGCTCCGAGCGCTTCAGGGCGTCGGCGGCGATGGCTTGCAGCAGATGCGTCTTGCCGAGGCCGACGGAGGCGTGAATGAACAGCGGATTGAACCGGACGGCACTGGCGCCGGCATCCGCAATGGTGCGCGCAGCAGCCAGGGCAACCCGGTTTGGCGTGCCATCAACAAATGTCTCGAAAGTGTAGCGCGGATCCAGCGGCGAGCCGAACACGGAATTCTGTCCCGGGCGATCCGTTGCACGGTCGGCAAAATGTGCCGGTGCCTTCTTGTCCTGCGATGTGCTGCCAACGGGAAAAACCGGCTTGTCGCGGGCAATCGCACGCTGGTCGGCCCGCAAGGCAGGCTCTGCCTCAAGCGAGGGGCGGCTGGCGCGGCTGGCGCTGCGGAAAACGATCTCCACCTTCAGGACCTGCTCATCCTCTTCATGCCACAGCGTGTTGATCATGTCGGAGTAGTGGTTGTTGATCCAGGAACGAAGAAATGCGGTCGGCACGGAAAGGCGAACAATGCTCTTGGATGTCTCATCCAGCTTCAGGCGGCCGAACCAGCTGGAGTAAACTTCATTTCCGAGTTTGGCTTTGAGCTTGGTCTTGACCCTCTCGAAAATCGTCTCGCCCTGGCTGCCGGCCGATACCATACTTTTCCCTTCGTCCATATGGAGCGGGACCATGGCTGCATTCGTGCCGTTTTCCATTATTCCGCTGGTCATTGTCATTGCCTCATCCTGATATTTTTCTGTTCGGGCTTGATAGTGCCCGTGTTCGCATGTGGACCGGTCCATGACCGGTTGCAGTCCTCAAGAGCCGGTCACCCCTATGACCGGCTTTCAATCTCCTGGAGCTAATTGTTGGATAAGGTCAGGGACGCGTAGTACAGGTCTGAACAATCTCGCACCGAAATTCTAAAAACCGCCACGTCCACATTCCTTTCAACTTTGGCGCAAAAAGACTCACGCCCGGCTGATGCCAGCGCCGCCAACTTGCTTCTTTTCTGAAACGATCCAGGGTCGTACAACCCGGATACCCGACAAAAACGTACTCGTTACGCAAACGAAAAATCTGCGTCCGAACCCATTAATTTGATAAGCCTGTTAAATGGGTTTTTGCCCACCCCTTCGATGTCTGGACCTTACAAAAACCTTTGCAGGGAGGGCAAGGGCAGGCGCGCCGCTTTTTTAGTGAATTAAAGGTTAACGCTTTTGCGTTTTTTTTAACTACCTCCGGTTGGACAGGGAAAAAGCCTTCGGATTCAAAGCCTTTTTTGGAATGCCGATTTTGCTGCACTGCGGACTCACGCGATCAAAAAAAAATATTAAATTATCGCTTGACACAGGCTGGGGTGACAGATTCTTCCGGCTGGGGTCTGGCGATAATGACTACCTGCCGTAAGTAATTGAAATTAAAAGAGAAATGATGGTTGTCGCTTTTTGTATGAAACTATTTATGACCCGCATATGTCAGGGTTTTGATATGCCACAATCTTTTTCATCGGAAACGAATTTATGCCCAAAAAAATGGCAAATAAAAAACCCGGCTAAGGACCAGCCGGGTTTAAAACAGATCATTTGTGTCTGATTAGGCAGACATGCCCTTAAGGCGCTGTGCGAGACGGGAAACCTTCCGGGATGCCGTATTCTTGTGCACGACACCCTTCGTGGCAGCGCGCATCATTTCCGGTTCAACAGCCTTGAAGGCTACGGAAGCGGCTGCCTGATCACCGCTTGCCACCGCATCTTCGAACTTGCGAAGGAAGGTGCGCACGCGCGAGCGGCGGGATTTGTTTACTTCGGTGCGGGCTTCGATCTTACGCGCCGCTTTCTTGGCCGAAGGAGTGTTGGCCATGATGCCTCTCTTTTCTGTCAGCTACTCGGCAGCATCAACGCGGCCGTCACAAAATAATAGGGTGGCCGAGGGGCCACCAAACGTTGTCGGGCTTATAGATCACGTTTCCGGTTGCGTCAACTTGGAATCGTCGCCTTGCCGGTGGATATTTCGGCCTCAGCGATTCTTGAAATTCGGCGCGCGTTTTTCCGCGAAGGCAGCCATCCCCTCCTTCTGGTCTTCCAGCGCGAACATGGAATGGAATACACGCCGTTCAAACCTCAATCCTTCCGAAAGGGTCGTTTCATAGGCCCTGTTGACCGTTTCCTTGGTCATCATGGCGACAGGCAGCGAGAAGGAGGCGATCTTCCGGGCAGCCTTCAACGCTTCCTCCACCAGATCGGCGGCCGGGACAACACGCGAGACAAGGCCGCAACGCTCCGCTTCCGCCGCATCCATCATTCGCCCGGTCAGGCACAGATCCATCGCCTTGGACTTGCCGACAAAGCGCGTCAGCCGCTGTGAGCCGCCCATGCCGGGCATGACGCCGAGGGTGATCTCCGGCTGGCCGAATTTGGCGGTATCGGCCGCGATGATGAAATCGCACATCATGGCGAGCTCGCAGCCGCCGCCCAGCGCATAACCGGCCACAGCGGCGATCAGCGGCTTGCGCAGGCGCGTGACCCGCTCCCACTCGCTGAAATAATCACCGAGATAGGCATCGGCGAAATCCAGTGTCTGCATTTCCTTGATGTCCGCACCGGCAGCAAAGGCCTTTTCCGAGCCCGTGATGACGATGGCGCCGATACCATTGTCCCGGTCGAAAGCTTCAAGCGCTGCGCTGAGTTCGCCGAGCAGGGCGGAGTTGAGTGCATTGAGCGCCTGTGGACGATTGAGCTGGATGAAACCAACTTTCTCACGCGTCTCCACAATGATGTTTTCGTAGGCCATCCGGATACTCCTCCTAATGCTGGCAGATCGGGCAGAAAAACGTCGAACGCCCGCTTTGGACGATGCGGGCTATCGTGCCATCACAGGCAGGACGCGGGCAAGGCTCGCCTTCACGGTCGTAGACAGAAAATGAATGCTGGAAATAACCGAGTTCTCCGTCCGCCTGCCGGTAGTCTTTCAGGCTGGAACCGCCTGCCGCGATGGCATCGGCGATGACGGAACGAATGGAGGTGGCAAGCCGATCCGCCATGGGGTCCGGATCGCCGCCTTTCCCAGCAATGGATCCGGCCAATCGCCGGGGCGATAATTCGGCCCGCCACAGGGCTTCGCAGACATAGATGTTGCCGAGGCCTGCAATCAGCTTCTGGTCGAGCAAGGCTGCCTTCAGCGGCGCATTCCTGTCGGCGAAGAGCCTGGCCAGCAATGCGCCGTCCAACCGGTTGCCTGTTGGCTCGATACCGAGGTCTTGTAGGAATTTATGGGTGTTGAGCGCTCCAGGCTCGGCAAACAGCATGAAGCCGAAACGGCGCGGATCGTTGTAGACGATCCGGCTTCTGATCCCGTCTCTTGATTCCACATGGATCACCACATGGTCATGGGTCGTGTTTCTTGACCGGTCATAATGGAAGACACCCGGTGCCGTGTCTGCCCCGTCCTGTTCGATGCGATAGGAACCGGACATGCCGAGATGACTGATCAGATCCAATCCGTCATCCATATGCATGATGAGGTATTTCGCACGGCGCTCCAGCGAGTCGATCGTGCGTCCGGTAAGCCGTTCGGCAAACCGGTCCGGAAAAGGAAAGCGCAGATCCGCCCTGCGCTGCTCGACACGCGCAATGGTTGCTCCCTCCATGAAAGGCTGCAAGCCGCGGCGGACGGTTTCGACTTCGGGAAGCTCAGGCATGGGATGCAGTGCCCCGCAGGAAGCTTTTTCCGTGTGGGCCGGGCGCAATGGCAAGATGGGCTGCGACTGTCTCGCCAATATCGGCAAATGTCGTGCGGATGCCGACAGATCCATGCGGCAGGTCGGGCCCGAAGCACAGAACCGGAACGCGTTCACGCGTGTGGTCCGTTCCCCTGAAGGTCGGGTCGCAGCCATGATCGGCGGTCAGGATCAGGAGATCGCCGGGTCGCAGTTTCGCCATGGCCTCCGGCAGCCGCCGGTCAAAGGCCTCAAGCGCGGCGGCATAGCCGGGCACGTCGCGGCGGTGTCCGTAGAGCATGTCGAAATCGACAAAATTGGTAAAGACGAGATCGCCGTCCTGTGCGTCGTCCATGGCAATCAGCGTTTCATCGAACAAGGCCATATTGCCGTTGGCTTTGCGCACCTGGGACACCCCCTTGTGCGCATAGATGTCACCGATCTTGCCGATCGCGATGACAGTCCGGCCCGCATCCGTCAGCCTGTCGAGCAAGGTGGGTTCCGGCGGCGGCACCGAATAGTCGCGCCGGTTGCCGGTGCGCTCGAAGGTTTGCGTGGTTTCCCCGACAAACGGACGGGCAATGACCCGGCCGATGTTCAGCGGGTCGACCAGTTCACGAACAAGCACGCACAGATCATAGAGACGGTCCAACCCGAAATGCTGTTCGTGCGCGGCGATCTGGATAACGGAGTCCGTGGATGTATAGAATATCGGCTTGCCGCTGCGAATATGTTCTTCGCCATATTCCTCGATGACCTCGGTGCCGGAGGCATGCTTGTTGCCCAGAATGCCCGGCAGGCCGGCGCGCCGCACAGCTTCGGCAATCAATGTGTCGGGAAATGTCGGAATTGTCCTTGGAAAGTAGCCCCAATTGAAAGTGACCGGTACACCGGCAATTTCCCAATGCCCGGAGGGTGTGTCCTTGCCATTCGACACTTCCTCGGCAGCACCCCACAGCCCGACAGGATCGGCGGCAGGTGCGGGGATATTGATACCGGAAGCGAGATTGGCGGCATGAACTAGGCCCAGCGAACTCAAATGCGGGAGAGTGAGCGGGCCTGCGCGCAGCCCGTCCTTGTCGCCGCGCCCGTCGGCGCAGGCTTCCATGATATGACCGAATGTCGTTGAACCTGCATCGCCGAAAGCTGCAGCATCCGGCGCACCGCCTATGCCAAAAGAATCGAGCACAAAAAGAAAAGCGCGAGACATGCCTCACTCCATCAGAACCAGAATCCACAGATAGGTGAAACTGACGCTGATGACAAACACCATGTGCGCGGGCGGTTGTTAAGGCAGGTTCCGGCGATTCAGCAGTTGGTGCAGGCTACCGCGTCCGCGCCCTGACGGATCCGGCCATAGATCATCTTGCCCATGACGATACCCGGACCGCTGGTGCCTTTGGACGTGTTGACGGTATCTTTCATTGTCCAGGCAACGAGCGGAATATAGGCAATGCTTGTTTCAACACGCACAAAGTTTGACGTGGGAATCTTCAGGTTGGGATCGATGGTGATGGTACTGCCCTTGGTATAGGGCGTTGAGATGGTTTGACCTTGTTTGCGTTGCGACCAGGCAACCGTGGCGATGCCGTTTCCGTCCACGTTGATGGATGTGATGGTGATTGTCGGCAGGTCGCGCCAATAGGGCAAGAGGATGGAAGTCCCGATTTCCATGATATCGGCGATCTTTTCCTTTGTGACGGATTGTTGCTGTGTCACCAGATCGCCCACCATCGCTCCGGCCCGCGCCAGCTTCTTGTTCACGTCGAATCCGTTGGTGATTTCAATGCTCCCGAGAAGAAGCATGATCATCACCGGCGCAATCAATGCAAATTCCAGTGCGGCAACACCTCGGCGGTCTTTGCCGAACGCAGCCAGGATGCGCTTGGAAGCGGCCACTTTTTCACGGATTCTTTTGAATGGCGGCATGGCGGGAGCCTTCGCGGAAGAAAACAGGTGATTGGTTGTTTGGCGACGCATCAGAGGTACGGCTCATTTTGCCAGGTGGCTGTTGAGAACAGCAGGGTTTTCCCCTGGCTCTCTATGCTTGCGATACGGGTTTTCATCAAATCCGTCAGAATAGGCCAGCGATAGAAAATCCGCAGCTGATTGATCGTGCCAGCACCGCCCGGATTGACTTTCAAGGTGCTGACATCGACGTCATTGTTCGATGTGAGCGGGACTGTCGTAGGGACGGTCTTGAATGTCGCATAGGTCTGCAGGTCGACCACCAGATCGGGGCAGGGCGTGGCGGCCATGAGCAAGCGGGGACAAATCAGTGCTTTCAATTTTGTGGCGTCACTGACATCCGTTGTCCTCAATTGCCCGGTGCGCAGCTGGCGCGCAATGTCATCGACCGTATTCGACATGACCTGCTCGGCGGTGAAGCTGAGGGTAACTTCGACAACGGCAAAGATCAGGAGAAAGAAGGGAAGGGCGATCAGGGCGAATTCAATGGCAACACTGCCGCGATTGTCTTTGCGAAAGCGTGTGAACAGTGGGCTTTTTCTTGCGAAGCGCGTGCGTTCCGGCAAATCGGAATTTCCGCGTTCTTCACCTCTGACAGCTTCCTGCATCATCACTGGACCTTCTCCGTCTCCCCGCCACGGACAAAGCTCTATCAGGCAGATATTAGAATCTCGTGTGAAGGAACGTGCAAATTGAGATGCGTGAATTCACGCTTTCTCAACTGTGATGCAAGCGGTCGCGGCAGGCCGGTCAGTTCCCGCCAATTTCCGCGTCTGACTTCTTTTCCGCAGCCGTCTTCTGGGATGTCTCGCAAAAGGGAGAACAGGAGAGTGTTTGCACAAAGGCGCGCCGGTAGACGCGCACAGTATTGGCGACACTGCGGCTGACGAGAACCTGGTCATCGACGATCGCTCCGCCTTCGGCATCCATGATGACGATATTGGTCATGCCGAAGCCTTTCCCCGTCAAGACGACGGTTCGGGAATCCTTGACAACGGCATCGGCTATTTCAGGATCGCCAACCACAACCGTATCTGCGGGGCGCGCAAGCTTCAGCACAGTTGCCTGGTTCATGACCACGTGGATACCCGTGTCAGCATGGGCTTGCACGCTTCCGGACAGGGCAGCAGCGAGCACAAGTGCGATCATTGTTGCATGCTGACTAAAACGTCGTCGGCCGTTATATCGAACCATGGGAGTGCCCTTCGCAAAATCGTTGAATGAACGATGCCGATGATTGGTGAAGGAAGACTTAAACCTGTGAACTTATCATTAAGTATAACTGTGACGCCCGCTCTGCCCGTGGTGGCATGGCGGTAAGGCTTTTCGAAACCGGGGATTTTACGGTTCTCCTTCACCCTTTCGTAACGGTCTTTCTTAAGCTGAAAGCAATGCGCCAGGGATATTGTTCAGGACATCACGTTACAGAGTTGGCGACCGTGCGCGGTTGCAGACATGCGGGGGAAATCATGATGTTCAATGCAAAGCGCCTCGCTCAGTCGGACGATAATATATTCACCGGTTTTCCCCGGAACAGGTCGGGTGCGACAGCCATAGAATATGCTTTGATTGCCGGTATCATCTCTATTGGCATCGTTGCTGGCGCCGGTACGCTCGGAACCGCTGTAAAGGCAACCTATGATGGCTTTGCCACGACGGTGAGCAATGTCACCAAATGAGGGTCTTGCACGTGGGGATTGTGACACGCGGGATGGCTCTGCCCCTTGCTTTGATGGAACGGTGCGATGATTGAAGCTGCAATACTGATCGTTTTCCCCTTCGCCATGGCCTTTGCAGGGACATCGGATCTTTTGTCGATGACGATCCAAAATCGTGTATCGCTTATTCTGCTTGTCGCCTTCGCCGTTCTGGCGCCCATGACCGGGATGCCTTGGGATATCTACGGACTGCATTTTGTCGCCGGGGCCGTCGTGCTTGCCTTCACATTCCTGCTGTTTGCAACGGGAACGATGGGTGGTGGTGATGCCAAGCTCATGACCGCGACAGCGGTCTGGATGGGGTGGAACATGGATCTGGCCGGCTATCTGCTCGTGATGTCGTTGCTCGGCGGCGCGCTCACCCTGGCCATCCTCAAGTATCGGAACTCGCATTTTGCCATTGTGTATTCAGGTCGCCTGGATTTCATGCAGCGATTGGCACAGAAGAACGAAGGCGTTCCCTACGGTGTTGCCCTTGGCGCTGCCGGTCTCATCATGTTTCCATCCTCACCCATGTGCGTCTGGGTCATAGACCGGTTGGCCCATGCCTGACGGTTTTCGGTCGCCCAAGGGGTGATCGGCCATTGAAACGGTGCCGCTTCATGGGAGACGGCACAAACAGACGCCGGTGAGCGTCGTTTTTTGTCCTTTTAAGTAAACTGTTAACCATAATTACACGATTGCCAAGTCAAGGTGCAACCCTGGGTAAATTAGACAAAAGTCTATTGGGGTTCATCGATGCAAAAGGCACGCGTTGTTATTCTCATCGTGGCGATTACAGCCGCCGGTGCGGCTGGCTATATCGCGACGAATATGAAGCCTGATGCACCGGTTGTCGTAGAAACAGTTCCCCTGCCACAGATTGAATTACAGGATGTACTGGTCGCCACGGATGGGCTCGGCGTCGGTGCCGAAATGCGAAACCAGATGCGTTGGCAGCCCTGGCCGGTGTCCGCCCTTGCCGATGGCTATATCAAGCGCTCGGAACGGCCCAACGCCGAGGAAGAATTGCGCGGCTCCACCGTCCGGCTGCAGATATTCCCGGGAGAACCCATTCGGGAAGCAAAACTGATCGGCAAGGGCCAGAGTTTCATGTCCGCGCAATTGCCTTCCGGAATGCGCGCCGTGGCAACGCAGATTGCTGCGGATACGTCGGCCGGCGGTTTCATCCTGCCCAATGATTATGTCGACGTGATCATGATCCGGCAGATCGATGGAGAGCAGAAGCAGTTCGCGACAGAGACCATCCTGAGCAACGTCCGGGTTCTCGCCATCGACCAGACAATCCAGGAAGACGAAACAGGCCAGAAAAACAAGGTCGGTTCCACGGCAACGCTCGAGCTAACCCCGCAGCAGGCAGAGATATTGGCTGTGGCCCAGCAAATGGCGAGCCGCATGACATTGGTCCTGCGGTCCTTGCAGGATGCACAGGAGCCCACGGGGCCGGGTGCCGAATATCTCGTCAATTCACCCGGCCGGGCCGGGAACGTCAAGCTGATCAAATCCGGGACTGTCACTGAAATATTGGGGCGCAAATAAAATGGGTTTCGGAGCAATTTTCAGAATGGGTAGATCTGGTAATCGCGCGCACCGGTTTTGGAAAGCCGGACTTGTCGCTGTCGGCTGCTGCATCGCTCCCTTGCCAATCCAGACGGCCGCCGTGGCGCAGAGCAATGTGGTCAAGTTGAATCAGGGGCAAGGCGCGCCAAAGCGGATCAGTCTTGCGCTCAACAAGTCACTGGTGGTCGATCTTCCGGCCGACGCCTACGACATCCTTGTCGCCAATCCGACGGTGGCTGATGCCGTGACCCGCACGGCCCGCCGTATCTATCTATTCGGAAAACAGGTCGGCCAGACCAATGTTTTCGTTTTTGGACCGAATGGCGAACAGCTGGCCAGTTTCGATCTGGTCATCGAGCGTGATGTTGCCGGGCTTGAGGGCAGTCTCAAGAAGTATATTCCGGATTCCGATATCAAGGTCGAGCTCTTGAATGACAACGTCATCCTGACAGGAACGGTGCAGACGCCGCTCGACGCCAAGCGAGCCACGGATCTGGCAACCCTGTTGGTCACCGGCGGTGAAGCCACCACCGGCCAGTATCAACAGACCGCCACTGCCGGCGGCAATGGCAGTAGCAGCGTTATCATTGGTGACCAGAACGAAGCGCGGCAGAAGAGCAAGATCGTCAACCTTATCCAGATTGCCGGTGAAGATCAGGTGACGCTCAAGGTCACGGTAGCGGAAGTCAGCCGTTCCGTGATGAAGCAGCTGGGCGTCAACATGGTCGGATCCACGAAGTCCGACGGCATTCTGTTCGGCTCGGAGAATTTGGCTTCCCTTGTCGGGAAGGGGCTGAGCAGTTCCGGCGCAAGCATTCCCATATCGATCGGCAGTGCGACGATCGACTCCTATATCAACGCCATGGAACTGGCCGGTGTGATGAAAACCCTGGCCGAACCGACGCTGACGGCGATTTCGGGTGAAAAAGCCACGTTCCGCGTGGGCGGCGAATATAACATGATCAATGGCTCCGATGTTGATGACAAGGGAAAAATCACCTACAATATTGGAAAGATCGATTACGGCATCGGCCTTGAATTTGTGCCCGTGGTTCTTTCTCCGGGGCGTATCAGTCTCAAAGTGCGTACGTCCGTATCAGAACCAACCATGGAAGGGTCGGTTTCTCTGAGTATCGGTCAGACAAGGCCTTCGACCAACGTTATATCCATCCGTAAACGCCTGGCTGACACGACCGTGGAGCTTCCCTCCGGCGGATCCATGATGATTGCCGGCTTGATGCGGGATGATGCGAGACAGGCTATTTCCGGTCTTCCCGGGCTCTCCAAAATACCTGTCCTTGGCACTCTGTTCCGCAGCCGCGAATTCGTGCGCAACGAGACCGAACTTGTCATCATCGTCACACCTTATCTGGTGCGGCCGGTTGCCCGTAGCGCCCTTGCCCGGCCCGACGATAATCTCAATCTTGCGAGCGATGCGGCCGGGATGTTCCTCGGAAAAGTCAACCGGGTCTATGGGACAAAAGCTGCCACCCCGCCCACCGGCCGGTATGAGGGTGTTGTCGGATACATCTACAAATGAGCAAGGACCCTGCCATGTCAGCCCTGAGGAAATTGAAACCGATGAAACCGGTGCTTGCGCTTCTCACTGTTGCTCTGCTTGCGGGATGTGCGGATCGCGGTACGACCGTCGGCAGCATCCCGGATGATTACCGGACCAATCATCCCATTGTCATCTCTGAAAAAGAGCAGGTTGCCGATATTCCGGTCGGCCATGCCGACAACAGGCTGTCGATCACCCAGCGCAGCATCGTTCAGAATGTTCTGACCAATTATCACGCCAACGGTTCGGGCGTTATTCACATACTTCTGCCGTCGGGTACGCCGAACGAGCACGCGGCGAGCCGCCTGCGCGATGACATCGTCGCCGTGTTGCGCAGGAGCGGGGTAAAGCCGTTCAATATTTCCAGCGAGCGGTACCGGGCTGACCCGGCTGATTCTGCGCCGATCCGCCTATCCTATTCGGCAATGACGGCCTCGACCGGGCCGTGCGGCCAGTGGCCCAAGGATCTGCTCGATACGGCGGAAAACAAGCACTATGCCAATTTTGGTTGCGCCAGCCAGAACAATCTGGCGGCGCAGATAGCCAACCCGGCGGATCTCCTCGGGCCAAGGGCGACAACGACAATCGATGCGGAGCGTCGCGGCAAAGTGATCGATGCCTACAGAAATGCCACGCCTCCCACCCCGATCGTCAGGCAGGAAGTCCAGTACTAATTGCTGAAAGAGACCTTTCGACAAAACGCGGAATTCTACGATGAGCCAGTTGGCCTTTGAAACAGACAATCAATTCGGGGATGCCGAGGGCCGGCCGGCGGGTCCGGGGCTGCACGCCTTCCGGCCAATTCCCCGGATCTCGATACAGGCATTTTGCGAAAGCGACGCTGTTGCACAGCAGATATCGCGTGCAAGCGAAGATCGCCGCATGGCGAAGACCCACGCACAACTTCACATGGGCGGAACAGCGACGGCTGTCGAACTCTTTCAGACCGTGCCGACGCCCAATCTGATTGTTCTGGAATCATCGGCCGCCCCGCGTGACATGCTGGAACAACTCGCCGCCCTGTCGGAGGTCTGCGATCCAAGCACCAAGGTGGTGGTCATCGGACATTACAACGATGTCTGGCTTTATCGCGAGCTGATCCGCAATGGCATTTCTGAATATATGGTCGCGCCGGTCAATCTGGCCGATATCATTGGTGTGATTGGCGGTCTCTTTGTTGATCCCGACGCAAAGCCGCTGGGAAGCTCCATCGCATTCATCGGCGCCAAGGGCGGTGTCGGTGCCTCGACAATGGCGCATAATATCGCATGGTGCATCTCCTCGCTTTTCAAGAACGAGGTGGTCATCGCCGATATGGATCTGCCCTACGGCACCGCCAACATCAATTTTGACCAGGACCCGCCGCAAGGCATAGCGGAAGCAGTATTCTCGCCCGAACGCATCGATGATGTTTACCTCGACCGGCTCCTGGCGCAATGCGCCGAAAACCTGTCACTGCTTGCCGCGCCGTCGACCCTCGACCGCGTCTTCGATTTCCGCGAGGATTCCTTTGCTCATCTGATTGATGTGGCCCAAAGGTCCGTTCCGCACGTGATTCTGGATATTCCGCACACGTGGAACGGCTGGACCCGCACAACCCTGGCGCGTGCGGACGAGATCGTGATTGTAGCATCGCCGGAACTGGCCAATTTGCGCAACACAAAGAACCTGCTGGACACGTTGAAACAGCTTCGCCCCAATGACGGGCCGCCGCGCCTCATTCTCAATCAGGTCGGCATTCCCAAACGGCCGGAGATCGCACCCGCAGATTTCTGCAGCCCGCTGGGGATTGCGCCGATCGGCGTGATCCCATTCGAACCCGCATTGTTCGGGAACGCGTCAAACAATGGGCGGATGCTTGCGGAGACCGATTCCTCCAATGCAATTGTCCAGAACATCAATGAGATTGCCCACATCCTGACGGGACGGCTGGAGCTGAAGGCCAAGAAGAAGCCGGTGCTTTCCACGGTCTTGTCCAAGCTGAAGCGCAAGAAATGAGACTGAAGGAATAGACCCATGTTCGGCAAACGCGGAAGTACGGGGGAAGGCCGCCCGGTCCAGGAGTTCCGGGCGCTTGCGCTTGAGACGGCGTTGCCCACGAATCATGCCTCGCTCGCCGCGGAACCGGCAAAGCTCCCTCGGGATATTGCTGAGGTCAAGCGTTTGGCGGTTGTCGAGCAGCCGCCAAAGCCGGTCGCACCGCAGCGCGAAAAGAACGAGAGCTACTACGATACAAAATCGCAGGTTTTTACGGCCCTGATCGATACGATCGATCTCTCCCAGCTGTCCAAACTCGATCCGGATGTGGCGCGTGAGGAAATTCGCGATATCGTCAACGATATCATCGCCATCAAGAATTTTGCCATGTCGATTGCCGAGCAGGAAGAATTGCTCGACGATATCTGCAATGATGTTCTCGGTTATGGTCCGCTGGAGCCCTTGCTTGCCCGTGACGATATCGCCGATATCATGGTCAACGGCGCGCGCAAAACCTACATTGAAGTCCTTGGCAAGGTCCAGGAATCGGGTGTTCGCTTTCGCGACAACCAGCAGCTGCTGAACATCTGCCAACGCATTGTCAGCCAGGTTGGCCGCCGCGTCGATGAATCCAGCCCCATATGCGATGCGCGTCTTCCGGATGGCTCGCGCGTGAATGTCATTGCGCCGCCCCTTGCGCTCGATGGGCCGGTTCTCACAATCCGCAAGTTCAAGAAAGACAAACTGACCCTTGACCAGTTGGTGCGCCTGGGAGCGATCTCACCACCCGGTGCCGAACTGCTTCAGATTATCGGACGCGTGCGCTGTAATATTGTTATTTCCGGTGGCACGGGCTCGGGCAAGACCACGCTTTTGAACTGCCTGACGAATTATATCGACCGGGATGAGCGCATTATTACCTGCGAGGATTCGGCCGAACTTCAGCTCCAGCAGCCGCATGTGGTGCGCCTTGAAACGCGCCCTGCCAATCTGGAGGGGGAAGGTGAGATCACCATGCGTGACCTGGTCAAGAATTGCCTGCGCATGCGTCCTGAACGGATCATCGTCGGTGAAGTCCGCGGACCGGAGGTGTTCGACCTTCTGTCGGCCATGAACACCGGTCATGACGGGTCGATGGGCACCATCCACGCCAACAGCCCGCGGGAATGCCTCAACCGCATGGAATCCATGATCGCCATGGGCGGATTTGCCCTGCCTCAGCGCACGGTGCGGGAGATCATTGTCGGTTCTGTCGATGTCATCATTCAGGCTGCCCGTCTGCGCGACGGTTCGCGCCGCATCACGCATGTGACCGAAGTTGTCGGCATGGAAGGGGATGTGATCATCACGCAGGATCTCATGCTTTACGATATCGAGGGCGAAGATGCGAATGGCCGGCTCATTGGAAAACATGTCTCGACCGGCATAAGCCGGCCGAAATTCTGGGATCGTGCGCGTTACTACAATGAGGAGCACAGGCTCGCCAAAGCCATCGATACAATGGAATTGCAGTCATGATGCACACCGCACGGCGGGAGATCCATCATGTTCGGGCTTGATCTTGAACAACTCACCTTCGTGTTGCTCGCAACGACTGCGGTTGCGGCGCTCGCCTATTTCTTCGTTTTTGACAACATTGAACAGCAGAAAAAGTCAGATGAACGGCTGAAATCGGTCAAGCTGGCCGCGATCGACGGTTTGAGCAAATCAACAGCCAGGGACAAGCAGGTTGAAGCAACAAGGCGCCGCAAGTCGGTACAGGACACGCTGAACGATATCGACCAGCGGCAGAAACTGCGTGACAAGAACATCAAGTCTCCGCCGCTGAAAATGCTGCTGCAACAAGCAGGCATGAAGGTGACCGTAAAGCGGTTCTACATCTATTCGGGCATCGTCGGGCTGCTACTGGTTGTGCTCCGCACGTTCTTCGGCGCCCCACTTTATCTGGCGCCAGGTTTTTTCCTGATCGGTGCCTTGGGGTTGCCGCGCGCATTCGTCTATTTCAGGCGGCGGCGGCGCGTGGCGGCTTTCCTGCATGAATTTCCCAATTCAATCGATGTCATTGTTCGCGCCATTCGATCCGGTCTGCCACTCAATGACGGTATTCGATTGATCGCGCAGGAAGCCCATGAACCGGTCCGCACCGAGTTTCGCCGGATTGTGGATATGCAACAGGTTGGGGTGAGCATTCCGGAGGCGGCCATGCGGATGTCGGAATACATGCCCTGTCCGGAAGCAAGCTTCTTCGGCATCGTCATTCAGATTCAATCACAGGCAGGCGGCAACTTGTCGGAAGCACTTGGCAATCTTTCCAGAGTGCTGCGGGATCGGAAGAAAATGAAGGCAAAGGTTCAGGCCCTGTCGATGGAAGCCAAAGCGTCCGCCTATATCATCGGCGCCTTGCCTTTCGTGGTTGCATGCCTCGTCTACTTGTCCAGTCCTCACTACATCATGGTTCTGTTCACAACCGATATGGGCAACATGATCATAATATGTGCCGGGATATGGATGTCCATTGGCATCGCCGTGATGCGCAAAATGATCAACTTCAAGTTCTGAGCGGAGTAAGTGCGGTGTTCTCTTCCCTTCTCAAGGCCGTGCAGGACAATCCGGATACGGTCCGGACCGTCCTTGTTGCAATCTCAGCCTTTGCAACGGTGGTAACGGTTTTCCTGCCAAAGCTTCGCACTTCCGTGTTGAAGACGCGGATGAAATCCGTCGCACTGGAGCGTGACCAGTTGCGCGCCAAGGATCGAACCCGCCTTGCGACGGAAAGTATCAGCCGCCACAAGGCCGCGTCGCAGGGTAGCCTGCGCATGGTGCAGAGGCAGGGTGTTCGCCAGTTCGTGGAAAAGCTGGACCTGCAACGGGCGCTTGCCGATGAAAAAACGCTGGCGTCACTGCGAACGGCCGGGTTTCGCGGACAGAATGCTTTGAATCTGTTCTTGGCCGCGCGTTTCGGTTTGCCATTCCTGACACTCAGCCTGACTGCCTTTTGGGTGTTCGGCATGAATGGCCTGATCCAATACCCGACGATGGTCCGGATACTCGTCTGTCTCATCGGCGGTTATGCCGGCTTTTACGCGCCCAATCTTTATGTGAGCAATGCAGGCAGCAAGCGCAAACACTCAATCCAGATGGCGTGGCCGGACTCGCTCGATCTCATGCTGATCTGCGTTGAATCCGGTATGTCCATCGAAGCTGCCTTCAAGAAAGTCTCCGAGGAGATCGGAGTCCAGTCGACCGCCCTGGCGGAAGAGTTCGTCCTGACGAACGCCGAATTGTCCTTCCTGCCCGAGCGGCGGCAGGCCTACGAAAACCTTGCCATGCGGACTGGGCTTGAGTCGGTCAAGGCAGTGGTTCAGGCACTGACGCAGTCGGAGCGCTATGGTACGTCCATTGGTGGCGCATTGCGTGTCTTGTCTGATGAAAGCCGCGAAGCCCGGCTGAACGCGGCGGAAAAGAAGGCAGCAGCCCTGCCGCCCAAACTGACGGTTCCGATGATCCTGTTTCTTCTGCCCGTGCTTTTTGCCGTTATTCTCGGGCCCGCTGTGATCCAGGTCTCGGCGCAGGGCGGGCTCTTCGGGACGGCCCTTAAATAAGATCAAATAAGATTGAGGCCTGCCCGCAATCCGAGAGAAAAGGCCGTCTGATCCGAGCGGCCTTTTTCCTGCTTTGTCAGCTGTTGGGCTTCTTCTTGTCTTTCAGCATCGTCCAGGAGTTCTGCTGGGCGAGCATGGATCGCAGATATTTGACGTTGGCTTCCGCCTGTTGCGGCGAAAGCTCCTGCTTCGCAATCGTTTCCGCTTCGGGAAACCGTCCCTGAAGTCCGACCACGAGCGCCAGATTCTGCCGGACGCGGCTGTCGGCACCCTGTGCGTTGACCGCTCTGCGCATGTAGGTTTCGGCTGTATTCAATTCGCCTGACAGCACATACGACATCCCGAGATTGGAAAGCAGCGATGCCTCGTTCGGATTGAGGTCCATGGCCCGCTTGTAGATGTCACGGGCTTCGCTGGTTTTGCCGAGCTGGTCGAGGATCGCAGCTTCAGCGGAAAGCAGTTTCCAATCCGGATATTCAGGCGTCTGGGCGCGGCGAACTGCGTCAAGCGCCGCTTCGAATTCACCGCTGCTTGCCAATGCCTTGCCGTAAGCGGCCAGAACCTCGCGGTCCTTCGGATAGGCGATAGCAAGGCTGCGCATGACCGCAAGCGCCTGATCGTTTCGCCCCATCATGCGCAGCACCGCAGCAAAATTCATGGCTGTGGCTTTGTCTTTCGGGTTGCTCTGATACCGCGCTCCCAGGCTGGTTGAGGCCTGCGCAAGCTGCTGCGCGTTCATATGATCAAAATTGCCCGTGGGACTTGCTGTCGATGCTGCTGGTGAGATGGAGCCGGTGGTTGTCTTGTCGGTGGTGGCGCAACCGGAAATGCTCATTGCAAGGGCAGCCACGGTCACGGAAAAAATGAGCCGACGGTTGCGTTGAATAATCCCTGCGCTTGTCATAGTTTGCCCCGTCAGATCCCAGCGCACATCCATTGGTGCGTTAACCAATCCCATGTGAAAGAAATATTCTGTTAACCCTAACGGACCGTTAATGACGCCGCCTTTGCCGGCGCAAAAGCAGAAAATTGAGCCCAGGAGCAAACGATCATGCCTGCCGAAATCACCAAACAAAAATCATCGGATAGCAAGCCTGTCTGGTTCGTGGCGAAGGGCGGGCTGGAAGCGCTTGGACTTGATCCGGCAGCACTTGCCTGGGCCAGGGCAAACGGGTTCGAAGGGCAGGCCGGCCGGCTGCTCATTGTTCCCGGCGAAAACGGCCAGATCGCCGGCGCATTGCTTGGGACCGGCAAGGATGACAATCCTCTGGCAGCAGGCAAACTCGCGCAGGCTTTGCCGAAAGGCGCCTGGCATCTGGCAGGCCCTGTCAGCGCGCCCGATCTGGCCGCTCTCGGCTTCCTGCTCGGTGGTTACAAGTTCACCCGGTACACGAAGAAGAAGGATGATGCGGACGTTGCGCTGACGCTGCCGGAAGGCGCTGACAAGGCCGATGTGAAGCGGCAGGCGAGGGCGGTGACGCTCGCGCGTGACCTCATCAATACGCCGACCAATGATATGGGCCCGGAGGCGCTGGAAGCCGCTGTGCGCAAGGTGGGCGATGAGCACAAGGCGTCTGTCACCGTGATCAAGGGCGATGCGCTGCTCAAGAAGAATTTTCCGATGATCCATGCCGTCGGCCGTGCCGGAGGCGAGGAGCCGAGGCTGATCGATCTGGAGTGGGGCAAGAAGGATGCTCCGAAGGTAACCCTGGTGGGCAAGGGCGTCTGCTTCGATACCGGCGGTCTTGATATCAAGCCCGCCAGCAGCATGCTTCTGATGAAGAAGGACATGGGCGGTGCCGCCAACGTTTTGGCCCTTGCGAGCATCATCATGGATGCGAAACTGCCGGTCCGCTTGCGCGTCCTCATTCCTGCGGTGGAGAACTCCATCTCTGCCAACGCATTCCGTCCGAGCGATATTCTGACGAGCCGCAAGGGCATCACCGTCGAGATCGGCAACACCGATGCGGAGGGGCGCCTTGTCCTCGCCGATGCGCTGGCATTGGCCGATGAGGAAGAGCCGGAAATCCTGATCGACATGGCGACACTGACGGGCGCAGCGCGTGTTGCACTTGGTCCGGATGTGCCGCCCTTTTATGCGACCGATGAGAGCTTTGCGGCTGATGTGGCCAAGGCGTCCGAAGCTGTAGCCGATCCGGTCTGGCGCATGCCGTTGTGGCAGCCCTACGAAGCAAGGCTTTCATCCCGCGTGGCCGACATCAACAATGTGACGACCGATGGCTTTGCCGGATCGGTGACAGCGGCACTGTTCCTGAAGCGCTTTGTCGAGAAGACCAGAATCTGGGGGCATTTCGATATCTATGGCTGGAACCCGGTGGAGAAGCCGCATTCTCCCGTTGGCGGGGAAGCGCAGGCCATCAGGGCACTCTATCATGTGTTGAAGGCGCGTTTTCCGGCTGGGAAATAACGGAGATTCGTCAGTCTGTGTCCGGCAGCAAATCCATCGAATGCTGTCGGATGCACCTGCGCCCGGCCGAGAAGCCGCCGACCGGCTATGACCGCTTGCACTTCGCACCGCGAGGAATAAAATGATACGGAACCGAAATGATCTCGGAAGCCGTTCATGCAGATTGAGTTGAAGCCGTTTCAGGCGCTGACATTGTGGAAGGAAATTGCCGTTTCCGAAGTGCGGGATGACGCGCATGACCTGACGATGCGGCAATTGGCGGTGCTGCTGACGGTTTATCTGGAGCCGCCACCGCACACGATTCGTGGTATGGCTGCCAAGCTGAAGGTGACGAAGCCGGTGATTACCCGCGCGCTGGATACAATGGGTGGTTATGGATTGGTGGACCGGCATCGTGATGAAAAAGACAAGCGCAACGTTCTCGTCAAGAGAACGGTAAAAGGTGCGCTCTATGTTGAAAAGCTCGGCGATCTCGTCATCGCCAAGGCAAGAGGATTACCCCTGTGACATTGGATAAACGGTTGAACGCGTTCCGTCCCGATCTGGCGGACGAAAGCCTGCGTGGACAGGTAGAGGCGGAACACTTCGTGGAAGGCAAGCCCATGCGCATTGCCGATCCGGTCGTTGATGTGCGCGGCGAAGCGCGCGGCGATGCCGGTGTAACCACACAGTTCCTGTTCGGCGATGACGTCCTGGTGTTCGAAGACAGCAATGGCTGGTGCTGGGTGCAGAACGAGCGGGACGGATATGTCGGCTATGTCGTCGATACGGCACTGGACAAGCGCTATGACGAGCCGACGCATATCGTCATCGCGCCGCGCACGTTTGTCTATCCGGGATCTGACCTGAAGTTCCCGCCAACCAATGCACTGTCCATGGGATCGCTTGTTACGATAAAGGGCGGCGAGGAACGCCGGGGAACGCTCTACGGCATCCTGCCAAGCGGCGAGGCCATCATTGCCAAGCATCTCGTTCCGATCGATGAAGTCACCGACGATCACGTGGCGGTTGCCGAGACCCTGATGCACACGCCTTATCTGTGGGGCGGCGTGTCCGGTTTCGGCATTGATTGCTCCGGTCTGGTCCAGTTGTCGCTGCTGATGACCGGTCAGTCCGTCTTGCGCGACTCCGACATGCAGGCTGATACAATCGGCGATGCGATCGAGCCGGATGCAAATTACAACAATCTGAAGCGCGGTGATTTTGTTTTCTGGAAGGGCCATGCCGCGATGATGGCCAGCCATTCCATGCTGCTGCACGCAAGCGGTCATACGATGAGCGTGACACTTGAGCCTCTGCACGATGCCATCGAGCGCATTGCCTATCTCTATGGCAAGCCGACAGCGGTACGGCGGCTCTAGTCAAATAAGCCCTCTATTCGATGGAACAGAGGGCTTATCATTTGCTTTGCTTGTTTAGATTCAAGCCGCCGATAGTTCAGCCACCTGCTGGAATGTGCGGATGATCTGCAGGCAGGCGCGCGCCGCCTCCTGTCCCTTGACCAGGAAATGCCTGGTGAAGAAGTCGATATGCTGGGCGGTTTCCTGGAAATGATGCGGTGTCAGCACGGCTGACAGCATGGGAACACCCGTCTCCATCTGGGCGGTGAGAAGCGCATTGACCACGGTTCCGGCGACGAAATCGTGCCGGTAAATGCCGCCATCGACGACGAGACCTGTTGCGACAATCGCGTCGTACTGGCCGGTTTCGGCGAGTTTCTTGGCCAGCAGGGGAATGTCGAACGATCCCGGCACGTCATAGACGTCAAACCGCCCGGCAGTGACACCCTGGCTTTTGAGTTCGCCTTCAAAGCCGATACGGCACTGGTCAACGATTTCCGAATGCCATCGCGCCTGGATGAAGGCGATGCGCGGGGCGAAATGTGGGGTATTGTTATTCTGGAACTGATCCATGTCGGTCTCCTCAAGAGTTGACGTGAATCAGGGCACAACCAAAAACGGTCAGGGGCTGCCGGAAAGGCAGCCCTTGCTTTCAGTTGTTCTCTTTCATCCGGACTATACCGTCGGCTTCGGAATTGCACCGAAATCTGCTGACCTTTCCGGCAAACCGGAAAGCGCTCGCGGGCTCGCACCTGACATCTTTCGACACCCAGTGATTACCGCCGGTGGGGAATTGCACCCCGCCCTGAGAACACTTGCGCGGGCAATCTATCCGAAGGTTCTGGGCTGTCAAAGCCAAATTTTTCTAATACTGGGCTTTCCGGTCGACAATATTTTTAAGCGGCTCGCCACGCTCGAAGGATTCGATCTGGGCGACAATCTCCGGAACCAGCGCCGACGGGCTGGAGCTTGCGGCCGCATGCGGGGTGATGATGACCTGCGGATGCGTCCATAGTGGGCTGTCTTTCGGCAGGGGTTCCCTGTTGAACACATCAAGCGTGACAGCCGACAACATGCCGCGTTCCAGCGCGGCCAGGATATCAGCCTCGTTCTGCAGCCCGCCGCGACCGGCATTGATGAGAATCGGCGCACCGAGCGGCCCGTCCGCCTTCATCTGGGCAAAAAGGCTCATCGACAGGATACCCTTGGTCTCCGGTGTCAGCGGCAGCAACGAAACGATGATATCCGCATCCTTCAGGAAATCCTTCAGGCCATCATTGCCAAAATGGCTGGTCACGCCTTCGACGCTCTGGGGACGGCGGCTCCAGCCGCTGACCTTGAATCCCAGCATTCGCAGCTTCAAGGCCGCATCCCGGCCGAGCACGCCCATGCCGAGTATGCCGACATTGACCTCATGCGCCGCCGGCTGGCGCCGGTCCTCATGCCAGACCTTGCCGGCCTGCTGCTGCCGGTAGCGCAGGCCAAGGCGATGGTGATCCAGCACCTGCCAGACCACATATTCCGTCATCCGCATCGTCAGATCAGGGGAAACGATGCGCACGATGGGCACATCGGGAATCCTGTCATCATGGAAGACGTGATCCACACCGGCGCCCAGTGAGAAAATGACTTCGAGGTTCGGCAGGTCCGCGAGGGAACCAGGACGCTGTTTCCATACCAGTGCGTAGCGAACCTTTTCCTTGTCCGTATCGGTGTTCAGGACAAGTTTGCGCTGCGGGGCGTTCTTGGCAAACTCCGATAGCCAGACCTCCGGGTCCCATCCCGTTACAGCCAGAAAAATCGTGTCGCTTGTCCCGGTCATTCGCTTACTGCTCCCTGTTCCGCCGTTTCTATCCTGAAGGCCGCTGCCATCAGTGCTTTTGTATAATCGCTCTTCGGATTGGCGAAGATTTCCTCCGACGGGCCATATTCAACCGCTTTGCCATTGCGCATGACAAGCACGTCATTGGCCAGCGCTTTCACCACCTTGAGATCATGGCTGATGAAAAGATAGGCCAGATTGTGCTTTTGCTGCAATCCGCGCAAGAGGTCGACCACCTGCGCCTGCACGCTCATGTCGAGCGCCGAGGTCGGCTCGTCCAGCATGACGAAGCGCGGGTTGAGCACCATGGCCCGGGCAATCGCAATGCGCTGGCGCTGGCCGCCGGAAAATTCATGCGGATAGCGGAAGCGGTTCTCCGGATCGAGATTGACCTCCTTGAGTGCGGCAACGACGCGTGCATCACGCTCATCCGCCGACAGTTTCGGCTCGTGCACGGCAAGGCCCTCAGCCACGATATCGGCAATTGACATGCGCGGCGACAGCGAACCGAACGGGTCCTGAAAGACGATCTGCAGCTCGCGGCGCAGCGGCCGCATCTGCTTGAAGGAGAACTGGTTGATGTCCTTCTCGCCGAAGCGGATGACCCCCTGGGAGGAAATCATGCGCGACAGCGCAAGCCCGAGCGTGGTTTTGCCCGAGCCGGATTCGCCGACAACGCCAAGCGTCTGTCCGGCGCGGATGGTCACATCGATGCCATCGACGGCCTTCACATGGTCGACGGTCCGCCGCAGGAAACCCTGCTTGATCGGGAACCAGACCTTCACCTGCTCGCCGCGCATGACGGGCGCGGCGAGCAGATCAGCGGAGGGGGGATTGCCTTTGGGTTCGGCGGCAAGCAGATGGCGCGTATATTCATGCTGCGGATTGTCGAAGATCTGCCTGGTGGGACCGGTCTCGACGATTTTGCCCTTGGTCATGACGCAGACGCGATCGGCAATCTTGCGGACGATGCCGAGGTCGTGCGTGATGAACAGCATGGACATGCCCTGTGCCTTTTTGAGGTCGGCAAGCAGTTGCAGGATCTGTGCCTGCACGGTCACATCGAGCGCGGTGGTCGGCTCATCGGCAATCAGCAGCTTCGGCTTGTTGGCGAGCGCCATGGCAATCATCACACGCTGACGCTGGCCGCCGGAGAGCTGGTGCGGGTAGGCATCGAGGCGCTTTTCCGGCTCGCGGATGCCCACTTCGTGCAGAAGCGCAAGCGTGCGTTGCCTCGCCGGTTTGTCAGCCATGCCCTGGTGCAGTTTAAGGACTTCGACAATCTGCTTCTCGATCGTATGCAGCGGATTGAGCGAGGTCATCGGCTCCTGGAAGATCATGGTGATGTCGTTGCCGCGTACGCGCCGCAGATCGTTCTCGTCGCTGTCCAGAAGGTCCTGTCCGTTGAACAGGATCTGGCCGGAGGGGTGCGAGGCCGGCGGGTAGGGCAGAAGCTTCAGGATCGACAGGGCCGAGACCGACTTCCCGGAACCGGATTCGCCGACGAGCGCAACCGTCTCGCCCTGAGCGATGTCGAACGAGACATGATCGACGGCAATCGACTGGCGGCCGTTCTGCGTAAAGGCAACCGAGAGATCACGGACGGAAAGGAGGGGGGACGCACTCATTTGAAAGCCTTGCGCGGATCGAATGCGTCACGGGTTGCCTCACCGACGAAGATCAGCAGCGACAGCATCAGCGAGATGACGACGAAACCGGTCAGGCCAAGCCATGGTGCCTGCAGGTTGTTCTTGCCCTGAGCCAGCAGTTCGCCGAGCGAGGCAGAGCCGGGCGGCAGGCCGAAACCGAGGAAATCGAGCGAGGTGAGCGTCGTGATCGATCCGTTGAGGATGAAGGGCAGGAAGGTAAGCGTGGTCACCATGGCGTTGGGCAGAAGGTGACGGAACATTATTGTCCGGTCACGCACGCCGAGCGCCCGTGCGGCATTCACATATTCGAAATTGCGGGCCCGCAGAAATTCAGCGCGGACGATGCCGACAAAATGCACCCACGAGAACAGCAGCATGATGCAGAGCAGGATCCAGAAGCCCGGCGGCAGGATCGAAGCCATGATCAGGAGAAGGTAGAGCGTCGGCACCGAAGACCAGATTTCAATGAAGCGCTGCGCCAGAAGATCGAGCCAGCCGCCGAAATAACCCTGCATGGCGCCGGCCGTCACCCCGATAACCGCAGACGCTGCCGTCAGGATCAGCCCGAACAGCACGGAAATGCGGAAACCATAGAGCGCCCGGGCAAACACGTCGCGCGCCTGATCATCCGTGCCCAGAATGTTCATGTTGCCGAACGTGCAGTTGGCGTCGTTCACACCCTGCGGATAGCGGGCACAACGCTGTTCCGCCGAGTAGAGCCAGAATGGTTTTGACGGCGCCGTATCGGGAAGCTCGTTGTTGACGGTGCGGTAGGAATAGCGGATCGGCGGCCAGATGGCCCAGCCATTGGCATTGATCTCGTCCTGGATCACGGGATCGCGATAGTCGGTCACCGCATAGAAGCCGTTGAACTTCTCCTCCGGATAATCGACGAGAACGGGAAAGAGGATCTCGCCCTTGTAGGAAACAAGGATCGGCCGGTCATTGGCAATGAACTCGCCGAACAGCGAACCAATGAACAGGAACAGGAACAGCCACAGGGCCCACCAGCCGCGGCGGTTGGCCTTGAAGTTCTGCCAGCGCCGGGCATTGAGCGGCGACAGCCGCGGGCGCCGAACGGCAACGGGTGAGGGCTGGGTGCCAATGCTTGTATCGGTCATCAGACGTCCCTCCGCTCGAAGTCGATGCGCGGGTCGATCCATGTATAGAGAAGATCGGACAGGAGACTGACGACGACGCCGACAAGGGCGAAAATATAGACCGTGGCGATCACCACCGGATAGTCGCGGTTGATGATCGATTCATAGCCAAGCAACCCCAGTCCATCCAGCGAGAAAATCGCCTCGATCAGCAGCTGACCGGTGAAGAAGATCGAAATGAAGGCGCTGGGGAAACCGGCAATAACGATGAGCATGGCATTGCGGAACACATGTCCATAGAGAATCTTGCGCTCGGTCAGGCCCTTGGCCCGCGCCGTGGTGACATATTGCTTGCGGATTTCATCGAGGAACGAATTCTTGGTCAGAAGGGTCGTCGTGGCGAAGGCCGACAGCAGCATGGCCGTCAGCGGCAGGGCTATGTGCCAGGCATAGTCGACGATCTTGCCGAAGAATGAGAGCTCGGCGAAATTGTTGGATGTCAAACCGCGCAGCGGGAACCAGTCGAAGAATGAACCGCCGGCAAAAAACACGATCAGCATGATGCCGAAGAGAAATCCCGGTATCGCATAGCCAACCACGACAACGGCACTGGTCCACACGTCGAAGGCAGAACCGTCCTTGATGGCCTTGCGAATGCCGAGCGGAATGGAAATGGCATAGGATATCAGTGTCATCCACAGGCCGAGCGATATCGAGACCGGCAGTTTCTCCTTGATGAGCTGCACCACGCTGATATCGCGGAAATAGCTGTTGCCGAAATCGAAGCGCAGGTAGTTCCATACCAGGATACGGAACCGCTCGAGCGGAGGCTTGTCGAGGCCGAACTGCTTTTCGAGGCTGGCTATGAAAGCGGGATCGAGGCCTTGAGCGCCGCGATATTTCGAGTTGGCCGTACCAAGGCCGAGCGATTCATGGCTCTGACCAAAATCAGCGCCGCCGCCGCCGATGCGGTCAAGCGCGTTGCCGCCCTGTCCGGTGAGCTGGCCGATAATGCGCTGGACCGGGCCGCCGGGGACGAACTGTACAATCACGAAGCAGACAAGCAGGACTCCGAACAGGGTCGGTATCATCAGAAGCAAACGCCGTAGAATATAGGCTCCCATTAAGACGGTGCTCCAGGAGATATCATTTTAAATCTTGCCAATTGCCTTTGCCTTTGCTTCGTCAAGCCACCAGAGCGTTTCAACAGGAAAGCCATAATCGGGTTTGGGCTCCTTGAAGCCGAACATATCCCAATAGGCGATGAGGTGATTCGCGCTGTACCAATTTGGAATCCAGTCACGCCTTATACGCAAGAGCCGATCCAGAACACGCATAATCGTGACCAGTTCTGCCCGTGACTTCACGTCACCGACTTTCTCGATCAGCGCATCGATCACCGGATCCGCAATGCCCGCAAAATTGGTCGATCCGGGCATGGCAGCCGATTTGGAGCCAAAGATGGACTGCAGGCTCTCCTGTGTCGGCGTGGAACCAAGGGAGTAGGCAGCGCCCATCATATCGAAATCAAAGTCCTGCAGCCTGACCTGATACTGCGCCGGATCGACCAGTCGCAGGGTGGCATTGATGCCGATGGCGTTCAGATTGTTGATGAAAGGTGCCGAGGAGCGTGTGAAGACTTCCGCCTGGATCAACATTTCCAGATTGAGCGGTCTGCCACCGGCATCGACGAATTTGCCGTTCTGCCGCGTATAACCCGCTGCGGTGATCAATTCGACCGCGCGGCGCAGATTGTTTCTGTCGCGCCCCGAACCATCCGATACGGGTTGCAGGACCGCATCGCCGAAAATCTCCGGCGGCAGCCTGTCGCGCAGCGGCTCGATAATGGCCAGTTCTTCGGCGGAGGGTTTACCTTCGGTGCGAAATTCCGATTTCTCAAACAGCGATTGCGAGCGTTTGTAGACATCGTAAAACAGATTCTTGCTGGTCCACTCGAAATCAAAACACAACGCGATGGCTTCGCGTATCCGAGGGTCGCGGAACTGTTCCCGGCGCTGGTTCAGAGCCCAGGCCTGCATCACCGGCCGTTTTTCGCTGGAGAACTCGCGTTTGACGACACGCTTCTGCTGAATGGCCGGGAAATTGTATTCGGTCGCCCATGTCTTCGCGACGGATTCGGAGCGCCAGTAAATATCGCCCTTCTTGAAGGATTCGAAATCCGGTTGCCGGTCGCGAAAGAACTCGATGCGGATGCGGTCAAAATGGTTGGAGCCGCGCTGCACCGGCAAATCCTTTGCCCAGTAATCGGCAACGCGCTCGTATTCAATCGTTTGACCGGCAAGGATCATGCCCGCGCGATAGGCTCCGGAGCCGAGAGGCGCTTCCAGTGTTGATGCGCCGAAATCCCGCGTGGCGTACCATGCCTTGGAAAAGATCGGTATCCCTGCTGCGATGTCGAGAATGGCGCGGCCGGAATGCTTGCCGGAAAAGGTCAGACGCAATGTGTGGTCATCCTCGGCGACAATTTCGGTGAGTTCCGCCATCATCACCACGAGATCGGGATGCCCCTTTGTCTTGAGCGTCTCATAGCTGAACACCGCATCGTGGGCCGTCAGGGGAGAGCCGTCGTGAAAACGCGCTTGCGGGCGCAGCTTGAAAATGAATGTCCGCTTGTCCGGGGAAACCGTAACGCTTTCAGCAACCAGGCCATAAATGGAATCGGGCTCGTCCAGCGCCGATGTCATCAAGGAATCGAAGCACAATTCCACACGTGGCGGTGCATCGCCGCGTGCGCTGAAACCGTTCAGTGTGTTGAACGTTTGCGTTGACTGGTTGAAATACCATGTCGGCGGCGAGAAGCAGAACGTACCACCCTTCGGCGCATCGGGATTGGTGTATTCGAAATGCGTGAAATCCTTCGGATATTTGAGTTCGCCAAAGGCGGAAAGACCATGCAGCGGAACATCCGTCTTCACATCCGCCAGTGCCAGACGCGGAGTGAGGGCGGACAAAGCCGCTGCACTGGAATATTTCAGCAGATCGCGGCGATTGAGACGCCCGGCCATCATTGCGCGTGGGCTTTCAGAACTTGCTCCTTGGCAGGGTCAATCCACCAGGAAAGCGGGTCGACACCGATATAATCCGGTTGTTTTTCAGGCATGCCGAACTTGTTCCAGTAGGCGATCTTGACCCTGTCGTCATACCACTGCGGAACAACATAGTAATTCCACAGCAGGACCCGGTCGAGCGCATGGGTTGCCGCAACAAGCTCTTCACGGTCCTTGGCAAAGATGACCTTGTCGATCAGCTTGTCGATGGCCGGATTTTTGATGCCCATGTAATTGCGCCCGCCAGGCGTGTCGGCCGTGCTGGATCCCCAGAAATCGCGTTGCTCGTTGCCTGGCGACAGCGTTTGCCCGATCCCGGCGATTGCCATCACGTCAAAATCATAATCATTGACCCTGGCCGCGTACTGGGCCGCATCGACAGCCCGTATTTGCGCGTCTATGCCAAGCTTGCGCAGATTCGTCATGAAAGGTCCGATGGTACGCTCATTGCCCGGATCGTCTGCCAGAAATTCGATGGTCAGAGGTTGACCGGTCGCTGTATTGACGAGCTTTCCATTTTTCTGATCATAACCAGCCTCCCGCAAAAGCGTGACGGCCTTGCGCAAATTATCGCGTTGCGCCTGTGGCGTATCAGAAACCGGGTTCTTGAATTCCTCGTTGAAAACCCCTTCCGGTACTTCACCTTTAACCGCTTGAAGTATCTCCAGTTCCTTGCCTGTCGGGAGGCTGCTCGATGCGAGTTCCGTGCCGGAGAAATAACTGTCTATTCGCTTGTATTGACCGAAAAATGCATTCTTGCTCATGGATTCAAAGTCGAAGGCAAAATTCAAGGCTTCGCGCACCTTGATATCCTTGAATTTGTCGCGGCGTGTGTTCAGGAGAAATCCTTGCATGCGACCAGACGACCGCTGTGGATACACGGCCTTGACGACATCACCCCGGGCGAACGCCGGGAAATCATAGCCACGCATCCAGCGGCCGATGCTCGGCTCGCCGCGGTAATCCTGAAATCCGCCCTTCTTGAAGGCTTCCCACATGGCGTTTGCGTCCCGGAAATATTCATAGCGAATACGATCGAAATTGTTGCGCCCGACATTGGTGGGGAGATCCTTGCCCCAGTAATCGGCTACCCGGCTCCATACGATGGTCTTGCCGAAGTCGACGCTTTCGATTTTGTAGGCAGCCGAGCCCAGAGGGATTTCCGTCGTGGGCTTGGTGATGTCGCGCTTCTTGCCGGATTGATCGGTGCCTTCCCACCAGTGCTTTGGCAAGACGGGAAACTCGCCGACAATGCTGGGCAACTCACGGTTCCCGCCGCTCGCAAACGTGAAGGTAACCTCTCGGTCCCCGGTCTTCTCGGCCTTTGTCACATCATGATAATACTTGTTGTAAATCGGGCTTTGCGCTTTCAGGGTATCGAACGACCAGATGACGTCATCGACGGTGATGGGTTGTCCATCATGCCATTTTGCAGCGGGGTTGAGGCGGAACTTTACCCAGGAAAAATCATCTGGGTAAGCAACTGCTTCTGCGAGAAGACCGTAATTTGTTGCCGGCTCATCAGGCGCCCGGCTGAGAAGCGTATCGTAGAGATATCCACCCAATATAGTCCCGCCCGGAAGCCCCGCCGCAGACGTTCCCTGGACGACGAAGGGGTTGAGGCTGTCGAATGAACCTTGAGCAATTTGATTCAAGGTTCCGCCTTTGGGCGCATCGGGATTCACAAAATCAAAATGCTTGAAGTCCGGCCCGTATTTCGGCTTGCCCAGAGCGCTGACCGCCGTCCGCCATTCAGCATCCGCAGCCCGTGCATTCGATAGGGGGATCACGGCTGTCATGGCAAGGAGCGCGAGGCTGGCAACGAGCGGACGGAATAGCAAATCAGATCTCCACGGTTCTCTTTTTGGGCCAGTCTAAGAGAAAATGCGGCGGAGAACAGACCTTCGGCAAAAAAACACGCAGTCTTGATAGGATCAGGCTGGCGGATACAAAAAAGCCGGGCACTGGACCCGGCTTTCCCTTGGAATTGACGGCTGACTTATTTTGTCGGTGCGGGTGCAGTGCCATCTGCAGGCTTTGCTGCATCGGCTGGCTTTTCACTGCCGGCTGGCGCGGCATCGGCAGCAGGAAGCGGTTTTGGACTGTCGGAGAGCGTGCGCAGGTAAGCGATCAGGTCCGCGCGTTCATTGTCCTTCTTGTCACCGGCAAAGCCCATGGCCGTGCCCTTGATATAGCCCTTGGGCGAGGTCAGGAAGTGATTGAGATGGTCGAACGTCCAGAGTTCCTTGCCGCCCTTGGAGAAATCCTTGATAGCGCCGGAATAGCTGAAGCCTTCATGAGTGGCCATGGGACGGTCGACGATGTCCCAGAGGTTCGGGCCAACCTTGTTCGCGCCGCCCTTTTCACCGGTATGGCAAGCCTGGCAGCGCTTGAAGATCGCTTCACCGCGCGTCGCGTCCGCCGATGCGAGCAGGGTTGCGATCGGCACGGCCGCAGCTGCTGCGGCTGGCGCGCCGGCTTCACCTTCACCGCCGGCTTCGGCAGCCTGGATGATAAAGCCGGGTTTTTCGGGCGCACGGGAATCAAATAAGAAATCCGAAAGGATGCCCGCTGTCATGACAACGAAAACTGTTGCCAGGAACGCCATGGCATATTTGTTGAATGCGCTCGAATCCATTGTCGATCATTGCTCCTCTTGCGGAGGTTCTCATTATCTGGTCAATGCAGACCGCTGCATAACTTGACGAGAGTCCCCTCGTGATCGCGCGGAAACTAGGTCTTTTGCTCAAGACTTGCAACACATATAAGGGCAGTTCTGCCTGAGACTTTTTGACACCGTAGGGTGCTTATGACGATGAAAATATTGACCCTGATTCCCGCCCGCATGGCCTCCACGCGCTTGCCCGGCAAGCCATTGGCCGATATTGCCGGCAAGCCGATGATCGTGCATGTGGCTGAACGTGCCCTGGCGGCCGGTCTTGGCCGTGCTGTTGTTGCCACGGATAGCGCCGAGGTGAAGGTGGCGGTCGAAGCCCACGGACTTGAAGTGGTCATGACACGCAGCGACCATGAATCAGGTTCGGACCGCATCTATGAAGCCTTGCTGGCACTCGATCCGGAGGGCACTGTCGATGCCATCGTCAATGTCCAGGGCGACCTGCCGACCATTGATCCGGAATTGGTCAAACGCGCGCTCCTGCCGCTGCGTGAAGGTCCCGCCGATATCGCCACATTGTGTGTTGAGATCACCAGGGAAGATGAAAAGACCAATCCGAATGTGGTGAAGATCGTCGGGTCAGATATCGGCACCGGGAAAATGCGCGCGCTCTACTTTACGCGTGCGACGGCTCCCTACGGCAACGGCCCGCTCTACCACCACATCGGACTGTATGCTTATCGCCGTGCAGCTCTGCAGCGATTCGTCAGCCTTGGCCCGTCGCCGCTCGAACAGCGCGAACGACTGGAACAGCTGCGCGCGCTGGAAGCCGGCATGCGCATCGATGTCGAGATCGTTGATTCGGTGCCGCTGGGTGTTGATACCCAGGAAGATCTTGAGCGGGCACGTGACATTCTTACTTCAATAAAGGGCAATTGATTATGGCCAAGACCAACCGCATCTCCTTTCAGGGCGAACCGGGTGCCAATTCCGACACCGCATGCCGGAACATGTTTCCGCACATGGAGCCGTTGCCATGTCCGACCTTTGAGGATGCGTTCAACGCGGTTGAAAGCGGTGCGGCTGATCTGGCGATGATCCCGATCGAGAACACGATTGCCGGGCGCGTGGCGGACATCCACCACCTCTTGCCGGAGTCGCGCCTGCACATTGTCGGCGAATATTTTCTGCCGATCCATTTTCAGCTGATGGTTCTTCCTGGCACCAAGCGCAGCGAAATCGTCACGGTTCACAGCCATATCCACGCGCTGGGCCAGTGCCGCAAATACATCCGCAAGAACGGCTGGAAGCCGGTCATTGCCGGGGATACGGCGGGCGCGGCGCGGCTCGTCTCCGACGTCAAGGACAAGACCATGGCGGCGCTTGCACCGCGGCTCGCCTCCAGCCTTTATGGTCTCGATATCCTGGAAGAGGATGTCGAGGACACGGAAAACAATGTCACGCGCTTTGTCGTCCTGAACAAGACGAAAAAGTGGGCACCGCGCACATCCGACGAACTCATGATGACGACCTTCGTCTTTCGCGTGCGCAACGTTCCGGCGGCGCTCTACAAGGCGATGGGCGGCTTTGCCACCAATGGCGTCAACATGACCAAGCTGGAAAGCTATCAGATTGACGGCAAGTTCACTGCCACGCAGTTTTACGCCGATATTGAAGGGCATCCGGACGACAAGAACGTTGCCCATGCCCTGGAAGAACTGGAATTCTTCTCCAAGGAGGTGCGGGTTCTCGGGGTCTATCCCGCCGATACGACATTCCGCAGCAGCCAGGGCGAGGAAGAGTAGATTGACGGTCTAATCTTCCCAGTTTTCAACGCTGAGTCCCTCGACCCTCTGAAATTCACGGACATTGCGTGTGATGAGGGTCAGAGACCGTGCAAGGGCCTGCCCTGCGACCAAAACATCGTAAGGGCCGATGGGACTACCCGCGCGCGAAAGCTTTGCGCGCAACTCGCCCGCATATCTGGCGTCGTCCAGATCAAACTCAAGTGCCGGGAATTGCAGACTTTCAACAAGGCCGACATTCTGAACGGCGCGCTGTGATTTGTAGGCTCCGTAAAATAGTTCATGGGCAACAATGGCGGAGATTACAAAATCCTGCGGCTGATGTCGACGCAGTCGGCTGTGCAGCCGTTCATTGCCTTTCAGTAACGCAATGATGGCGTTGGTATCAAGCAAGAATTTCATTTGAAATAGTCGAGATCAGGTCTTTCCTGCGGTACGGGCTTCTCGCCCGCAGCTTTCGCAAAGTCGTCGTCTAACGGGCCTGAAAGGGCATCCAGCCAAGCCCAATTTTCCGGCATCGGCTCAAGAATCACGGATTGCCCGTGACGCCGTATACGAACTTCTGTGGCGTCAAATCGGAACTCCTTGGGAAGACGCACGGCCTGCGAGCGTCCGGACCAGAAGATTTTGGCTTTTTCCATGTCGCACCTCTTTTGAGATATGACAATGATATATACCAATTGGGCGATATTTTCAATTCAACCTTGGTAGGGCTTAAGCCTCGCTCTCAACCCAGCTACGGATCAGATGGGCGGCGATGGCGCCGGGTGGCGGCGTCATCAATCCTTCCGGGTGCGTCCGGTCGAGCATCAGCGCGACTTCATCGCGCGTGAACCAGCGGCCTGCCTCCAGCTCCGCCCTGTCGAGCGTGTAATCGTCGGACAAAGCCTCCGCATGGCAGCCGATCATCAGCGAATAGGGGAAGGGCCAGGGTTGCGACGCGTGATAGACCACCCGGCCGATAGGCAGGTTGGTTTCCTCCAGTGTCTCGCGCCGCACTGCATTTTCGATGGTTTCCCCCGGTTCAATGAACCCGGCAAGGCAGGAATACATACCCGGTCCGAAATGGGGTCCACGCGCCAGAAGACATTTGTCGCCGCGCACCACCATCATGATGGCAACCGGATCGGTGCGCGGGAAATGCTGGGCATCGCAATTCGGGCAAGTGCGCCGGTACCCGCCATCGCGCATCACCGTTTCCGTGCCGCAGCGTCCGCAGAAGCGGTGATTCTCATGCCACGTCAGCAGCGAAACAGCCTGTGCCATGGCGCCCAGCTGGTCTTCGGGTATAAGGCCTTGCGTGTAGACTGGGCGGTATTCAACGGCCTTGATTGTCTCAGGAAGGGTTGCCAGATCGATGCCGCTCACAGCGGCGAGAACCGGCATGTCCTCCTGCATTCCCAGATAGATTGTCCTGTTCGGGTGGGGCAACAGCGCTGCGGCTTCTTCAAGGCCGAAAAAGGCATTGCCCATGCCGTTTCCCTGCGACACCAGTATCTGGCCTTGCCCGATCAGCAGCATACGCGCCCTTGCATCCGCAAGTGCGACCGTCACCACATCATCGCTGCGGTTTTCGGAGTGGCGGTTTATCCTGTTGCCGGCAAAGCCGACGAAGCGGCTCGCTTCCGCTTCCGGAACATCATAAAGGCGAAATGACATTAGTGGGGCTCCAGAAGACCGGTCCGGAATGGGACTATGTGATGATGCTGATTAGATAGCGTTGAGAATGGCGTTCGCAAAGTCCCGTGCGTCTTTTTCGCCGTAGGGTTCGCGCGTGCCATAACCCCAGACGGGACCGGGCCATGCCGGATCTCCGGTGTTACGGGCGATGATATGCAGGTGCAACTGCCGGACGATGTTGCCGAGAGCACCAGTGTTGATCTTTTCGCAATTGACGACAGCCTTGAGCGCCTGTGCGGCAATGCCCGATTCAAAGACAAGCATTGTCTGGTCCAGGGGGGTGAGGTCGTGAATCTCGCTGATATCAGCCCTTTGCGGCACGAGAATGAGCCAAGGCCAGCGCCGGTCATTCATCAGGCGCAGATCGCAAAGGCCCAGCCTTGCAATGGGAATCGTATCAGCTGCAAGTTTGCTATCGAGTATAAACGTCATGATTTGCAACAATTAGCAGTTTTTTTGTCGTCCCGCTTGCTTTTTGCGCAAAGATTGCCGATATGAGCCTCGGGAGGTTGGTGGTGGACGAGCCACTCGCCAACCGGGTCAGGTCCGGAAGGAAGCAGCCCCAACGAGCCAGGCACGGGTCGCCGTGCCAGCCTCCCACCTTTATCCTCTTTAAAGCCGTCATCCGGCATTGACGCTGCGGTGTGCAGCGGTACAAACTTGCCTGGTGGAACGAATTTGACATCACGCGAGACATGCGAATGTCAGAATCGGACAATTGGCGCCATGAAGAGCAATGCAGGAGCGGAATCAACCGGGATGGACACCAAAACGGCAGATAGCGCCTATCGCGTGCTCGCCCGCAAATATCGCCCGCAGAATTTCGACGATCTGGTCGGTCAGGAGCCGATGGTTCGGACCCTAACCAATGCGTTCGAGACTGGCCGCATTGCGCAGGCATGGATGCTGACCGGTGTGCGCGGTGTTGGCAAGACCACCACTGCCCGCATTCTGGCCCGCGCCCTCAACTACAAGACGGCGGAAATCGACAAACCAACGATCGACCTGTCTGTTCCCGGTGAACATTGTCAGGCGATCATGGAAGGCCGCCATGTCGATGTCATCGAGATGGATGCCGCCTCGCATACGGGTATCGATGACATCCGTGAAATCATCGAACAGGTTCGCTACCGCCCGGTTTCGGCCCGGTATAAAGTCTATATCATCGACGAAGTGCACATGCTGTCCAATCAGGCCTTCAACGGCCTGTTGAAAACATTGGAAGAGCCGCCGCCCCACGTCAAATTCATCTTCGCCACCACCGAAATCCGTAAAGTTCCGATCACGGTGCTGTCGCGCTGCCAGCGTTTCGACCTGCGCCGTATCGACGCGAACATGCTGACGACGCTGCTGAAGAAAATTGCCGACAAGGAGAGCATCACGGTTGATGCCGCATCCTTGGCGATGATCGCCCGTGCGGGCGAGGGTTCGGCGCGCGATTCCCTGTCGATCTTCGATCAGGCGATTGCTCATGGTGCGGGTAATGTCGACGCCGAGACCGTACGCTCCATGCTAGGGCTGGCGGATCGCGCGCGGATCATCGATCTTTTCGAGATGCTGATGCGTGGTGATGTGGCCTCTGCCCTGCGCGAGTTTCGTGCCCAGTATGATGTCGGCGCGGACCCCAGCGTTGTTCTTTCCGATCTTGCCGACTTCAACCATCTGGTGACGCGTATTCGCTTCACCCCGGATGTCGCGGACGATATCTCCCTGTCCGAGGATGAACGCCTGCGCGGCCGGGATTATGCCGAAAAGCTTTCCATCCGGGTTCTCTCCCGGACATGGCAGATGCTGCTTAAAGGCATCGCCGAGGTGGATGCGTCCAATCGCCCCGTCCAAGCTGCAGAAATGCTGTTGATCCGGCTGGCGCATGCAGCCGATTTGCCGACGCTGGATGAAGCCCTGAAATCGCTGGAAAATGGGGCGCCGTCCTCCCTGCAGCCGCCGCGAAGCGATGGCCCGCGTCCCGGCAATGGCGGCGGCGAGGCCATGAGCCGCGCTGCCCCGGCGGACGCTGTCGCACCGTTGCGCGGTTCCGTTGCCTCTGGTGGTGGTGCCACCATGCGGCTGGTCGAACAATCAGCACAGCCTGTGCCTGTTGTGCCGGCGCAACCGGTTGCCGAAGAACTGCCGCCGGCTGTTCCTGTTACCAGCATCGCCGATATCGTGGCGCTCGCCGACAAGCAGCGTAACATGCAGTTCAAGATACTGGTCAAGAACTGTGTGCGGCTCGTCAGCATCAAGCCGGGACGGCTCGAGATCAATCTGACCGACAACGCGCCAAAAACGCTTTTGACAGACCTGTCGCAGAAACTCAGCGAATGGACCGGTACGCGCTGGATGGTATCCCTGTCGCGGGAACAGGGCGGCCGGACCATCAACGAAACCGAAACGGCCCGGCGCGATTCCATGCTCAGCGATGCGCGCGCCGATCCGGATGTCGCGGCGATCCTGTCGCGGTTCCCGGGTGCCAAGATTATCAATGTACGGATCGCAACACCCGCCGGGCAGGCAGGTGGCGACCCGGATGGCATGGACGGGATCGGCTCCGGCGATGATACGCTGGCCCCCGTCGAAGAAGATGATTGATCAAAAGGAGTTTTCCCCATGCGTGACATTATGGGCATGATGAAACAGGCCAAGGAAATGCAGGGCAAGATGGCTGCCATGCAGGAAGAAATCGCGGCGCTGGAGGCCGAGGGCCATTCCGGTGGCGGTCTCGTCACGGTCAAGCTGTCCGGCAAGGGGGCGCTAACCTCGCTCAAGATTGATCCATCGCTCTTTAAGGAAGATGATGTCGAGATTCTTGAAGACCTGATCATCGCCGCCCACAACGAGGCAAAGGCCAAGGTCGAGGCGATCATGGCGGAAAAGACCCAGGCATTGACGGCAGGCCTGCCAATTCCTCCGGGTTTCAAATTGCCTTTTTGAGAATGGGCATACAACTGCAAGCTTCTTGGAAAAGATTCGAGCGTGGTTTATATTGCTCTCGGAGTGGGCGGAGAGCTTTCGCTCGCCGCCCTTCCTCATTTGTGAAAATTGACCCGGACGGTCCATGACCAGCTCGTCCGGGTTTTCTTCACTATGAGGGTGATGCTAAACGGAAAAATCCGCATAGTTCACCTCCAAGTTCAAAGGCAAGGCTGTTGCCGCAGTCGGGTAGCCCATTCTCCCGATGCACCGGCTGGTACGGTGCATCTGCTTCGCCTTCGAACCTTTGCGCTGTTCGCGCTTGAGGTGATGATTGCTTCGTTTGTCGCCGGCAACAACGAATGCAGGGTTGTAAAATATCGCCCACTTTTTTGCTTGGGTTGAGTTCGCGGTGCGTCTCCGATTCCCTATGGGCAAAATTTGCTTTAAACCGGCGATATGTCGAAACGAATCGCCGGTCCCGAAATTGAACGCCTGATCCAGCTTCTGGCCAAAGTGCCGGGGCTCGGGCCGCGTTCCGCCCGCCGCGCCGCGCTGCATCTCATCAAGAAGAAGGAAGCGCTGCTGATCCCGTTGGGTTCTGCCATGCAGGACGCAGCGGACAAGGTGCGCATCTGCTCCACATGCGGCAATGTCGATACATCTGATCCGTGCATGATCTGTACCGATCCGCGTCGCGAACGGGCGACGCTGATTGTGGTCGAGGATGTTGCCGACCTTTGGGCGCTGGAGCGGGCCGGTTCAATGAATGTCCGCTATCATGTGCTGGGCGGCCGGCTGTCACCGCTGGATGGTGTCGGTCCTGACGATCTCAACATCGGCAGCCTTGTCAGCCGTGTGGCGGAAGGCGAGATCAAGGAGGTCATTCTCGCCGTCAATGCGACGGTCGAGGGGCAGACGACGGCTCATTACATCACTGACCAGCTTGCCGATTTTGACGTGCGTATCACGCGGCTGGCGCATGGCGTTCCGGTCGGCGGGGAACTCGACTATCTGGACGAGGGCACGCTGGCTGCTGCCCTGCGCGCGCGGACCTCTTTATAGGGAGAAGGCTTTTGATCAGACGCCCGATGCGACTTGCCCTTGCGGCGTTGATTGCGACCTTTCTCTATGCAACAGCCGGGTTGGCCGCGTTAAAACCGGAAGTTGAAGCACAGTTCCGGGCGTGGCTTGTCAACGATCTTTGGCCCGAAGCCAAGGCGCAGGGCATTTCCAAAGCGGTTTTCGATCAGGCTTTTTCGGGCGTCACGCTCAATTTCGATTTGCCCGACCTGGTCATGCCGGGCGAAAAACCGCAGACACCCAAGGAGCAGCGGCAATCCGAATTCGGCTCTCCCGGCAAGTATTTCAACGACAAGACGGTCAACGCGGTGACATCGGGAGGCACAGCGCGGTCCGGCCAGTTTGCTAAAATCCTCATAGCTGTTGAAAGCAAATATGGCGTTCCGGGGCCGATCGTTCTTGCCATCTGGGGACGCGAAAGCGGTTATGGCAGCGTGAAAATCCCCTACAACGCCTTTGCCGTCCTCGGCACGAAAGCCTTTATGGCAACGCGCAAGGACATGTTTCGCAAGGAGCTTTTGGCTGCGCTCCAGATCGTGGAGAAAGGCTATATCGGCGTTGCAAGCATGAAAAGCTCGTGGGCAGGTGCACTGGGCCAGCCGCAATTCATGCCGACATCCTATCTCGAGCATGCAGTGGATTTTGATGGCGACGGCAAGCGGGACATCTGGAATTCCGTTCCCGATACGCTCGGTTCCATCGGTCATTATCTCGCGCAGTATGGATGGCAGCGCGGCCGTGATTGGGGTTACGAAGTCAATGTCCCGCAGACTGTCAGCTGCTCCCTGGAAGGCCCGGATCAGGGCAAGCCTTTCGCCGCATGGGCCAAGCTTGGCATCACCCGGGTCAACGGCAAGCCGTTTCCGGCCAGCGAAACCAATCGCGAGGGTTTCCTGCTGATGCCGGCCGGGCGTCACGGCCCGGCCTTTGTGGTCACCAAGAATTTCTACGTGATCAAGGAATACAATATGAGCGATCTCTACGCGCTCTTCATCGGGCATGTGGGTGACCGTATCGCCAATGGTGCGAAGGGTTTTTCCGCCGGCTGGGGTGATGTCGGCGGGCTCTATCGCTCGGACATTGCCGGTTTGCAGAGGGCGCTGGAAAAAAAGGGTTATGACGCCGGCGGAGCCGACGGTTTTCCTGGCTTCAAGACACGGCGCTCCATCGGCGATTGGCAAACGAAACAGGGTCTGCCTGCCACCTGCTTTCCCGACAAAGATCTGGTCAAGGCGATCCGTTGAACGCCGAGGCAATATCAATCAGATGTCTGAGCGCCGGCGACGGATCGTCTCGGCGCCAAACAAGCCCGGTCTCGATCCGAGGCGGCGTGCCTGACAGTTTCAGGTAGCGAACGCCGGCACGGCCAAGATTCCGCAGCGATTCCGGCACCAGCGCGATTCCCATCCCCGCAGAGACCAGGCTGATGATTGTCTGCATCTGGATGGCTTCCTGCCCGACGCATGGGACGGCACCGTTGCCGGCATAATAGCCGGTGATCAGATCGTGAAAGGCCGGTGCGCTGCGGCGGGGAAAGATAATCAGCGGCTCCGACAGAGCGCCTTTGATGTCGAGCGCTCCGTTGGAGAGAGCCAACCTGCCTGATGCTACCCATTCCTCCGGGACTGCAGCGACAAGTTCCTCCTGAAGCAATGACAGATAGGTGAGAGAAGCGTGAAGGCTGGTCTGCGACGGCGGGATGATCAAGCCTGCGTGAATGTCTCCGTTCAGAAGCGCTTCGATCTGCACGTCACTCGTTGCCTCCTGCAGGCCGATCTGCACGCCGGGATAATCCGTCTTGTAACGGCCGAGCAGTGCCGGCAGCAGGCTGTAATCGGCTGTGCTGACGAAAGCGAGTTTCAAACTGCCCATGGTGCCGTGCGCGAGCTGCCGGGCAATGCCGGGGAGCGCGCCTGCTGCGTCCAGAACCTTGCGCACATAGTCCAGCCATTGGGCGCCCTCAGGCGTCAGCGCGACACTGCGCTTGGTGCGCGTGAACAGTTCGACGCCGATCTCCTCTTCGAGCGCGAGTATGGTTTGGCTGAGTGGCGGTTGGGTCATGTTGAGCCGCGCCGCAGCTCTCCCGAAATGCAGTTCCTCGGCAACAGTGATAAAGTAGCGCAACTGACGCAGATCCATATCGTATCTCTAATATGAAGTACGACCTAATCAAGCATGAATTATATATTTCACACGTGTTTGGAAGCGCTCTAAATAAGAGGTAATCCGGTCTTGAACCAAAATATCCTAGTGGAGGGACAGTCATGGCAGTCAATGAACGCTCGAAACACATCACGCAGGGAATAGCGCGCTCGCCCAACCGGGCCATGTATTATGCGCTCGGGTATGAGAAGGCGGATTTTGACAAGCCGATGATCGGCATTGCCAATGGCCATTCCACAATCACGCCTTGCAATGCCGGTTTGCAGCCGCTCGCCGATGCGGCGGTTGCGGCGGTCAAGGCAGCGGGCGGCAATCCGCAAATCTTCGGCACGCCGACCATCTCCGATGGAATGGCGATGGGCACGGAGGGCATGAAATACTCGCTGATCTCGCGCGAGGTGATCGCCGATTGCATCGAAACCTGCGTGAATGGTCAATGGATGGACGGCGTTCTGGTGCTGGGTGGCTGCGACAAGAACATGCCCGGTGGCATGATGGCGATTGCTCGGACCAATGTTCCGGCGATCTATGTCTATGGCGGCACGATCAAACCGGGTAAATGGAAGGGCAAGGATCTTTCCATCGTTTCTTCCTTCGAAGCCGTGGGTTCCTTCATGGCGGGCAAGATGAGTCAGGAAGATTTTGAAGGCATCGAGCGGCATGCCTGCCCCTCCACCGGTTCCTGCGGCGGCATGTATACAGCAAACACCATGAGCTCTTCGTTCGAGGCACTGGGCATGTCATTGATGTCCTCGTCGACCATGGCCAATCCGGATGCCGAAAAGGCGGACAGCACCGCCGAATCAGCACGCGTTCTGGTCGAAGCTGTGCGCCGGGGTATCCGGCCGCGGGACATCATCACCCGCAACTCCATCGAGAATGCCGTATCGCTGATCATGGCCACCGGTGGATCGACCAATGGCGTGCTGCATTTTCTGGCCATCGCTCACGCGGCGGAAGTCGACTGGACGCTGGATGATTTCGAGCGCGTGCGCCGCAAGGTTCCGGTGATCTGCAACCTTCGGCCATCAGGCCAATACATGGCTGTCGACCTGCACCAGGTTGGCGGCATCCCGCAGGTCCTGAAAATCCTGCTCAATGCCGGGTTGCTGCATGGTGACTGCCTGACGATCACCGGTCGCACCATTGCCGAGGAATTGGCCCACGTTCCAGATGCTCCGCCCGCCGATCAGAACATCATCAGACCCATCGACAAGGCCCTCTACAAGGAGGGACATTTGGCTATCCTCAGGGGAAATCTGGCGACGGGTGGCGCTGTTGCAAAAATCACCGGCCTCAAAAACCCGGTTATCGAGGGTCCCGCACGGGTGTTCGATGACGAGCAGTCGGCGATGGACGCCATCCTCTCGGACAAGATCAGGCCGGGCGATGTGCTGGTCCTGCGTTACCTCGGCCCCAAGGGCGGGCCCGGCATGCCGGAAATGCTGGCGCCGACATCGGCAATCATCGGACGCGGTCTGGGTGAAAGCGTCGGGCTCATCACCGACGGGCGGTTCTCCGGGGGAACCTGGGGCATGGTGGTCGGCCATGTCACGCCGGAAGCGTTCGAGGGCGGCGCAATTGCCCTCGTCAGGGAGGGCGATACGATTACCATCGATGCCCACAAGCAGCTGCTGCAACTTGAAGTCAGCGATGCCGAGCTGGAAGCGCGCCGCAAGGCGTGGCAGCAGCCCGCACCCCGCTATACACGGGGTGTCCTCGCGAAATTTGCCACGCTGACCAAATCCGCCAGTGAAGGAGCAGTCACGGGCTAGGGAGGCGGATTCTCCCATTGTCGCGATGGCAAAAACAGTCTGTCAAGGCATGGGTGGTATGAATGCCACCCATGAAATGCGATCCTGACGCGCAGTCGAATAGTCAGGAAATCAGCACATGCCAGCCTTGGTGAATGGACAATGGATCAAGGGCGACGTCGCCGCCAGCGAAATGAAAGATGGAGCCTTCCACCGCGAGCCGACCCGGTTTCGCAACTGGATCACGGCAGATGGCGTGCTCGACAAGGAGGGAACACCAACCTTCAAGGCTGAGGCCGGGCGCTATCAGCTCTTCGTTTCATATCTGTGTCCCTGGGCTTCGCGGACGCTGATCTTCCGTCATCTCAAGGGGCTGGAAAACATCATCAGCGTTGCGGTTGCCGAGCCCGCGCTCGGTGAAAACGGCTGGACATTCACCAATCTCGTCGATGCCGGGCAAAAAGCGCCGCCGATCCATTATCTGCACCAGCTCTACACCGCCAGCCTTGCGACCTATACCGGCAAGGTTTCGGTGCCGGTGCTGTGGGACCGCCGCGAGGGGCAGATCGTCAACAACGAGTCTGCCGATATTATCCGCATTCTGAACAGCGCTTTTGACGGACTGACCGACGATAAAAGGGATTTCTATCCTGAAAGCCTGCGGCCGGAGATCGAGCGGTGGAACGGTCTCGTCTATGACAACATCAACAACGGCGTCTACCGCGCCGGCTTTGCAAAATCACAGGCAAGCTATGACGAAGCCGTGCGTGATGTCTTTGCGGCGCTTGATCGCGTGGAAGCGCATCTGGCCGATCATCGCTATCTGGCGGGGCAGTACCTGACCGAGGCCGACTGGCGGCTGTTTGTTACGCTCGTCCGGTTTGATGCTGCCTATAATGGCGTCTTCAAATGCAACATACGGCGGCTCGAGGATTATCATCATCTCTCGCATTATCTGCGAGAGCTCTATCAGTTTGAAAACGTGCGCGAGACGGTGAAAATCGATCATATCAAGGCCGGGTACTATTCCATCGCCTCTGTGAATCCGACGGGCATTGTGCCTGCCGGTCCATTGATTGATTTCGACCGGCCGCATGATCGCGAGCGCCTGATGGGCAAGGGTATTGTCATGCGCTAGCGCGTCGAAGGACAGGATTCAGAACAAAGAAGCCCGATGGCCGGATGAAAATGTCCGGCCATCGGGCTTTTTGCATTGCAGCACAATTTTCCCTGTTTTTTGGCTTGTCAGAAATACCCATATGTGAAAATAATATTTACAAAAGAAGATGGAGGAGGCGAGGACAATGAAACATCCGTTCGATTTCGGGTGTCTGAAACAGCGCGGAACTGTGCGCGCCGACCGCGGCGGGGTGCGGGTGTGACCGGGTTTTCACCGACTGCCGGCGTCTCCTCGACGCATCCGAAGAACATGCCTGCCGATCATGCGGCTTTGCCGGTCTGGAATGCTGAAAACTGGTTTTACGAGGATTGGCCTGTCGGGCAGAAAATCCGTTCGCTGCGGCGGACGATTTCGGAAAGTGACAGCCACCTCTTCAACACGCTGGTCACCGATATCCATCCCTATGTGCAGGACCAGATGTTTGCGGAAAGCGAAGGCATTTTCGGCAGGCGGCTCGTCGCCGGTGCCTTTGTCTTTTCCGCCGGGCTTGGCCTTGTTGCGACCAACTGCGTCAACGCCTTTTCCTATGGTTATGACAAGTTGCGTTTCATCAAACCGGTGTTCCTGAACGATACGATTTATACGATCAGGACCAATCTCGATAAGCGTCCGCGCTACAAGGATTTGGGGCTGATCCGCGCCAGCTATGAAGTGTTCAAGAACGAAGGCGAACTCGTCCTCTACTGCGAGCATCTGCAAACGGTGAAATACCAGAATCCCGCCGATTTTATTGGAAAGACTGAGAAGTGATGACCACGGACAATGCTGATCTGCCGCTTGCCGGCCTGCTCGTCGTTGATATGAGCCAATTCCTGTCGGGTCCCTATGCCTCGCTGCGCCTGATGGATCTCGGCGCGCGGGTCATCAAGATCGAGCGCCCCGACGGCGGCGATCTCTCACGCCGGCTTTATCTGAGCGATACCGAAATCGGTGGCGACTCGACGATTTTTCACGCGATCAACCGTGCCAAGGAAAGTCTTGCGATCGACCTGAAAAGTGAGAGCGACCTTGCTTGCCTGCGAAAATTGCTCGGCAAGGCCGATGTCCTCATCCAGAATTTCCGCCCCGGCGTCATCAAGCGACTGGGACTGGATTACGACGCGGTGAAAGCCATCAATCCGCGGCTGGTCTATGCCAGCATCAGCGGCTACGGCGAGGAGGGCCCTTGGGTCGGCCGTCCCGGGCAGGACCTGCTGGCGCAATCGCGCTCCGGCCTGATGTGGCTGAATGGCGATGAAAGCCAGGGACCCGTGCCGTTCGGGCTTGCGGTCGCCGACATGCTGGCGGGTGCCGCTACGGTTCAGGGGGTTCTGGCCGCCTTGGTGCGGCGCGGGATCAGCGGAACCGGCAGCCATATCGAAACAAGCCTGCTGGAATCGCTGATCGACTTCCAGTTCGAAGTGCTGACCACCCATTTGAATGACGGCCGCCGGCTGCCCAAGCGCTCCGATTTTCGCAGTGCGCACGCCTACCTCTCCGCCCCATACGGCGTTTACCCGACCAAGGACAATTATCTGGCCCTTGCCATGACGCCGTTGCCCAAGCTCGCTGATCTTCTTGGCCTGGATGAACTGGCACCCTATCGCGATACGCCCGCCAGCTGGTTTACCGCCCGGGATGAGATCAAACGCATCATCGCCCAAAAACTCGCCACGCAGGAGACCGAGCATTGGCTTTCGATCCTCGAACCCGCTGATATCTGGTGCGCGAAAGTGCTGAACTGGGAAGAACTGATGGCAAGCGAAGGCTTCAAGGTTCTCGATATGCTGCAAAGGGTGGAACGGGCGGACAATGTTTCCATTCTCACGACGCGGTCGCCTATCCGGGTCAACGGCAAGCGGGCAAAATCCGACCGCGCCGCGCCGCGCATCGGCGAACACAGCGAGGCGATCCGCAAGGAGTTCGGTCTGTGAGCGATATCACGTTGAAAGGCATGACGTGGAGCCATCCGCGCGGCTACGACCCCATGGTTGCCTGCTCCAGGCTTTGGCAGGAGAAGACAGGCGTCACAGTGGAATGGGCCAAGCGCTCGCTGCAGGACTTTGAGTCCTTTCCAGTCGAGGAACTGGCCCGAACCTATGATCTGATCGTCATCGATCATCCGCATGTCGGGCAGATTACGGCAGAGAACTGCCTCGCCCCGCTGGATGTTGCCGGTCGGGAGGCGGAGCGCCGCGCGCTGCTCAAGGGCAGCGTCGGGCAATCCTATCCGAGCTACCACTGGCAGGGACATCAATGGGCATTTCCGATCGATACGGCAGCGCAGGTCTGTGCCTGGCGCCCAGATCTTCTGGAGCAGTCACCCGGCAGCTGGGACGAAATGCTGGTTCTCGCCCGCGCAGGCAGGGTTCTTCTTCCGCTCCGGCCGCCCCATTCACTCATGACCTTTTACACCCTGAGCGGAAACATGGGGACGCCCTGCGCCACGACAACCGGAGAGCTGATCGAACGGCAGCATGGGGTTCGTGTGCTGGAAATGATGCGCGAGATCAGTGCCCTCGTTGATCCCGCATGTTTCGAGATGGATCCGATTGCCGTGCTTGAACGGATGGCCGAGGCCGGATCGGCGGTCACCTGTGCACCGCTGATCTATGGTTACGTCAACTACGCCATTCCGGGATTTCGGCCGCATCTTGTGGCCTTTGCCGACATTCCAACCGCGGGCAACAGCGGGCCAATGGGTTCTGCCCTTGGCGGAACCGGGATTGCCGTTTCTGCCTTTTCCGAACACCGGCAAGCGGCTGTCGATTTTGCCTACTGGATTGCCAGCGGCGATGTCCAGCGTGGTCCTTATGCGCGTACGGGCGGCCAGCCGGGGCATGCTGACGCGTGGGAAGACGAGGCGGTGAATACGGCGACGTCGGATCTCTACACCGCGACGCGCAGGACATTGGAAGCAGCGTGGGTGCGCCCGCGCCACAATGGTTACATGGCCTTTCAGCAATCCGCGTCGGATCGCCTTAACGCGGGTTTGCGCGGGCACAGTGGGGCGGAGACCATTGTTGATGATCTCAACGATCAATTCCGCCGGAGCTTCGATAGGTAATGTCAGCCCGTCTTGCCGGCGCGCATTTGTCCGGAGCGGCCATACTCGCTCGGGCAAATACCGATGCCGCGCTGGCATTCGGGCGGGTTTTTCCCCGTAATCTCGGTTTGCCGCGGCGTCCATGTCGCATAGGTTGAGCCACAGGCAGACAAAGCCAGGCCACAGAGGAGTGTCGCGACAGTGATGAATTTCATTCTAAGACCTCAACCCAAACAATGAAGGTCACATCTGCCGCAAATGGAGCTGAATGTCAAAGCAGCAAGCGTGTGTGCCGGGTGGATTGCGTCAGGCGTATCGCTTTTCGGGCCGGGTGTCCGTTCCGCTGACGTCCGGATGGGCATTGACGGCCGTGATCACCGCAAGAGCGGCGAGTGAGTTTACGCTGCGATTGCCGCGGTTAAAGGCGGTCATCACGGTCTCTGCGATAATCCTCGCTTCGTCATCGGTGCTTGACTGCACGAGAAGGGTGGCAGCGGCCCTGTTGTAGGCCGCCAGCATAAGATCCCAATCATCCTGCGAATAGGCTGGCTCTGGAGGATTTGTGAAAGGCATGGGGAATAGTCCTTTCCTGAATCGAATGAAATCCCGCTTGGGAAAAAGCTAGCCCTTCAAATGCGGCATGACAATTCGAAACGATTTGTTGCGGCTGCGGAAGAGCTTACCGCAGTGCAAACAGACGAGCGGCATATCGGAATATGGCAGATGGCATCACGGGTATTGAGCCGGCTTCGACGGCCTGCGGGACGCCGGCCCGGAGCCCGCTACATCGTGTTTTCAGCGTCTGTTCTGGCTTGGATATGCCGTGAAAGCCGGGCCCATCTCTGGCTGAACCAGGGCGTGACAAGTGAAACCTTTTCAAAGTGTTGGCTGGAGAAGGACGGCTTGGTCTCCTCGAACGTCCAGACCTTGAAGTTCGTCAGCTGGTGCGGCCCGAATGTATAGATAAGAGGGATATCAGCGGCGTCCCGTCCACGGGCAACAACAATGCGGCCAATGCGGCGCTTGTTATGGCGCGCGTCGAATGTGTGCCACTTGCCGCCGAGATAAACTTCGAACCAGGCGTTGAAATCCATGGGGGCGGGATCGGCGGGAACGCCGATATCGCCCATGTATCCGTTGACGTAACGGGCCGGAATGTTCATGCAGCGGCAGAAGGCCACGGCCAGATGCGCAAAGTCGCGGCATACGCCGACCCGCTCTTCATGCGCTTGCGCGGCGGTCCGCGTGGCCCGGGCAAAACCATAGCTGAACGTCAGGCGCTGATTGACGTAATCACAGATCGCCTGAACACGTGTCCAGCCCGGCTCCACCTGACCGAAGAGGTTCCATGCCAGACTGCTGAGCTCGTCCGTTTCGCAGTAGCGGCTTGCCGACAGAAAGGCCAGACACTCGGTCGGCAATTTGTCGACAGTCAGCTCCCGGGCATCGCCGTCAACTGGGTCGGGTAAGCCATCATCCCGCAGCACCGCGTCGTATTTCAACGATAGATTTCCGGCAGGTGCCAGAAGGCGCAGGCAATTATTCCCGAAGAGATCGCGAAAATTCTCCAGCTTCACACCGGGTGTTGCGACGGGGCCGCGTTCACAAACAATGTCGGAAAGCCGGTCCGACTCCAGATTCAAATAGGTCGTCATAGGTGTTGGTTCGTTGCATTGAATAGCAATTTCATATCCGACACGGATCAACATGGCGCATCCTTTTGGGGTTTTGAGGAAAACGCGACAATGACGGTTTGGGTTCCTGTCCGGCGAAATAAAATATCGCGCGAAGACATCCCTGCAGGGTCCTTCAGCTTTTGTTGACCATAGGCCGGTAAAATCTGAAACGAATGCGCGTGAAGCCCGTTATGCCCAGAGAGCGCCATCGCGGAAAACCGGTGGATACCCGCAGGGCAGGCCGCTTCGAGGATTGGGTGCGCATTGGAAGGTGAATGCCGATCTTGCTCCAGAAATGGTTGGGAAGGGCTATGGCAGTAAAACAGGGAACATCGCATCGACGGGTCGCCGCTGTCGTCCGCGCGCAGATTACGCGGCAGGAGTTCCGCAATGCGGTACAATCCTCCCAGCCGTCTCAGGCCGACCGGGAACTCCCTTCCCAGCTCGTCAAGCTGCTCAAACGCCTGGAGAAGGCCGAGAAACCCAAACGATAGCATTCCCGTGAAAGGCCCGGGTCAGTTTCGGCTGGCATCCTGCATGACCCTGCCCTGAGAGGCGAGGTGCGGGTAACGGCCATATTTTGCCGTGTGGTGGACAAAGCTGCCAAACGACAAGGCAAACGCCAGGAAGATGAAAAAGACGATGCCAAGACGCTGTGCAAGCATGACGGATACCCCCTGTGTAACTGGCGCAACAATATGCGGGGCAACCTGAACAGACGTGGAATCCGTCGTTCATCCAGCGTTTCGATTTGTTAAAAGTCTATGAAATTTTCGGTTGTGCCGGGGGTATTCCGGCCTTGCCTGCGGTGTCGGGCGCGGCTGCGCCAGCGGGTTTTCTGACCGACCAGCGGTGATGCAGCCGTGCCAGCATCAGGTAGATGACGGGCGTCGTGTAGAGGGTCAGAACCTGCGAGACGATAAGGCCGCCGACGATGGTGATGCCGAGCGGGCGGCGCAGCTCCGTGCCCGGACCAGTGGCGATGATCAGCGGTATGGCGCCCATGATGGCGGCGAGTGTTGTCATGAGGATCGGCCGGAAGCGCTTGAGGCACGCCTGATAAATGGCCTCTTCGGCCGAAAGGCCGGAAACCCGTTCGCCGTGCAGGGCGAAATCCACCATCATGATGCCGTTCTTCTTGACGATGCCGATCAGAAGGATGATGCCGATGAAGGCGATCAGTGTCAGGTCCGTGCCTGTCACCACCAGCGCCAGCAGGGCGCCAAGCCCGGCAGACGGCAAGGTGGATATGATGGTCAGCGGATGGGCGAGACTTTCATAGAGAATGCCTAGCACGATGTAGACCGTCAGCAGGGCTGCGAGGATAAGCAGGGGCTGGCTGCCCGTGGATTGGGTGAGGGATGCCGCATCGCCGGCAAATTCCGCATGCAGCGAATCTGGAAGATGCATTTCCAGCACAGCCGCCTGCACCGCATTGTTTGCCTCCTCCAGCGATGTTCCCAGAGCCAGATTGTAGGAAATGGTGACGGACGGAAACTGGCCCTGATGGTTGACGACGAGAGGTGCCAGCGTGCGCTCGATCCTGGCCACGCTGCTGAGTGGCACCTGAATTCCACCGGTTCCGGTGACATGCAGATTGGCGATCTGCGCGGGGTCGCGTGCATAGTCATTGTTCGCTTCGATCACCACGCGGTACTGGTTGCGTGCGGAATAGATGGTGGAAATCTGCCGTTGCGAAAAGGCATTGTTGAGCGCGCTGTCTATATCGCCGATTGCTACCCCCATCCGGGCTGCGGCAACGCGGTCAATGGTGACATTGGCCTGCAAGCCGTTCGGCTGGCGGTCCGTCGCAACGTCAGTCAACCCCGGTTCCTGCTTCAGGCGGTCGAGTATCTTTGGCGCCCAGGTGACCAGTTCGTTGTAGTTGGCATCCCACAGGGTGAACTGATATTGCGACTGGGTGGAGCGGCCGCCGGCACGGATGTCGCCCGGTGAAAAAAGGAAGGTCGAAAGGCCTGCCACGGATGCAAGCGATTTGCGCATGCGGTCGATGACGACAGCGGTCGGGTCGCGTTCTTTCTCCGGTTTCAGCGAAATCAGCAACTGTCCGCGATTGACGCCGGAGGAAAAACCGCCGCCGCCCACCGAGGAGCCAACGCCCGCAACCGCCGGGTCCTGGCCCGCGATCTCTGCCGCCTGCCGTTGCAACAGCACCATGGCCGGATAGGAGATGTCGGTGGAAGCCTGCGTGCCACCCATGATGAAGCCCGTATCGTCCTGCGGGAAAAAGCCCTTGGGGACCTTGACGTAGAGAAAGACCGTGATGGCCACGCAGGCAAAAATCACAAGAACAGCCAGGACCCGGTGATAGAGAACGCTCTTCAGGGTGCGGCCATAGAAACCGATAACCGCATCCAGCGTGCCTTCGACGAGACGGCCGAAAATACCCGGGCGTGCGTCGGTGTCATGGGCCTTCAGTCTGTGCCCGCAGATCATGGGCGTGACGGTCAGCGATACCACGGTGGAAACCGCAATGGTGAATGCAAGCGTCAGCGAGAACGTCTGGAAGAAACGGCCGACAATGCCACCCATGAAGAAGAGGGGAATGAAGGCGGCCAGCAACGACAAGCTGATCGAGACAACGGTGAAACCGATCTGCCGCGCGCCTTCGAGCGCCGCGCGCATCGGCTTCATGCCCGCTTCCAGATTGGCATAGATGTTTTCGATCATCACAATGGCATCGTCGACAACGAACCCGACGGACACGGCCAGCGCCATCAGGGAAAGATTGTCGATGGACAGGCCCCAGGCCCACATGGCGGCAAAAGTGCCGGCCAGCGACAAGGGCACCGTGACACCTGCCGCAATGGTCGGTGTCGCGCGCCGCAGGAAAACCATGACGACCGCCATCACCAGGCAAATGGTTGCCAGAAGGGTCCACTGCATATCGTTGACGCTGGCATGGATGGTCGTGGTGCGGTCCGAGAGGACGGCAATGTCGATGCCCGGAGGGATCAGCCGTTTCAGATCGGGCAGCAATGTCTTTACCGCATCAACGGTGGTGATGACATTGGCATTGGCCTGCTTCGTGATGTTGAGAAGCACGGAGGGCTTGCCGTTATACCAGGCATCCGAACGGCTGTTTCTCACGCCCTGGTCGACAGTGGCGATATCGGAAAGGCGCACGGCAGTTCCGTCGCCGCTGCGGATAATGACGCGGCCGTAATCCTCCGGCGTTTTCAGCTGGGCATTGGTGCCGATTGAGAAGGCAAAATCGGCGCCGTCGATGGAGCCGACCGGCTCGGCCACGTTGGCGTTGGTGATCGCCGTGCGCACATTGTCGAGTGACATGCCCATGGCGGCTAGCCGGTCGGGATCGAGGCGGATGCGCACAGCGGGCTGATCAGCGCCGCTGGCCGTCACTTCGCCGACGCCGTCGACTTGCGAAATGCGCTGAACGATAACTGTGTCTGCCGCATCATAGATGGCGCTGGCGGAGATCGTATCCGACGTCAGCGCCAGGATGAGGACAGGCGCGGCTGCCGGGTTGACCTTGCGGAAACTGGGTAGTGTCGGCAGATCGGACGGCAAGTCGGTTGCCGCCGCATTGAGCGCGGCCTGCACATCCTGTGCCGCACCATCGACATCGCGCGACAAATCGAACTGCACTGTGATGTTGGTTGATCCGAGCGAACTGACCGAGGTCAGTTCGGTAACGCCGGCAATGGAGCCCAGGCGGCGTTCCAGCGGAGCGGCGACGCTGGCGGCCATTGTGGCCGGATCGGCACCGGGACGGCTGGCCGACACGCGGATTGTGGGCAGATCGACAGAGGGCAGGCTGGCGACCGGCAGAAAGCCATAGGCGACAATCCCGAGGATCAGCAGCCCCAGTGCCAGAAGCGTGGTTCCAACAGGTCTGCGGATGAACGGGTCCGATATGTTCATAGGGCGCCGTCCGTTTCAGGGGCGGGCGTGCCGGTCGGCCGTCCGACGATACGGCTGCGCAGCCGTTCGAAACCGAGATAGATGACGGGCGTCGTGTACAAGGTCAGAAGCTGGCTGAGGACGAGACCGCCAATGATGCTGATGCCGAGCGGGATACGCAGTTCCGATCCTGTCCCTTGGGCAAGCGCCAGCGGCAGCGCGCCGAAGAGCGCCGCGAGCGTGGTCATCATGATCGGGCGGAAGCGCAGGATCGACGCTTTGACAATCGCTGCGCGCGGATCCAGCCCTTCGGTTCGTTCCGCCTCGAGGGCAAAATCGATCATCATGATCGCGTTCTTCTTGACGATACCCATCAGCAGCACGATGCCGATGAGCGCGATGATGGACAGGTCCTGGCCGAACAGCATCAGTGCAACCAATGCGCCGACACCCGCCGAGGGCAGTGTCGACAGGATGGTGATCGGATGGATCGCGCTTTCGTAAAGCACGCCAAGCACGATGTAGATCGTGACGATGGCCGCGAGGATCAGCCATGGCTCACCCGCCAGAGAGCTGGCAAACTCTGCGGCATCGCCGGAATATTGCCCGCGGATGGAGTCGGGCAGGGCGATTGCTTTTTGCGCCGCTTGGATCGCGGTGACGGCATGGCTGAGCGATGCCCCTGGAGCAAGGTCGAAACTGACCGTAACGGCAGGAAACTGCTCGTCATGGCCGATGACGAGGGGAGCCGTCGTGAACGAGGCAGTGGCAAACGCGCTCAGTTGCACCTGCGTACCGTTGGCGCCGCTGACATAAAGTTTGTCCAGCGATTTCGGGTCTGCCTGATATTGCGGCGAGGCCTCGAGGATGATGCGGTATTGGTTGGCCTGTCCGTAAATGGTGCCGATCTGGCGTTGCCCGAAGGCATCATTGAGGGTGTCGCTGACCGCCTGCATCGACACGCCAAGCCGGGATGCGGTTTCCCGGTCGACATTGACGAAGATGCGCCCGCCGCCCATTTCGACTTCCGAAGCGACATTGATAAGAGATGGATCGCGCTGCAGTTCCGTTGCAAGCCGCTGCGCCCAGTTGACGACGGTCGCCGTATCCGTGCCGGTCAACGTATATTGATAGGGCGCACGGCTGGTCCGGGTGCTGATGCGGATATCCTGCACGCTTTGGAACGTGACCTGCACACCGGGAATACCGGTGGTCTCGCCGCGCAGGCGATCGATGATCTGTGAGGCGGAATCCGACCGCTGGTCCTGCGGTTTCAGCACAAGGCTGAGCGTGCCCGTGTTGGGCGTGAGATTGGTCGTGCTGGTTCCGACGACGGAAACAATACCGGCGACGTCGGGATCGTGCTGCAGCCTGTCGGTGACGATAGCCTGGGTCCGCTTGATCGCCTCGAACGAGGTTGTCGGCTCGGTTTCGATGATCGCCGTTATCAGCCCCGTATCCTGCGAGGGCAGGAAGCCTTTGGGAATAATGACATAAAGCGCAATGGTTGCCGCCAGTGTGATGGCTGTCAGCAGCAGCATGAGCTTGCTGCGGTCCAGCGCCCAGAGCAGACTGCTGCGGTAACCCGCTATGATCCGGTCCATCCCGCGATCGATGCCATGCAGAATGCCGCGGCGTTCGCCTTCGCCCTTGCCGTGCAGGATGCGGGCGCACATCATCGGTGTCAGCGTCAATGAAACCACGGCCGACACGACAACCGCTATCGTCAGCGTCAAAGCAAATTCGCGGAACATGCGCCCGACAATGCCCGTCATGAAGAGGAGGGGTATAAACACGGCGATCAGCGAAACGGTCAGCGATATGATGGTGAAGCCGATCTCGCCCGCGCCCTTGAGCGCTGCATCCAGCGGTCCTTCGCCATCTTCTATGTGGCGCACGATATTCTCGATCATCACGATGGCATCGTCGACCACGAAACCGGTGCCGATGGTGAGAGCCATCAAGGAGAGATTATCAAGGCTGAACCCGGCAAACCACATCACGCCGAATGTCGCCACAAGCGACAGCGGCAGGGCAACGCCCGCAATGATGGTGGCCCGGACAGTCCGCAGGAAGATGAAGACAACGAGAATAACGAGCGCGACACTGATGGCGAGGGTCAGCTGCACGTCATGGATCGATGCGCGGATGGTATTGGTCCGGTCGTTCACCACATCCAGCGTGACACCCGCCGGCAAGGCCTGTTTGAGCCGCGGAATCTGTTGCAGCACGCGAGAGACCGTATCGATGACATTGGCACCCGGCTGCCGCATGACGTCGATGACGACCGCCGGCTGCCCCTGGTACCAGGCGCCGACGCGGGCATTCTCCAGCCCTTCAACAACCGTCGCCACGTCCTTGAGCAGGACGGGGGAACCATTCTTGTACGTCACGATGATCGCGTTGTAGTTCTGCGGATCGACAATCTGGTCATTGGCCGAAATGGTATAGGACTGATGGGTGCCATCAAGCGCGCCCTTGGCACCGGCGACGCTGGCATTGGTGATCGCCGTGCGGATGTCTTCGAGCGATATGCCATAGGAGGCAAGCCGCGGCAGGTCCGCCTGTATCCGCACCGCCGGCCGCACGCCGCCCTGGATATTGACATTGCCGACGCCCGTGACTTCGCTCAGGCGCTGCGCCATCATCGTGTCGGCAAAATCGCTGAGATTACGGATCGAATAACTCGTCGAGCGCAAGGCAAGGGTGATGATCGGCGTATCGGCGGGATTCACCTTCGCATAGGTCGGCGGGTAGGGCAGGGTTCGCGGCAGCATGGAACCGGCGGCGTTGATCGCAGCCTGCACATCCTGCGCTGCCCCGTCGATATCCCGGTCGAGATCGAACTGGAGAGTCACCTGGCTGATGCCGAAAGCGCTCGATGAAACCATCGACGAAAGGGAAGGAATTTGCCCCAGCTGCCGTTCGAGCGGTGCGGTAACGAGCGAAGCCATGGTGTCGGGATTGGCGCCCGGCAGCTGCGTCGTCACCTGGATCGTCGGAAAGTCCACCTGCGGCAAGGGGGCAACCGGCAGCGCGAGATAGCCAAGGATGCCGCCGAGCAGGACGGCAATCCCCAGCAGCGAGGTTGCGATCGGACGGTGGATGAAGGGGGTGGAAACACTCATTTCGCGGTTCCGTTGTCAGCCTCTTCGCCGTTTGCGCCAGCATTCTTCTGGTTGCGCCGTTTGTGTTGCCGTTCGCCGCTCTTGGGTGCGCCCGCCGGTTGTTTGTCATCCGCCGCCGGGGTGCTGTCCGGTGCAGGCGCAGCCCCCTGATCCCCGGCGCTGGTCACCTGCACCTTGGCGCCATCCTGCAGGCGGGCAAAGCCGGTGGTGACAATGCGGTCGCCGACTGCGACGCCATCGGTAATGACTGCCTGCACATCGTCTTGCTGTCCCACGGTGACCGGGCGCATGGCAACCGTATCGCCCTGCTGGAGCAGATAGACAAAGGTTCCCGATGGCCCGCGCTGCACCGCTGCGGTGGGGACGACAATCGCGCCGCTCAACGTCTGGACAAGCAGGCGCGCATTGACGAATGCGCCGGGCCAGAGAACGAGTTTGTCATTGGGGAAATTGGCCTTCAGCTTCACCGTTCCCGTTGTCGGATCGACCTGATTGTCAATGACGGCAAGCGTGCCGTTGTCGATGACGGTTTTGCCGTCTCCGGAAATGGCTTGCACAGCCAGTGTGCTGGCCAAACTTGCCCGGTTGATCTTGCTCAATTGCTGTTGGGGGATGGCGAATTGCACCGATATCGGCTTGATCTGCGAGAGTGTCACGATGCCCGTCGCATCGGAGGTGCTGACGATATTGCCGATATCGACATTGCGGATGCCGGTGCGCCCGTCAATGGGCGCGCGGATGACCGTGTAGTTGAGCGTTGCCTGGGCGCTTTCGATGGCGGCCTCGTCGGATTTGATCTGCGCTTCGTATTGCGCCACCAGCGCGCGCTGCGTGTCTGCCTGCTGCTGGGTGCCGGCATTGGTCTGGGCAAGCTTGGTATACCGTTCGAGGTCAAGCTTGGAATTGGCAAGCAGTGCCTGATCCTGTGCCTTCTTTGCCGTCGCCTGGTCGAGCTGTGCCTTGTAGATCGCATCGTCGATGCGGGCGAGCACGTCACCCGCCTTCACATCCTGCCCCTCCTGGAATTCGATGGCCGCCAGCTTGCCGCTGACCTGCGAGCGCACCACCACGGAATTGAGAGGCCGCACCGATCCGACGCCATCGATATAGACCGGGACGTCGGCGGATTTGGCATCAGTCACCAGGACAGGCGTGGGGCCGAGGCTCTGTCCGCCACCGCGCCGTGACCCGCCCCGGCGTCCGGTGTCACTCTGGCCGCCGGACGGGGCGGCGGCATTCTGCGCCGCAACGCCCAGACCATTTGTCCACCAGCGATCCCGCGTCACATAAGCGCCTGCACCCAGCGCCGCAATGACCAGGATCGATACCAGGACACGCGATTTCGATACCATTCATTCACCTGTTCTTGTCATCCCTCGAAAGGGCATAAGTTAAACAGGACATTAGCGGGTATTGGGGTTGCTTGGAAATTGCCGCAGCCATTAAATTTTGTCCATATTTGAGCCGCTTTTGCTTGCGTCCATACGCCGTTCAAGGCTAGGAACAATCCGAAACAGATCGCCCTTCTCAAGGTGCCACTTGCTGACTGCCACACGGCTCTATATTGCGTCTTTCGCCCTGACGCTTGTCGCTCTCTTTGCCGTCCTGCAGCTAGGACTGCTTTCGGCTCTGCTATCCGGACTTCTTGTCTACAATCTTGTTCATCTGGCTGCGCCCCAGCTGGGTAAACTGGGTGTTTCCAACAGCTTGACGAAGACCCTGGCGCTGGCTCTGCTGGCGATCATTTTCATTCTTCTGATCGTTGCCGCCGTGGTCAGCGGACTCGGACAATTGACCAATGGCACCGAAGGGGTTGTCTCGCTGTTCAAGAAGATGGCCGAGATCATCGATACGGCGCAGGTTCACCTGCCGGACTGGGCGAAGGCGTATTTCCCGGCCAGCCTCGACGAACTGGAATCCATGGCGGCCAAGTGGCTGCGCGAACATGCCGGCCAGCTGCAGCTTGTCGGTCGCGATTTCGGTGTCCTGATCGTTCGCGTCATCGTCGGCATGGTGATTGGCGGCATGATCGCGCTGAGCACGGTGAATGTGTCGCGCGAGCCGGGCCCTCTGGCTGTCGCGCTGGTCGAGCGGGCCAGCCTGCTCAGCGGCGCGTTCCGCAACATCGTTTTCTCGCAGATCCGCATTTCGGCACTGAACACGTTCCTGACGGCGATCTACCTCGTCGTCATCCTGCCGATCCTTGGCGTGCACCTGCCACTGGTCAAGACAATGATCGTCGTGACCTTTGTCGCCGGTCTTCTGCCGGTCATCGGCAACCTGATTTCCAACACCATCATCGTCGTTGTGGGTTTGAGCGTGTCGTTCATCGCTGCCGTCGGCTCGCTCGCCTTCCTCGTCGTCATTCACAAGCTCGAATACTTTCTGAATGCCCGGATCATCGGCGCCCGGATCAAGTCCCGCTCCTGGGAATTGCTGCTCGCAATGGTAGTGCTGGAAGCGTGGTTCGGCGTGGCCGGTCTCGTCGCCGCCCCGATCTATTACGCCTATCTGAAGGACGAGCTGACGCTGCGCAAGCTCATCTAATCCGCCGGGTCGGTTGGGCTGCGCGCAAACAGCTGTTCGAACCCGTCGACATATTTTTCAAAAAGCTTGGAGAAGATTTCGATGTCTTCAGGCGACCAGTCGGCGACCACGCTTTCGACAATGGACTGCTTCAGCGCGTGAAGTTCGGCGACCAGCCGTTGTCCGAGCGCCGTCATGACCACGACGATCCGCCGTGCATCGTTCTGCGAGGCCTTGCGGCGCAACACGTTCTTGGCAACCATCTCGGCCACGATGCGGCTGGCGCGCGAGGGGTCGATCCGCAGGGTTTCGGCAATGACGCCGACCGTCACCTCGCCGGCGAGTTCGCCGCGGCGGACCGCATCGAGAACGTCGAGATGGGTCAGTTCAAGGCCGGGCGCCAGCTTCTGTATGGCAAGACGGGCAATCACCCGCCGGCCGGTCATCAGCCGCATGCGGGTCATCACCCGCCCGATGCGCAGGAGATCATCATTCGGCCCGGTTTGCGGGGTTTCAATTTTTTGTGTCGTCGTGATTTCTGTCATGATTCCAGCATAACAGATGCCTGACGGCATTAAAATATGCAAAAGGCATTAAAGTGCGATTGACATATGTATGCTAATAGCACATAAATTGCGCCAATCAAAACCGGATACCCCGCTCCATGAACATGACCAACACGTTCGAGCCGCTCGTTGCGGACCCGCGCAAGCGGCTGATGCTTTTCTTCTTTCTGATGGCAGCCATGTTCATGGCCGTGCTCGACAACCAGATCGTCTCGACGGCGCTGCCGACCATTGTCGGCGAGTTCGGCGAGCTCGAGCGCTTCGCCTGGATCGGCTCGGCCTATCTGCTTGCCGTCAGTGCGGTGATGCCGGTCTATGGCAAGCTGGGCGACCTGTTCGGGCGCAAATATGTGATGATCGCCGCCATATCCATCTTCACGCTGGGTTCGGCGGTCTGCGGTCTTGCCATTTCCATGAACACGCTGATTGCGGCGCGCGTGCTGCAGGGCCTCGGCGGCGGCGGCGTCATGGTCTCGATTTTTTCTGTTACTGCCGATCTGTTCGAGCCGCGCGAGCGCGCCCGCTACCAGAGCTATATCAGCCTTGTGTTCATGGCGTCCGGCGCCATCGGGCCGGTGCTCGGCGGCACGATGAGCGACCTGTTCGGCTGGCGTTCGATCTTCCTGATCAACTTGCCGATCGGCATTGCCGTCATTGCCGGGCTGGCCTTTATGCTGCCCTACCGCAAACCGGCACGCCGGCCCAAGATCGACTATGCCGGTGCCATCCTGCTCGCCCTGACCACGACCAGCCTTGTTCTGGCCGCCGATGGCGCCCAGCTGTTTGGTTCGCTGCTGGCACCCCAGACTGTTTCGCTTGTGGCATTTGCCGTCCTTTGCGCCACGGCATGGATCCTGGTCGAGCGCCGAGCGCCCGAACCGATCATTCCACTGTCGCTGTTCGGCAATTCGACCTTTACCCTGTTCCTGATCATTTCGATCGCCAGCGGTTCGATCGCCATCGGCATGGTCAATTACTTCGCCTTCTTCCTGCAGACCACGACGGGCCTGTCCCCGTCGCTCGCCGGACTGCTGTTCATTCTTCTGACGGGTGGCATTGTCGGCGGCTCGCTTCTGACAGGCCGGCTGATCTCGACCACCGGCCGCTACAAATACCTGTCGGTGGCCAGTCTCACGCTCAGTGCCATTGCCTTTGGCCTGCTTACTCAGGTGCATGCGGGAACGCCCGTGGTCATCATCGGCCTGTTGATGCTCATGCACGGCGCCGGCATTGGCATCGGACAGCAGCTTCCGATCATCGGTGTCCAGAATGCAGCGGGCAGCCGCGATGTCGGCGCGGCGACCGGTTCGGTGTCGCTGGCCCGCATGGCCGGTGCCTCGATCGCCATATCAGCCTATGGCGCGATCATCGCGGCCAACCTGCCGCACGGTGCCGGTGCCATTCCCGGCGTCAGCAACATCGGCGAGCTGACGCCCAAGATGATGGCGGCGCTTCCCGAGGGAACGCGCCGGATGCTTGCCGACAGTTATGCCGCCGCCTTCACCCCGTTGTTCCTGACGGCAGCCTGCATCGCCCTGTTCGGACTGCTGATGGCATTGCTCCTGAAGCCGGTACAATTGCCCGTGGCCTCTGCGGCCAAGAAGCTGGACACGGCCGTGGCCGAGGCGGCGGAATAGGAGAGGTTTCGTCGTCGGTTCAACGTCCCGCCAGCTTTGTGCGTGGTGCGTGGTTCGACAAGCTCACCATGAGGGAGGTGATTTGGTTGAAATGCCAATCGCAAAGGTTGCAGAATGGTGCTGCCTGCAATCCTTACTCTCCCTCATGGTGAGCTTGTCGAACCACGCACCGGAGGTTTTGCAGTCTTCAATATGCAAACCGATACCCTAACCCCTTCCACCCGCCTTCATGCTGGCGCTCGTTGCCTTGACGCTGCGCTTTCGCATCGAGAGCAGGAAGGTGGAAAGGCGTTTTGATGGTGAGCTTGTCTATTCCATCCACCGCGACGCGGGCAACCAGCTGCATGTCGTCAGCCATATCCCGCTTGCCGGAGGCAACACACCGCTGCTGCTGCTCGATCCCGCAGAAACCACAGAAGCGGCGCGTGATTTGATCGGCAAATAGGACAGGCATTTCTCCGATAGAAAATCAGGCCGGGTTTGCGCAGTCCATCATCGGAACTGCGGGGCCGGGAGAATGGCGGCCGCTGATTTGGAGGATTGTGCAACAAGCCTGCAGGATTGCGCTACTGCTCCGGGCCGGTCCTGCGGCATAGCTGGTTGCCCGACTCATCTCGTCATCTCAAAAGGAATCATTCATGGCTCTTGCTAAAGGCTATGCGGCAACCGACGCCTCCAAACCGCTCACCCCGTTTGTCTTCGAACGGCGGGAGCCCAATGACGATGACGTCGTCATCTCGGTAAAATATTGCGGGGTCTGCCACTCCGATATCCATCAGGCACGCGACGAATGGGGTGGCTCCAAATTCCCCATGGTACCGGGTCATGAGGTCGCCGGGATCGTGGCGGCCGTTGGCGCAAAGGTCACGAAGTTCAAGAAGGGCGACCGCGTTGGCGTTGGCTGTTTCGTCAATTCGTGCACGAAATGCGCGGCGCGCGATGCCGATCTCGAGCAGTACATGCCGGGCATCGTCCTGACCTACAATGACGTTGAAGCCGATGGCGTCACGCCCACCCAGGGCGGCTACTCGGATTCCATCGTGGTCAAGGAGGGTTACGTCCTTTCCATTCCGGACAACCTGCCGCTCGATGCCGCCGCGCCGCTGCTGTGCGCCGGCATCACGCTCTATTCGCCGCTGCGGCACTGGAAGGCGGGTCCGGGCAAGAAAATCGCCATTGTCGGCATGGGCGGGCTTGGCCATATGGGCGTCAAGCTGGGTCACGCGATGGGGGCGGAGATCACGGTCCTCAGCCAGACCCTGTCGAAACAGGATGACGGGTTGAAGCTCGGCGCAAGCCATTATTATGCAACCAGCAATCCCGAAACGTTCAAGACCCTTGCTGGAACCTTTGACGTCATCATCTGCACCGCCGGTGTGGCGATTGACTGGAATGCCTATCTCGGCCTGCTCAAAATCGACGGCACCATGGTTCTCGTCGGGGCACCGGAGCATCCGGTTCCCGTCAATGCCTTCTCGGTGATCGCCGGACGCAAGAGCCTCGCCGGATCGGGCATCGGTTCGATCAAGGAAACCCAGGAAATGCTGGATTTCTGCGGCGAGCACAACATCGTTGCCGAAATCGAGACCATCGATATCAAGGATATCAACGAAGCCTATGAGCGCGTGCTCAAGAGCGACGTGCGCTACCGCTTCGTCATCGATATGGCCACCCTGTAACCATTGGTGGCTTGCCGGAGGGCGGTTGAAGACAGCCGCCCGTCCGGGAAAAATGCGGTGTATCACTGTGCCGGTGTAAACACCGCACAGGGCACCGCAATGCCGCGCAGCCGGTGCTCGCCGAGCGGGATCAGAGGCTGCGCGGTTTCCGCCGCGAAGGCGCCCGAAAGCAAGACGGTGTGGCCAAGCGGGCGGCACAGGCCCTCCAACCGGCTGACCAGATTGACGGCGGGGCCGATGGCCGTGAAATCCAGCCGGTCGGCTGTACCGATATTGCCCCACAGCATGTCGCCGAGATGCAGTGCCGTGCCGAACGACAGCGGCTGCACCCCCCGCGCGGCGCGATCACGGTTGAGGTGGTCCATCCCGGCACGGGCAGCGGCGACCGCACGCAGCGCCGCGCCGCAGGCGCCGGCAGCATCACGCTCGCCAATCGGAAAGATCGCCAGAACGCCATCGCCGATGAATTTCAGCACCTCGCCGCCAAAGGCATGGACGGCACCGGCGATCCGGTCGAACCACGCGTCGAGTGCGGCAATCACGTCCTTCGCTCCTGTTGTCTCCGACAATTCGGTGAAGCCGCGAAGATCAGCGAACAGCAGGGCCGCCCGGATGGTCTCGCCCGGCTCGCGCCGCAAACGCCCGGCCAGGACCTGCGTCGCGCTGCGCCGGCCGAGATAGGTGGTCAGGAGTGCGGTCAGCGTCGAACGCGCGGCCAGCAACGCCAGCGGCGCAGCGGCAAAGCGGGCGGCCTGGCGCAGCAGGTCCGACTCCTCCTCGGTCAGCGGGCGGCGCGCGGCCCAGCCAAGCACGGCACCGTTGGCGAAATCCTCCTGCACGGTATTCGTGCCGAGGCTGGCCAGCCAGTTGCCGGCAAGGTTGGCGTCCTGGGGCTCGGCAGGACCGGCCAGGCCCAGCGCCTCGATCACCTGTCCCGTGTCGGCGCGCCACAGCCAGGTGCGCCGTCCAATGACCGGATGGGGTGCCGCCTGGGTGAGCGTGCCGCCGGCCAGCGGCAGGCCGTCGGCGATGAGCCGGGCGGCGAGCGCCGTCAGAAAGGCATCGCCATCCGGCATACCGGTCGCTTCGTCGACGAGAAAGGAAAGAGCGGACGGCAACTGCATGCCCACCATCATGCAGCGATGCCGGGTTCCTGTCATCCGCTTTTGTTTCTTGCGCGAAATCCCGATTGGCTTACATTGCGCGATGCCGAAGTGAGTGTGCGTCCTGTTGGGAGGAGATCGCCGATGACCGAGACGCTTCGCAATGAAATCGAGATTGCCGCCCCGCAGGCGACGGTCTTCGCCTTCCTCACCGATCCGGACAAGATCCTGCGCTGGATGGGGACGAAAGCGACAATCGAGCCGCATCCCGGCGGCATTTATCTCCTGAGCATCAACGACGCGCACACCGTTCGCGGTCAGTTCACCGAGGTGATTCCTGTCCACCGCCTCGCCTACAGTTTCGGCTGGGAAGGGCATGAAAACGTGCCGCCGGGATCGAGCCTGGTCGAGATCGACCTCATCGAGAAGGAGGGAGGCACGCTGGTGCGCTTCACCCATAGCGGGCTGCCGGACGAGACGGAACGCGTCAACCACGAAAAGGGCTGGAACCACTACCTGCGCAGGCTGGTGGTGGCGGCAGCGGGCGGCGACCCGGGACCGGACAAACCGCTCAGTTCCTGAGGTTCGCGGACAATTGCGATGGCACACCATGCGGTGCGTGACCATGCAAGGGACATGCCCAAGGAAATCCCGTCACAATTGTAACTCCCATGCTTTCGGTATCCGGCCCTAAACTCAGGACCGGTAAGCAACATGTCGCACCGGCAATGACGGACGACAGGCAACCGACAATCGAAGGAGAAGAATGATGACATCTCATATAACTGGAACGCGCGAAGAATGGCTGGCTGCGCGGATCGACCTGCTCAAGGATGAGAAGGATCTGACGCGGCGCAGCGACGCGCTGACACAGCGGCGCCAGGAACTGCCCTGGGTTCGCATCGACAAGGAATACCGGTTCGATACCGACGCAGGAAGCGCCTCGCTGGCGGATCTGTTCAAGGGCCGTTCGCAGCTTCTCGTCTACCACTTCATGTTCGGACCCGACTATACCGCCGGCTGCCCGTCCTGCTCGGCGATCGCCGACGGATTCAACGGCATCACCGTCCATCTGGAAAATCATGACGTCGCCTTCTCGGCGATATCGCGTGCACCGCTGGCGAAACTGCAGGGTTTCAAACAACGCATGGGCTGGAATTTCCCGTGGGCTTCGTCGTTCAACACTGATTTCAACCAGGATTTCAGCGTCTTGTTCACGGAGGAGCAACAGCACAACGGCGGCATAGAATACAATTTCCGCCGGGAACCGGCGGCGCCCCAGTCGCCGGCGGGCAAGACCGTTCAGCAATGGAAGCTGCGCGGTGAAGAAGGGCCGGTCGATCTGATGGCGGCCATGACCGGCACCGATGCTGCCACCTTCACCCGTGACCGGCCGGGGCTGAGCGCCTTCGTGCTCGATAAAGGCGTCGTCTACCACACCTATTCCAGCTATGCGCGCGGCCTCGACGGCATCTGGGGCATGTATCAATGGCTGGATCGTGCGCCGTTCGGCCGGAATGAGAACGGTGTCTGGTGGCGCCATCACGATAAATACGGTCAGGGTTGAACGTCGATGTTCCGCCCGGACTCCGGCAGCGCTTCCGATCCCGGCCTTGCCGGCTGGCTGCGTCTCGCCGCGGCACCGACATTCGCCGTCATGGCGCTCGTCACAGCCCTCTCCGGCGACGCCGGCATGATCTGCTCGGCGATGCAGAATGCATCACCCTTGAGCGGCATGACCCTCATGTATGTGCTGATGAGCATTTTCCATGGGATGCCTTGGCTCAACCTGCTGGCACGGCTGAGACATGGTGCTGCCCGTCAAGTTTGATCCAGAGCGGGCAAACAACATCAATCCGGCGCGCGGTCTCGCGCGCCGGTCTCGAAAACCGGGGTGAATATCAGATCAGCGGGATGGCGAGACTCGCCTTGACGCGGTCCATCACCACAACCGTGCGGAAGCGTTTGACATTGTGGTTGGCAAAGAACAGCCGCCGGGTCAGGCCTTCATAGGCGGCCATGCTGGCCACGACGATCACAAGCATGAAATCGGCCTCACCGGTGACATAGTAGCATTGCTGCACCTCCGGTGCCGCGGCAAAGCTCTTTTTCGCCGCATCGATCAGATCGATGCGCTCGCTTTCCACCTCCACTTCGACAAGGATCGTGATCGGCTGCCCGAGCCTGGCGGGGTCGAGGACGGCAACATTGGCCTGAATGACGCCGCTTTCCTCCATGCGTTTGATCCGGCGCTGCACCGCCGGAGCGGAAAGGTTGACCGCTTCACCGATGACCCGTTGCGGCGTTGCATTGTCCTTCTGCAGGATGTCGAGGATCGCAAGATCGAAATGATCGAGCTCGGCTGGCGCGGTCAGCAGTGGTTTGGCCATGGAACACCTCCTTCATGCAACAAACTTGCGCAAGCCAAGCCAAATAAGAGCGCTTTTCTTGCTTCAAGCGCACTATAAATGCGCAAACGGCAGGAGTGAAAGAGCAATGTTGATCCTTAACCGGCATCCCACCCACAATGAGCCGCTCGACCCGCGGGACGCGGAGACCCTTGGTGTCGACGCCGCGGCGGAAGTGGAACGGTATCTGTCCCACCGGGACAATCACGCGCCGACGCCGCTGCATGCACTGCCCGCGCTGGCCGCCGGTCTCGGTATTGCCGCGCTCCACGTCAAGGACGAGGGCGCGCGCCTCGGCCTCGGCAGCTTCAAGGCGCTGGGCGGCTCCTATGCCGTGATCCGGCTCGTGCTCGAGGAAGCGGAACGGCAATTGGGCCGCGCGGTGGATATTGCGGAACTCCACACACCGCCCGTTCGCGCCATCGCCAGCGGCATGACCTTCGGTTGCGCGACCGATGGCAATCACGGCAAGTCCGTCGCGGCGGGGGCCCGGCTTGTGGGTGCGCAGTCGGCAATCTTCGTGCATGCGGGGGTGAGCGATGAACGGGTGGCGGCCATTGCCCGCTACGGCGCCGAGATGATCCGTGTCGACGGCACCTATGACGATTCCATCCGGGAGTCGGCGCGGGTATGCGCGGCCAATGGCTGGACCGTCGTGTCCGACACCTCCTGGCCGGGTTATGAACGCATTCCCGGGCTGGTGATGCAGGGCTACACGGCCATCATCCGCGAAGCCTTGCGTGCACTGCCGCAAACGCCAACCCACGTCTTCGTGCAGGCCGGTGTGGGCGGCGTAGCCGCGGCACTCGCAGCATATTTGTCGCTTGTTCTTGGAAAAGAACGTCCGGCCTTCATCGTGGTCGAACCGGCCCGCGCCGCCTGCATTTATGCCAGCGCGCAGGCGGGCGAGGTCGTCAAGATCGCCCACGGCGAAGCCACCGTCATGGCGATGCTCGAATGCTACGAACCGTCACCTGTGGCCTGGCGTATCCTCTCGCGTACCGCCGATGCGTTCATGACGGTTGAAGAGGATGGCGCTGTCGCGGCGATGAACCGCCTGGCCCGGCCGCTGGGAAAGGACATGGCCGTCGTTGCGGGGGAAAGCGGCGGCGCCGGTTTGGCCGGCCTGCTCGCTGTTGCCGAAGATCATGATCTGCGCAAAGCCATCCATCTTGATGCCGGTTCGCGCGTGTTCATTGTCAATACCGAGGGTGCGACGGACCCGGCGCGCTATACGCAGCTCGTGGGTCTGGCGCCGGAGATGGTTTTGCGCGCTGCAAGCTGATCGTGCGTGGTTCGACAGGCTCACCATGAGGGAAGTGGATGGCTGCAAAGCTAATTGCAAACATTGCAGAATATGGCTCCTTGCAATCAACCCAGCCCCCTCATGGTGAGCTTGTCGAACCACGCAGAGCCGGGATGCCAAGCATCACTCAACTTCGATTTAAACTCGTATTAAATGGTGCTATCGATTGCACGCAGCGTGTCGGCGAACATTGCCGATGGGTCGATTTCCAATGCACGCGCAAGTGCGATGAATTCAATGATGTCGAGACGGCGCTCGCCACCTTCAATCTTCGCCACATAGGATTGCGGCTTTTGCAATCGGTCTGCAACGGCCTGCTGGGTAAATCCCTTCGCCCGTCGAGCGGCAACAAGAACAGCCAAGAAATCGGCATAAGGCTCTGAATGAAGGGACTTTGTCATGTGCTCCAACCAAAAACTGGAGCATCGTGATTAATCCCACTTTCGGATTATCCCAGTATAGGATATTATCATCTTTTCTAGTAACAATGATTTCGAGCGCTCCGTGGATACGTACAATTTCTGGCAGGATTTTTTTGACACGTACCAATCGCTCTCCGATTGGCTGAAGGTGCTGTGGCTGATCGTTCCGCCCGCCTTCGTGCTGGGGCTGGTGGCACTGACGCTGCGGTTCCGGCTCGCAAGCAGGCAGATGAACAGCGGTCTTGATGGCGAACTGCTCTATTCCATCCGTCGCGATGCGCAAAACCGGATCCATATCCTCAGTCACAAGCCGCTTGGTGACGGCAATCCACCACTGCTCCTGTTTGACCCTGCGGGTCGTGACAAGGCGGAGCGCGACCGGGATGACGGCCAGGAGCAGCATATTGCCTGAACTTCTTAAGGGTGGACTGGCTCTGGGCGTGATATGATCCTTCCATTGTCGCGCCCGAAAAGGTATGAGCCGCGTATGTCCAGTTCCATGTCATCACTCGAAAACGCTGCAAAATACCTCTCGCCCGAAGACAAGGCGCAGTTCGTCAAGATCAAGCGCGAGATGGAAAAAGCCGGCGCTTCCAGAAAAAGCATCGAAGAGCGTTTGAACGCCTTCATCTGGGATGTGATCGAGTCCGATGATGACGAGGAAGAGGACGAATAGGCATCCCTCGTTCAAGGCCTCGCGCCGCCGGACTTGATGAAATCCACGAATGCGCGCAGCGGAGCCGGCATGAGCCTGCGGCTCGGATAGTAGAGGAAGGGGCCTGAAAAACTCTGCCACCATTCGGCCAGGACGGGCCGGAAAGCGCCGCTTTCGAGGCCTTCCGTCAAAAATTCCTCGAATGTACTGATGATCCCCAGTCCCGCCAGCGCGGCACCGAGTTCCAGATCCATGGTGGAGGCGATCAACGGTCCCGTCGGGTTGACCTTCACAAGTTCCCCATTCCGCTCGAACTCCCACGGCGCAATGGCGCCGCTGGCAAAGCGGTGGCGTATGCAGGCATGCTGCAGCAGGTCCTTCGGGTGCTGCGGTTCGCCATGCTTTTCCAGATAGGCCGGTGTTGCAACGCAGATGAAACGCTGGGTGCGCGGGCCGATGGGCACGGCGATCATGTCCTGCTCGATGCTTTCATCATAGCGGATACCCGCGTCGAAACCGGCTGCCAGCACGTCGATGAAGGTGTCGTTGGTGGTCACTTCCAGCCTGATGCCCGGATGTGCCGCGAGGAACCGGTTGACAATAGGCGGCAGGATGCAGTGGGCGACGATAGTGGGAACATTCAGCTTCAGCGTTCCCGTCGGGCTATCGCGAAAACTGTTGAGCGCGTCGAGCGCCCCGGTGATCTCGCCGAGTGCCGGCGTCAGCCGTTCGAGCAGGCGCGTCCCTGCCTCCGTGGGCGTAACACTGCGGGTGGTGCGGTTGAGCAGGCGCACGCCGACACGCTCTTCCAGCCGGCGGATGGCATCGCTGAGCGACGAGGCCGAAACACCGCGCAGCTTGGCGGCGCCGCGAAAACTGCGGGCTCGCGCCACGGACACAAGCGCATCGAGATCGGTGAGATTGGGATCGTTCATTGTTCGGTTTTCCGTACAGCCCGTACATAGTATGATAGATTATCGCACAAATGTCCTTGGTTTATAAAGAGCCAACCTGCCGCAGGAAGTGCGGCGGCAAAAGGAGTTCGACAAGATGCAAATTCGTCCATTGGGTGCAACCGGTCCGCGGGTCTCGGCATTGGGTCTGGGCTGCATGGGCATGTCCGGCATATACGGTCCCGCCGATCGTGCCGAGAGTATTGCGACCATTCACGCGGCGCTGGAAGCAGGCATCAACCTGCTCGATACCGGCGATTTCTACGGCATGGGCCATAATGAGCTGCTGATCAGCGAAGCGCTCAAGGGCACAAAGCGCGATCAGGCGATCCTCAGCGTCAAGTTCGGGGCGCAGCGCGACCCCGCGGGCGGCTGGATCGGCTTTGACGGGCGGCCCGCGGCGGTGAAAACCTCGCTCGCCTATTCCCTGCAAAGGCTGGGTGTCGACTACATCGACGTCTATCGCCCGGCGCGTCTTGATCCGAATGTGCCGATCGAGGAGACGGTCGGTGCCATCGCGGACATGGTGAAGGCCGGGTTTGTCCGCCATGTCGGCCTGTCGGAGGTTGGACCCGAAACCATCCGCCGCGCTGCCGCCGTCCATCCGATTGCCGATCTGCAGATCGAATATTCGCTGATTTCGCGTGGTATCGAGGACCGTATTCTCGCCACCTGCCGGGAACTGGGCATCGGCATCACCGCCTATGGCGTGCTGTCACGTGGCCTGATCAGCGGCCATTGGCGCAAGGACGCGGCTGGTCCTGCCGATTTCCGTACCCACAGCCCGCGCTTTCAAGGTGAGAATGTCGACAAGAACCTGCGTCTGGTCGATGCGCTGCAGGGCATTGCCGAAGCCAGGGGTGTCACCGTTGCGCAGATCGCCATCGCCTGGGTTGCTGCACAGGGTGATGACATCATTCCCGTTGTTGGCGCCCGCCGCCGGGATCGCCTGAGCGAAGCACTGGGCGCGCTGGATCTGACCTTGTCCGGGGATGATCTCGAGCGCATCGAGCAGGCTGTGCCGAAAGGCGCTGCGGCCGGAGAACGCTATGCCGCCGCGCAGATGGCGCACCTCGACAGCGAGGCGGGCAGCCACTGATCGGCCTTCGCCGATTGGTCCTGCAAAAATCTAATGGATGGCCGTGTGCACCCGGCCATCGTCCGGCGGGGCAAATGCGGTGGCGATGCGTGCGCCGATATAGTTCTCGATGTTTTCCACGTGGCTGATCTGTTTGCGGAAATCCGTCAATCGCGCGCCTTCAAGATCGGTTCCGGCAGGCAGCGGTGTTGCGGTCGGGTCGTAATATTTATCGCCGATGCGCAGTTCGTAGTAGAGATGCGGGCCCGTGGAGAGGCCGGTCGAGCCGATATAGGCAATCACCTGCCCCTGGCTGACACGCTGGCCGACTTTCAGCGATGGCGGGGTTCGCGAAATATGCGAATAGGTGGTGAAGAACCCGCCATCATGCTTGATGCGGACATATTTGCCGTAGCCGGATTCCGATGAGATCAGCACCACCTCGCCATCGCCCGCCGCAAGAATGGGCGAGCCGAACGGCGCAGCATAGTCGACGCCGTTGTGGTGCTTGCGCACTTTCAGGATCGGGTGCGTGCGCCAGGCAAAACCATCGCCGAGCCGCCCGTTCGGAACCGGGTTTTTCATCAGGGTCTTGGAGGCTGACTGGCCGTCCTCGTCGAAGAATTCCGCCTTGTTGCCGGGCGCTGCGCGGTAATGGTAAAACCGCTTGGTCTTGTCCTTCGTGTTGAAGGTCACGGCAACAGGTTCGGATTCGCCCTGTTCATTGGTGCGGAACACCAGTTCGACGGATTGGTCGAGCAGGGCCGCATCGGTCAGCTTGATGCCGTTTTCCTTGGCAAGCTGCAGAATTTGTCCCGCCATGTGGGCCGGAACATTCAGCTTTTCCAGCTGCTGCATGGCGGCGGGAAATTCCTTTTCGGCCGCCTGCGCCCGGTCGTCCCTGCGCGTATCGGGGCTGGTCGCATCGGCGCTTGCCATGTGGGCGTCATGCGCGAGGCGTTCGAACTGCCGCGGGTTGCTGACACGCCGCAGGACACCGCCATCGTCGCGCGCCAGATCGGATGGCGGGCTGTCATGCCGGAAAAGCCGCGCCATCAGCAGCCGCTCCGGCGCATCCTTGCGCGGCGCCTTTTCCAGGAGAAGCTCGATCCGCTCCGGCGACGCGCTGCTGCTTGCCGTCAGCGCCGTCTGCAGCGCCGCCCGATCCTCGTTGGTCATGTTGGCTGCGGCCAGAAGACCACCGATGTCTCCGCCCTGGGTGGGCAGGGCAACCACCTGCTCGACAGCGGGGGCGGGCTGCACCTTGGCCGTGCTGACATTGATCGGCGTTCCGCGCACGAGAATGCGTTCTTCGCCCAAGCTCGCCAATGCCACGGGCATGGCCGTGGTTTTGGTCTTCGTGGATTTCTCCGTCAAAATGGACTGGAACGGATCGGTGCTGGCGGGCGGAAACCGCTGGGCGAGTGCGGCGGCATGGCCCGCGCCGGTCCGCGTCTGCGCTTGCTTGTTCGCGCCGATCTTGACCTGATGATAGGCGAATTTTTCCGTCGAACCGTCCGCCTGGCTTTCCAGCACCTTGGCCACCGGTACCGCCTGCACGATGGCGGGCGGGGGGAGGCGGTCGCCCTTTGGCGCGGCTTCGGGCCGCGTGCGCAGCGGTGCGGCAATGGCGGCGATGGCCACGGGCGGGCGCCGGTTCATGACGGTGAGGACGCCCGCAAACATGGCGGCAGAGGCAATCCCGGCGACCAGAATGGCCGAGAGGAAGCGCGCATGGGTGAAAAGCGAAAAGCGGACAATGCGCGATATCTGGCGGATGGCGCCAAAATTATCGTCGATTGCCTGTTCGATTCTGCTTTTTGCGTTTGATCGCGTCATCAGGTCCCGTACGTCACGCTTCCATTGCGCGCGAGGCTATTGTCTAACATGGCAATATCGAGGCACGCGGAACTTTATCCCCAACAAACCGCACTGCGCCCCCTTATAAGGGCTCATTCGGCGATTGGCGAGCAATCATTTGCCGATGAATTGTCTGTTCAAAGCTCCTGACATCAGGATGTCAGGAGTCCTGTTGTAGGCTGAAACAGCACTGCGGGAAATTGGACTTTCGATGAACGAGCCTTGCAATACGGCCGGAATGCCTGAATTTGAAGTCAGCGATCTTCTCGATACGGATGTTGTATCGCTGAAGAATGTCCGCTGCCACGGCCATTGCCGGCATCGCAGCGCCGAGGAATGCACATCCGCCACCCACCTCGTTTTCCCCTATCGCGGTGTCTATGTCAGGCATGTCGGCAGCGGGCAGGCGGTGGCCGATGCCAACCACGTGCTGTTCTTCAATGCGGGCGAGGGCTATCAGGTCAGCCACCCCGTCGGCGGCGGTGACTCGAGCCTGTCCATGGCGCTGCCCGAAACCGTTTTGCAGGAGCTGGCGCCGCCGTCCCTTCTGAAAAAAGGCGGTGTGTCAGGGTTTCGCGGCCAGCACCAGCGCATCGACCCGCGCGCGCAGGCGCTGGTGGCGCTCCTCCGGCACCATCTGGAAAACGCCAGCATCGAACCGCTGGAAGCGGAAAGCCTGTTGCTGACGCTGGTGTGCCGCAGCCTTGGTCCGCGCACCTCACACGCGCCGCGCGCCAGTTTTGCCCGCAGCCGTCTGGCCGACAGGGTCAAGCTGCTGCTGGCGGGCGATCTCTCCCGCCGCTGGACCCTGGCGGACATTGCCCGGGAGATCGGCGGCTCGCCTGTCTATCTTACCCAGGTGTTCCAGCAGGTCGAAGGCATGCCGCTCTACCGCTATCACCTGCGCCTGCGCCTTGCCCGCGCGCTCGATCTGCTGCCGCGCTGCGATGATCTGACGGCGCTGGCGCTCGATCTCGGCTTTTCCAGCCACAGCCATTTCACCGCGGCGTTCAAACAGGCCTATGGCCGTTCGCCCAGCGCCTTTGTCCAGTCGGCGCACCCCGGAAACAGCTAAAGATCTCGATAGCAGCGAAACGCCCGCAATGGTCTCCTCTACCTACCCGATAGGCGGGTAAAAGGAGTTGAGATCATGAGCCAGAAAACCTGTGCCGTCTGCGATGACGCGCTGGATGCGACCGTCATCGAAGTGAAGATCGGCGACCAGACCGTGGAGGTCTGCTGCGAGGAATGCGCCGGCAAGCTGCGGGAAGCCGCAGCGGGGAAGCCGTCATGAACAGGCAGCCGTTTCAGGTTGCCCGCAAGCATGTGGATACGCCGTCCGGGCGTATCCACATGCCGAGGCGGGCACGGCCCCGTTGCGCATTGGTCCTGACCGGCGCCCCCGCACCAACCGGGAAACCAGAATGATGGAGGCTGAAATGGCCGACTTGATTTCACATGTCATCACCGGGATGAAGCGCCTGTCCGGCCCTCTTGCGCGGCGCTGGCGCAAGGCCCGCACGCACCGGCATATCAACGAGCTTCCCGAGCATATTCTTGACGATATCGGCTGGCCGGCGGCTTATATGGACCAGCGGGTCAAGGAAGACGCTCCCCCAAGGGCGAAGATTATCTCAAGCAAGCAGTGTCGGAATCCCGCATAGCCAATCGTCTTCAGGACGCAGAAGCGATGGAGAACCGCCATGACGATCACCATTACCGCCTTTGAACGCTCACCCGACAAGGGCCAGGGCCTGGCGCGCGACATGCGCGTGCGCTGGGCGCTGGAAGAAGTCGGCCAGCCCTACACCACCAGACTTGTTTCATTCAGGGCGATGAAGGAGCCCGCGCATCTGGAGCTGCAGCCGTTCGGACAGATTCCGACCTATGAGGAAGACGGGCTCGCCTTGTTCGAGTCCGGCGCCATCGTCTTGCATATCGCAGAGCGCCATCCCGGCCTCCTGCCGGATGATGGGAGTGCGCGGGCGCGCGCCATCGCCTGGATGTTTGCCGCTGTCGCCACGGTGGAACCGCCGATCCTCGAGCGTCAGGTCGCCCTGTTTGCGGAGGGGGACAGGAGCTGGCGCGCGGAGCGCATGCCTCTCGTCGACAACCGCATCCGCGACCGGCTCGACGAACTCTCCGCCCGGCTGGGTGAGGCCGAGTGGCTCGACGGTGCGTTCAGCGCCGGGGACCTGATGATGGTGCACGTGCTCATCCGGCTGCGGGCATCGGGCATAGTGGCGGAGTACCCCAGCCTTGCCGCCTATGTCGCGCGCGGCGAAGCGCGCCCCGCCTACCAGCGCGCCTTCGCCGCCCAACGGGCTGTGTTCACCGCCGCATCGGATCGCGATTAGGGAACGATAACGCCTAGGCAACTGCCTTGCGGTAGGCCGTGACGGCAAGCCAGATTGCGGAAAGCAGGAAGTAGAACGCGCCGAACGCCGCATAGGGAGCAATGTCCAGTATTGTCGGCGCAACAGTGCCGATGGATCGGCTGATCATAAAACCGCCGGCAAGGGCGGATTGCGCGCCGCTCAGGATCATCGGCCATTGCGCGCCGTAATGACGCCAGCGTTTTATCCCCGTGTTCAGCTGCAGCAGACCTGAAAAGATCGCCCAGACGCCAAACACCGCCAGAACGGCATACATGCTGCTGCTCAACGCTGCGATGACGGCAATCGTCGTTATGGTGCTGACCGCGACATTCAATGCTTGGGACGGGTTGGCTTTCAGTCCGCCATTGACACGGGCATCAACCAGATTGGCGAGGGCGTCCCATGCCGGGTAGATGACGAGCAGAACCACGGTGAGAGCGGGTTGCGCACTGAAGAGGATGGCGGCGGCAACCCATGCGACGGAGAAAATGGCGCGTGCGAAATAATAGGTTCGCAGCCAGCTGGACGGGGTTGAAGATTGACTTTGCATTGGCAGATTCCTTGTTGTTGTCTACCTACCAGTAGGAAGGCTGCGCTTGTGAGTCAACCCGTCGCCCGAACACCTCATTGTGAGAAGCGGGAGCGATGCGCAGTCTTGACATCCAGCCTACCAGAAGGTAGGCAGCGCTATGAAATCAATGACTTCGACTTCAGAAAAAATTCTTGATATCGCGCAGTCTCTCATCGTCGCGGGAGGCTATAACGGGTTCAGCTATGCCGATATCTCCGCTGCGATCGGCATCCGGAAGGCGAGCATCCACCATCACTTTCCGACGAAGGCGGAGCTGGTCGCGGTGCTGGTGGACCGTTACAGGCAGCAGGCCGAAACCGGTCTGCAAGCGCTGCGCGCGCAGGTCGCGAGCCCTGCCGAACAGTTGCAGTTCTACCTGAATTACTGGGACGCATGCATTCGCGATGCCTCGCAGCCCTTCTGCGTCTGCGCGATGCTGGCTGGCGAGATGCAGATGCTGCCCGAAGAGGTCGCATCCCGTGTCCGCGCGCATTTCCAAAGCCTCGCGGCATGGCTTACGTCGGTGCTGAGCGCCGGAGCGGAGCAGGACCTGTTCCATTTGAACGGGCGGCCCGAGGAGGAGGCCCAGATGCTGATGGCCTCGGTTCACGGGGCCATGCTCTCCGCGCGGGCTTTTGACGATCCCGGATTGTTCATTGCCATCATCAGCACGCAGGTCGCCAAGCTGACGAAATAACCAGCGCAGACGGCCTCCGAGGCGGCTTGCTCTGCCGCCAATACCCGCTGGGCTGCCTTGTATGCTGGCGGGTGGTTATGCGGGGGCGAGGGTTATGTCCAGTAACGCTAGAATTCTGTTGTTTTTGATTGACTGGTAAGCAGCGCCGCCGCCGTGGTTCCAAGAACCTCCGCGATCTTGGCGACGATCGTAATGGTTGGATTTCGCGTTTCCCGCTCTATGCCTGAGATATAGGTGCGGTCAATATTTGCTTGGGCTGCGAGCTCTTCCTGAGAAAGATGCAGCTGTTGTCTGCCAAGCCTGACATTGCGCGCCAGAATTCCGCGAACGTTTTCCATGCTGCGGATTGATCATGCTGTAGACAATAGTCCAACGGATTATAGTCCACAAAAATGCTTCCACTTGCAGTCTGTTGACTATATTCTACATACTGTCCTGTGTCCGAGGATGGCAAATGTTGGATATGATTTTCCAAGGTATAGCTTTGTTTCTACTGATTTTCTGCGGTGGTCAGGTTGTGATTTTCATTGGCCTCATCCTGTGGGTCGTTTGGATAGACGCTATTAAGCCGAGAATGATCCCGAAGACTGAGATCGACAGTATGGCAGGTGACATTATTGCCGGCTCCGCTGACCCGGAACGTGAGGCTTTCGCCCGTCATGAGCGCGCGGGGCAAGTTTGGTTGTGGCTTCTGACTAACGGTTTCAATTTGAAGCGCTTAACCAGAAACCGGGTGGGAGCATAAGCATTCGTGGGGCACCGGTGTTAAAATCGGTGCACATCTTCTGCTACAAATCCACACTCCGACGCTTGATAGCTGCCTTCGTTCGAACTTCCAGCGATGCTACACGAGCATGGCAAACGACAATCAAGAATAGATGAAGCAGCACTCGCCGCCTGACCGCCCCGCAAACGCTTATGCTCCCTTCGCAAAGCTTGGTTCGTCACGCTGCTAGCGTATTTAAATTGCCGCGGCGGTTATTGGTGCGCCAGACACGCGGAATGAATCCTGAATATCACGGACTAAGAGTTCGGGTTGTTCAAGCGCTGCGAAATGGCCGCCCTTCGCCATATTTGTCCATCGCCGCACATCGAATACGCGCTCGACCCATGAACGCGGTGGAGTTGGCAGTTCTTTCGGGAAATGTGCGAACGACATCGGCACGCTTACGTTTGAAACATCCGGAAACGAAAAAGGCTGCAACCGATTTTCCTTGTACATGCGAAGGGACGAGTCGATGGTGTTTCCAAACCAGTAAATCGATACATTCGTCAGTAACACATCTGCAGATATCACCTTCTCTAGGTCGCCGCCACAGTCGGACCAGCTCGCGAACTTTTCGGTTATCCAACCCAGCAGACCGACCGGGCTGTCTGACAAGGAGAACGAGAGCGTCTGCGGCTTGGTCGCCTGTAGCTGTGAATAGGCACCCTCCATGCTCGCGAACTTTGTGGCCCAGTCCAGAAACTGCTGCTCCTCACTTGTAATGGCCGGATAATCCGCCCCCAATGGCGGCCGAAAACTTCCGGGAATGTAATTCAGGTGAATTCCTTCGACGGAGTCCGGATAGAGAGCACCAAGCCAGGCCGACACTCCCGCTCCGATATCGCCACCTTGCGCAAAGTATCGCTTATAGCCAAGTTGAAGCATCAGCTTCTGCCAAAGTCCGGCAACCCGCCGGGCATTCGATCCAGATTGCCTTGGCGCTGCTGAGAAGCCGAAGCCGGGAAGCGAAGGCACCACAACGTCAAATGCGTCGCGCGGGTCACCTCCGTGTGAGCCCGGGTCCGTCAACAGTGGAATTACTCTTTCAAACTCTACGAAGGAGCCGGGCCAGCCGTGCGTCAATATAAGGGGCCGTGCATTCGGTCCCGCGCCCTTTTTATGGATGAAATGAATGTCTTGCCCATCGATATCGACGGTGAATTGGGGCAGCTCGTTCAATTGCGCCTCCCTCGCGCGCCAATCAAACTCGTCCGACCAATGTGTTGCAAGCTTTTGAACGAGCGCGAGGCTCACCCCATCCTCGTCCCCGTTCTGAAATATCGAGCCGGGCCAGCGCGTTTGGCGCAGCCGTGTTTTTAGGTCGTCGATCTGTTCGTCCGCGATACTGATCTGGAAGGGCTTCATGTAGCGGTTCCTTCAATAATGTGTTTTGTACTTCCACATTCCGCTACGTGTCGGCGGCTACCGTTTCATGCGTACCCGGGGCTAGCCTGTCAATGATCAAGCCGGAGCGGCATCATCAGCTTTTTTCGATTTGCCATAGATGTCATATTTTTTTGGTAATCACCTAAGAGATCTGCATAGTCGGTCGTGGTGATCAACTTGGCATCGGCCAACCGCTCACAAGGACAGTAGGACGCTCTTCTCCTTCTCAAGCACCCGACGAGCCGCCGGCCGCTCAATCAGACGGTCCTTCAGGGCCATGAGATTGGTTAGGTCGCTGATCGGCAGCCCAAGATCGCGTCCCCATGAGAAGAACACCAGCGCGTACGGATCAGCGACAGTGAAATGACTACCCATCATCCACGTACGGCCTTCCATGATGCGGTCCATTTCCTGGAGGTGGTCCCAATAGTTCTCCTTGCTTTTCGCCTTTACAGCTGTAAACAGGCCCCGGTCCGAAACCACCTGTTCGGGATGATAGAACTTCGTGAATGTGGGATGGACGGTACCGGAGAGCCAGGCACAGGTCGCAATTGTCTGCGCCCGCTCAAACGGATCTCTGCCGAGGAGCGCTGCATCGGGAAATGCACCCCCGATCCAGCCGAGAATGGCAGTGGATTCCAACAGAACCTGACCATCGTCGAAGCGAAGTGCCGGCACCTTTGCCCGCGGGTTAATCTCCCGGTACTCGGGTTTGAACTGTTCGCCTGTTAGGATGTTTACCTTCTTTAACTCAAAGGCGGCTCCCGCCTCTTCCAATGCGACGTGGGAAGCCATCGAGCAGGCATGGGGAAAGTAATAAAGCGTCAACATGTGAAGTAATCCCTATTTGTAACCGGATGCGGCAATCACTGCATCGCTCTATCTGTGCGGAGGGTAAGCCTCTAAGCTAGAACTCGCTGTGGCTCTTGCCGCCTGCACAATCGTCATGGCGATGGTTTCGGGTTGGGTCATGTAGATCGCATGGCTGCCGGCCACTTCAACGACGCGCGCGCCGGCCGACTCCGCCATCCTGCGTTGAAGACTGGGGTGGACAAGTCTGTCGTCTGTGGCGACCACATACCAGCTGGGTTTCACGCGCCACGCGGCGGCAGTGACCTTGCCCGCCATCGATGCGATGGCCCAAGGCTTAAGCGCCGCTGCCATGAAGCTGCTCGTTTCGGGAGAAAGATCCTGGCCGAAGACTTCAGGAAATTTGGAGGTGTCAAACAGGAGGTAGCCGTCCCCGGTCGGCAGGAAGGGTGGTTTCGATCCGCCCGGTGCATGATTGGCCGTCAACGTCTGGACCGACTCTCCCGCATCAGCGACGAATGCAGTGACATACACCAGGGCAACGACCTTGGGGTCATTGCCTGCTTCTGAGATGACGACGCCCCCGTAGGAGTGGCCAACAAGGATCACGCTACCAGGCGCTGCCGCGATCGCGCGCCGCGTATTGGCAACGTCATCCTCAAGCGATCGGATGGCGTTCTGCACGACTACGACGCGACAACCGTCGCGGGTCAGTCTATCGTGCACCGCTCGCCAACCCGAACCATCCACAAACGCCCCATGCACCAGCACGATAGTTGTGCCGGCCGCGGCCGCTCTAATATCTCCTTGCATAGAAGTCATGTGGTTATGTGAAAACTCAGCCGTAGCCACTATTCTACCTCCTTCGTAATACGGGCTGGGGTCTGCGAGGTTACAAAGAACTCACAACGCCGCCATCTGCCGAAAGCCTATCTATCCGCTACGCCATGCGTGGAGAACCACGCAAATCGACAAGATATTATTTCATTAAATGGAAGTATCGCGCCCACACGACGGTTCACGATGGGCTTGGAGCTATGACAGAGCTGCGAGGTCGCTGCGAAGCCGCGGCGCGGCAAAGTTGAGGAAACGGCGAAGTTTGAGCGGCAGCGGAGCCTTTGACGTATGGAGCAGATGGATCGGAGACGGGGCCGGTTCCATCTCCTCGAGAACGATCCGCAGCGTTCCGGCTCTTACAGCATCGGCCACTTGATAATGCAGGAGTTGAGTTAGCCCAGCCCCCTGGATCGCTGCCGCCGCAGCCGCCTCCGGCGTTGTTACCGTCAGGCGAGACAACAATGGCGGAATGCGTGCGTCCAGCGAGCCGGGAACACCAAAGCGCCACTGTGCAACTGGAATGGGCATGTTTACCGTAATTGAGGGAAAGTGGGCGATATCATCGAGTGTGCGCGGTTCACCCTTGTCTGCAAACAAACGGGGACTGCCGCACAGGACGGTCCGGATCGATCCCACGCGGCTACTGGTCATGGCGCTATCTGGAAGCTGGCCGATCCGGATCGCCACATCTACATTCTCCTCGACTAGTGCCAGATTGGTGTCGATCAGCACCAACCGCACATGAATTCCGGAGTAAAGTTCCAGAAACTCAGTAATGATCGGTAAGACATGAAGGCGTCCGAACATCGTGGGAGCCGTTACGACCAATTCGCCGATCGGCTCGATGAACTCGCCGGCTACTTCGCGCTCCGCCTGTTTCACCTTATTGAGAATCTCTCGTGTGGCAGCGACGTACGCAGCGCCGGCATCCGTGAGTGTGATTTTGCGGGTCGTGCGCGTGAGCAGGCGCGCGCCAAGCACGGCCTCCAGTTCGGAAATCCGACGGCTCAATGTTGGCAGCGATACTCGCATCGCCCGCCCGGCAGCCGAGAAGCTGCCATGATCGACAACTTCCAGCAGCATCGACATGGCCTCAAGGCGATCCATCAGATCCTCTCAATAAATGGAATAGTCATTTCTAACCGCAACTCATAATTCATACGTGGCCGGAATGCTAGTTACGGTCGGCGAAACAGGTGTCAGGAGAGATTATGTGCCTCACAGCTTCATGGAGATAGCCCGAACTCCCGGCGTAGAAAAGGTTCGGACTGGACTGGGCGTGGTCACCTATGACGGGATTGTGTAGGGAATGGGCGCATGCCACATGACGCTCAACCGGGGCAAGAAGCCCGTGGTGCTTGACCTGAAGAAGGAAGATGATCTGGAGTCCATGCGGGACCGGAGCCTGTCAGGCACTAGTATGTAAAGAGCGGCACGTAGCGTAAGTGTTTGCTATCGGTCGTGGTTCCTAGCATGGATAAACTTCGTGACCTATTGTTTGATCACAACTTAATCTCGATCAGATCCGGTCAACCACCGGAAAACGGCTCATCAGGCGGCAAAACTTTCATATTCCTGCTCTCATTGAGCAGGCTGCTCATCTTCACTTTCATGCGATGCTTCTGGGATTGCCGCCGGCTCGCGATCAGGCGGTTGCACGTGCGCATCATCATTGTCGGAAGGCTCGATGACCTGCTCTCTTTTCGTGGATGGGGATTGTTCATCCTGATCAACGATTATAGCTTCCTCTGAGGTGCGGACAGATGGTTCAGGCTGCGCGCTGCTCTTTTTTTCCTCCGGTTCGCTAGCCGGGACGATAGGCTCAGCTACTGGTTCTTCTGCGACCGATGGCATTCGTGCATTTGAATCACCCGTTGGAGTTTCATCGGCAGTATTGTCGTTGGGCTCGACCTGACTGCCTGTCTCAATCGGAGCAGGTATCGTTTTTGGAGAGTCCAATGAGGATCTGGTGATCTCTTTCTCCAATTCATAGGCCGGTGTGGACGGAGTGTAGTCCACCTGCTTCATGTCAACATCAGTTTCGGCAATTGGCAGGTTCTCGAAATAATTTTCAGTTTGATGACTCTCGTCAATCATGACGCTGATGTTCTGTTCAGCGTAGTTGTTGACCACCACTTGTGTCGATGCGTCGATATTGATGTTAATGTTGACGGTGGGCGTAAACGGATCATCGTAGTAGCTCCAGTCTGTATAGGTGTAATAGGGCTCGTAATAGTCGGTCCAGCAGGTCTCCCAATATTCATAGGTAACCCGTTCCACTACGAAGTAGTGGGTATAAGCCGGGTAGTAAGTCGTCGTGACGACCCGATAGCCGTCCATCCAGCCCATAAACGAACCGAGGAGAAAGACGGTTCGCTGATAGTTTGCCTCATCAATACGGTCCTGTTCGATTCGGTCCAATTGGGTCGACAGTCTTCTGATATTGGCTGCGAGCTGAGTATTTGACCTTGTTTCGGTTTGCAGCCTGTTCACCTGTGAGCGAAGCTTAGCTACCTGCGCCTTTAGTTCTTTTACCTGCTCGAAACTTGCCCTCACGGGTTTTGATTTGACTGGTTCAGTAAGCGCATAGCGCGTCCCATAGGCGGCCCAGTTCGTGGAAAGAGCCCTGACGCCTTCGCGCACCGTCGGATTGGCAATCCTGGCAGAATCCGAAATTGCTTCAATGCGGCCAACTGCAACAGAGAGACTGCTTGTAGCAGTCGTCATTTTCTTGGGGTCGCGGGCATTAATACCTTTTTCAAGGCTCCCAAGTGCCTGCAGTGCTTCGTTTGTCGCTTTCATAAGCATGGCATCCGCCCGCGAGCCTTTTTGGGGTTCGTTTTTGTAAGCAACAAGAATAGTTGAAAGAGAGCGGCGCATATTGAGTTGCAGTTGGGCTGCGTCAATCTTTGCAGATGACGCAGCCATAGCCTGGCTGCTCTCAAACAAAGGAACGGTGATTGATCCGGTCATGGCCAAAAGAAGGGCGCTGCTCAACATCATTGTTATGCGGCGTGTTTTTCTGATCGAGTTCATTCTTGTCCTCTTGCGTATTGGGCAGGCGCGGGCAAGTTGCACGCGCAGCGTTGTCAGGTTCAGACGCGGCTTCAGAGCTGCTTCGGTTTGTCCAGATCACCGTTGGGCTTGGTCTGCGCGTTTGCTCTTGTGCTGAAAAGTTCATCCGAACAGGCCCCTGCATGCTCTTCATCTGGAGCGGCAAAGCGTCTGGTCATGTCGGGTGTCAAGCATCGTTCAAACAATGATTCGAACAAAACTGTGGAGGTGACAGCCCCGTTACCCAGTAGGGGTGGATGCACCATAAAGAAGGGGCCTTCTACACCGTGCATTCAATCTCAACGCACCATTTTGCAATCGGAGTATTTTTCATACTGGCAATGTAAGTTGAACGGTCTGCTGACATGCGATGGCCGAACGATCAATATCGACGAAATGATTGCAAATAGAGCGACCATATAGATGGCAGCTGGCATAAAGCGATATAGCGTCTGCATTTTGCATTCCTTTTGGGGCTATCAAACGTCGAAGATATGTGACCTTGGAGACGTTAATCGGTGCGATTCTGAAGGTTGGGACGCTGCGATTTAGGATATTGGGAATTCGTGACGGTCGGGCATATCGAAGACTGGTGAAGACTCGTTACCAGTTTATTGTTTTGACATAAGGGCCGCCGGTTTGCCCGACATTGTATGAAAATCTGAAATGTCCTGCAGGCATGTCGGGCCAGGCAACCAATATCGTAAAAAACATTCCCGATAGCGCAGTCACATAAATGACGACTGGTACAAAACGAAACAGCACTCTCATGTTGCAGCTCCAGGTTTTTGCTCGAATCTCGAAGAGACATACCATCGTGTGTGATCGTCTAATGTCTGCTCGGTTGCATGGATTTTGACCTCGTTGCCAATTCACTTGGTTTGCTTCTACGGTGGTGGGTATACTTTATGATGCCTGAAAAACGCGTGAGTGCGTTGTCAGCGAATTGTCAGCTTCGTTGATCTAAGCTATCCCCTTGAAGGGCTTAGATGGTTTTAGGAGGATGCGAGTGCGTTTTCGGCCCTTGAGAGCCGTGCTGCGGTTTGCGGTCGTTGTCCTGGCACTACACCTTCCCAAGGCGGTGCAGGCACACGAATGGACAAGTGACGAGGGTGTTCATTACATCCAGATCTCCGACGACGGCGGTTCGGATGGCTCTTCGAGCGACGGTGGCTCTATGGGTGGACCGGACTCGGGCGATGGCGTCTCCGATTCGGGTGATTCCGAAAGCGATCAGCAATCTTACCCCGACGGTCCTGGAGGCAACCGACCCGACGAGAAATTTGAAGGACCAAATGGCGCTTTAAGAGCCGTCCAAGCCAACAGAGCCCTCCCACTAGACGACATTGTAACCATTGCCCGCCACCTTACCAACGGCCAGATCATTGACGCGCGGTTGCGCCCCGTGAGGGGTATTCTCCAATATGAGTTGAAGGTGCTCGAGACCAACAGCGAAGTCAGCCGCTATTCTTTCAATGCCCGCACAGGCAAACTCATAAGAGTGAGATAAACATGCGGATACTTGTTGCCGAAGATGACCGCCGCATAGCCGAGTCGCTTGGCACAGCGCTATCGGCCGCCGGTTTCCTTGCGGAATATGCCAGAGATGGAGAAGACGCTTGGTTCCGTGGTGACACCGAGACATTCGATGCCGTGATCCTTGACCTGGGCCTTCCAACACTGGATGGCTTGACGATCCTGAAGCGCTGGCGCCGCGCAGGACGTAACGTTCCCGTATTGATTCTTACGGCGCGCGGACAATGGGACGAAAGAGTGGAAGGAATCGAGTCCGGCGCTGACGATTACGTTGTAAAGCCTTTCCGGATGGAGGAGGTCGTGGCACGCATACGTGCGATCGTGCGTCGGGCAGGTGGCTTTGCATCATCTCAGATTGAAATTGGCGAACTGGTTCTCGACACACGGATGAGACAGGTCTCGCGCGCGGGCGTTCCAATCGTATTGACACCACAAGAATACCGGCTGCTCGCTTTCATGGCGCATCAGGGCGGACGTGTCGTTTCACAGGTCGAGATTACCGAACATCTCTATACGCAGGACTTCGAGGGCGGTTCGAACGCCGTTGAAGTCTTGGTCGGTCGCCTGCGAAAGAGATTAGGTGCCGATATCATCGCAACACGTCGAGGTTTTGGGTATATCCTCGGTGGGGATACCCCTTGAGAATCCAGTCTTTACGGGTTCGTCTTATACTGGGAGCTGGTATTTGGATTGCCATTGCCCTCGTCTTGGCGGGTGTAACCATCGGATATCTATTCACCAACAACGTGGAACGCGGCGCGTCCGCAGATTTATCGGCGACAATGTCGCGCCTTGTCGCCTTGATCAATCCGGACGCCCTCAGTGCCGCACCTTTGCTTACTGGCGCTTTGCCTGATCCACGCTATCAGACACCGGTCAGCGGCCTTTATTGGCAGATCACAGATCTTGGTACCCAGCAAAACATCCGCTCGCGATCGCTCTGGGATTATGTTCTCAAGGTTAGCCCCTCAAATGAAGGCGGACAGCTGTCGACCGTTCAAGGGCCGGTGGGCCAATCATTGCTTGCATTGTCCCTGACGGCACGCTTTGCAGAAGCCAAAGGTGAACGGCGTTTTCAGATCATCGTCGCTCAAGACAGGTCTATCCTCGATGAGGCGATCACCCGCTTTGGGTGGGAACTGGCCTTAGCGCTCCTGGTCCTCGGCTTTGTCCTTGTCGTTGCCGTCATCCTGCAGGTGCAGTTCGGTCTTTCTCCTTTTAAGAAATTGCGTAAGGATATTGAAAGTATCCGCAACGGCGCTGCGTCTTCAATCGATGCCATCTATCCGCTGGAAGTTGTTGCTGTGGTCGGCGAAGTAAATTCCCTCCTTGCCATGCAACAGAAATCGATGGATTTTGCGCGATCCCGTGCATCCGATCTTGCTCACGGGCTTAAAACCCCGCTGACGGTGTTGGGCACGATCGCCTATGAGCTGGAAAAAGGCGGCAACACTCGCAGCGCAGCATCAATCGTCGATCTGACGAACGAGATGCGTGACCGGATAGATTATCAGTTAAGGCTGGTCCGACTGCGTCAACGCGTTCGGACGCACGCCCTCAGCGCGTCATTAAGCAGCGTTGTTCCCCGCACGATTGCGGTGTTGAAAAGAACACCCAAAGGCGAACAACTGGTCTGGGTCGTTGATGTCAAGGATGGTCTGAACGTCGACATCGACGTAAATGACCTTGTCGAGCTTGTCGGTGTGATATTGGAGAACGCAGCGCAATGGGCGAACACGCAAATCCATATCAAGGCTAAGCAGGATGGCGCGTTCGTCGAATGGCAAATATCTGACGATGGTCCGGGCATTCAGTTCTCAGATCACAGTACGATTGGTCTACGTGACAGGCGGTTGGACGAGACAGTCACAGTCACAGGCACTGGCCTTGGCCTGGCGATTGCTTCCGAGATTGTCTCCCTCAACAATGGAACGATTGCGTTTGAACGTTCCAGTCATGGTGGACTTGAAGTCATCATCCGCTTGCCAAGTGTGGCCGCCCATTAGAAATGTCGCTTGTTGTGAATAGATCTGTGGCAGCCTGCTCCCGTAGTATGCGCTCCCTTCGTTCCTCGACCCAGCTGTTGCGCCGCGACGGTTTGCGTGCGCGTTTTTGATAGGCGATGACCTCGTTGTTGGTCTTTCCAACCGGCTCAGTTCCGCGTGGAAATCAACACCACAATTCCTCATGGTCCCGATGATGATCCGCTGCAAATCGCGCCAATCGATTGACTTCCAGGCGCTGGCGTAATCGATGCGTATGGGAGAACATCGTATCGAAAGAATTACGGAAATTGGCCCATCCATCATCCAGTCGATTGCAGCGATGCAGCCTCTACTTCTAGAAATTGTGTTGGCAAAATAAGCAAGACCGCATGTCAATCTGATTAGTCGCACACTTCGTATTCGTAATCGGGCGAAGTGTCCCGAACGACTTTGCGGTCACGGTAGATGACAGAGATCTTGCGACCGCGTGCGTCGCACGCGGCATTGAAAAAACTTACGGGATCAACGGGATTGCCATTGGTATCCTTGTTGTTGTCATTGTATTCGATCTCGTAAACCTGATTGCCATACACTTTGGTGTACTCGCTGCATTCCTTCTCGTATTCGCATTCTTCGACAATCGCAAAATCAAAGCCGATTATCTTTGGGCCCTTGGGTGCAAGTTCCGAGGCGTTTTTCTGGGCGACAGCGAGATTGGCATCATGAGCCCGTTTGACCAGCAGCTTGGCAAACTCGGTATTGGTTTCTGGTGACAAAACGCCTTTGGATCTGTCCCATGAATCGAGATTGTCAGGTTCGAGGGCCTTAAAGCCGTCAGCCGCACATTTGTCGATCCAGGGACCGATTATTTTCATCAGATCCTTTCGTTTTGTGTCTGAAGATGTGTCTAATATATACTCTTCTGGCCATTTTGGATCGGTAACGTACTCACCATCTTTCTTGATCAGCAGATTCGGATGGTTTTTTGTCCACCACTCCTTCTGCTTCGGTTGCGTCTGGAAGGCATTCACGTAACAGATATTGTATTTACCTTTTGCAGGGGCAACCTTTCTGTCCCGGACAACAATCTTAACACTGCGTTGCGAGTTGTAGTCGCCTCCAATCTGGTAGTCGAATTTACCGTGGGCCGGAGGCAACGTTAGAGTTTGAGCATTTGCAGACAAAACAACGCAGCCAGTAGCGACGACGGCGGCGATCATCGCCGTTCGGAACCATTGAATACGCATTTCGATCAAGACCTTGTCTAGCTGAGTTCCCCGCCTCGAGCACGGCGCTCTGGCGTGACGAATATGACGGACTGGCTACCGCCTGGGTCAGCTAAATCTGGATATTTGCTTCTTGGCGAACCGAGGTCAAGGGTAATGAAACAGCTTCTGACGGTCGGTGGTGTCTGTGACCGCATTTCTGCTAAAGCTGGGAAGCAAATCGCCCGCGAAGTCACCAACTGCCGAAGT